>NZ_CAUM01000051.1 GCF_000350085.1 Mesorhizobium metallidurans STM 2683
GGACACCAAGATGACCACCGCGCTCCTCGACCGGCTCACTCACCACTGCGATATCGTCGAGACCGGCAACGAGAGCTGGCGCTTCAAGAACCGCGCCTGAACCCCAACCCGTTGAACCGCCCAGGTGCGCAACCCCGAGCAGCCTCGACCGATCGGATCAGCTCACCGACCTTAGGGGGTTAATATTGTGATCGGAAAATCAAAGGTAAAGAGCGAGTATCGTCGACTTTGAAGCCATCGGTGGGGATACTCAAAACTTCGCCCATTCGGCATCGAGCTGTCACGCCTTACTAGGGATCCTCACTTGGACAAAGCGACGACCATCATTGGAATAGACTGTAGCCCACGCGCGTCCAGTAACTCAGCGCGGATGCTCGGCGAGGTTCTTCGCTCGCTCGAGAGAGATCGGCGGGTGAAGGTCGTGGAACAGGTGCGTCTGGCCGATGAGCGTATCGACTGTCTCGGGTGCGAGCAGTGTTATCAAACGTTCGGATACCACGGCGACGGGATCGATCGTGTTCTGTCACTCATGAAAGAGTCGGACGTGATTCTGATGGCTACTCCCACCTGCTTCGGAATGCCGCCGGCCCTGGGCGTCGTCTTGCTCGACAGATCGGATCCCCTGTGGCGCGACGGACAACAGCTCAAAGGAAAACTCGGAGCGGTCATCGTCAACGGCGCCACCGATCCCGCGGACGATCCGAGTGTGCGCCTGTGCGCGGACAACATGATCAAGTTTTTCGAACAGCACGAGATGCCCTGCGTCCAGCCGGTCCATCTGGGGGGAACGCTCGCGTATCCCGAGCAACGGTTTCCGGACCCGCTCCCCGCCGGGACGATGGGCGTTCTCGAGCAATTGGCTGACGAGATCCGGCAGTGGGTCGGGAGCAGGTGATACCGGCACATCTCTTGCCTCCTCGCGTGGTGAGACACGAGGGGCCCAAACATGACCAATCTTCCCACCCGACTTTCGGAACACCTAAGCCTCGGCCGGTTACCGCTTTGCGCCCTGAAATCGCAAGAGCTCCTCGTGCTCGGCGCGGGTATTCAATCGGCGGTGGAGCAACTATCTTCCCAGCCCGATACCGCATGTTCGTTCGGAGTGTACGGTAGGCAGGGAAGTAAACGGGTGTCACTGGCGGAATTACTCGCCCCGGGTGCCGACGAATGGTGGGCCGGGCCGATCGAGTTCGAGCGCCTCGCCGATGATCACGCGGCGCCGTTGTCGTATCCCACGAACGGCCTCTTTCTCTTCACGGTCGAAACGGAGCCGGTGGCGCTTCTCGTTCGGCACGACGATGACGGGCACCCGTTTCTTCTGCGGCTCGAAATCGCCTGTCGTTCCGTCGATCACGCGGACCGAATCCTCGCGCAACTCATGAATGCGTCGCGCGAACGGCTTCGATCGTCTCCGTGCGCGATGTCCATCACGCCCGGGCCGTCGAAGGGCTTTATCTCCCGAGTCGTTTCGTCACCTGTCTCCGACCCCGAACAGCTCTTCCTTTCGGCAGACCTCACCGAGCGGCTTCGTGATTTCGTCGCGCCTGAACCCCAACCCGCTGAACCGCCCAGGTGCGCAACCCCGAGCAGCCTCGACGGATCGGATCAGCTCACCGACCTTAGGGGGTCAATATTGCACGCCGACAAGGGGTCAATCTTCAACGCCGTTTGACATGCGGCCTCTCCCTCAAACAAAAAAACCCGGCGCGAGGCCGGGTTTTTCAGAACTCAAAGGCGAAAAAGCTCAGGCAGCTTCTTCCTGCTCGGCTTCCTCGTTGTCGGCCTTGGCGCCGCGCTTGGGACCCTTGTTGAGGTTCACCTCGATGAGGCGCACCGCTTCGGTTTCCGACATGCGGTTGACGGCGGCGATCTCGCGCGCCATCCGGTCGAGCGCCGCCTCATAGAGCTGGCGTTCGGAATAGGATTGCTCCGGCTGGTTGTCGGCGCGGTAGAGGTCGCGCACCACTTCCGAGATCGAGATCAGGTCGCCGGAATTGATCTTGGCATCATATTCCTGGGCGCGGCGCGACCACATGGTGCGCTTGACGCGGGCGCGGCCCTGAACGACCTTCAGCGCGCGCTCGACATAATCCTCTTCCGACAGCTTGCGCATGCCGATGGAGGTCGCCTTGGCGACCGGGACCTTCAGGCGCATCTTGTCTTTCTGGAAATCGATGACGAACAGCTCCAGCTTGTGGCCCGCAACTTCCTGCTCGTCGATCGAGACGATCTGGCCAACGCCATGCGCCGGATAGACAATGTACTCGCCGGTCTTGAAACCGTGACGTGCTGCGGTGGACTTCTTCTGCGGTGTGATCGTTGCCATTACGCCGTGAACTCCTTGTTGTGGTGCCGGCATGGCGGCGCCGGCTGAACTCGTGCGGTCGGGCTACCGACCGTTAGCCGCACAACAGATGAACCCATCCGGAAAAGCGGGGACCGGCAAACCGCATAATTGCGACCGCCTGCCCCAGATTGCTCTGGTCCGGATTGAGAAATTCACCTTTCAGTGATTTGGGGCGTTGGCGCCATAAATCGACGTTGTGTCACCGGCATGTTTCGCTCATGTAGCACAAAAAGTCGGAAGAATCAAGGTTTTGCTGCACGCGCGAAGGCAAAGCACAACCGCTGCCTGTCAAGGCAGTTAATGCATAATGGCTGTTACGCAGCGTCATGCCAGCCAAGCTGGCGTACTATCAGTCGCCTTCGCCGGGCTCGGCGGAGAAATATTTCTCGAACTTTCCGGCCTCGCCATCGAAGGTTTTGGCGTCTGCCGGAGGCTCCTTCTTGGCTGTGATATTGGGCCATTTTTCGGCATATTCGGTATTGATCTGCAGCCATTTGTCGAGGCCCGGCTCGGTGTCCGGCTTGATCGCATCCGCCGGGCATTCCGGTTCGCAGACACCGCAGTCGATGCACTCGTCGGGATGGATGACGAGCATGTTCTCGCCCTCGTAGAAACAGTCGACCGGACAGACCTCGATGCAGTCCATGTATTTGCATTTAATGCAATTGTCGGTCACGACATAGGTCATCGGTCGGCTCCGGGAAGTCCCATTTTGTTAGAGCGACGTGCGTCCTATTGGACGCACAAAGTACGCTCTAACACTTTGAATCTACGCATCGTGCTTCCGAAAATCGATTCCGATTTTCGGCCGATGCGGTACTTTTTTGGTGAGGTAACGCCTTTGCCTGCCGCTGGCAAGGGCGGCCATTCCCACCGATATCGGTGTTTCCGGAATGGAATTCCAGACGCTTGCCCTGGTGGAGATTGGCGATTGCCTCAGTCCTCGCCCAACAGCCGGTCGGTTTCCCGGCGTTGCTTCTTGGTCGGGCGGCCGCTGCCGGCTTCGCGCAGTGCTGGAATTGCGTCGGGAATGGCTTCGCCCTTCGGCGGCGGCGGCGGCGACATGTCCTCATAAAGCATGCGCGCCTCCTCGGCGGGACCGCGCCGGGCTCCCGTGGCAAGTACCTTCCAGATGAAGATGCGCCGCTCGAGCGTGATGGTGAGAACGTCGCCCGGCCTGACCATATCGGAGGCCTGCGCTGCTTTGTCGCGATTGATGCGGACGCGTCCGGCCACCACCAGCCTGGCCGCCAGCGAACGCGATTTCACCGCACGCGAAAAGAACAGCCATTTGTCGATGCGCTGGCGGCCTTCAGCAACCATCGGACCGGACTGAGCTATTTCTTCAGCTGGTCGCGCAGCGCGGCGAGCTTGGCGAAGGGCGAGTCCGGATCGAAGCGCGCCGGGCGTTCCTCACGCGGCTTTGCCTGGAAGGCGGGCTTGCCGCCTGGCGCGCCGCCCTTGCCGTCCTGCCTGCCGCCCTTCCAGTCGGGCCTGTTGTCGCGGCGGTCGGGACGCTCGCCTTGCGGCTTGCCATCGCGCCGTTCCGTACCCTCACCTTGCGGCTTGGGCTTGAACTTCGAGCGGTCGAAGCGCGGCTTGCCGGCGCCGTCGCGCTGGTCGCGTCGACCTTCATTGGGCGGCCGGGGCGCGCCTTCGGCGCCTGCCGGCGCATCGCTTCGGCCCTGCGCGGCCTGTCCGTTGCGCGGGCGAGCGCGATTGTCGTGGTGGCGGTGACGGGGGCGCTGGTCGAAGCGGCCCTGACGCCACAGCAGGATCGGTTTCGGCTCCTCGGCTTCCACCGCGGGCTCGCTGGCTTCACCCTCCCCCTCGTGGGGAGGGTCGGCGCGCAGCGCCGGGGTGGGGAGAGCGTCGGCGCTGTCAGGCCTACCTGCATTGTCGGCGCCGTCACCCCCACCCGCGTCGCTTCGCGCCGCGACCTCCCCCATCGAGGGGGAGGTGAGGGCGTCAGCGCTTTCGGCAGGAGCGATGTCAGCGACCGTCTCCGCTGCGAGCGAAACCTCTTGCGTGATTTCGGGTGCAGCTTCGGTTTGTTCTTTCGTAGTGGACTCGGCTGCCGTCTCGGCTGCCACTTCGGCGACAGGTTCCACCGAGCCGTCGACGGTGGCTTCAGCAGCGGCAGCCGGCTCAGAACCTTCGGCCGCAGCCTCCGCGGCTGCTTGCGTTGCCACGGCTTCCGCCGCCTTGGCCTGCTCAGTGCGTGCGGCCTCTTCCAGCCTTGCCGCGGCAGCCTCGCGCGCGGCATTGTCCTGCGCTTCGAGCCGTGCCTTCACCTCGGCCGCCGGCTTCGGTTCGGCGCGGTAGCCCAGGCCTTTCAGAATCTCTTCCATATCGTCGGCGGTGGCGCCGAGGATCGACATCATTGGTGGCGTCACCATGAAGGACTGGCCGTCATAGGCGCCGTCGGGGCGCAGTCCCAGACCCGGCTTCCAGTTGGTCGCCGGGCGGATCAAATCGGCCAGCCGCTCAAGGATGTCGACGCGCACCGCGCGCCGGCCGAGATTGCGGTAGCCGGCGAGCTTGTAGAAGGTCTTGTCGAAAGCAGGATCGATGACCACCGAGGTGCGGCCTGACGCAAGCGCGTGAACCACGTCGCCGAAGCCGGGTTTGTCCTTGCCGTCGTTCTTCAGCGCCCACAACAGCGTGACCAGTCCGGCCGGCGCCGGCTTGATCAGCGCCGGCACGAAGACATGGTAGGCACCGAAGCGCACGCCGAGCCGGCGCAGTGCGGCACGGCCCTCCTGGTCGAGCGACTTCATCTCCTCGGCTATATCGCGGCGATTGATGAGGCCGAAATGCTCGACGAGTTGGAAGGCGATGCCGCGGCCGATACCGGTGATCTGGTCGGCGCTCTTGAGGTCGACCAGCGGCTTCAGCAAGGATTCGATCTGGTAATTGACGAAGCGCTCGGCGCGCGCCGCGACCTTGTCGCGGGCTGGACCGGTGAGCTGCTCGTCGGCCAGCAGCACAAGGCGGGGCTTCAATGCCTCGTCGCCGGCGACCAGCGTGCCGATCGGCGCACCGATCCAGCGCAGCGTGCCGTCGGAGCCGAGCGCGATATCGCCGTTGGCGCAGGCGCCGAAGCGTTCGGCCCGCGCCTCGAATTCGGCTGCCAGCGCCTTCTGGGCCGCCGTGCGCACCGCCTTGGCATCCTCGCCGCCGGCGCTCTGGTCGGCGGTGAAGCGGAACCCCTGCAATTCGCCGACATGATGGCCTTCGACGAGGACGGTTCCGGTTGGGCTGATTTCGGCTTCAGGCATGGTATTTTCTCTAAGGCGCCGCATGAGGACGGAAGTCCTGCGGTCTACGAAGCGTTTCGTCAACCGCTCATGCAGCGCATCCGACAATCTGTCTTCGATTTCGCGCGTCTTTTCCTGCCAGTGTGCCTGATCGGCCAGCCAGCCGGGCCGGTTGGAAACGAAAGTCCAGGTGCGGATCTGGGCGATCCGGTGCGACAGCGTGTCGATGTCGCCCTCCGTCGTGTCGGCACGGCGCACCTGTTCGGCCATGTAATTTTCATTGACATGGCCATGCCTGGCAAGGTCCATGTAGATCGAGGCGATCAGGTCGGCATGCTGGGCCGGCGCGATTTTCCGGTAGTCCGGAAGCGCGCAGGCTTCCCACAGCAGCGCCACGCGCCTGGGATCGGTGGCGAGCGCCCTTATCTCCTCGTCGCGGGAGAGATGCTCCAGCGCCTGCGCGTCGACTGCCGGCAGTGCGCGCGTCAGGCCCTCGACCGGCGCGTTGGTCTCGATCGAGCGCTTCAGCGCATCGAGGCTGGCGAAATCGAAACGCGCGGTGCGCCATTGCAGCACTTTCACCGGGTCGAACTCATGGCCTTCGATCTTCTTGATCAGCTCCTCGTCCAGCGGATCGACCTGGCCGGTGACGCCGAAGGTGCCGTCGCGCAAATGCCGGCCGGCGCGGCCGGCGATCTGGCCGAGTTCAGCCGCCGTCAGGTTGCGGTACTGATAGCCGTCGAATTTGCGGTTCTGGGCGAAGGCGACATGGTCGAGATCGAGGTTGAGCCCCATGCCAATGGCGTCGGTGGCGACGAGGTAATCGACATCACCCGCCTGGAACAACGCCACCTGCGCGTTGCGGGTGCGGGGGCTGAGTGCGCCAAGCACGACGGCAGCCCCGCCCTGCTGGCGGCGGATCAGTTCGGCGATGGCATAGACCTCGTCGGCGGAGAAGGCGACGATCGCCGTGCGCCTGGGCAGACGGGTCAGCTTCTTCGAGCCGGCATAGGCCAGATGCGACAGCCGCGGCCGCGTCACCACCGACACGCCCTTCAGCAAGCGCTGGAGGATGCCGTGCATGGTGGCAGCACCCAGCAGCAGCGTCTCCTGGCGGCCGCGCAGATGCAAGATGCGGTCGGTGAAGATGTGGCCGCGCTCGAGATCGCCGGCAAGCTGGACCTCGTCGATGGCGACGAAGGCGGCGTCGGTCTCGCGCGGCATGGCTTCCACCGTGCAGACCGAGTATTTCGCGCCCACCGGCTGGATCTTCTCCTCGCCGGTGATGAGCGCCACCTTGTGGGCGCCGACCTTCTCGCAGACGCGTGTATAGACCTCGCGGGCGAGCAGCCTGAGCGGCAGGCCGATGACGCCGCTGTCATGCGCCACCATGCGCTCGATGGCGAGATGGGTCTTGCCGGTGTTGGTCGGCCCAAGCACGGCTGTCACGTCGCGGCCCGACAGGATCAGCGGCTCAGTGTGTTTCGGCTGGATGTTCATCGGCTCGGAAATAACGCTTCTGCCGCTCGTTGCCGGGGAGCACGCCAGTGGTGGCGCGTGTCACAGCGCACACATAGGGATTTCGCGCGCGAAGCGAAAGCGGAATGTTCCGCCGGCGGGCCGAAGGCTCCATCCGGACGCCGTCATTCTGTTCCCGAATTAACAGGTGGAACGAGTCTGGAACGAATCGGCTACGAATCACTGACTCGCGCGGATTCAGGTTTTGTTCACGACTACATCTGGATTTTATACCGGTGATACGCACCACATGCTGAATCGGTGAATTGGCCCGATTCATGCAGGGAGGACGCTGTCATTAATCTTTGCCGGTGAACGATCGCAGCGGACCGGCCGGCCACGTCCAAGATTATGAAATTATTGACGTTTCCTAATGCGCCTTAACTTTTTCGGCGGTGGTTTCCGGCTTCGCCGTTAACGTTCCGGTCAAAGCCGGAACGAAACGGCGACGAATCAGAGATACCTCGGTATTCCGGTTTTGTTCACCCCAACATGTTGTGTTGTGAACAGGTTTTCCACCGGGAATCCACAGGTTGTGGAGCTGGTTTTGCACACGCGGCTGAGCCGCCCTTAACCTTTGCGTGCCGGATTGGGTCAGGGCGTCGCGCTGGGGGCGGCGATGGACAAGGCATTCTCGCCCGGTCTTCTTGAAACCTCAGGTGATGTACTGGCCGCCATTGGCGGTGAGGGTCGAGCCGGTGATGAAGCCGGCGTCCTCGGAGGCGAGGAAGACGACGCAGCGCGCGATCTCTTGCGGCTCGCCGAGACGGCCCGTAGGGATTTGAGCGATGATCGATTCCCGCACTTTTTCGGGTACGGCCATGACCATGTCGGTGGCGATGTAGCCGGGGCAGATGACATTGACGGTGATGCCGGCCCGTGCCCCTTCCTGGGCAAGCGCCTTGGTGAAGCCGATATCACCGGCCTTCGAGGCCGAATAGTTGACCTGGCCGGTCTGGCCCTTCTGGCCGTTGATAGAGGAGATGGTGATGACGCGGCCGAATTTGCGGTCGCGCATGCCGCCCCACAGCGGATGCGTCATGTTGAAGACGCCCGACAGGTTGGTGTCGAGGACCTCCTTCCACTGATCGCGCGTCATCTTGTGGAACATGGCGTCGCGGGTGATGCCGGCATTGTTGACCAGCACGGAAACCGGGCCGAGATCGGCCTCGACCCGCCCGATGCCGGCGGCGCAGGCGTCGTAGTCGGCGACAGACCATTTGTAGACGGGGATGCCGGTCTCCGCCTTGAATTTCTGCGCCGCCTCGTCATTGCCGGCGTAGTTCGCGGCAACCGAATAGCCGGCATTCTTCAACGCGATCGATATGGCCGCGCCGATGCCGCGCGACCCGCCCGTGACGATTGCAACCTTGTTCATGCGTTTCCCCTTTTTTTGATACCGCCCTTTTTTAGGGCTTTTTATGCACTGAATAAAGAATGGGCATTGAAGAAAGAGCGGGCGGCTCGCGCCGCCCTGTCATCATTATCGTTAGAGCGTTTCCACGCACATGGCGACGCCCATGCCGCCGCCTATGCACAGCGTGGCGAGGCCCTTCTTTGCACCGCGTCGCCGCATTTCGTAGACCAGCGTGTTGAAGACGCGGGCGCCGGACGCGCCGACCGGGTGGCCGATGGCGATGGCGCCGCCATTGACGTTGACGATGGAAGGATCCCAGCCCATGTCCTTGTTGACGGCGCAGGCCTGCGCGGCAAAGGCCTCGTTGGCCTCGACCAGGTCGAGATCGCCGACCGACCAGCCGGCCTTGGCCAGCGCCTTGCGCGAGGCGGGAATGGGTCCGGTGCCCATGATCTGCGGGTCGACGCCGGCGGCGGCCCAGGAAACGATCCGCACCAGCGGGGTGATGCCGCGCTTTGCGGCTTCGGCTTCGGTCATCAGCACCACGGCGGCGGCGCCGTCATTGATGCCGGAGGCATTGCCGGCGGTGACCGTGCCTTCCTTGTCGAAGGCGGGTTTCAGCTTGGTCATGGCTTCGAGGGTCGCGCCGTGGCGGATGTATTCGTCCTGGTCGACAATCGTGTCGCCCTTCTTGCCCTTGATGGTGACGGCGACGATCTCGTCCTTGAACCTGCCGGCCTTCTGCGCGGCCTCGGCCTTGTTTTGCGAGCCGACGGCGAACTTGTCCTGGTCGTCGCGGGTAAGCTGCCACTGGCGGGCGACGTTCTCGGCCGTGTTGCCCATGTGGTAGCCATAGAAGGCATCGGTCAGGCCGTCCTTGATCATAGTGTCGATCAGCTTGAAGTCACCCATCTTGACACCGCCGCGCAGGTGCTGCGCGTGCGGGGCCATCGACATCGATTCCTGGCCGCCGGCGACGATTATCTTCGCATCTCCCATAGCGATCTGCTGCATGCCAAGCGCGATGGCGCGCAAGCCCGAGCCGCAGAGCTGGTTGAGGCCCCAGGAGGTCGCTTCCTGTGGCACGCCGGCCGCCATCGCCGCCTGACGCGCCGGGTTCTGGCCTTGCGCCGCGGTCAGGATCTGGCCAAGGATGACCTCGTCGACCTCCTTGCCGTCGACGCCGGCGCGGGCGAGCGCTTCCTTGACGGCGACGGCGCCCAGTTCATGGGCCGGCGTGTTGGCGAAGGCGCCGTTGAAGGAACCGACGGGCGTGCGCGCCGCGCTTGCGACGACGATGGTGTTGGCAGCGGACATGTTCTTCTCCAGACTTCAGGGGATCGTGTTTTTGAGTGTCGTTGGGGACTTTTCTTGCCCGTTCCACAACTCAAGTCAAACCTGAAATGGGGCATGCCGGCCATGCGCGACAAGCAGTTTGCCCGCGCCTATGGGAATAGGGCCGTCGTTGCTGCGCAGCATATTTAGCCCGCCATGCAGCATTAATTGATCTCGCACTGCACAAACCACTTGGAATTGTGACGCTTTTGCGCATATCCTCAAAGAGGCGCAATCGTTATCGGCCGCTTACTCAAAGTGCGCCGGTGTCCGGGGAGGGATGCAGATGGCCGCGAAAGACGAACCAATCATCATCAAGAAATATGCCAATCGCCGCCTCTACAACACGGGCACCAGCACCTATGTGACGCTCGAGGATCTCGCCGACATGGTCAAGAAGGGCGAGGAGTTTACCGTCCAGGACGCCAAGACCGGCGACGACATCACGCATCCGGTGCTGACCCAGATCATCTTCGAACTGGAGAACAAGGACGGGCAGAACATGCTGCCGATCCCGTTCCTGCGGCAGCTGATCGCCTTCTACGGCGACCAGATGCAGATGATCGTGCCGAGCTTCCTCGAACAGTCGATGATCGCCTTCGCAAAGGAACAGGAACGGTTCCGCGAGCAGATGAAGGGCGCGATCGGCAAGTCACCGCTGGACATGATGAAGATCACCACGCCGATCAAGGCGCTGGAAGAGCAGACGCGCCGCAACATGGAGATGTTCCAGAACGCCATGCGCCTGTTCACGCCCTTCCCGCCCGCCGGCACGAATGGCCCCGGCACTGCGCCGGCCGAACCAGCCAGGAAGGATGCGCCGGAAAAGCCGGACGACCTTCAGGAGTTGAAGGAGCAGATCGCCGCCATGCAGCGCAAGCTCGACACCATGTCGTGATCGCCGGCGGCTTAAGCGCGTCAGATTTAATGCTCAAGCAAGCTCCTGCAGGGGTCCCTCGTAGCGGGCGCGAGGCCTGATCAGGCCGCTGCTTGTGATCTGCTCCACGGCATGCGCGGTCCAGCCGATGCTGCGGCCGAGTGCGAACAGGCGAAACGGTGCGTCGGCCGGCAGATGCAGGCGGCGCGTCAGCGCGGCGAGCGCGAAATCGACGTTGGGGCGCATGCCCGTTTCCGCGAAAACAGCATCGCGCAGCCGCACGAGCCCGCTGTCCACGTCGATGCCGAAAAGCAGCGCCTGGGTGCGCGGATCGCCTTCGGGATAGAGCGCATGGCCAAATCCGGGCAGCGGCCTGTCATGGCCAAGCCAGCGCCCGATGGCAGCGTCCGCCCCCAGCCTCTGCGCATCCTCGACGAGCCCCATCAGCGCTTCGGCAGCACCGCCATGGCGCGGTCCGGAAAGCGTGACGAGGCCGGCAAGCAGGCAAGCGGCAATCGGCGAGCCGGTGGAGGCGGCGACGCGGGCGGCGAAGGTCGACGCGTTCAATTCATGATCGGCCAACAGGACCAGCGCCCGGCGGATCAAATCCGCGCCGGCGGCGTCGACGGACCAGCCCTGCGCCAGCCTTTCGTGTACGGTGCCGCTGCCCGGCCTCGCACCCAGCGCCAGGGCCAGAGAGCCGATGGCGCCGGCGCCGTCTTCCTGCAGCGAAGCCGGATTGCGTCCGAGCGAGGCCCTGCCTTCAGCGGCCAGCGCGGCCAGTCTCGCAAAAGCCGCCGCCCGGCCGGTTTCAGGGCTGTCATTGGAACCCGGCAAAGCGAACGATACGGCAGCGCCGGAGGCCCAGAGCAGCTTTGCCGTCTCCTCCAGCGTGGCCGTGGCGGAAAGCACTGCCGCATCCTTGCCGCTATAGATCAGGCGGCCATGCTCGACGGTCGAGATCGATGTCGATATCGCCGGTTCGCCCCAGGCAATGGCGCTTTTGGCGATCGCCTGGGGGCTTCGTCCGCGCGCCCGGCGGGTCGCCAGCGCCGCGATATCGTCGGCGCGATACTGGCTGCGGCGCGGGTCCAGCCGATCCGGCCTGACGCCGATGCGACCACGGCTGACATAGGCATAGAGCGTCTGCGCCCGCACCTTGAGCCTTTCCAGAGCCTCTTCCCGCGTCAGCCACTCAGACATGTCCCACCCAGGCGTCCCGGAATATTGATTCACTTGATCAATATTGATGGATTTGTCGTTCACCATTATCTGCAATGCGAAATCGGTCAAGGAGACAACAATGGCAAACGGGCTCGACGACGTGGTCGCGGCGGAAACAGTGCTCTCCGATGTCGACGGTCTTGGCGGCCGTCTCACCATCCGAGGCCATTCGCTGCAGGAACTGGTCGGCCGCTGGTCCTATTCCCAGGTGGTTCGCCTGCTGCTCGACGGCTTCTTCGAGGGTATTCCGGGAGACAAACAACTGGCCCGCGCAATCGGGCGGGCGCGCGTCGAGGTATTCGAACAGGTAGAACCCGCGCTGCCCTTTCTCGCCTCGCTCAACATATACAGCGGCATGCGAGCCGGCGTCGCGATGATGCCGGATGGCGACAGGCTTATCGATGCACTTCGGCTGATCGCCGCGCCCGCGGTGCTGACACCGGCCTTGCTGCGCCTGCGGCGCGGCGAAAGCCCGATTGCACCGGAGGCGAAGGCCGATCATGTCGCTGACATGCTGCGGATGCTGACCGGCGTTCCCGCGCCGCCGACACTGGCCAGAGCCCTCGACGCCTATCTGGTCACGGTGAGCGACCATGGCCTCAATGCATCGACCTTCGCGACCCGGGTGGTGGCATCGACGGAGGCCGGCCTGACGTCTTCGGTATTGGCCGGGCTCGGCGCGCTCAAGGGCCCGCTGCATGGCGGCGCGCCCGGCCCGGTGATCGAGATGCTGGACGCGATCGAGGCAAGCGGAGATGCGGCCGGCTGGCTGCGCGCCGAAATCGCGCACGGCGAGCGCATCATGGGGTTCGGTCACCGCATCTACCGCGTGCGCGATCCGCGCGCCGACGTGCTGAAAGCCGTGGTTCGGCAACTCGGCAGTGAAGACGGAGCCGGTCGCCGTCTGGCGTTCGCCGAAAAAGTGGAGCAGACGGCGCTCGAGGTCCTTCGGGTTGCCAAACCGTCGCGCTCTCTGCAAACCAATGTCGAATTCTATACCGCGCTGCTGCTGGAGGCGGCCGGCTTTCCGAAAGAGGCGTTCACCAACGTCTTTGCCGCCGGGCGCGTGGCCGGCTGGATCGCCCATGCGCGCGAGCAGCAGACAAGCGGGCGGCTCATCCGCCCGCAGTCACGCTATATCGGGCCGGTGCCGAAGCTGGTCGCTTGAGGTCCACTCCTCGGCCCATTGCACGGGCCGAGCCCCGCTCCTTCGTGACAAAAATTTCATCTCATTGCTCGGATCGTGCTGCTGTTTTCACGCCGCACAAGACATATATGCTGCACTGCAATATATTCGTGCTAGAGCCGCATTGAGGATTCCGCCTTGCCCAACAGAAAAACCGCCATCGTCACCGGATCCACTTCGGGCATCGGCCTCGCCATTGCCCAAGCGCTCGCGGCGCAAGGCTGCAACATCGTCGTCAATTCCTTTTCCGATACGGCGGACGACCATGCGATTGCCGATGCGATCGCCAGACACCACGAGGTGAAGACCGCCTATATCAAGGCGGACATGTCGAAGCCGGCCGAATGCCGGGCCTTGGTCGAGAGGGCAGCCAAAACATTCGGCTCGGTCGATATCCTCGTCAACAATGCGGGCATCCAGCATGTCGCGCCGGTGGAGGAATTCCCGGTCGAGAAGTGGGATGCGATCATCGCCATCAATTTGTCGTCGGCCTTCCACACCATTGCCGCCGCCATCCCGCTGATGAAACAGGCCGGCGGCGGCCGGATCGTCAACGTCGCCTCGGCACACGGGCTGGTCGCCTCGCCGTTCAAATCGGCCTATGTCGCGGCCAAGCACGGCATTATGGGGCTGACCAAGACGGTGGCGCTCGAACTTGCGCGTGAAAAAATCACCTGCAACGCCATCTGCCCCGGCTATGTGTTGACGCCGCTGGTCGAGGCGCAGATCCCCGACCAAATGAAGGCCAACAAGATGGATCGCGAGACCGTCATCCGCGAGGTCATGCTGGAGAAGCAGCCGACCAAGGAGTTCGTCACGGTCGAACAGGTTGCCGCAGCCGCTGTGTTCCTGTGTTCCGATGCGGCGGCGCAAATCAACGGCACACATATCTCCGTCGACGGCGGCTGGACCGCCCAGTGAGTTCGGGCGCGCGCGATAAATCCGGCCGCCACATCAAGGACAACGCCATGACGACGAACGGCAAGGCGGAGGAGAAAAAGAAGATCAATGTCGCGCTGCAGGGCGGCGGCTCGCACGGCGCCTTTTCCTGGGGCGTGCTCGACCGGCTGCTGGAGGACGGGCGGCTTGATATAGCAGCGGTTTCGGGCACCAGCGCCGGCGCCATGAACGCGGTGGCGCTGGCCGACGGTTTCGTGCGCGGCGGGGTCGAGGGCGCGCGGCAAAAACTCGACGATTTCTGGCGCGCGGTGGCGCTGAAGGGCCGCTTCAGCCCGGTGCAGCGCATGCCGTGGGACGTCGCCTGGGGCAATTGGTCGATCGAGAACACGCCCGGCTATCTGTTCTTCGACACGATGTCGCGGGTGTTTTCGCCCTATGTCGCCAACCCGCTCGGCCTCAACCCGCTGCGCGACGTGATCGAGCAGGAGATCGATTTTAAGAATGTGCGCGCCTGCAAGTCGATGGAACTGTTCATCTCGGCGACCAATGTCGAGACCGGGCAATTGCGCGTCTTCTCGGATGGCGAGATCGACCTCGACACGGTGATGGCATCGGCCTGCCTGCCGCAACTGTTCCGCGCCGTCGAGATCAAGGGCGTGCCCTATTGGGATGGCGGCTATGGCGGCAATCCGGCGCTGTTTCCGTTCTTCAAGACGGCCGCCACCGAGGATGTGCTTTTGGTGCAGATCAATCCGGTGGTGCGCGAAGGGACGCCGAAGAGCGCCAACGAAATCCAGAACCGCATCGACGAGATCACCTTCAATGCCGGGTTGCTGCGCGAATTCCGTTCGATCGCCTTCGTCAAGGAACTGATCGCCGCCGGCCGGCTGCCGCATGGCGAATATCGCGACATCCGCATGCACCGCATCGATGCCGACGAGGCGTTCAAGGACCTGTCGGCGTCGTCCAAGGTCAATGCCGAATGGGCCTTCCTGACCTATCTGCGCGACCTCGGCCGCACCGCCGCCAGCGACTGGCTGGAAGAGAATTACGACGCCGTCGGCAAACGGCCGACGCTCGATCTCTCCGGCGAGCTCGACGACGGCTTCAAGCCGGTGCGCGGCCCGGCACCCGGCCGGCGGGTCAAGGAATTCCTGGCGGCGCGCAAGAAGCCGGAGACGGCACGCCGCCAGGCCTGAGGCGTTTGGACGTCAGCTTTTTTGCAAGGCTAGATCGATCACCCTGATCAGTGCGGCCGCCGCCTGCCGCTGTTGGTCCGGATCGCTGATGCGCGTCTTCATGCCCTCCAGCCCGTCGAACAGCATGTCGGCCAGCAATTTTGCCGACAAGCCCTTGGCGGCGAGATCGACGCCGTTTCCGACGGCCTCGTCCTCGATCGCCGCGGCGACGTGCCCGACAAGGTCGCCACGCCAGCATCCGACCAGATCGGCCACACTCGACTTCATGTCGAGGAGCTCGGCGCCATGCGGAGAGGTGACGACGGCGCGCATCATCGAGATCAGCGCTCCGTCGATGGCGCGCGTCATGCGCTCGGCGAAGGCGCCGTCGCCGGCAAGCGCCGTTTTCGCCTGCTCGATCGAACGGCCGAGCAGCATCATGGCTATGGCGCGGAAAATGTCGGTCTTGTTCTTGAACAGAAGGTAGAGCGCCGGACGCGACATGTCGGCGGCGCGCGCAATGTCGTCCATGGTGGTGCGGGCAAAGCCATAGGCCAGAAACACCTTCATCGCGCCGTCGAGGATACGGGCGCGTTTGGGGTCGATGTTGGCGAAGTCTTCGATTTCGATCATGGGCAACACTATCTGCCATGCCTCTATTGACAAAATAACGAAATTTGTCAAGATGTATGAGAGGGAAATGGCCAGCTAGCCATTTCGCCTTGGGCAGTGGACGACAACGAAGGGTATCCCCATGCGCCTCACCGTCGATGGGCAATCGTTCGATATCAATGCCGATCCCGAAATGCCGCTGTTGTGGGCGCTGCGCGATCTCATGGGCAAGACCGGGCCGAAGTTCGGCTGCGGCATCGCCGCCTGTGGCGCCTGCACGGTGCATATCGGCGGCCAGCCGGTGCGTTCCTGCTCATTGCCGGTCGGTCAGGTCAGCGGCGCGGTGACCACGATCGAAGGCATCGGCATCGAGGGCAAGCTGCATCCGGTGCAGCAGGCCTGGCTGGAAGAGCAGGTCGCGCAATGCGGCTATTGCCAGGCCGGCCAGATCATGAGCGCTGTGGCGCTGCTCGATGAGGTCGCCGACCCGAGCGATGCCGACATCGACAATGCGATGGGCGGCAATCTCTGCCGCTGCGGCACCTATCCGAAGATCCGCGCGGCGATCAAAAAAGCCGCCGTTCTCAAGACGGCGGGGCTCTGATCATGGCCAGCGTCGGAAAGATCGCCCGCCGCACGTTTCTCATCGGTGCGGCCGCCATCGCCGGCGGTGTCGCCGTCGGTTATTACTATTACCGCAAACCCTTTGCCAATCCGCTGGAAGGCGATCTCGCCGCTGGTGAGGCAACCTTCAATCCCTATGTGAAGATCGGCGCCGACAACAGCATCACCATCGTCGCGCCACGCGCCGAGATGGGACAAGGCATCTCGACGACGCTCGCCGCCATGGTCGCCGAAGAGCTCGATGTCGGCCTGGACCAGATCAAGGTCGAGCATGGCCCGGCTTCCTATGCCTACTACAATTCAGCGATCCTGGAGGAGGGCGGCCCCTTCGCCTTCTTCGACGAGAGCATGACCGCTGAAGCGGTGCGTGCCGGCATGGGCGTCGCCGGAAAATTCCTTGCGCTGCAGGCCACTGGTGGCTCGGCCTCGACACGCGATGGTTTCGACAAGATGCGGCAGGCGGGTGCTGCCGCGCGCCAGATGCTGATTGCGGCGGCCGCGCAAAGGCTCGGCGTCGCTGCCGGCAATCTGGAAACGGCCAATGGCAGGATCCTGCACAAGGCGTCGGGCAAATCGCTGGCCTATGGCGATGTTGCTGCAAGCGCTGCCGCGACGCCGCCGCCCTCAGATATCAGGCTCAAGGACAGAGACGACTGGAAATTGCTGGGAAAGCCGCAGAAGCGTATCGACATGCTGGCCAAGGTCACCGGCGCACCGATCTTCGGCATCGACGTGACGCTGCCGGACATGTTGTTCGGCACGGTCAAGATGAGCCCGCGCTTCTGGGCAAAGCCGGTCAAGGCCGATCTGTCAAAGGCCGAAAAGATGCCTGGCGTGGTCAAGATCGTGCCGATCGAAACGAATTATGGCCACGGCTTCGGCGTCATCGCGGAAAACACCTGGGCGGCGTTCAAGGCGGCAGAAGCGATCGAGGCCGAATGGGCCGATCCCGAATACCCGCTGGACAGCGCCGCCATTTCCGATGCGCTGAAGCAGGCGCTCGGCGCCAAGGGCTCAGCGATGCGCGACGATGGCGACGTCGATACCGCCTTTGCCGATGCACCGCGCGAAAGGGTCGTCGAGGCCGACTATGCCGTGCCATATCTGGCGCATGCGACGATGGAGCCGATGAACGCCACGGCGCGGCTGAAGGGCGGCGTGCTCGACATCTGGTGCGGCAATCAGGCGCCGACGCTGGTGCGGCAGCTTTGCGCCAATCTGGTCGGCATCGAACAGAACAGGGTCAATGTCCACACCACCTTCCTCGGCGGCGGCTTCGGCCGGCGCGTCGAGGTCGATTACGCGCTGTACGCCGCGCTGATGGCGAAGGAAACAGGCGGGCGTCCGATCAAGGTAATTTGGACGCGCGAGGAGGACATGCGCCACGACGCCTACCGCCCGGCTGCCGTCGGCAGGTTCCAGGCGCGGCTCGGCGATGACGGCCTGCCGGTCGCCGTCGACATGAAGATCTCCTCGCCGTCGATGATCGCCAGCACCTTGCGCCGGCTGTTTCCCTCGATACCGGCACTCGGCACCGACAAGTCCATCGTCGACGGCGCCTACAACCAACCCTATACGATCCCGGATTACAGGGTGGCCGGCATAGCGGCCCCCGTGACCATCCCCGTCGGCTCCTGGCGGTCGGTCGGCAGCTCGATCAACGGCTTCTTCCATGAAGGCTTTCTCGACGAGATCGCCGTCGCGGGGAAAACCGACCCGGTCGTACTGCGCAAGACGCTGATGGCCGCCTATCCCTCTGCGGTGAAGGTGGTCGAGAAGGTCGCCGAGATGGCGAAATGGGGCGAGGCGCTGCCCGCCGGCAAGGCCAGGGGCATGGCGTTTACGCTCTCCTTCGGCAGCTGGGTCGGCGAGATCGTCCAGGTCGCCGACATGCCGGCCGGCATCCGCATCGAGAAAGTGTGGATTGCCGCCGATGTCGGCACCGCGCTCGATCCCGGCATCGTCGAGGCACAACTCATCTCCGCAGCCATCTACGGCCTGTCGGCGGCGATGGGTCAGGAAATCACCTTCGCCGACGGCATGGTCGAACAGTCGAATTTTCACGACTTTGACGCCATGCGCATCTTCCAGTGCCCGGCCTTCGAAGTCGCCATACTGGAAAATTTCCACAAAATGGGGGGCGTCGGCGAAGTCGGCACACCGCCGGCCGCGCCGGCGCTCGCCAATGCCGTCTTTGCGCTGACCGGCAAGCGCATCCGGACGCTGCCCTTGTCGAAGGAGGTGGCCTTCGCATGAAATTCTTTGCCACCATGCTGACGGCTGCTGCCATGCTGTTTGCGGCAGCTCCTTTCGCAAGCGCACAAGAAGACGAGGCAAAGCCGTCCGCGATGGCCGACGCGGCCAAGGGGCTGGCCGAACGGGACAAGATCCAGGCGGTGTTCTCGCATCCGCGCTGCGCCGGCTGCCATGTCGCGGACGATCGGCCGCGCTGGTCCGGCGCGCATTATGGCGGAACGCGCGTTCATGCCTTCAATGTCCAGCGCGGCGCCGACGGTTCGGGTTTCGGCAATCCGGGCTTGCGTTGCACGGCCTGCCTTTCTCCAGCAATTCCAATGCGCTGCATGGGCCTCCCGGCGCCGAGAAGTGGCATTTGGCGCCGGTCGAGATGGCCTGGTTCGGACAGTCCTCGGCGCAAATCTGTGCCCGGATCAAGGATCCCGCCCGCAATGGCGGCCGCAGCCTCGGGGATGTCGCGCTGCATGTCCGCAACGACAGGTTAGTGGGCTGGGGCTGGGTGCCGGGAAGAGCCGGCGCCAGGCTCGGCGGGGGAAACCTATCAAGCGATCGAGAGCTGGATGGCGGCGGGTGCGCCGTGTCCGACACTGCAATAGTCCATCAACTTTCTGACTATATTACGGTGCAACTTTGATGTAGAAGCGCGTCTCGCCGATCACGGCAATTTGAACACGGCCTTGCGCGCACCCATATCGGCAGCGCGTCCGAGTTTAGAAGACGCGGTAGTTCTTAGTAGACACGGTCTGGCCAAAACCCGCGCACTGGAAAACGACGATGCCGAAGATCAGGTTTCACAAGCTTGCAGCCATTATTGTGCTTATCGGTTTCGCTGCCTGGATGGCGACGGGAGAGTTCTCGTCCGTCGGCAGCGCAGCCGCCGACGGCAAGCCCAAGGCAGGCGAAGTCGAGCAGCCCAAGGCGGCTGACACCGACAAGCCCAAGCCCACTGAGGCGGAACAGCCCAAGGCGCCGTTGCGCACTGTCGCGATCATAACCCCGCCGCGGCGCACCTATGCGCGCGCCATCCGCATCTCCGGACTGACCGAAGCCGACAAGCGGGCGGTCCTGGCGACCCGGGTCGACGGCATCATCGACAAGCTGCCGGTCAAGCAAGGCCAGCACGTCAAGACGGGCGATCTCGTGCTGATGCTTGCCACCGAGGAAAAGCTTTCGGCGCTCAGCAATGCCAAGCAGCTTGTCGCGCAGCGTCAGGCCGAACTCGATGCGGCCACGCGGCTGGCGAAAACCGGCAACCTGCCCAAGCTGCAGCTCGACAACGCCCGCTCCACCCTGACCTTGGCGCAGTCGATGCTGGAAGCCATGCAAGCCCAGCTTGATCGCAATGAGGTGAGGGCTCCCTTCGACGGCGTCATCGACCGGGTGCCGGTGGAGCTTGGCAGTTCCGTGATGCAGGGCGGCGAGGTGGCGACCATCCTGAAGCTCGATCCGGTGATCGCCCGCGGCGAAGTCAGCGAACGCGATCTCGGCTATCTCAAGCTTGGCGACGAAGCCAATGTGCGTCTGGTCAGTGGTCAGACCGTCAAGGGCACGGTGCGCTACATCAGCCGGGATGCGTCTTCGGCAACCCGCACCTTCCGGGTCGAGGTCGCCATCCCCAATGGCGACGGCTCCGTGCCGGCCGGCATGACCGCCGAAATCGCGCTCAGCGCCCAGCCGACCGACGCCGTGATGCTGCCGCGCTCGGTGGTGACGCTCGGCGACAAGGGCGATCTCGGCATCCGCGCCGTCGACAAGGACGACAAGGTCGTGTTCTTCCCGATCGACCTGGTCGACGACACGCCGACCGGCCTGGTGCTCGGCGGCATCCCGGCCGACGCGCGCATCATCGTCGCCGGCCAGGAACTGGTGAAGGAAGGCGAAGTGGTCAAGCCGGTCGAGGCCGACCAGGCGACCATCCAGAAGCTCTTGGGCGAAGCGACGGTCGGGACGCAGTAGTCATGGATATCGTCAGACTCGCAATCCAGAATGCCCGCTTGACCATTTCAGTGCTGGCCTTCCTCATCCTTGCGGGTGCGGTCGCCTATCAATCGACACCGAAGGAAGCGGAACCCGACGTTCCGATTCCGATGATGTATGTCAGCCTGATCTATCAGGGCATCTCGCCGGAGGATTCGGAACGCCTGCTGCTGCGGCCGATGGAAGCCAAGCTGAAAAGCCTGAAGGGCCTCAAGGAGATGCGCTCGGCCGCCTTCCAGGGCGGTGGTTACGTGCTGGTCGAATTCCAACCGCAGACGGATCTGGCGACGGCGCTGCAGGACACGCGCAGCAAGGTGCAGGACGGCAAGGCCGACCTGCCGCAGGCGGCCGAGGAGCCTGTGGTCACCGAAGTCAACATCTCCGAGTTTCCCGTTCTCGTCGTAACGTTGTCGGGAGAATTGCCCGAACGCGTGCTGACGGCTGCGGCGCGCGAACTGCGCGACCGCATCGAGGAAGTGCCCGGCGTGCTGGAAGGCGCGCTGCAAGGTGCGCGTGACGACCTCGTCGAAGTCGTCATCGATCCGATGAAACTGTCTTCCTACGGGCTGCAGCTCGACCAGCTGATCGGCGCTGTCGGCGCCTCCAACAGCCTTGTCGCCGCCGGCAACATCGAAGGCTCCGAGGGCAAATACGCCGTCAAGGTGCCGTCGCTGATCGAGACGCCCGAGGATGTGGCGGCACTTCCGGTCGTCGCCACGCCCAATGCCGTGGTGCAGGCCAAGGACATCGCCACCATCCGTTCCACCTTCAAGGACGCAGAAACGGTGACCCGCCTCGACGGCAAGCCGGCGATCGCCATCGAAGTGAAGAAGCGTATCGGCTCCAATTTGATCGATATGATCGCCCAGGTGAGGGCGGTGTCCGATACTTTCATCAAGAGCATGCCGGAAGGCATGCACGTCACCTACACGCAGGACAAGTCGGTCTTCGTCAACCAGCTGCTTAGCGATCTGCAGAACCACGTCATGATCGCCGTGATCCTGGTGTTCATCGTCATTCTCTATGCGCTGTCGGGCCGCGCGTCGGTCCTGATTGGCCTCGCTATCCCGTCGTCCTTCCTGATCGGCATCCTGCTGCTCGCGATGATGGGCTACACGATCAACATGATCGTGCTGTTCAGCCTCATCCTGGCTGTCGGCATGCTGGTCGACGACGCCATCATCGTCACCGAATTCGCCGAACGGCGCATGAGCGAAGGCATGCCGAAGGAAGAAGCCTTCGCGCTTGCCGCCAAGCGCATGGCCGGCCCGGTCATCGCCGCGACGATGACGCGTATCGCCGCCTTCTCGCCGCTGCTGTTCTGGCCGGGCATCATCGGCGACTTCATGAAATACATGCCGATCACGCTGATCGTCACGCTGTCGGCGTCGATGCTCTATGCGCTGGTTTTCGCGCCGACGCTTGGCGCCCTGTTCGCCAAGGCGCCGCCGCGTCACGAGGACGACAATCGCGACGGCTGGTACATGGCGGTGGTCAAGCAGGCGGTGCGCTTTCCCGTCACCGTGCTTGTCCTCACCGTCGGCCTTCTGGTCGGCGTCGGCTTTGCCTATTCGAAATATGGCGCCGGCGTCGAGTTCTTCCCGAATGTCGAGCCCGACTACGGCCTGCTCTACGTGCATGCCCGCGGCAATCTCTCGCTTGCCGAAATGGATGCCGCGACAAAGACCGCGGAGAACCGGCTGCTCGGCTGGCCGGGCGTGAAATCGGTCTATACCCGTGTCGGCAAGACGCAAGGCGGCGGCCAGGATGTACCGGAGGACGTGGTCGGCGTTATCCAGTACGAGTTCGTCGATTGGCGCGAGCGCAAATCAGCGAACCAGATCCTCGACGAACTGCGCGGCGTCATGGCCGGCATTCCGGGTGTCGATGTCGAGGTCCGCGTGCCCGAGGCCGGCCCGCCGACCGGCAAGCCGATCCAGATCAGGCTCTCGGCCGTCGACCCGAAAGGGCTCGACGACAAGGCCCGTGCGGTTGCAGCGCGCATTGGCAAGGTGCCCGGTGTCATCGACATTTCCGACGGCCTGCCGCCGCCCGGCGTCGACTGGGCGCTCGAGGTCGATCGCGCCAAGGCGGCCCAATACGGTATCAGCCCGACCTCGGTCGGCACCGTGGTGCAATTGGTGACGAACGGGCTGAAGCTCTCCGAATACCGGCCCGCCGGGGCGGACGACGCCGTCGACATCAGGCTGCGCCTGCCCGAGGACCGCCGCACGCTGTCGACGCTTGACGAACTCAGGGTGCAGACCTCGCAAGGATCGGTGCCGATCTCGAACTTCGTCGTGCGCAAGCCCGAGCCGACCGTCGGCATCCTCAACCGCATTGACGGCGCGCGCACCGTGGTGGTGCAGGCCAATGTGGCCGCCGGCGCCCAGGTCGCGGCCGTGCAGCAAGAGGTCACCAAGGCCGTCGCCGATATGGATCTCGGCAGCGGCATAGGCTGGAAGCTCGCCGGCTCGAACGAGGACAGCGCCGAAGCCAGCGCCTTCCTCAGCAAGGCTTTCGGCGCGGCGATCTTCCTGATCTTCCTCGTGCTTCTGGCGCAGTTCAACAAATTCACCAGCGTCTGGCTGGTGCTGTCCTGCGTGGTCATGGCGACGATCGGCGTGTTCCTCGGGCTTCTGCTGACGGGCGAGGCATTCGGCATCGTCATGTCGGGCATCGGCGTCATCGCGCTGGCCGGCGTGGTGGTGAACAACAACATCGTGCTGATCGACACCTACGACCGGCTGCGCGAGGAAGGTTGGGACAAGGTCGAGGCGGTGCTGCAGACCTGCCGCGAACGCGCCCGCCCAGTGGTGCTGACGGCGGTCTCGGCGATCCTCGGCGTGCTGCCGATCGCCTTCGGCCTCGGCCTCGACATCTTCCGCCACGAGACGACGATCAACGCGCCGTCGACGCAATGGTGGATTTCGCTGTCCTCGGCGATCGTCTTCGGCCTGTCCTTCGCCACAGTGCTGACGCTGGTGGTGACGCCGTCGATGCTGATGGTGTTCACCCGCGCCAAGGTCAAGTCCGGCGCACGGCGCGGCTGGTTCAGCCGGCTGTTCCGGCGTGGCAAGGGCGAGGTTTCGACCGAAGCGGCACCAGGACAAGATTCGGACTCCGAGCCGGCAATCGCCTTCCCGAAAGCGGCCGAATAGCTGACTTTTGATTAGCCGCATAAAAAGGCCGCCCGGGAACAACCAGGCGGCCTTTTGCATTGTCTCGTCACATCTGCATTTCATGGCGAGGGATTCTCATGCCGCTGAGCACCATTCTCATCATCATTCTGATCCTCATCCTGATCGGTGCGGTGCCGGCATGGCCGCATTCGCGCGCCTGGGGTTACGGTCCTTCCGGCATCGTCGGCGTCCTGCTGATCGTACTGTTGGTGCTGCTGTTGATGGGCAGGATCTGAACTGAAGCTCAGGCAGGCGAGGGAGCGGCCGCCAATTGGACGTGCGCACCAGCGTGCGCATCCGCCGGGTGGCGGATTTCCTCTACGAGGAAGTCAAGCGTTATTCGGCCGGTGCCGGCTCCGGAGCGAATTCGGCTCGGTGAGCAAGCCCGGCCATCAGCAGCACGATGACCAGCAGCCCGGACAGCGCGACGAAGATCGGGCCGAAGCTCGAATGCTCGGCGACGAAGCCGATTGCCGATGGCGCCACCAGAATGCCTGAGTAACCCATGGTGGTGACGACGCTCATGCCGGTGCCTGACGACATGCCTTCCTGGTTGCCGCCGGCCGAAAACAGGATTGGCACCATGTTGGCGATGCCGAGGCCGCAAAAGGCAAAAGCCGCGATAGCAACGAAGGGCGAGGGCGCCAGCCCGGCCACCAGCATGCCGGCGGCGGCTGCAAGGGCCGAGATGCGCAGCGTCATCACCGCACCGAAGCGGTTGCGCACGCCGTCGCCAAAGAAACGCATGACGGCCATGATGCCGGAAAAGGCGGCGTAAGCCAGGCCGGCGATGGCAAGGTCGGCGCCGAGTTCCTGCTGCAGATAGAGCGCCGCCCAATCCAGGACCGCGCCTTCGGAGATCATCGTCAGCAGCGCCATCAGCCCGATCAGATAGACGAGCGGATTTCCAGGCAGCGTGAATTTGCGATGTTCGGAGACCGCTCCTCGAGCCGGCTTGTCCTCGGCGATCAGGTAGCGCACCGCCGCGGCAACCGCAGCGAATGCCAGAGCGGTGACGACCGTTGCATGGGCGAGATGACCATAGTTCTGGATGGCGAAACCACCGAGAGCGCCGCCGGCGAAACCGCCAAGGCTCCAGAAGCCGTGCGATGACGACATGATGGCGCGCGACAGCCGCCGTTCCACCACCACCGCATTGGCGTTCATGGCGACGTCCATGCCGCCGATCGAACCGCCGAAGATGAACATGGCGATGGCCGCCAGCGGCACGTTGGGGGCCAGCGCCACCGCCAGCAGGCCGAAGCTGCCGCACAGGCCAAACCAGCGCAGCACGGTGCGCGAACCATGCCTGGAGATCAGGTGGCCGCACCAGGTCATGGCCGCGACGGCGCCGGCACCGAACAACAGGATCAGCAGACCGAGCGTGAACTTGGAGATGTCGAGCCGGGTCAGGAACACCGGAATCTGCGGCGCCCAGCTACCGGTCAGGAAGCCGTTGGCGAGGAAGATGGCCGCCACGGCCCATCGCCCGCGAATGGCGGTCTGCATGATTTTTTGCGCGTGCATTGCGTAGAATCCGGTCTGAAAATGGCCTCGCGGGGTAAATTAGATCGATTCAATTTGCAGTCAAGCGCTAGCGGGCGGCAAGAATTTGGGCCAGGGCCGAGCCGGGAGGCGCCATCATGCCCCCCCCGCGGCCTACCCTTGGTACGGAACTTTGTCAGGTCGCAAAGGCGAGGCGCGAGAGTTGTCGCAGATTGCGAAAGCCACCCGGCAGGAAATGGCTATCTCGATGGCCACTTGAAGGCTACCGGAGCGATCTTGACCACAGGAGTCTGAACCCTCATCACTGTGTGGAAATGTACTGCGAGAGAGGAATTCGTGAGCCGTTATTGGTCGGAGCTTGCCCGAGGTCTGTCGCCATACGTGCCTGGCGAACAGCCTCGGATTCCAGGCCTGGTGAAGCTGAACACCAATGAAAGCCCGTTTGGACCGTCTCCAATGGCGATCGAAGCCGTTCGGTTGGCTGCCGCCGACACGCTCCGCCTCTACCCGGACCCGCAATCCACACACCTTCGAGAGGTGTTGGCCGAATACCACGGTGTTGCGCCCGAGCAGGTCTTCGTCGGCAACGGTTCGGACGAAGTGCTCGCCCACGCCTTCGCGGGATTGCTGAAGCAGCCCAAGCCTGTGCTCTTTCCCGATGTCACCTACAGCTTTTATCCCGTCTACTGCCGGCTATTGGGCATTGACCACGAGACGGTTCCACTCGACGGCGAGATGCGCGTCTGCATCGCCGACTATCTCGATCGGGGCGGCTCCATCATTATCGCCAATCCAAACGCACCCACGGGGATCGCCCTGTCTCGCGCGGAGGTCGAACATCTCGTGAGCGAGCGAGCCGATGCGCCTGTGGTGATCGATGAGGCTTACGTCGACTTCGGCGCGGACAGCGCCATACCCCTGATCCGCGACCATCCCAATCTCCTCGTGGTCCAGACCCTGTCGAAATCCCGCGCGCTCGCCGGCCTTCGCGTTGGCTACGCGATCGGCGACCAGGTGCTGATCGAAGGCCTGACTCGGGTAAAGGACAGCTTCAACTCCTACCCGCTCGGGCGGCCAGCCCAGGCGGGTGCCATCGCCGCCATACAGGACGAGGCTTACTTCCAACAGAAGCGGTCGATCATCATCGGAAATCGGGAGAGCCTGACCGCGGCTCTGATCCAGCTTGGGTTCGATGTCCTGCCGTCCAGCGCTAACTTCGTCTTCGTCCGCCACCCGAGCCACACCGGCCAAGCCCTCTCGGCGGCACTCCGTGAGCGCGCTGTACTCGTCCGGCATTTCTCCGGCGCGCGAGTGTCCGACTTCATCCGGATCACCATCGGATCGAAGGTGGAACTCGACCGCCTGACTGAAGCTCTGGCAGAGTTTCTTGCATCGCCAATGTAGGGTCCGCTGCCAGGCAGCAACCGATGCTAGTGATCCCTGGGGCGTCTTGCCTCGAATTCCGCCTTCTTGGCGTCGGAGGCCACGGTTTGGTTGAGCGCCTGCCATTCGGCATAGGGCATGCCGTAAATGATCTCGCGCGACTGGTCCTTGCTGAGATCGACGCCCTCGGCCTCGGCGGCCTCGCGATACCAGTTGGACAGGCAGTTGCGGCAGAAGCCGGCGAGGTTCATCAGGTCGATGTTCTGGACGTCGCCGCGCTCGCGCAGGTGCGCGACCAGCCGGCGGAAGGCGGCGGCCTCGAAATCGCGTCTTTGCTCGTCGCTGAGTTCGGTCATGGCTTGTCGGCCTCCTTGAGCTTCGGTCACAGCGGCCCGGTGCGCGAGCCGAACATTTTCACCTGATGTATATCGGGACGGCGGTCGATCGCGTCAATGATCGGTGCCAGCCGTTCGGCCCATGCGAGCGCACCCTTGCTATCGGCGATCACGTCCTGGCGGATCTCGATCAGCGCATGGGCGAAGCCGTTGACGATGGCATGCCTGAACATGGTGTCGCCGCGCAAAGCGCCGTCATAGGGCTCGTTGTCGCCGACGACGAGATCCTTGTCGGCCGCCAGCATGTCGATCAGCGGCCGTGCCACCCGGTCGTCGTGGTCCCACAAGATGCCGACATGCCACGGGCGCACAAAGCCCTGCATGACCGGGGTGAAGGAATGCACCGAGAAAATGAAAGGCGCATGTGTGGAAGTCTGCGCCACCGAGGCGATCATGGCGCCGACCGCGTCGTGATAGGGCCGGTAGAAGCGGTCGAGCCGCCTTTCGCGCTCTTCCCAGGCCATAGGATAGTTTCCCGGCACAACGGTGCCGTCATAAAGCTGGCGGATCAGCGTCGGGTCGTCCTCGCCGCGATTGGGATCGATCAGCAGCCGCGAAAAATTGGCGAGCACCGCCGGCGCACCGAGCAGGGCCGCCAGTTCGCGCGTCACCGTCTCGACGCCGATATCATAGGCGATATGGCGGTCGAACTCCGCCGCCGGCAGGCCGAGGCTGCCATACTCTTGCGGCAGGTCGCGGCGGGCGTGGTCGGCCAAAAGCACGATGCCTCGCTTGCGGTCGCCCTCGACGATGTCGAAAGGCGCGAAAACTGTGGATCGGGTCATTGGCGGGAAATGGTCTGTTCGCTGGCTTCCGGGGAGGGTGGTATCGTCATTCCACGAAGAGGACGCCCGCGCAATGCCGTTGTTTGGCCAAGGTTTCTGCGGAAATCTGGAAGAAGACGGCGGACCCTGCGCCAGGGCGTTTCTAAATCGATTGGAATTGGGCAAAAGGGCGCGTTGACATGCGCCCGGACTTTTCCGAAAAGGGGCGTTGAGAGATGCAAATGTGGTTCTTGAGGGGTTTCAGGATGGGTTCCGCCGGCAGGCCGCGCGTGCGCTATGCCTTGGCCATGCCGCTCCTCTCCCTTGCAATCGGCCTGTCGGCGATGGTTGCCGCCTCGCCAGCGCGCGCCGATTTCCGCGTCTGCAACGCCACGCAGAACCTGGTCGGCGTCGGCATCGGCTACCGCGCCAAGGCCGGCTGGATCACCGAGGGCTGGTGGCACATCGAAGGATCGAGCTGCAAGACGCTGATCGAAGGGCCGCTGTCATCAAGGTTTTACTATCTTTATGCAGAAGACGCCGAGCGCGGTGGACGCTGGGATGGCCCGATCAACATGTGCGTGGCCGAAAAAGAGTTCAAGATCGCCGGCGTTACCGACTGCGTCGCCCGGGGCTTCCAGCGCGCCGGATTCCAGGAATATGACACGGGCGAGCAGGCAAGCTGGATGGTCCAGCTCACCGACGAGTCCGCAACGGAAGGCGCTCCAGCCGCCCCGGGAACGAACAGTCAATGAGACGCAGCCGCAAGGTCAAGATCCTCGCCACCATCGGTCCGGCCTCCTCTTCCGAGGAGATGCTGAAGAAGCTCTTCGAAGCCGGCGCCGACGTGTTCCGCATCAATATGAGCCACACCGACCATGAGCTGATGCGCACGCTTGTCGGCCGCATCCGCAGCGTCGAGAAAGCGGTCGGCCGGCCGATCGGCATTCTCGCCGACCTGCAAGGGCCGAAGCTGCGCGTCGGCAAATTCGCCAATGGCAAGGAGGTGCTGAAGCCTGGCCAAAGCTTCACGCTCGACGACAATCCCGAGCCCGGTACCTCTTCAAGGGTCTATCTGCCGCATCCGGAAATCCTGAGCTCGGTCGAGGCCGGCGACCGTCTTTTGATCGACGACGGCAAGCTCGAGCTCAAGGCTGTGGAGAGCAACGGCAAGGCGATCGTCTGCACGGTCGTTGCCGGCACCACCATTTCCGACAAGAAGGGCGTCAGCCTGCCCGATACCGACCTGCCGGTCGGGGCGCTGACCGAAAAGGACCGCAAGGACCTCGACGCGGTGCTGGCCGAGAGCGTCGACTGGGTGGCGCTGTCATTCGTGCAGCGGCCGGAGGATCTGGCGGAAGCGCGCAAGATCGCGCGCGGCCGGGCGCTGATCATGGCCAAGATCGAAAAGCCGCAAGCCGTCGCCCGGCTGGCCGAGATCATCGACCTTTCGGACGCGCTGATGGTCGCTCGCGGCGATCTCGGCGTCGAGATGCCGCTCGAGGCGGTGCCCGGCATCCAGAAGCAGATCACCCGCGCCGCGCGCCGCGCCGGCAAGCCGGTGGTGGTCGCCACGCAGATGCTGGAATCGATGATCACCGCACCGGTGCCGACACGCGCCGAAGTATCCGATGTCTCGATCGCCGTGTTCGAAGGCGCCGACGCCATCATGCTGTCGGCCGAGTCCGCCGCCGGCGCCTATCCGGTCGAGGCAGTGGCGATGATGGACCGGATCGCCACCAAGGTCGAAACCGATCCGACTTATGCCGGCATCATCAACGCGCAGCGCTCGGAGCCGGAAGCGACCGGCGCCGACGCCATTTCGCTCGCCGCCCGCGAAATCGCCGAGACGCTCAAACTGTCGGCGATCATCACCTACACGGCGTCCGGCACCACCGGCCTGCGCGCCGCGCGCGAGCGCCCGCAAGTGCCGATCATAGCGCTGTCGCCGATCCTCAACACGGCGCGGCGGCTGTCGCTGCTGTGGGGCACGCATTGCGTTGTCTCGCCGGACGCCATCGACCTCGACGACATGGTCGACCGCGCCTGCCGCATCGCTCTGGACGAAGGGTTCGGCAAGCCGGGCGACCGCGTCATCATAACGGCCGGCGTGCCGCTGCGGACGCCAGGCTCCACCAACATGCTGCGCATCGCCTATATCGGGTCGGACGCGCAGGCCAGCCGGTAAGTCGCGCTGGGCTCGATTAGATCGGCGCGAGCTCGGCCTCCGGCACCTTGAGGTCGGCGCATTTGCCGGCGCCGTAAGTGTCGCTAGCAATCCGTGCTTCCACGGCCTTCGCCATTGCCTGAAGGTCCACGTCCTTGCCCGCGACTTTTTCGATCGCACCGATGACGAGATCGGCTGCGATCCAGTCGGGCTTGTGGCCGAGATTGTGCACCCAGACCAGCTCGGCGCCTTGTATGTCACGCTCAAGGCCGACCGAATGGATCGTTGCATAGACCACCTTGTCGCGGTCGCCCGAGATGACTACCGTCGACGCCTTGATGTCGCCGTAGTGCGGCGCGGCGCCGAGCACGTAGCGATAGAGTCCCGCGACATCAACGGCATTGGCGCGGAAGGCGCTCGGCCGCAGCACCAGCGGGATCGAAGTCGTGGCGACATAGTTGTCCGGCACTTTGTTGGGTGCGAATACGCAGGCGGTGGAGTCGGCCATCCGCAGCGTTCCCGCCGGATAGCTCAGCGTTTCCGAGAACAGCCAGCCAAGCACCGGAATGACCGTCAGATTGTAATACCAGGCGGTCGCCCCGCCCGACCAGGGATGGGTGGCGGGCGAAATGAAGACAAGGCCGAGCGTCTTGTCGGAATGCCCGCGCGCGAAGGCGGTGGTTATCGCGCCACCGAAGGAGTGACCGACGATGATGGCCTGCTTGATGCCGAGACGGTTCATCAGCACCGCGATGGTGTTGGCCTGCGCCTCCGGGGTCTCGTTGTTGCCAGGACCCCGCGCCGACCAGCCGAAACCCGGGCGGTCGAGGAAGAGCATCTCGGCGCGGCCTTCAAGCAATGGCCTGAGCGGCAGCATCTGATCCCTGAGATTGGCGCTGGCGCCATGGATGAAGACCACCGGTGGCAGCTTGGCGTTGGCGGGTGCTGGAACATGGACATAATGGATGCGGGCGCCGTCGATATCGGCGAAATCGCCGATCGGCGGATTGCGGCGCTCAATCAGCCATGATCCGGCGCGGGTGACACCGGCAAGGGTGAACACAAGCGCCATGAGGAAGGCGAGCGCGGCATAGATCAGGTTCATGAGGGCAGATACGGACCGGAGCGAAATTAGTTCAGGAGTAGGGCAGTAGGGCAGTAGGGCAATAGGGCAGTAGGGCAGTAGGGCAGTAGGGCAGTAGGGCAGAAGGGGTATGTGTTCCAACGGTGCAATCCACACCACTTACATACTGCCTTACTGCCCTACTCCCTTACTCCCCTACTGGTGTCAAATGCCTTCGCCGGCAAGTTCCTCCGACAGCGTGCCGACCTGGTCCTGGGCGCTGCGCATCATCGGATAGATGGTGAGCACGCGCTGCCAGGCTTCCAGCGCCGACTGCTTGTGGCCGGTCGCGGCCATGATCTGCGCCAGGCCGGAAAGCGCGCCGAAATGGCGTGGCTCGAGCCGTAGCGTATGGTCGATGTCCGACATCGATTTCCCAAAATTCTTCATCATGAAGTGCGCGGTGGCGCGCCGGTTCCAGCCTTCGGCATAGGTCGGCTGCAAGGTCACCACCTGATCGAGGAAATCGAGCGCCACGTCGAACTTCTGGTTTTCGATGGCCTTTTGCGACCATTGCATCATCAGGTCGATGGAGGCGCTGCCGGACTGGGACCATTCGCTCCAGATGCGGCCGGCAATACGCTCGGCGGCCTTTTCGTTGCGTTCGCGCTTCAGGTCGACAAACAGCTGGTCGAGCCTTGCCTCTTTGGTCGTGACAACCGGAGGAGTGGCCGGGTCTTCCGCTTGAGCCGGAAGCGAGATCGAACCGAAAAGAAAAAGGGTCGCGAGAAATGCAAAAAGAATCCGCATCGCCGGAATTTAGTCCCGGACGGCGGATCGTCAAACTGAATTTAGCGTGAAAGGGCCGATATGCCGGTATTAGAGCGCCACGCGTCCTTTTGGACGCGTAAAGGACGCTCTAACACTTTGAATTCTCCGCATCGTACTTTCCGAAAATCGATTCCGATTTTCGGGTCGATGCGGTAACATCATATGCGCGCGGCGCAAGGCCGCGCTACAAGGCTCAGCCTTGGCGCGCCTTGTAGCGCGGAGCGGTCTTGTTGATGATGTAGATGCGGCCTTTGCGGCGAACCAGCTGGTTGTCGCGATGACGCGCCTTCAGCGCCTTGAGCGAATTCTTGATCTTCATGGTCTTGCCCGTTGGTGTAGGCCCGGTCCCGGGCCGAATTATAAAGGCGCGCCAGAAGACGCGCCTCAAGACTTGTGCGTGGCTCTTAAACGAGGAGCCTTGCCCATGTCAACCGCAAGCATGCTTCATAAGGCATGCGAATGGCTCGTGCCATCAAATATTCGCCATCGGCGCCTTGCGGGCTACGCCAGCCCTGACGAGGACGAGGGCGGCGACGTGCAATAAAGCTGTCAGCCGCGGCGGCTGGTCCGCGTGAAATGGCCCATCTTGCGGCCCGGCCGCGCCTCGGCCTTGCCGTAGAGATGCAGCATCAGATCGGGCTCGGCGAGCAAAGCCGGAACGCGCAAGACATCGTCGCCGATCAAATTCTCCATGACGCAATCGAAATGCCGGCCAGGATTTCCGAGCGGCAGGCCGGCGACGGCGCGGATATGCTGCTCGAATTGCGAGACGATGCAGGCGGCTTCCGTCCAATGGCCGGAATTGTGGACGCGTGGCGCGATCTCGTTGGCCAGCAATGAACCGTCGGCAAGGACAAAGAACTCGACGCCGATGACGCCGACATAGTCCAGCGCCGCGAGTATCCTTGCCGCCGCCGCCTGCGCCGCCGCTGCTGTTTGGGATGTGATCGCGGCCGGCAGGGTGGACGTATGCAGGATGCCGTCGCGATGGACGTTCTCGGCCGGATCGTAGGCGGCGAGCGAACCGTCCAGCCCACGTGCGGCGATCACCGAGATCTCGCGCTCGAAGGCGACGAAGGATTCCAGGATCAGCGGCACATTGCCCATTGCCTCGCAGGTGCCGGCGAAGCCGCCCGTTTCCATGTTGCGGAAGACGCGCTGGCCCTTGCCGTCATAGCCCATGCGCCGCGTCTTCAAAATGCCGCTGCCGTCGAATTCTCTCAGCGCCGCCGTCAGTTCCTCGTCCGTGTCAACGGGACGGAAATCGGCGGTTCGGATGCCGATGCCGTTGAGGAATTTCTTCTCCGCCACCCGGTCCTGCGACACTTCCAGGGCGCGAGCCGGTGGATAGACCGGCACCGCGGCGGCAAGCGCGTTGGCGGCCACGACCGGCACATTCTCGAACTCATAGGTGACTACGGCGCTGGCCGCCGCCAGTTCGGCAAGTGCTGCCGTATCGTCATAGGCGGCAACGATCTGCCGGTTGGCGAGTTGGGCCGCCGGGCAATCGGCTTGCGGTTCCAGCACGACCGTGCGGTAGCCGAGGCGGGCCGCTGCCATCGCCAGCATACGGCCGAGTTGGCCGCCGCCGATGATGCCGATGGTCGATCCCGCGGGCAGGCTCACGGCGCGTCCGTGGGTTCAGATGCGACCTTGGCGGTCTGGGCGGCGCGCCAGCTATCCAGCCGGGCAGCGAGTTTTTCATCGTTCAGTGCCAGCACGGCAGCGGCCAAAAGGGCGGCATTGGTGGCGCCCGCCTTGCCGATGGCGAGCGTGCCAACCGGAATGCCGGCCGGCATCTGCACGATGGAGAGCAGCGAGTCCTGTCCGGACAGCGCCTTCGATTCCACCGGCACGCCAAAAACCGGAAGCGGCGTCATCGCCGCCGTCATGCCGGGCAGGTGTGCTGCACCGCCGGCGCCGGCGATGATCACCCGAAAACCGGCCGCCTTGGCGCCCTTGGCGAAATCATAGAGCCGGTCGGGGGTGCGGTGCGCAGAGACGATCAGCCGCTTGTGCGGGATGCCCAGCGCCGCCAGCGTTTCGGCGGCGTGGCGCATCGTCGCCCAGTCGGACTGGCTGCCCATGATGATGGCGACGTCGGCACGTTGATCGTTCAAGCTTCTGCTCCCCGGCGACAAAGGCGCGCATTAGCGGAATTCGGGGAGAGCCGCAAGGAACAAGCCCTGGCGGTCACGACAAAGGTCGTGCTGCGGCCGATCAGTCGACCCTGACGACGAAATGCTTCGTCACCGGCTCGATGATCTTCCACGTTCCCTTGAAATCGGCTTCCACCACGAAAGCATCGCCGGGGCCGACTTCGACTGGGGCGCCGCCGTCCGGCGTGATGACGATGCGGCCCGCGATCATGTGCACGAATTCATAGTCGCTGTAAGTGGCGTGATAGGTTCCGGGCGTCGCCTGCCACGTTCCGGACATGACCTTGCCGTCGGCCGTAATATGCTGGACGGCGGTTTTCATGGTCGGCTTGCCCTCGACGACGACCCATCCCGCGAGGTCGCCGGCCTCGGCGTTGTCGACGGCGCCGAATTTGAGGATGGTCTTGTCTGTCATGATCGGGCTCCTGTGCCGGCATTGGCTGCCGGTCCATAGCCGATGCATCCCGCGCGAGCAACGCAGATGCGAGCCGACCGAGGCAGTGACACGCTCGCCGTTCGGCCGGCTTGTTAATCCGGCCAGCGCAAGGCGCCGGACGACACTTTGCGAGCCTCTTTCAAGGCGTCCGCAGGTCGCTCCGACGCGGTCAACACTGCCCGCAGGCGCTCGGCGACGATCTCCGCCTCGCCGGGATGAAGGTTGCAGGGGTCGAGGAAGAAGTGGCCGCGTTCAACCTCGTGGTTGCGCACGATGATCGGAGGTGAGCCCGCCGCCAGCGCCGAGGCGAGGCCGGCGGCGCTGAAGCGGCTTTCCGGACGGACGAAGACCTGCAGGCGATCGAGCGGGTTGGCGGTCGGATCGGGGATGATCTCGGCGCCAATTCCGGCAATGCCTTGCAAGGCGGCCTTCCACAGGTTGAGTGCGGCTTCCTCCCGCTGCCGGATGCCGGCATGGTCACGCTTTTCCCAGGCTTCGAGTGCCGCCATGGTGCCGGCGATGCTTTCCTTGCCGACCTTCATGGCGCGGGCGACGCCACGGTTCTGGAGATAGGCGGCCCGCACCAGATCCTTGCGCCCCGTGACGATGCCGCTGGTCGGCCCCGAGAGGAATTTGTGGCCGCTATAGATGACGATATCGGCGCCGCGAGCGAGGAAGCCGCGCAGATCATATTCCGAGGCGGCGTCGACGATCACCGGAACATCCTTGGCGTGGCAGATCTCGCAGAATTCCTCCAGCGACAGCATGCCGTATTGCACCGTGTGGTGGGCAACGACGTAGAGGCCGGCTGCCGTGCGGTCCCGGATCGCGTCGCGGACATGATAATCCTGCGTGACACTGACCGTGCCGGCCGGGATGGTTTTTGCTCCGGCAAGCCGGATCGACTGGTCGATCGGCGCGCCGTAATTGACGATATGGCCGAGCTGGACAATGACTTCCGACTTCAGCCCTTCCGTGTCGTCCGGCAGCCGCTCGATCGCGAGCAAATTGGTGCCGGTCATGGCGCCGGCAATCGCCATGGTGATGCCACTGGCGCAGCAGGCGGTGATGAAGCCGGCCTCGCCGCCAGTGAGGCGCGCGACGACCGTGCTTGCGGCGCGTTGCAGATCGTCCATCTCAACCCATTGCGAGGCGATTTCCGCCATCGCGCTGATCGCTTCCGGGACAATGATCGAAGCGCCGAGCGCCGTCATCGTACCGGACACATTGATGATTGGGCGAAGGCCGAGCCGTTCGCGGATCGTCGTGTTGGAGCCGTTTGCGGAATAGGTTTTCATCGTTCGCATATCCATGGGTGAGAAGTCAGGCGGCGATCTCGACGACCGCCTCGATTTCGACCGTGATATTGCCCGGCAAGGAGCCGACGCCGATCGCCGAGCGGGCATGCCCGCCGATGCTGTCGAAGACATCGGCGAAAAGATCGGAACAGCCGTTCACCACTTTCGGGTGGTCGCTGAAAGTGGGGATCGCATTGACGAAGCCAAGCAGCTTGACGATGCGCACGATGCGGCCGAGGTCGCCAGCGGCTGCGTGCATGACGGCGAGCAGGTTCAAGCCGGTGAGACGGGCATGCGCATAGGCCTCCTCCACCGTGACATCCTCGCCGACCTTGCCGGTGTAGAACGTGCCATCGGCGCGCAACGGTCCCTGGCCGGAGAGGAAGATGAGCCGTCCGCTCTCGGCATGGGTGACGAAGTTGGCGATGGGTGTCGGCGGCTCGGGCAGCGTCAGGCCCAGTTCGGCGAGCCGGATGTAAGGCGTCATAAAAAGCTCCTTGCGACAGCTTTCGCTGCCCGGTGTCAGAAATGCGAGGCGCGGAACCGCGCCAGGAAGTTGCGAAGGCGTTCATTGTCGATCTCCGTCCCCAGGATCTCGGCCGGCGGCCCGGCAGCGCTGACGCTGCCATCCGCCATGAAGACGATTCGGCTGGAGGCATCGCGCGCAAAGGCCATCTCATGCGTGACCATCAGCATCGTCATGCCGTCCTCGGCCAGGCTGCGCACGACCTCAAGCACTTCGCCGACGAGTTCCGGGTCGAGCGCGGAGGTTATCTCGTCGAGAAGCAGGATCTTCGGCTCCATCGCCACGGCGCGGGCGATGCCGACACGCTGCTGCTGGCCGCCGGAAAGCTCGGCCGGCAGGCTATCGGCCTTGTGGGCGAGGCCGACCCGGCCAAGCCAGTGCTCGGCGATCTTGCGGGCTTCGGCTTCGCTCTTGCCACGCACCTTGCGCAGGCCGAGCATGATGTTGCCGGCCGCCGTCAGATGCGGGAACAGGTTGAAGCTCTGGAACACCATGCCGGTCTCGGCGCGCATCGCCGCCAGATCGCGCTCGCTGCGGCGCTGGCGGGCTCCGGCCTCGCGGTAGCCGACCTCCTTGCCGTCGATGCGGATGGAACCGCTGTCATAGCTTTCAAGGAAGTTGACGCAGCGCAGCAGCGTGGTCTTGCCGCTGCCGGACGGCCCGATGACCGACACCACCTCGCCGCGCTTCACCTCGAGGCTGACGGCACGCAGCACCTCGACGGTTCCGAAGGCCTTGGAGACATCGCGTACATCGAGCAGCGGGGCATTGGCGTTTGCGGACATCTTGCTATTCCCGGATGAAGGAGAAACGCCGTTCCAGCCGCCGGCTGGCGAGCGAAAGGGCGTAGTTGACCGCGAAGTAGACGAGCGCGCCGAGGATGTAGAGCGGCATTGCCTCATAGGTGCGGCCGATGACCTGGTTGATGGCCTGCATCAGGTCGGTGATGCCGAGCAGCGAGACCAGGGCGCTGCCCTTCACCGCATCGGTGACGCCATTGATCCATGGCGGCAGGAAGCGCCTGAACGCCTGGGGGAAGATGACATAGGCCAGGCGCTGGCGAAACGTCAGGCCGATCGCCATCGCCGCTTCGGACTGCCCTTTCGGGATGGAAGCGACCGCGCCCCTGAGATACTCCACGACCTGAGCCGTCTTGAACAGGGTGAGCGCCAGCACGGCCGCCCAGAAGGACTGCAAATGGACGCCGACGGCGGGCAGGCCGTAATAGACGAAGAAGATGAGCACCAGGATCGGAATGCCGCGGATGGTGTCGCTGAAGATGCGCACCGCCCAGCGCAGCGGAGCCGGACCGTAGATAAGCCCGACGCCCATCAATACCCCGGCGATGAGCGACAGCACCACGACCAGCAGCGACACCCAGAGCGTCAGGGCGAAACCCTGGGCGAGGAAGGGCAAGGCGTAGAGAATCTGGCCGAGCATCTAGCGTGCCGCCCTGAACCGGCGCTCGACAAGCCGAAGCGCGAAAAGCAGCACATATCCCGTCACCAGATACATGGCCGTCACCACGAGGTAGACCTCGACGATACGGAAGGTGTTGAAATTGATCCATTGGGCGCCGTAGGTGAGTTCGGGCACCGAGATGACCGAGGCGACCGAGGTGTCCTTGAACAGCGACAGGAAGGTATTGGAGAGCGCCGGCAGCGTGATGCGAAGCATGGTCGGCAGCCGAACATGGACAAGCCTTTGCCAGGGCGTCAGGCCGATCGCCTTGCCGGCGTCGATCTGGCCGCTCGGAACGGCTTCCAGCCCCGAGCGAAACACCTCGACGAGATAGGCGCCGCTATAGAGCGACAGCGTGGCGATGAACGAGGTCTGCGCCGAGTAGGCGATGTCGACCACGGTCGGCAGGCCGTAGAAGACCAGATAGACAAGCAGGATCAGCGGCACGTTGCGGATGAACTCGACATAGGCGGCGATGACGGTTCGCACCACGCGCCCGGCCGAAACGTACCAGACCGCCAGAACGAGCCCGATGACGATGCCGATGGCGATCGAGATCACGGCGAGTTCGAGGCTGAGCAGCAGCCCGCCCCAGAGCTTGTCGAAATGCCGCCAGATCAGGTTGAAATTGAGGGCATAGCCCATGCGTCCGCCTCAGTGCCAAGGGCCATCGAGGAGAAAGAGACGGAAAGGCGCCGATTGTCCGCCCTTCCGCCAGCTGTTATCAGATGACCGGAAAGCCGGGATGGCGCGCCGGCGGCTCCAACCCGAAGTAATCCTTGAAGGCGGCGTCATAGAGCGCCGTCTCGTGGCCGAACATTGCCGTCGCGAAGCTTGTGTTGACGAAGGCCAGCCAGTCGGGATCGCCTTGCCGCAGCGCCGCACCGTAGAGCATCGAGAACCAGCTCTTGCCGGCATCGAAATATTTGTCCGGATTGCGCGAGGCGAGCCAGCGCACCGTCGACAGATCGACCGCGGCCGCGTCGACACGCTTCGACTCCAGCGCCTGCAGCACGTTTGCCTGGGTGTCGATCTGCATCACCTGCGACTCCGGCAGGACGATGTGCACATTTTGCTCGGCATCGACGTTCTGCAGGATGGAAATCCGTGTTGCCGAACCACCGGCAAGCAGCTTGTCGAAGGTCTTGTTCTCTGCGGTCGGCAGGGTCAGCAACGCCACACCTTCAACATAATAGGGTCTGGAGAAGTTGATGAGCTGCGAGCGCTGGGCGGTCATGGTCATGAACTGGATGGTGATGTCGACCTTGTTGGTGGTAACGTTGGGAATGCGCTGTGCCGGGTCCTGCATGACGAATTCCACCTTGGTCGGATCGTCGAAGAGACCCTTGGCAAGAATGCGCCCCATGGTGATGTCCATACCGACGAGTTCGCCGGCATCGTTTTCGAAGTGCCAGGGAGCGTTGGTGCTGCCGGTGCCGACGATCAGCTTGCCGCGATCGAGAACGGTGCGCAGCAGGCTGTCGGATGTGGCCTGAGCCGCGGCCTTCTGGACATCGACCGCTGTGGCTGCGCTCATCACGCCGGCCGTTGCCAGCCCCGCCATGCCCAGTTTCAGAAAATCACGCCTCTTGGATGTATCGTTCACGGCGACCTCCTTTTTCGTGTTGTGTTCCCCTTTGCCGGCACATGCGTCAATGCAATTTGTCTCTTACAAAAGACACATGTATCCTGTACAAGACAGATACTAACATCGGGAATCAACAATGCAAGACGGCAATGCCTTGGCGGCTCGGCTGGACATCGGTCCCGACGAGGACAGGACTTCGGGCTCTCGCGAGAAGGGTCTCAACCGGGTGCTCCATATCCTTGAGTTCCTGCACACGACCCAGCGCGCGGTCGGCATCGGCGACCTCGCCAAGGGCGTGAATGCGCCCCGTTCGACGACCTACACGCTGGTGCGCGAACTCGTCGATGCGGGCCTGCTGGAAATGGCCGGCGACGGCAACCGGGTCTATTTCGGCAAGAAGCTCTACCTCTACGGAATGGACTATGTCAGGGGCAACGACCTGCTCAGGAGAGGCCGCCAGGAAGTCGACAATCTGTCGCGCGAGACCGGCGAGACCTCTGAATTGTGCATGCTGCAAAGCGGCCGCTATACCATCGTCCATTCCAGTCCGGGCACCAGGCCGTTCCGGATCAGCTCGGCCACCGGCTTGCAGATCCCGCTTCCCTGGACCGCCTCCGGCCGCCTGCTGCTGGCCGGTTTCGAAAGGGCAGCGATCGAAGACATGGTGTCCGAAGACGACCTCCTCCTGCCGGACGGCCGCAGATTGCGGCTCGACGATTTCATAGCCGACATCGCTACCGCCAAGGCGACCGGCCATTGCGTCACGTCAGGGCTGGTCGATGCCTACACGAAATGCCTGGCCGCACCGGTCTTCTCGGCGCCCGGCAAGGTGGAGGCGACGATGTGCCTGGTGGTGCCGATAGATACATCCGAAGCAAAGACCGGCGAGCTCATTGCCTTGCTGCGCGGGCGTGCGGCCAGCCTGTCGATCCCGGGTTGAGTTTTTGCTCCTCCGGGGTGCAGGGGCTATTGCATATGCAGCTTTGCTGAAAGCCGGCGGCGTTCGCTCACGCAATGATGTCGGGAATGATCCGGTCTTCCAGCGCCATCAGCCTGTCCTTCAGGAAGAGCTTCTTCTTCTTCATGCGCTGGATCTGCAGCGGGTCGCAGCTCATGGCGATCATCGCGTTGATGGCGGCGTCGAAATCGGCGTGCTCCTGCTTCAGCCGTGAATATTCGAGGCGGATATCAGCCTGTTCCTGTTCGGACATTATCTACCGTCTGCACGTCTGCAACGCCCAAAATGGGCTTGATTTGGGCGGGGGCGGCATATTTTGCCACCGGCGCGCAGCCCTTACCACATTTCACATTGTCGTGGAATGCTACCACGCAGCATTCGACATCGGCGCGTGATGGTGGCAGACTGTCATTGTGCCGTCACAGATGCGAGCCTGCGGTGGACGCGCCTTGACGGCTGCAATCGAGGAAACCATGAAAGGGAGAACCAATCATGTCTCTTGCATCCCATCTTGATGAGTTGCAGCGGAAACACGGCGACATCGAGCGCGAAATCGACGATGCGATGAACCATCCATCGGTTGACGACCTCGAAATCGTGAATCTCAAGCGGCGCAAGTTGGCAATCAAGGACGAGATTGAAAAACTGAGGGCGAAGCCGACGACGCACTGACGCTTTTTCAGGAATAGCTGCGCCGCTTTCGGCGCACGACCATCTTTCCGATGGCTGCGTGCCGCCGGGAGTGTTTTGTTTTAGCCTCTGAACATCATGGCTCCCTGTCATTGGCGACATCGAAGGTGTTTGCCGCCATCTTCCTGTTATGGATTTGCTAGGTCTGCCTGCCTGTCGCCATTGACAAGCCATCTTTGCTCCTCCACCTCATGCCCGGACCTTAGCGCATCGGCCCGAAAACCGGGTCCGGTTTTCGGAAAGCACGATGCGCAGATTAAAAGTGTTGGAGCGTACTTTGTGCGTCCAAGTGGACGCACGTCGCTCCAGAAATAAAAGGCACCCGGCATGACCGGATATTTTTCCTCTCCCTTTGCGCGCCGCACGTCGGTCGGCGTCGATGTCGGCGGCGTGATGGTCGGCGGAGGTGCCCCTGTCGTCGTGCAGTCGATGACCAACACCGATACCGCCGATGTCGACCAGACGGTCGCTCAGGTTGCCGCGCTGCATCGCGCCGGCTCCGAGATCGTGCGCATCACCGTCGACCGGGACGAGAGCGCCGCCGCGGTGCCTTTTATTCGCGACCGGCTTGCCCGCCTGGGCATCAACGTGCCGCTGGTCGGCGATTTCCACTATATCGGCCACAAGCTGCTCGCCGACCATCCGGCCTGTGCGGAAGCGTTGGCGAAATACCGCATCAACCCCGGCAATGTCGGCTTCAAGGACAAGAAGGACCGGCAGTTTGCGGCGATCGTCGAGATGGCGATCAAATACGACAAGCCGGTGCGCATCGGCGTCAACTGGGGCTCGCTCGACCAGGAACTGTTGACCCGGCTGATGGACGACAACCAGGCCCAGGGCTTTCCGCTGACCGCGCAGGAAGTGACGCGCGAGGCGATCGTGCAGTCGGCCATTCTCTCGGCCGAAATGGCGGAGGAGATTGGCCTTGGCCGCGACAAGATCATCCTGTCGGCCAAGGTCAGCGGCGTGCAGGACCTGATCGCCGTCTATACCGAGCTTGCGACCCGCTCAAACCATGCGCTGCATCTCGGCCTGACCGAGGCCGGCATGGGCTCGAAAGGCATCGTCGCCTCGTCCGCCGCGATGGGCATCCTGCTGCAGCAGGGCATTGGCGACACAATCCGCATCTCGCTGACGCCGGAACCGAATGGCGACCGCACGCGCGAAGTGCAGGTGTCGCAGGAACTGCTGCAGACCATGGGCTTCCGGCAATTCGTGCCGATCGTCGCCGCCTGTCCCGGCTGCGGCCGCACGACTTCGACCGTGTTCCAGGAACTCGCCCAGAACATCCAGGCCGATCTCAGGAAGAACATGCCGGTGTGGCGGGAAAAATATCCCGGCGTCGAGAACCTCAAGGTTGCGGTCATGGGCTGCATCGTCAACGGCCCCGGCGAATCCAAGCATGCCGATATCGGCATTTCGCTGCCCGGCACGGGTGAGACGCCGACGGCGCCGGTGTTCGTCGATGGCAAGAAGGCGGCGACGCTGCGCGGGCCGTCAATAGCCGCCGACTTCGAAAAGATGGTCGCCGACTACATCGAGAACCGGTTCGGGCAACACGGCAAGGCCGCGGCGGAGTAGGTGGTGCACTTCCCCCGGGCGACGCTGGTCTTGCTTGCTGGGCTGGGCTTGGCGACAGCCGCCCACGCCGATCCGCCGCGCCCCACCAAACAGCGCCTGATCGACCGGGTCTGCAACCTGATCGAGGCCCATGCAAACCAGAACGGCCTGTCCAAGGATTTCTTTGCCAGGCTGATCTGGAAGGAAAGCCGTTTCGATCCCAACGCGGTCAGCCCGGTCGGCGCCGAAGGCATCGCCCAGTTCATGCCGGGTACCGCCAAGATGCGCGGTCTCGCCAATTCCTTCGATATCGACCAGGCCATCCCGGCCTCGGCGAAATATCTCGCCGAATTGAAAACCGGCTTCGGCAATCTGGGTCTCGCCGCCGCCGCCTACAATGCCGGCGAAACCCGGGTGTCGCGCTGGCTGAAATCCGGCGGCTTCCTGCCGATGGAAACCGAAAGCTATGTTCTGGACGTCATGGGCGAGCCGGCCGACAGGTTCACCGACACCGGCTATGCCGGCATCGTCCGGCCGCTCGACAAGAAGGCGAACTTCGCGGTCGCCTGCCGCAAGCTGCCGGTGATCATGTCCAGAACCGTGGCCATGGCAAGGATCAACGTCAAGCCGTGGGGTGTGCAGGTGGCCGGCAATTTCCGCCGTGCCACCGCGCTCAGCCAATGGAGCAGCGTGAAGCGCCGGTTTCCGGCCTTGCTCGGTGGCAGCAATCCGGTGGTCAGCCGGGTGCGGACCCCGATCGGCAGACGCGGCATCTATGCGGTGCGGATCGGCGCCGACACCAAAGCCAAGGCCGACAATATCTGCCAGAAACTGCAAAGCGTGGGCGGCGCCTGCATTGTCGTGCGAAACCGTTAGGGTTCCGGCGTCCTCGCCGGATCTGAAAAGCGCTGGAAAACATGACCGCCAGGATCGTCCTTCTCAACGGCGCCGGCAGCGCCGGCAAAAGCTCGATAGCCAAAGCGTTGCAGACGATGACTGTCGAGCCCTTCCTGCATGTCCAGAAGGACGTGTTCATCGAGATGCTGCCCGAAGCGCTACAGGATCATGCCGCCGGTTTCGCCTATGAAGCGGTTGGCGAAGAAGGCAGGCCGCCGGTTGTCGCCGTCAAGACAGGCCCAATCGGTGCGCGAACCTTGCGCGGCATGCGGCACGCCATCGCCGCGATGGCTGAACAAGGCAACAACCTCATCGTCGACGATGTGCTGTGCGACGGCGAGATGCCGGAGTATCTACAGCTGTTGTCGAAATTCGATCTTCACCTGGTAGGTATTTTCGCTCCGCTCGATGTTCTCGAGGCCCGCGAAATCCAGCGTGCCGACCGCTTGGCGGGACTGGCGCGCTGGCAGTATGACCGCGTGCATAAGGGTATCGACTACGATCTCGAAGTCGACACCAGCGTCCTTACTCCGCCGGATTGTGCCCGTCGCATCCAGCAAAGATTTCAGTTATAGCGGCTGAGTGCAGGGCCGATCCGTCCTGAGCGAACGCCCTGGCAAAGCTTCGCCAGAACCGTGCGTCGGACGCGCGGCTTTGGCTAGCCCAATTCCGGAAGGCGCCCCCCGCCGATCGGATGACGCGGAATCTATGTTCGCCTTCGAGGGAGGTCAATTCAGCGCGTGGGCGTTTGGCTGACTATTATTGGGTGGATTTCCGAGCAACTGCAATAAGTTGGCGGCTCTAGCGGGAGCAGCATCAGTTGTTGCGGTTCGCCACGAATTTGGCCGCCTGCTTTAGAAGTGCGGCGTCTTCGCCATAGGGATCGAGCAGCGCATGCGCCTGGTCGACCAGCCCGTTGAGCTGGTCCCGTGCCCAGTCGGCGCCGTGCAGCGCCACCAGCGTCGCCTTGCCGGCGGCCGCGTCCTTGCCGGTGGCCTTGCCCATCTGGCTGGCGTCCGCCGTCAGGTCGAGCAGGTCATCGGCAAGCTGAAAGGCCAGTCCGATCGCCGAACCGAACTCGGCCAATCTTTCGCGGTCGGCCGGTGGCGCGCCGGCAATGATCGCGCCCGCCTCGCAGGCGAAGCGGATCAGTGCGCCGGTCTTCATCGCCTGCAGCCGGATGATGCCGGTCTCGTCCGGCCTGATCCGCTCGGCTTCGAGGTCGAGCGTCTGGCCGCCAACCATGCCGCCGGCCCCTGCGGCACGGGCCAGCGCCAGCACCAGAGCTGCCCTGCGCTCCGCCGGCAGCGCTGTCGCCTCATCGGCAATGACGTCGAAGGCAAGCGTCAGCAAGCCGTCGCCGGCGAGGATGGCGGTCGCATCGTCGAAGGCCTTGTGCACGGTCGGCTGGCCGCGGCGCAAATCGTCATCGTCCATGGCCGGCAGATCGTCATGGATCAACGAATAACAATGCACGCATTCGAGCGCGGCCGCCACGCGCAGTGCTGCCTCACCGTCGGCGGAAAACAGCGCGGCACTCTCCAGGACCAGGAAGGGCCGCAGGCGCTTGCCGCCGTTCAACACGCCGTGGCGCATCGCCGCCATCAACTGTCCAGGCCGCGCGATCTCGCCCGAAAGCGGGCGTTCGTCGAGAAGCTGCCTGAGCAGCGCCTCGAGCGGACCAGCGCGTGCGATAAGTGCTGTCTCGAACGGCATTTGATCGTCTTTCGTCATGGCCGGGACCGGTAGCCGACACTCAGACGTTGCGCAAGAAGCCAAGCGCCATTATGCCGGGGCAGGGAGTAGCGGGGGTTGGACGGCTTGGCGGAACCGATCGTCGATCTCGAAACCGAAGGGTTGGACATGGCGGGTAGACCGAAACGCGGCAACCGCATCGGTCTCAAACGCTGGGCCCGGCGCGGCATTGCCGTGGTCCTTGTGCTGGCGCTGATCCCGGCGGTGCTGACCTTCCTCTATCTGCCTTGGTTCGTGCATCCGGTGTCGACGCTGATGCTGAAGGATCTGGCGACGTTTTCCGGCTATGACCGGCGCTGGGTTTCGATCGACGACGTGGCGCCGGTTCTGGCGAATTCGGTCATCATGTCGGAAGACGGGCAGTTCTGTTTCCACCGCGGCATCGATCTTGGCGAATTGAGGGGCGTCGTCGACGATGCGCTGTCGGGCGAGATGACGCGTGGCGCCTCGACCATCACCATGCAGACGGTGAAGAACCTCTATCTCTGGTCGCGGCCGCTGGGTTCGGTGCGCAAGGTCGTCGAACTGCCGCTGGCCCTCTATTTCGACGCGGTTATGTCGAAGCGGCGCATCATGGAGATCTACCTCAACATCGCCGAATGGGGGCCGGGCATCTATGGCATCGAGGCGGCCGCCCAGCATCATTTCGGCGTTTCGGCAAAACAATTGTCGCGGCGACAGGCGGCGCTGCTTGCCGTCACCTTGCCGAACCCGATCGCCCGCAATCCGGCGAAACCCGGCCCGGGGCTGAGACGGTTGGCCTCGCTGATCGAGCGGCGCGCGGGCCGGTCCGGCGCCTATGTCAGCTGCCTCCAGTAAGCGGCAAAAAAATTCGCTTCGGTGCTGGCCAAAACGGCACCAGGCGTGTATAGGCACCCCACTTTCTCAGATTCCGGCCCCTGACGCGGCCCTTTCACGAGGGCGGCCGGGGCGTTTTGACCATCTAGTGGAGCATATCCATGGCCGTTCCGAAACGAAAAACCTCTCCGTCCAAGCGCGGCATGCGCCGCTCGGCCGACGCCCTCAAGGCCCCGACCTACGTCGAGGACAAGAATTCCGGCGAAATGCGCCGGCCGCACCATATCGACCTGAAGACCGGCATGTATCGCGGCCGCCAGGTGCTGACACCCAAGGAAGGCTGAGAAGCGCTTTCCACGGTTTTTGCGACTATCAAAGGACCGGCCAATGGCCGGTCTTTTTGCGTTGGGCGCAGACAAATGTCCACCGCGGCGCTGTCTCCAGCAGCCGTAGCCGCTTCCGGCTGACATGGTTATTTCGCACCGTCTTTGTCCGTGTTCGCGGCCGCATGCGAAAATTCTTGACGGCGGATGCCGGGCGCCTACTACAGAAGGCAGTCCAACCGGAGACGCCTTATGTTCGGTGCCATCCCGCTGCTGATCGTGCCCTTCGTTCTCTACAATCTCGGGCTTCTGGGAATATTCGGCGGTGGCGACGATCCGTGGGCGATCGAAATGTTCTCGGTTCGCATGATGTCGGGCGGCGTCTTCTCGATGACCCTTGGCGACCTGATGGTGCTGATCGGATTGATCTTCTTCTTCATCGAAATGGTGAAAGCGACACGCACGACGAACGCCTCGATCATGGACCATTTGTTGTCGACCTTCGTCTTCGTGGCGTTCCTGGTTGAGTTCCTGCTGGTGAAAGGTGCGGCGCACTCCGTCTTCTTTACGCTGACGGTCATCGCGCTGATCGACGTGCTGGCCGGCTTCTCGGTGTCGATGCGGTCAGCCAGCCGCGACATCAACATGAACTAAGGCTGCAAACGCATCCTTGGTCGCTTTGTTAAAGACTCAGCCCGGGTCGGCGGTGAAGCCGGCGGCTTCGATGCCGGCGATAGCCGCTGCCTCGTCATTGTCCGACGTGTCGCCGGAAATGCCGACAGCGCCGACGATGGCGCCCGATTTGTCACGAATCAGCACGCCGCCGACGACAGGCAGGACGCGTCCGCCGGAGACATCCGAGATGCCGGCGACCAGATGCGGGCGTTCCTTGGCGAAGGCTTCGACACGGCGCGAGCCCATGCCGATGGCGAGCGCGCCATAGGCTTTGCCAGCCGACATTTGCGGACGCAGGAACGAGGCGCCGTCCTGGCGCTGGAAGGCGACCAGATGGGCGCCGGCATCGAGGACCGAAACGCCGAGCGGCTTGAGCTTGAGTTCGGCGCCTTTGGCGAAGGCGGCATCGATGATCTTGATGGCGGTGGCGAGCGTCAGTGCGGTCATGGCATTCTCCTGTTGAAGCGCGTCAATCATCGACCGGGAGCGGGCGATGCAAAATCCCCGCTCCGGTTGAAATTGCTTAAAGCGTGTTGCGCCTAAAGCGCTTCATTGCATTGGCGTGAAGCGGCGAATGAAGGCTGTTGTCGAAGATCCAGGCCGGCCGGCTACTTTTTCTTGGCGCGAGCCGGCTTCTTAACCGGGGCAGCCGGAGCATTGGCAAGGTCTTCCGCTTCCTTGGCGAGGCGCAGCGCCCTCAGCTTGTTGGTCTTGGCCTGGCGGGCATCGCTCTCCGCAACATATTCCGCCATCGCTTTCTGACGGACGGTGGCTGCCTCTTCCTGCTTCTTGAAACGCAAATCGGCCCGCGCGCGGGCCGTATCCTTAGAATTCTCAACCAAGGGCTTTTCCAATCCCGTTAATTATAATTTCGACCCCCTTGATAGCAGAGCCGGCCTGCAATTGGGAAAATAAGTTGGTTAGACGGCCGGTTCGTGCCTCGCCTCCGACGCCTTGCGGGCGACAACCGCTTCGTATCCGGCCTGCAAGACCGCGCGGACCGTGGGGCCTGACGCCAGGGAAGGCGTGCCCAGATGCTCGTGGCGCAAATCGTCCATGAATTTGTTCCACATTGGCGGGCCGCCCTTTTCGAGCAGCTCGGCGCGGATCGAGAGCTCCTCGCTGACCGGCAGCCAGACGCGGCCCCAGGCACCGAGATGCGCCAGGATCGGCACCAGGCTTATCGCCATTTCGGTCAGGCTATAGATCGCTTTCTGCTTGTGGGAGGGATCGTCGGCCTTGGTCAGCATGCCCAGTTCCATCAGGCGCTTCAGCCGGTCGGCGAGGATGTTGGAGGCGATGCCCTCGATCGAACCGTTGAGCAATTCGCGAAAATGACGTTTGCCGCCGAAAATCATGTCGCGAAGGATGATCAAGCTCCACCTGTCGCCAAACACTTCGAGCGACAGGTTGATCGGGCATCCGGACCGGTGGTCGGTGTGCATGCGATTCTCCAGGGGAAAACTGGTTGTATTATCGTATCAGTCTTATTATTGTGCAACTGATTGCAAAATGCAATTGGTCAGGGAGGAGATCGCGACCATGACGAACACTGTGGAACCCGACATCGCATCGCAGACATTTGGCGATCCGGCGCATCCGCCGCTGCTGCTGATCATGGGCGCCATGGCGTCGATGCTCTGGTGGCCGGAGGCGTTTTGCCGGAAACTGGCCGACGAGGGTCTGTTCGTGATCCGTTACGACAATCGCGACACCGGCCGCTCGACCAAATATGCGCCGGGCGAGCCACCTTACACATTCGACGACATGGTGGACGATGCCATTCGCGTGCTCGATCACCATGGCATAAGCAAAGCGCATGTGGCCGGGATGTCGATGGGCGGCATGATCGCGCAGCTTGTGGCGCTGAAATATCCGTCGCGCGTCCTCTCGCTCACCGCGATCAGCACCTCGCCGGCCAGGATCGATACGTCGCATCTGCCCGGAACGAGCGAGGCCTATAAGAAACATTCGGCCGAAGGGGCTGACGTCGACTGGTCCGACCGTAACCAGGTGGTCGACTTCATCGTCAAGGACGCGCAGGTCATCGCCGGCACCGCGCATCCATTCGACGAGGAGCGGACGAGGCGTTTCGTCGAACAGGATTACGACCGGTCCGGCGGCCTGTTGAGCGCGACCAATCATTTCCTGCTCAAGGGCGCTGAAGATCTGGGCGCTGAAGATCGGGGCGCTGAAGATCGGGGCGCTGAAGATCGGGGCGCTGAAGATCGGGGCGCTGAAGATCGGGGCGCTGAAGATCGGGGCGCTGAGGATCGGGGCGCTGAGGGCAGCAAAGGCGACCTGCACGATTTGACGGTTCCGCTCCTCGTCATCCATGGCACGGCGGACCCGATCTTTCCGATCGAGCATGGCGCCGCTCTCGCGGAAGCCGTTGCCGGCGCGAAGCTTGTCCGCATCGAAGGCGGTGGCCATGAACTGCATCCCGATGATTGGGCGGCGGTTATTGCGGG
>NZ_CAUM01000050.1 GCF_000350085.1 Mesorhizobium metallidurans STM 2683
AAGCCGCTGAAAGCTGAATCTTTTGAGTCGGTTGGGCCGAAAATCGCTTTTGAGAAGTGTCCATGTCTCTGTCCATTTCGCCCTTCACACCTCGGCCAATTTGTGATTCGATTCGGCTGAAAACGTTCGTTGATGCCAGTGGGGTGTGTGCCCAGTAGCGGAAAAACCCACTTTTCAGATACGCGAATCAAATCAAGCAGTTGCTTGTCTCGCGAGCGCAAACTTCGGACTAGACGAGATCGAAAGCTTACGCTGCCATGAACTCCGGGTTCTGCTCGACGAGCGCTATTTTGAGCTTTTCCATGGCGCGCGCCTCGATCTGACGGACACGCTCCTTGGAGATGCCGAGCGCCTCGCCGAGCGATTCGAGCGTGGCGCCCTCGTCGCTTAGCCGGCGCTCCTCGATGATCCTGAGCTCGCGGGCATTGAGCGCGCCGAGCGCCGTCTTTAGCCAGACAGAGCGGCGTTCGACGTCGATCGTCTCGCCGACGATCTCATCCGGCAGCGGATCGTCCGAAATCAGGAAGTCCATCCGCTCGGTGGCGCCGGCATCTTCGGCGAGCGGCTGGTTGAGCGAAGAGTCCGGCGCCGAAAGGCGGGAATCCATCATCGCCACGTCGGCCTCGGAGACGCCGAGCGCCACCGAGACCTCGCGATAGAGCGAGGCATTCGAGAGCGGCTCGGCGCCGTTCGCCAAGCGGGCGCGCAGGCGCCGCAAATTGAAGAACAGCGCCTTTTGCGCCGAACTGGTGCCGCCCCGCACGATCGACCAGTTGCGCAGGATGTAATCCTGCATCGAAGCGCGGATCCACCATGTCGCATAGGTCGAAAAGCGCACTTCGCGCTCCGGCTCGAAACGGGCCGCGGCTTCGAGCAGGCCGACATGGCCTTCCTGGATCAGGTCGCCGAGCGGCAGGCCGTAATGGCGGAATTTCGAAGCCATCGAAATGACCAGACGCATATGCGCCATGGTGATACAGTGCAGCGCGCGCTGGTCGTTGTCTTGCCTCCAGCGCAAGGCAAGAAGGTGTTCTTCCTCGCGCTCGAGGTAGGGGGCCTTCATCGCCGCCCGAACCATGGTTCGTCCTGCCGTATCTTCGATCATGCCGGCTCCCTGTTCGGCTTGCGGACGGACTGGCGGCCGCGACCTTGCCAGGCGCGGTTGAAATGTCGACGTTGCGCCCTAGAACAGACAAACTCGCCATGCCGGGGAATGTTCCGACGTGGCGCCATGCAGGTTGAGTTGCGGGAAGGGCATAGCGGCGACGTCCATAGATGCGCGCGCGGCAGTCGCTCGGCTTTTGAGAATGAGATTTCTAAAAAGGGCAATATTTGAAAGACAATTCCTTATTTTGCTTGCCTGCATCTGCCATTTTCTAGCCCTCCACAAAGCGGCCGGATATCGGCCAAGGACGGGATCACAGAAAAATGAAATGGCTTACATCGCTCATCATCGCCGGAACGCTGCAGGTTCTGGCCGTCACATCGGGCCAGGCCGGCGCCAATCTCGACCAGATCAAGCAAGCCGGCATTATCAAGGTCGGCACGGAAGGCACCTATGCGCCCTTCACCTATCATGATGCATCGGGTGCGCTGGTCGGCTTCGACGTCGAGATCGCCAAGGCGATCGCCGACAAGCTCGGCGTGAAGGCCGAGTTCCTCGAAGGCAAATGGGACGGGCTGATCGCCGGCCTCGACGCCAACCGCTACGACGCCGTCATCAACCAGGTCGGCATCACCGAGGCGCGCAAGGCCAAATATGACTTTTCCGATCCCTATATCGCCTCCAAGGCGGTGCTGATCGTGCGCGGCGACAACACCGATATCAAGGGTTTCGCCGACCTCAGGGGTAAGAAGGCGGCGCAGTCGCTGACTTCGAATTTCGGCAAGCTTGCCGAGACCAACGGCGCCGAACTCGTCGGCACCGACGGCTTCGACCAGTCGATCCAGCTCTTGCTTACCGGCCGCGCCGACGCCACCATCAATGACAGCCTGTCCTTCCTCGACTTCAAGAAGCAGAAGCCCGACGCCAATGTGAAGATCGCCGCGCAAGAGGAAAACGCCGACTATTCCGGCGTCATCGTGCGCAAGGGCGATCCGGAGCTGGTCGCCGCCATCAACAAGGCGCTGGCCGACATCAAGGCCGACGGCACCTATCAGAAGATCGCCGACACCTATTTCGGCCAGGACGTTTCGAAGTAACGCATTCGCCGAGCGGGCCGGTCGCCGTTCGGCCCTGACTGTTTCGCGGCGAGCCGTCTTTGACGGCTCGCCGCTTTTCGCATGATATGCACGGCGATCTCGCCAAAGCGCGTCGTGTTTGAACGGCTTCACGCGACGCGTTTTGGCTCTTGTTTTTTTGTATGTCGTTATCGCAAAACCGCTGCGCATTTGCGCGACATGCATTAGGAGGGGCCTCTCGTGCCGCACTGGCTGCAATTGATGCTGGACTCGTTGCCGACGCTGTTGTGGGCGGCGCTGATCTTCACCGTGCCGCTGACGCTGCTGTCGTTTGCCTTCGGCCTGTTCGTCGGGCTGGTCGTAGCGCTGGTCCGGCTGTTCGGCCCGAAACCCCTGGTCGCCGTGGTCCGCTTCTACGTCTGGATCTTCCGCGGCACGCCGCTTCTGGTGCAGCTCTTCCTGATCTTCTACGGCCTGCCGTCGGTCGGCATCCTGCTCGACGCCTTTCCCGCGGCGCTGATCGGCTTCACCCTCAATATCGGCGCCTATACGTCGGAAATCATCCGCGCCGTCATCGGCTCGGTGCCGAAGGGGCAGTGGGAGGCGGCCTATTCGATCGGCATGACCTGGAGCCAGGCGATGCGGCGCACGATTCTCCCGCAGGCCGGCCGCGTCGCGGTGCCGCCTCTGTCCAACACCTTCATCTCGCTGGTCAAGGACACCTCGCTGGCCGCCGCCATCACAGTGCCGGAGATGTTCCAGGCCGCGCAACGCATCGTCGCCACCACCTATGAGCCGCTGATCCTCTATGTCGAGGCGGCGATCCTTTACCTCGTCATGAGCTCGGTGCTGTCGGCCTTGCAGACGCGGCTGGAGGTGCGCCTCAACCGCTATGGCGGTTTCCTGGAGGCGCGGTCATGATCGGCCTCACCGATATCGAGAAGCGCTTTGGCGACAATCTCGTGCTGAAAGGGGTGACCGTCAGCATAGAGGAAGGCAGCGTCACTGCCCTTGTCGGCCCCTCGGGCGGCGGCAAAAGCACGCTTTTGCGCTGCATCAACCTGCTGGAGATCCCGACCTCCGGCACGGTGCGAATCGGCGACGAGACACTGGAATTCCGCCCCGGGATCAAGATCTCCACGAGGGACATCCAGCGCCTGCGGTTGCAGACCGGCATGGTGTTCCAGAATTTCCAGCTGTTTCCACATCGCACCGCGATCGAAAATGTCATGGAGGGGCTGGTCACGGTGCTGAAGTGGCCGACGGAGAGGGCGCGCGGGCGGGCGCTTGCGCTGCTGGAAAAGGTCGGGATGGCGCACAAGGCCGATGCCTGGCCGGCGACGCTGTCGGGCGGCCAGCAGCAGCGCGTGGCGATTGCCCGGGCGCTGGCGCCGTCGCCGAAAGTGCTGCTCTGCGACGAGCCGACCTCCGCGCTCGACCCCGAACTGGCGCAGGAGGTGGTCGACGTGCTCGGTCAGCTCGCCAGCGAGGGCACGACCATGGTGATGGCGACGCATGATCTCAGGCTCGCCTCCAAGATCGCGCAGGAAGTGGTGTTCCTCGATGCCGGAGTCGTCGTCGAAAAAGGTCCGGCCGCCGTGTTGTTCAGCAATCCGGAGCGGCAACGGACCAAGCGGTTCATTGCGACCTTGAAGCAGGAGGCGGAGAAGGAAAGCGGCGGCGAGGGATAGATCTCCCGGTCAGTCTGCGGCTGTGTTTCGGCGTGCAAGTTTGACCCCGTGAGAGGGGTTAGTGGCCGATTGTGCCCGCTACGACAGCCCGAGGAGGGCAATGATGGAACGGTCCAAGATCCTGACCACGATGAGTGAACTCAAGCTCTACTGCATGAAGAATGCCTACGACGAGATCATAGCCACCGCCATCAAGCGCCAGCACGATCCCCAACGCGTCGTGGCCGACCTGCTCACCTCCGAGATCGCCGAGAAGCAGGCTCGCTCGATCAAGTACCAGATGACCATCGCCAAGCTGCCGCTCGCCAAGGATGTCGAAGACTTCGACTTTACCGAGACCGGGATCAACGAGACCCCTGGTTCAGGACCTCGCACGCGGTGACTTCCTCGCCCATGAACGCAATGTCGTGCTGATCGGCGGCACCGGCACTGGAAAAACCCACCTGGCAGGGACGCATGGCCGATTATCTCGGGCGCAAAGACTTCGTCGTGCTCGATGAACTTGGCTATCTGCCATTCGCCCAGTCCGGTGGCCAACTGCTATTCCACCTGGTCAGCCGCCTCTACGAGCAGACCTCGGTCATCGTCACCATCAACCTGACCTTCGGGAAATGGCTCTTGGTCTTCGGTGACCCAA
>NZ_CAUM01000049.1 GCF_000350085.1 Mesorhizobium metallidurans STM 2683
CGCTCCGGCAGCTCCGGCCCCAGGTGCCGCACCGGTTGCACCGACAGCGGCACCGGCGGAAACGGCAGTGCCGGTCGGCCAGAAGGCGATCTTCTACGAGGAGCGCACCAGCACCGCCCAGGGCTCGGCCGAGCCCGGCAGCATCGTCTGGTCGCTGGTGCAGGAATCGCCTGGCGGTAACCTGCCGCCCGAACCGGCGATCCGCGCCGAGGCGACCATCCCCGGCAAAGATGTTCAGTTGCGCATGACCATCCGCCGCAACACCGACCAGACGCTGCCGGCGAGCCACATTATCGAGATGATCTTCCTGACACCCGAGGGCTTCGATGGCGGCGGCGTCGACAACATCCTGCGCGTCGCCATGAAGAGTTCCGAACAGGACGCCGGCAGCCCGCTGATCGGCATCCCGGCCAAGATCGCCGACGGCTTCTTCCTGGTCGCGCTCAACGACACCAAGGCGGACGAAGACGCCAATCTGACCCTGCTCAGAGGCCAGGACTGGATCGACGTGCCAGTCGTCTACAAGACGGGCCGGCGGGCCTTGCTCACCATGGAAAAAGGCATTCCGGGCGAAAAGGTGTTCGACGAGGCGCTGAAGGCCTGGCAAACCAAGACGGCGGGCTGAGGCTCGGCGCGCCTCCCAACCCAAAGCTCCCCTTCGGCTCAGAAGCCCTGGAACAGCATGTCGAGTGCCGTGACGATGTCGTCATGGTGCTTTGACAGATTGCCATCGGCTTGGCGCAGTTCGGAATCTGTCATGGCCGATATGAATTGGGTGACCATCACATAGTCTTTCCCATCGATGACAAAGACCGGGTTCAGGCGGCGTCCCGGTACGGGCGCATTATTTGGCGGCAACAGCGGCACGACAACGCGTATGTTGAGATGTTCGAGAAGATTGCACTGAACGTCGAGTAGATAAGCATCGCCTTCGACATTCCTGTAAAGATCGTAGCGTGCCATCAAAACAGCCGGTACTTGGCCAATGGCAGTCCGTTGCGCCTGACATAATCGTTGGAGCTCTCGATCGCTTCCCTGTTTTCCTCTTGCCACCGGCGTGTTTTTTCTGCTGAAATCGCCTTGGCGATACCCTCCTCGGCGGCGCGAGACATATTAATACCCAACGCCTTAGCGTCTTCGATCAATCTGGAGTCAATGGAGGTGTTGACCGATTTTCGTTGAGCTTTTGGAGACGATTGAAGCATGGAGCAACTCTCATTCATGCGCATAAGATAGGCGCATAAAAGCACGCATGCAATCCCTACTCCTCCATCTCCTCGCGCAGCATCTCCAGTTCCAGCCACTCCTCCTCGAGCACCGCCAGCGTGGCGCGCTCCTTGTCGAGCGCGGCGATGGTCTTCTGGAACGAGGCCGGGTCGCGTTCGTAGTAGGCGGGGTCGGCGATGTTGTTTTCCAGCCGCGAGATCGAGGCCGTCACCGCCTCGATCTTCCTGGGCAGGGATTCCAGCGCGAATTTCTGCTTGAACGATAGTTTTTTCGCCGGAGCCTTTGGCGCAGCGGGCTCGTTCCTGCCAGGCGCCGGTGCGTCACCGTTCTCGGCCTTCGTCCGCGCCTTGCGGTCGTCGAGCCTGGTGCCGCCGCGTTGCGCCAGCATGTCCGAATAGCCGCCGGCATATTCGATCCAGCGGCCGCCGCCGTCGGGTGCGATCACGCTGGTCACGGTGCGGTCGAGGAAATCGCGGTCGTGGCTGACCAGGATCACCGTTCCGGCAAAGCCGGCGACCAGTTCCTGCAGCAGTTCCAGCGTCTCCATGTCGAGATCGTTGGTCGGCTCGTCGAGCACCAGGAGGTTCGCCGGCCGCGCCAGCACGCGGGCGAGCAGGAGGCGCGCCCGCTCGCCGCCGGAAAGCTCGCGCACCGGCGTGCGCGCCTGTTCCGGCTTGAACAGGAAATCCTTCATGTAGGAGACGACGTGGCGCTGCTCGCCATTGATGACGAGGTTCTCGCCGCGTCCGTCAGTCAGATAGCTGGCCAGCGTCTCTTGCGGATCGACGGCCTCGCGCTTCTGGTCGAGCGTGGCGGTCTCCAGATTGGTACCGAGCCGCACCGTGCCTGCATCCGGCTGCAATTCGCCGGTCAGCATCTTCAAAAGCGTCGTCTTGCCGGCGCCGTTCGGCCCGACCAGGCCGACACGGTCGCCGCGCTGGATGCGGGTCGAAAACCCCTTGACCACCGTAAGATCGCCAAAGCTCTTCCCGATGTTCTTCGCCTCGATGACCAGCTTGCCGGATTCCGCCGCGTCGCTGGCCACCATGGCCGCCGTGCCTTCGGCGCCGCGATGGCCGCGAAAGCGCTGGCGCATGGTCTGCAATTCGCCGAGCCGGCGCATGTTGCGCTTGCGCCGCGCCGTCACGCCATAGCGCAGCCAGTGCTCCTCGCGCACGATCTGCCGGCCGAGCTTGTGCTGCTCGCGCTCTTCCTCCTCCAGTACCTGGTCGCGCCATTCCTCGAAATGGCCGAAGCCCTTGTCGAGCCTGCGGGTCCGGCCGCGGTCGAGCCAGACGGTGGCGCGTGACACGCGCTCAAGGAAACGGCGATCGTGCGAGATGACGACCAGCGCCGAAGAGGTACGGTTAAGCTCCTCTTCCAGCCATTCGATGACCGACAGGTCAAGATGGTTGGTCGGCTCATCGAGGAGAAGAATGTCGGGCTCGGGCGCCATGACGCGGGCGAGCGCGGCGCGCCGCGCTTCGCCGCCGGAAAGGTCGTTCGGCCGCTCCTCACCGGAGAGGCCGAGATGCTCCATCAGATAGGTGGCGCGGTAGGGATCGTCGGCAGGGCCGAGCCCCGCCTCGACATAGGCGCGGACATTGGCGAAACCATCCATGTCGGGCATTTGCGGCAGATAGCGCACCGTGGCCGAAGGTTGGCGGAACACCTCGCCGTCCTGTGGCTCGATCAGACCTGCGGCAATCTTCAGCAGCGTCGACTTGCCGGAGCCGTTGCGGCCGACCAGGGCGATCTTGTCGCCCGCCGATGCCGTCATCTCAGCGCCATCGAGCAGCGGCGTGCCGCCAAAGGTCAGCTTTATCCCGTCGAGATTAAGAAGCGGCGGCGCCATAAATCAACTTTCGGGAAGCGGGTAGGGATGGGCGAGCAGCAGCGCACGGCCATGGCCCAGTGCGATCTCGAGCCGGCCTTTGACCTCGTTGGAAATGGTCAGCGACGACCCGAACGCGACTTCGACATGGTTCAGCGGCCATTTGGCGCCGGTCACGGTCAAGCCGGAAAGGTCGGAGAAGCCGAGGATCGAGAACAGCGTGCCGCCGGCATAATCGAAGCCTGCCTTGCCCGGCAACAGAGGGACGCCTTCCTGGGCGCCGCTGGTCAACAGTACCTTCGTCCCTTCCTCAGCCAGCCGAACGCCGAGCGCCAGATGCAGGAAGGCGTGGTCGGCGCGCTTGCCGCCGAAGGCGCCGGCGAGCACGAGGCTGGTCGCACCGCGTTCGAGGGCGGCGGCAATGGCGAGTTCGCCGTCGGTCATGTCCTTCTCGGCCGGAAACACTTTTCGCGGCACGGAAGCCAGATCGTCCGGCAAATCGGCCGGCACGGAATCGAAATCGCCGACCCAGAGCTCCGGGATGAGGCCCAGCATCCGGGCATGGCCGATGCCGGCATCGGCAGCGATGACGCGCGAGCCTTCGACCTGGCGGTCGAGCAGCGGCGTGCGGATGAGATCGCCGCCAAGCAGGATGGTGAATGTGCTCATATCGCGTGGCCCTTACCAGCCCTGTCCAAGAAACGGAAGGCGAAACGCAAGGCCATGCCTCGGCTGCCGGCAAACTTCCGCTTGCGCGGCACTTCGGCCGGGCCTATGTGTCGAAACGCTCTAACGGGGTGCCGGACGCGATCTTCGCGGACCGGCTGAGAGGCAAGCCTGCCAACCCGCTGAACCTGATCCGGTTTGTACCGGCGGAGGGATTAGACGTTTCGGACATCCCGACGCCTCAATTCCTTTCAACGCGAACGAAGGAGGCGCCGATGCGCACGTTTTTATACTCCGTTATCTCGGCAATAGTGCTCGCTGGCCCGGTGCCGGCATCCGCGCAGGACAAACTCACCGTCTATACCTATGAGAGCTTCACCGCGGACTGGGGTCCAGGCCCCGCGGTGAAGAAGGAGTTCGAGGCCGAATGCGGCTGTACTGTCGATTTCGTGTCGGTCGCCGACGGCGTGGCGTTGCTCAACCGCGTCAAGCTGGAAGGGGCGGCAACCAAGGCCGACATCGTGCTCGGCCTCGACACCAACCTGACCGCCGAGGCCAAGGCGACCGGGCTGTTTGCGCCGCATGGCGGGGTTTCGGATGTCGATGTGCCGGGCGGCTGGAGCGACGATACCTTCGTGCCGTTCGACTATGGCTATTTCGCCGTCGTCTATGACACCCAGAAGCTGAAGACGCCGCCGAAGAGCCTGAAGGAGCTGGTCGAGGGCGATGCCGCCGACAAGATCGTCATCCAGGATCCGCGCACCTCGACGCCAGGCCTCGGCCTGCTTCTGTGGGTGAAGTCGGTCTATGGCGACAAGGCGGCGGAAGCCTGGGCGAAGCTCAGGGCCAAGGTTCTCACGGTGACACCGGGCTGGAGCGAGGCCTACGGGTTGTTCACCAAGGGCGAGGCGCCGATGGTGCTGTCCTACACCACTTCGCCGGCTTACCATATGGTTGCCGAAAACAGCGAACGCTACCAGGCGGCTTCCTTCGAGGAGGGTGAGTATCTGCAGATCGAGGTCGCCGGCATCACCACATCAGGCGCCAAGAACCCGCTGGCGCAGAAGTTCCTGACCTTCATGACCGGGCCGAAATTCCAGGACGTCATTCCCGAGACCAACTGGATGTTCCCGGCCGGCAAGACCGACAAGCCTCTCAACCCGGCTTTCGACAAATTGGTCAAGCCGACCAAGACCTTGTTGTTCAGCCCCGGCGAGGTCGCGGCCAACCGCAAGGCCTGGGTGGACGAATGGCTGGCGGTGATGAGCAAATGAAGCTTTAGATTTCTGCATGGTGTTCGCTCCACGCCACCCCCCTCTGGCCTGCCGGCCATCTCCCCCGCAAGGGGGGAGATCGGCAGCTTCGCCGCCCCGCTCATCCCTGTCACCGTGGAGATTGGCGAAAGCGGCTGAGTGTTCAATCTCCCCCCTTGCGGGGGAGATGGCCGGCAGGCCAGAGGGGGGTGGGCGGGAACTCGACCTCCGCCAAGCATTTCCGCCATTCAACACCCATCGCAGTGTTGGGTAACGCGAAATGCAGATTCGCCATCCTGCCGACTCCCGCGTCACAGCCGGCATCCTCGCGCTGGCGGCGATAGCACTTTTGATTGGCGGGGCGTTCGCCGGGCTGGTCCTCGAAGGCACACGCGACCTGTCCGGCGCGGCGTCGGCCTTCGATCCCTATCTCCTGCGCGTTGTCCGTTTCACCCTATGGCAGGCACTTCTGTCGACGCTGCTTTCCGTCGTGCCGGCGCTGTTCGTTGCACGTGCCCTGTCGCGGCACCCGCGCTTTTTCGGCCGCAGCTTCATCCTGCAGCTTTTTGCCTTGCCGCTGGCGCTGCCGGCCATCGTCGCGGCGCTCGGCGTTCTGGCCCTCTACGGCAGGGCCGGCTATTTCGCCGGCATTCTCAGCCAGATCGGCGGCCAGAGCTGGCCCGGCATCTACGGTCTGTCCGGCATCCTCGTCGCCCATGTCTTCTTCAATCTGCCGCTCAGCGTGAGGCTGTTCCTTGAGGCGCTGGGAACGGTGCCGGCCGACCAGTGGCGGCTGGCGAGCCAGCTCGGCATGGGGGCGGCGCCGGCCTTCCGGCTGATCGAATGGCCGGTGCTAAGGGCAGCACTACCTGGCGTCGCCGGGCTCGTCTTCATGCTCTGCATCACCTCTTTCACCATCGTGCTCACGCTGGGCGGCGGGCCGGCTGCGACGACGCTGGAGGTCGCCATCTACCAGGCTTTGCGCTTCGATTTCGATCCGGCCCGCGCGGTAACGCTGACACTGCTGCAGATTGGCCTGACTTTCATGGTGGTTCTGGCATTGATGCGGCTTGGCGCCAATACGGTCGGCGACGCCAATTTGCCGGTGGCGCCGCGCCGGTATCTTTCGGCAGGCACTGCCGAGACGTTGCTGAACGCTTTGGTGATCATTGCCGCGCTGCTGTTCGTCGCCGGACCGATGGCGGCCACGGTGGTTTCAGGCCTTGGCGCCGATCTCGGCAGGCTGGCCGGCGAGAGCGCGGTGCGGCAGGCGACACTGACCAGCGCCATGCTCTCCTTGCTGTCGGCGTTGCTTTCGGTGGCGCTGTCCTTGTCGCTCATCATGGCGCGGCGGGCATTGGCCTTGAATCGCGGCATTGGCGCCAGGACACTGCTCGAACACGCCACCGATACCGGCGCCGGCTTCGTCCTCGTCGTGCCGCCCATCGTCATCGGCGCCGGCTGGTTCCTGTTGCTGCGCGCGGTCACCGATGTCTTTGCCATCGCTCCGGTCATGGTCGTCGCCGTCAACGCGGTGATGGCAATGCCCTTTGCCGTCCGCGCCGTCCGCCCCGCCTATGATGCGGCGAGCGAACGCCATGAACAGCTCTGTGCACAGCTCGGCATATCCGGCTGGAGCCGGCTAAGATTGGTCGACTGGCCGTCGCTCAGGCGGCCGCTTGCCACCGGTTTCGCCTTCGCCATGGCGCTGTCGCTCGGCGATCTCGGCGTCATTGCGCTGTTCGGCAGCGATTCGGTGCAGACATTGCCTTATCTCTTGCTGGCGCGCATGGGCAGCTATCGCACGGCTGACGCCGCCGGGCTGGCACTGCTGCTCGGTTTCGTCTGCCTCGCGCTGGTCCTTGCGGCTGACTGGCTGGGACGAGGAGAAAGAACATGACCTCTGCCGGGAACGCTGCCGGAGCGGACAAAGGCGCGGCGGTGCGGCTGGAACAAGTCTCGTTCAGCTATGGCGAAACACCGTTCCTGTTCGATGTCGAGTTTGCGGCGTCGAAGATCACCGCCATCATGGGGCCGAGCGGCTCGGGAAAATCGACGCTGCTCAATCTGGTGGCCGGTTTCGAGACGCCGCGATCGGGACGCGTGATGATCGGCGACGCCGATGTCGGTACCGAACCGCCTTCGGCGCGGCCGGTGTCGATGGTGTTCCAGGAAAACAATCTCTTTGCCCATCTTTCCGTCGAACGCAATGTCGGGCTCGGCCGCTTGCCTTCGCTCAGGCTGACCGAGGCCGACCATGCCGCGGTCGCCGAGGCGCTCGAGCGCGTCGGCCTCGCCGGCAAGGAACAGCGTCTGCCGCGCGAACTCTCGGGCGGCGAGCGGCAGCGCGTGGCGCTCGCACGCGTCCTGGTGCGCGACCGGCCGGTGCTTCTGCTCGACGAGCCGTTCGCCTCGCTTGGGCCGGCCTTGCGCGATGACATGCTCGATCTGCTGGCCGGCGTCCATGCGGAGCGGGGCATGACGGTGCTGTTCGTCACGCACCAGCCGGAAGATGCGCGCCACATCGGCCAGAACATGGTGTTCCTGGACAATGGCACGGTTGCCGCGACGGGCGTCGCCGCCGATTTCTTCGGCCGCTCTGGACCGGAAGCCTTCCAGCGCTATCTCGGTGCAGGTCCGTTTGGCGACGGATCACGAGATGTTGCCCGGAAGCGGACATAATTTATGGCCAAACCAGCTTCAGGCGATGCGGCGTTTGCTTGCCATGGTCCGAGTAGTGTGGCTAGGTCGGCCCATACCAGTCCGGCGCAGGCTGTGATTTGCCATTACGGCGCCACGCGTCCTGTTCGACGCGAAAGGGGCGCGTAGCAGTTTGATTTTGCGCATGGTGCTTCCGAAAATCGGCATCGATTTTCGGAGTCATGCGTTGAGACCCGAAAGGAAGCTGTTCTGCCAATCGGCACCGACAGAGTGAGCATGAATCCGCTGGCGCGCTTTCTCGTGCTGGCCGGCTTTGCCGTGGCGCTGGCGAGTTGCCAGATGTTCACGCCTCCCGAGGTCCAGGAATCCGGCTTCCAGCCTTCCGACAAGCCGATCACGGTCGATAATGTCGCCGCCAACAGCAAGCTCGCTGAAATGGCGAAGGCGCAGCATCCGCGTATCCTTGCCACCTATGGCGGCGAATATTCCGATCCCAGACTGGAGCGCATGGTCGCCAAGGTTGTCGGCCGCCTGACCGTGGTGTCGGCCAACCCGACCCAGACCTACCGCATCACCATCCTCAATTCGCCCAACGTCAATGCCTTCGCATTGCCGGGCGGCTATCTCTACATCACGCGCGGCCTGCTGGCGCTGGCCAACGATTCGGCCGAGCTTGCCGCGGTCATCGCGCATGAAATGGGCCATGTCACCGCAAACCATGGCCTGCAGCGCCAGCAATTGGAGGCCGAGGAAGGGTTGGCGACCAAGGTCGTCTCCGACGTGCTCGGCGACAGCCCGACCGCCAAGGCAGCGCTGATCCGCGGCAAGCTCAGGCTGGCGCAATTCTCTCGCAATCAGGAGCTTGAGGCCGACGCCATCGGCATCAAGTCGATCGGCGAGGCGGGTTTCGACCCCTATGCCGCCGGCCGCTTCCTGCAGTCGATGTCGGCCTACACCGATTTCCGCTCGATCAGCGGCGCCACCGACGCCAGCCTCGACTTCCTGGCCACGCATCCCAACACGCCGCAGCGCATCGATCTGGCGCAGCGCCACGCCCGCCAGTTCGGCGCGCCCGGCGTCGGCTCGCGCGACCGCGATTCCTTCCTCGCCGGCATAGACGGCCTGCTCTATGGCGACACGCCGGAGGAAGGCTATGTGCGCGGCGAAACCTTCCTGCACCCGGGGCTCGGCGTGTCGTTCTCGGTGCCGGACGGCTTCATCATCGACAATTCGGCGGCAGCGGTGACAGCGACCGGGCCAGGCGACATGGCGATCCGCTTCGACGGCGTGTCGATAGACAAGGCCCGCCCGCTGACCGACTATATCCGCAGCGGCTGGGTGGCCGGTCTCGACGACAGCAGCGTGAAACAGGAGACGATCAACGGCAATGAGGCGGCGACCGCACAAGCCGGCGCCGAAGGCTGGCAGTTCGACATCGCGGTGATCCGCGCCGGCGGCCAGGTCTACCGGCTGTTGACAGCGGCCCCGTCCGCCAGCACCACCCTCGATGGGGTGGCGCGTTCGGTCAGCGGCTCGTTCCGCATCCTGAGCCCGACCGAAAAGGCGGCGCTGAAGCCGCTGCATATCCGTGTCGTCACCGTCCAGCCGGGCCAGAACATGGGTTCGCTCGCCGCGCAGATGGTGGGAGTCGACCGCAAGCTCGATCTGTTCAGGGTGATCAACGCGCTGTCACCAGGTGCTGCGGTTTCGGCCGGCGACAAGGTCAAGATCGTCACGGACAAATAGACCTGGCGAACACCCGTTGCCGATGGCGGTCGCTCCGGCAAGATTTTAGTGTCCGATCCGAGCCACGTCACGAAGCTATTTATTTTCTCGCTGGCCAGTCCTGCAGAAGGGTAATCCCAAACCTCGGCGCGGCTGCCTTGAGCCGCTCGATATCGGCAGGTGCAGGCGGCCCGACGACCTCTCCCTTGCGGAGTTCATGACCGCCTTCGGCGAGAAACTGCTCGAACACACTTGGCGTGCCTATCAGGATGTAGCGAACGGGCCGACTGCCGTTGTTCATGAGCTGATGCGGGATACCGCGCTTCAAAAAGATGCTCTTGCCCGGCGAGAGCGTTCGGGCTTCGCCATCCAAAACTGCGGTCAACTGTCCTTCAATGACGTAAACGGTCTCGTCGTCATCCGCATGAACATGAATCGGCGTCTTCGTCTGGCCGCTGCTTCTGTTTTCGAACAGACAGAATGAACCATTCGTCTGTTCGCCTGAGACCAACCGCTTCATGACGACGCCCGCGAGCACAAATTCCTTTTGTTCAAAATCTGTCATTCAATCCTGCCAGGCCAAAAGACAAGCACGGGGCTTGCACCGATGCTCATCACGCTGGCCGGACTAGACCGAAGTTCGCGGCCCTAAGGACAGTCGTCA
>NZ_CAUM01000048.1 GCF_000350085.1 Mesorhizobium metallidurans STM 2683
AGCCCGCAGTTTGCGTGTGAAGTCACGACATCCTGATCACATGCATTTCATGGCGTTGTCCCAAAAACCGCTGCGCACTTTTGGGCGATATGCATTTGGTGTCCCGACAGCGACAAAAACTTTCCTCTTGACGCCGGAAGCCTGAACGCATATCGCCGTCCGTGGGCCACCCCTCCCCAACGAGGGGCCACTATCTGGAAGGATAGACCACGATGACGCATACGAAGCCCGGATTCCGTCCGGCAAATCCCGATTTTTCCTCAGGTCCATGCGCAAAACGTCCCGGCTGGTCGGTCGAGGCGCTGACCAAGGCCGCGCTTGGACGCTCCCATCGCGCCAAGATCGGCAAGGCCAAGCTCGAACAGGCGATCGAGCTGACGCGCGAGATCCTTCAGGTCCCGGCCGATTATCGCATCGGCATCGTGCCGGCGTCGGACACCGGCGCGGTCGAGATGGCGCTGTGGTCGCTGCTCGGCGAGCGCGGCGTCGACATGGTCGCCTGGGAAAGCTTCGGTTCCGGCTGGGTCACCGACGTGGTCAAGCAGCTGAAGCTCGCGGACGTGCGCAGGTTAGAGGCCGGCTACGGCGCGCTGCCGGACCTCACAAAGATCGATTTCGACCGCGATGTGGTCTTCACCTGGAACGGCACGACCTCGGGCGTGCGCGTTGCCAACGGCGATTTTATCCCGGCCGATCGCAAGGGCCTGACCATCTGCGATGCGACCTCGGCGGCGTTTGCGCAACGGCTCGATTTCAGGAAGCTGGATGTCGTCACCTTCTCCTGGCAGAAGGTGCTGGGCGGCGAGGGCGCACACGGCATGCTGATCCTCAGCCCGCGCGCCGTCGAGCGGCTGGAGAGCTACAAGCCGACCTGGCCGCTGCCGAAAATCTTCCGCCTCACCTCGGGCGGCAAGCTCATCGAAGGCATCTTCAAGGGCGAGACCATCAACACGCCGTCGATGCTGTGCGTGGAGGATTATCTCGACGCACTCAATTGGGCGAAGTCGATCGGCGGGCTCGACGCATTGATTGCCCGCGCCGAGGCCAATGCCGCCGTTCTCGACGGCTTCGTCGACAAGTCCTCGTGGCTCGGCCATCTCGCCATCGACCCGGCGACACGGTCGAACACGTCCGTCTGCCTGTCCTTCACCGACCCGGATGTCGCGGCACTCGACGCCGACGGGCAGGCTGCCTTCGCCAAGGGGCTGGTCTCCGCGCTCGACAAGGAAGGCGTCGCCTATGACATCGGCGCCTATCGCGATGCGCCGCCCGGCCTGCGCATCTGGTGCGGGGCGACGGTCGAGGCCTCCGACGTTGAGGCGCTGCTGCCCTGGCTCGACTGGGCCTTCGCCCAGCAGAAGGCGTCGCTAAAGGCTGCCGCCTGAATTTTCCAGTGGCGGCTCTCGGGCCGCCCATTCCCAACGGATCAAATCCTATTTGAAGGAGGCCGCCATGGCGCCCCGCGTTCTCGTCTCAGACAAACTCTCCACCACCGCCGTGCAGATATTTAGGGATCGCGGCATCGAGGTCGACTATCTGCCCGATCTCGGCAAGGACAAGGAAAAGCTGCTCGAAGTGATCGGTCAGTATGACGGCCTCGCCATTCGTTCAGCGACCAAGGTCACCGAGAAGCTGATCAACGCCGCCACCAAATTGAAGGTCGTCGGCCGCGCCGGCATCGGCGTCGACAATGTCGACATCCCGGCGGCAAGCCGCAAGGGCATCATCGTGATGAACACGCCCTTCGGCAATTCGATCACCACGGCGGAGCATGCCGTCGCCATGATCTTCGCGCTGGCCCGCCAGATACCGGAAGCCAACGCCTCGACCCATGCCGGCAAATGGGAAAAGAACCGCTTCATGGGCATCGAGATCACCGGCAAGACGCTGGGCATCATCGGCTGCGGCAATATCGGCTCGATCGTGGCCACGCGCGGCGTCGGCCTGAAGATGCACGTCATCGCCTTCGATCCGTTCCTGTCGGACAGTCGTGCCGAAGAACTCGGCGTCGAAAAGGTCGAACTCGACGAGTTGTTCACCCGCGCCGATTTCATCACTTTGCACACGCCGCTGACCGACAAGACGCGCAACATCATCGACGCAACCGCCATCGCCAGGATGAAGCCCGGCGTGCGCATCATCAACTGCGCCCGTGGTGGACTGGTCGTCGAGGCCGACCTGATCGCGGCGCTGAAAAGCGGCAAGGTGGCTGGCGCCGGCATCGACGTGTTCGAGGTCGAACCGGCGGAGTATAATGAACTGTTCGGCATGGAGAATGTGGTGGCGACGCCGCATCTCGGCGCGTCGACCACCGAGGCGCAGGAGAATGTCGCCCTGCATGTCGCCGAGCAGATGTCCGACTATCTGATCAAGGGGGCCGTCTCCAACGCCATCAACATGCCTTCGATCACCGCCGAGGAAGCGCCGCGGCTCAAACCTTTCGTCAAGCTGGCCGAGGTGCTCGGGGCCTTCGTCGGCCAGGTCACCGAGGACCCGATCAAGGAGGTCGAGATCCTGTTTGACGGCTCGACCGCGACGATGAACACGCGCGCGCTGATCAGCGCCGCCCTTGCCGGGCTGATCCGGCCGCAGGTCTCCGACGTCAACATGGTGTCGGCGCCGATCATGGTGAAGGAGCGCGGCATCATCGTCGCCGAGGTCAAGCGTGACAAATCGGGCGTGTTCGACGGCTATATCAAGCTGACGGTCAAGACCGAGCACAGGACGCGCTCGATCGCCGGCACCTGCTTTTCGGACGGCAAGCCGCGCTTCATCCAGATCAAGGGTATCAATCTCGACGCCGAGGTCGGCCAGCACATGCTCTACACGACCAATGCCGACGCGCCCGGCATCATCGGCCTGCTCGGCACGGTCTGCGGCGAGAACGGCGTCAACATCGCTAATTTCCAGCTCGGCCGCAACCGGCCGGGCGGCGATGCCATCGCGCTGCTCTATCTCGACGCGCCGTTCCCGGAAAAGGTCTTGGAACAGGTGCGCTCGCACAAGTCGATCGACTCGGCCAAGAGGCTGCATTTCGATGTGGGCAGTGTGTGAGACGAAGTCAGAAGTTTCCGTTCGCTCGCGATTGGAAACTGCTATCACACGAACAGCCCCGCGTGCCTTGGGAGGCGCGCGGAGCTGTTCGCCGTAATTGCCTGGCTGCCGTTACTTGCAGGAGAAGCCGGGCGCGATCTTGCATTGCGGCTTGTTCGGCCGTGGCGGGCGCGGCTTGTTCGGCCTATGCGGACGGTAATGCGGCGGGCGAATGATGATTTGTGGCTGGACGACGATCGGGCGCACCGCGCGGACGCGATCCAGATAGTTTGAGCTGGCCCAGCCTCGTATTCCGGCGGCGCGAATCGAACACCAACTCCCTTCGCAGCCAAACACCGTCACCCGTTGGCCGGCCGGCAGTGTCGCGACCCTGGCATAGCCGGGGCCGGGGCCGCTTCGTACATTCAATGTCGTGGTGGTGCGGGCGGTGGCCGCGGAGGCCGAAGCGGGAAAGGCCGCCCAGCCGGCAAGAGCGACGACCAGGGCCGCAAGCATCCGAAAATTCATAATCGTCTCCATTCGCACCGAAATCAGACAAATAGGCATCGATAAGCTGAGTGCCAAAAAGTGTAAAAGTCAATCTCCCGGTAATGGTGCCGTATAATTGGAGTTCGTGTATCCTTAATTGTGCTGTTACTACCCATAAGCTCTATTAATACATTAGCCTGTTTAGATGTTCCCCTGGACGCTGCTGTAAAGTTTTGGTTAACCATGAGGGCAACGACGAGCGGTGGTTTGCCCGATCTTCAACCAATGCCGAGCATAGGCCAAAGCGCGTCGCGGGTGATGGGGTTCACGCGACGCGCTTTGAGTCTTTGCCTTTATGCATGTCGCCCGCTGCACACTTTTGGGGCGACATGCATTATATCGTCATCTTCCTTCCATTGTATTCGGCCAGGCTGATGCCGCCCAGCACCAGTACAAGCGCCAGGGCCTGATAAAGGTGGAAAGTCTCGCCGACGATCAGCACCGAAAGCAGCGTGCCGAAGATCGGCACCAGGTTGATAAACAGGCCGGCGCGGTTGGCGCCGATCAACTCGTTGCCCCTGATGTAGAAGATCTGCGAGACGATCGAGGCGCCGATGGCGGTGTAGATCGTAACCGCCCAGCCGCGCGCGTCGGGCACGATGACCTTGCCGGCAGCGATTTCCCAGAGAAAGAAAGGCAGCGACGTGACGAGGGCCGCAATCGACAGCGCCAGCATCAGGCTCTGCCAGCGCATGGCCGGCTTCACTCGCAACCCGACCGAATAGCCGCTGTAGAGAATCACGGCGATCAGCATGATCGCGTCGCCGAAGTTGAGCTCCAGCGTCAGCAATCGTCGCGGATCGCCGTGGCAGGCGGTGAGGATCACGCCGGCGATGGTCAGCACCACGCCGACAATCTGAGCCCAATTCACGCGCAAGCGAAAAAATATGAAATTGGCGACGATAATCAGAATCGGCATCGCCGCCTGTTCGATCGAGACATTGATCGCGGTCGTGTAGTTGAGCGCGGTATAAAAGATCGCGTTGAAGAGGGTGAAGCCGCCGGCGCCCAACGCCGCCAGTATCAGCCAGTGCCTGCGGACCACGGGCCAGTCCTCGCGTAGCGTCCGCCAGCCGATCGGCAGCATGATCAGAACCGCCAGCACCCAGCGCAGGAAGACCAGCGTCATCGGCGAGATGTGATCGACCGCCAGTTTGCCGGCCACGGAGTTGCCACCCCACAGCAAGGTGGTGATCAGCAGGAACAGATAGGCGCTTCGATGCATGGCTGAAGTTCCGGCCGGCGGAGGGGCTTCGGGGGCTTGCGTCGGCCTATTGCGACGGTCTGCCCAAGTAAATGATGGCAAAGCTGAAAATTGTTGTGCCTCCGGGCATTTTCAGCGGCAAAGAATGGTCGCGTCAGCCTGCTCTAGACGCTATAGAGCGACATGCGTCCATTTGGACGCACAAAGTACGCGTCTCCGGGCTTTGAACCTTCGCATCGGCGATTTCGGGAAATCGATTCCGATTTTCCGGCCGATGCGATAGAGGCCTGTCGTTCGAACCATTTCAAGCCGCATCGAGCGGCGTCTCAAGGGAAATGAAACATGGCCAACGTGGTGGTCGTCGGCTCGCAGTGGGGCGACGAGGGCAAAGGCAAGATCGTCGACTGGCTGTCGGAACGCGCCGACGTCGTCGTGCGCTTCCAGGGCGGCCACAATGCCGGCCATACGCTGGTCGTCGACGGCAAAGTCTACAAGCTGTCGCTGCTGCCGTCCGGCGTGGTGCGGCAAGGTAAATTGTCCATCATCGGCAATGGCGTCGTCTTCGATCCGCACGCTTTCGTCGCGGAAGTGGCGAAATTGAAGGCGCAAGGCGTCGAAGTAACGCCGGAGCGCCTGAAAATAGCCGAAAACACCGCGCTTATCCTGTCCTTGCACCGGGAACTGGACGGATTCCGCGAGGACGCGGCCTCCAATTCCGGAACGAAGATTGGCACGACCCGTCGCGGCATCGGCCCCGCCTACGAGGACAAGGTGGGCCGGCGCGCGGTCAGGGTGATGGATTTGGCGGATTTGGAAACACTGCCCCTGAAGGTCGACAGGCTGCTGACGCACCATAATGCGCTGCGCCGCGGGCTCGGCCATGCCGAAGTCACGCATGACGCGATCATGCAGGAGCTGAGTTCGGTCGCCGGCGAGATCCTGCCCTATATGGACCGGGTCTGGAAGATCCTCGACGACAAGCGCCGCGCCGGTGAGCGCATCCTGTTCGAGGGCGCGCAAGGCACGTTGCTCGACATCGACCACGGCACCTATCCGTTCGTCACCTCGTCCAACACGGTCGCCGGCCAGGCCTCAGCCGGCTCAGGCGTCGGCCCGGGCGCCATCGGCTATGTGCTCGGCATCACCAAGGCCTATACGACGCGTGTCGGCGAAGGCCCGTTTCCGACCGAACAGAAGAACGAGATCGGTGAGTTCCTGGGCACGCGCGGCCACGAATTCGGCGTCGTCACCGGCCGCAAGCGCCGCTGCGGCTGGTTCGATGCCGTGCTCGTTCGCCAGGCCGTCGCGGTCAATGGCATCAAGGGCATCGCGCTGACCAAGCTCGACGTGCTCGACGGGCTAGACGAGATCAAGGTCTGCACCGGCTACCGGCTTGATGGCGAGATGATCGATTATCTGCCGGCCAGCCAGGGTGCGCAGGCGCGCGTCGAACCGGTCTACGAGACGCTCGAGGGCTGGAAAGGCACCACGGCCGGCGCCAGAAGCTGGAACGACCTGCCGGCCCAGGCCGTCAAATATGTCCGTTACATCGAGGAGTTGATCGGCGCGCCGGTCGCGCTCCTCTCAACCAGCCCGGAACGGGACGACACAATACTTGTGACCGATCCGTTTCAAGATTAGTTTCTCAGCCTTTCCGGGCATCGCGGCTGATTTGCGGGGGCCGGCCCAGGAACAAAATGCAGGTCGACTGAAGCATGGTAGATTTTGTTAGTCCTCTGAAAAAGACGCTCGCCGGCATCGTTGACCCAACGCCGGAGGTACGCGCGAGAGTCTATGACAAGGCTCGCTCAACCATCGCGGACAAGCTTGCCGAGCGTGTGCCGCCGCTGGCGCCTGCGGCCATTGCCCAGCATAAGCGTACCCTGGAAGACGCTATTGAAAGCATCGAGCGCGATTATGCCAAGCCTGCGCCGGCGTCCGATCCGCTGGCGGAGCTGGAAGACATCTTCTCTTCCATCGACCGCAACAAGAATCAATCCAGCCATGTCCGGCAACCGGCAAAGACCGAAGCGGCATGGCAGCCCGCCCCTGCCGCCAAGACGGCGCCGAACTGGCAAAAACCGCAACCCGCTCCTCTTCCCCCAGGCCGCGCCGATCCAGTGTCCTCGGGCATGGATTCTCAAGCGGCGGGCGACAAGCGCGACGCCTCCAGGGGCGATGTTTTCAGGAATGACGGCTTTTCCAATGATGAGGAGCCGGCGGCGGATACTTTCCAGCGCATGGGCCAGGCTGAGCGCAAGCGCGGCTATGGTGGTCTGATCGCTGCCGTCGTCGCATTGCTCGTCGTCGCCGGCGGCGGTTATGGCATCTGGCTGAACAAGGATGCGTTCAGCGATATGCTGGGCCTCGGCGACACCAAGGTTGCAACCACCGAACCGCTGGTGAAGCCGGCTCCGGCCAAGCCGGCAACCGATGCCGCGGCCACACCGGCTGCCACCGACGCCGCCGAAAGCGCCAAGTTCACCCAGCGCCTGACGCCCGAGGGCGGCGAGGTCGATCCCGGCCCCGCGGCGGGACGCACCGGCATCGGCGAGGGTGAATCCGTCGCGGCGTTGACCACGCCGCCGCCAGCCGCACCCGCGGCAC
>NZ_CAUM01000047.1 GCF_000350085.1 Mesorhizobium metallidurans STM 2683
CGCGCGGCCGCGCTGGTCCGCAGTCACGCCTCCCAGCCGGCCGATGGCCTCATCCGCCTCGATCCAGACTTTGCGGCATCCGGCGACGACCGGGCTGCCGTCTATGCGTTGCGGATACTGCTGGCAACCGTCGGCGGGGTTGGCTTCCTGCCCGACCAGGCCCGCAGCGAAGTCTTGTTCGGCAGGCTGAAGGGCAAGCCGTTTCGCGCCACCCCCTTTCGCGCCACATTGTCGCGGACGGCGGTCGATGCGCGGGGTGCCGGCATCTTCCTGCGCCGCGAGAACCGCAACCTGCCGTCCGCGATTCCAGTGGATGAAAATGTCCTTTGGGATGGCCGCCGGCGGATCACCCGGCGGATCACATTGAGCGACAAATCAGATGCATTGTTGATCGCATCGCTGTCGATCGCGCCCCTCGGGGCGGCCTCTGCCGCAAAGCAAGCAAATACCCAGGACGGCACGCCACCAAGCCTTGTCCGCGCCGCGCTGGCGACCGAACCGGCGCTGTGGCGTGGCAGCGAATGCCTTGGTTTGCCGCGGAATAGTCAGGTTTCGGCAGCGATCGCCGTCCAGCCGGCCGTGGCGCCCTTTACCCGCTTCCTGCCGTCTTTTGACTTGGGGCCGGCCGGGGTAGTCGCCGCGCTGATCGGCGCACCGCCCGCTCCGGCCCTGCCATTCGGCGGCCGCAGTGCCGGTCCATGATGGGCGAAAGCTTAACCGAGACGCGCTGTTCTGCTTGGCAAGGCGAGGCGCCCTCCCTATGTTAGGCTCAAGCTTCCTCTCATGACGCGTGTCCGCCGGCGGACACCAACGGGACAATTGATGAATCCGAATTATCGCAATCTCGCGCTCTGGGCGATCATAGCGGTCCTGCTCATCGCTCTCTTCAATCTGTTCCAGACGCCGCAGACGCGCGGCGCATCGAGCGATGTCCCCTATTCGCAGTTCCTGCAGGACGTCGCGGCAGGCCGGGTCAAGACGGTGACGATCGCGGGTGCCCGCATCTCCGGCACCTATACGGACAGTTCCACCGGCTTCCAGACTTATTCGCCGGGCGATCCGTCACTGGTTTCAAGGCTGCAGGACAAGAGCGTCACCATCAATGCGCGCCCCGAATCCGACGGCTCCAATTCGCTGTTCGGCTATCTCATCTCCTGGCTGCCGATGATCCTGATCCTTGGCGTCTGGATATTCTTCATGCGCCAGATGCAGTCCGGTTCCGGCCGCGCCATGGGCTTCGGCAAGTCGAAGGCCAAGCTTTTGACCGAGGCGCATGGCCGCGTCACATTCCAGGATGTTGCCGGCGTCGACGAGGCCAAGGAAGATCTGGAAGAGATCGTCGAGTTCCTGCGCGATCCGCAGAAATTCCAGCGGCTCGGTGGCAAGATCCCGCGCGGCGTGCTGCTCGTAGGCCCGCCCGGAACCGGCAAGACGCTGCTTGCCCGCTCGGTCGCCGGTGAGGCCAATGTGCCGTTCTTCACCATTTCCGGCTCGGACTTCGTCGAGATGTTCGTCGGTGTCGGCGCGAGCCGCGTCCGCGACATGTTCGACCAGGCCAAGAAGAATGCACCCTGCATCATCTTCATCGATGAAATCGACGCGGTCGGCCGCCATCGCGGCGCCGGCCTCGGCGGCGGCAACGATGAGCGCGAACAGACGCTGAACCAGTTGCTGGTCGAGATGGACGGTTTCGAATCCAACGAGAGCATCATCCTGATCGCCGCCACCAACCGGCCCGACGTGCTCGACCCGGCGCTGCTCAGGCCCGGCCGTTTCGACCGCCAGGTGGTGGTGCCGAACCCCGACATCGTCGGCCGCGAGAAGATCCTGAAGGTGCATGTGCGCAACGTGCCGCTGGCGCCCAATGTCGACCTCAAGGTGGTCGCACGCGGCACGCCGGGCTTTTCCGGCGCCGATCTGATGAACCTCGTCAACGAATCCGCCCTGATGGCGGCGCGGCGCAACAAGCGCCTCGTCACCATGGCCGAATTCGAGGACGCCAAGGACAAGATCATGATGGGCGCCGAGCGCCGCTCTTCGGCCATGACCCAGGCCGAGAAGGAACTCACCGCCTATCACGAGGCCGGCCACGCCATCCTGGCGCTCAACGTGCCGTCGGCCGATCCGCTGCACAAGGCGACCATCATCCCGCGCGGCCGGGCGCTCGGCATGGTCATGCAGTTGCCGGAGGGCGACCGCTACTCGATGAGCTACAAATACATGATCTCGCGCCTTGCCATCATGATGGGCGGCCGCGTCGCCGAGGAGTTCAAGTTCGGCAAGGAGAATATCACTTCGGGCGCCTCCTCGGACATCGAGCAGGCGACCAAGCTGGCGCGCGCCATGGTCACGCGCTGGGGCTTCTCCGACAAGCTCGGCCATGTCGCCTATGGCGACAACCAGGAGGAAGTCTTCCTCGGCCACTCGGTGGCGCGCACGCAGAACGTCTCGGAAGAGACGGCGCAGATCATCGACGCCGAAGTACGCCGGCTGATCGACGAGGCCTATTCGACGGCGAAGTCCATCCTGACCAAGAAGAAGAAGGAATGGATCGCGCTGGCTCAAGGGCTGTTGGAGTATGAGACGCTCTCCGGCGAGGAGATTAAGCAGCTGATCGCCGGCCACAAGCCGGCGCGCGACCTCGGCGACGACACGCCGCCGAGCCGCGGCTCGGCCGTGCCGAAGTCCGGCCGCCGCAAGAAGGGCCCGGAGCCCGAAGGCGGCATGGAGCCCCAGCCGTCAAGCTGAGCTTCGCGAGAGATTGATTGAAGAAACGCCGCGGCTTGGACCGCGGCGTTTTTGTTTGGACGGTGCCAACAGTCAGTCGCATCTTGAAAACTCCGTCGCTTTCCCTTTACCGGGTACCTCTCCACATTTGAAGGTTTGCGAAAGCCGTGATGAGAGCCGATCTCCCCCCTTGCGGGGGAGATCGGCCGTCACTTCCGCTTTTTACAAACCGTCAGCACTGCAGGCGTAATTGTCGCCTCCAACAAAAATGCCCGCGAACCTTGCGGTTCGCGGGCTTTCGGTTCGTTCAGATGGTGCTGCGGTCGATCAGCTCTTCAGCGCGGCATTGCAGAGGCTGTAGAAGCCGCCGCCCTTCTGGATCCACTTGAGGCCGCCCAGCGCGTTGGCGTCCTTGTTGGCGTAGTACTGGTCGAGGCAGGTGTGCAACCGCGCCTTGCCGGGGGTTTCGCTGCTGTATTTGTTGGAGATCGCCTTCGGGAACTTGACGCCCTTCGGCGCGGTGACCGTCGGTGTTTCCGGATCGCTGTTGTAGCTTGCCTCATCGGCAGCCGGCACGGTGTCGTCATCGGATGCACCGGCGCCGCACGCGCTCTTGCGGAAGTCGTTCCACTTCATGCCGTTCAGCGTGTTGCCGGCCTTGGCAGCCTGATATTTGGCGCTGCAGTCCGCCATGCTGAGGCCTTTGCCGCTGTCAGTGGTTGTCGCAGCCGTGGTCGTCGTATTGGCGGGTTCTGCCGCGGCGCTGGCGCCGGCGGCGCATTCTGTCTTGCGGAAGTCGTTCCACTTCATGCCGTTCAGCGTGCCGGCGGCCTTTGCAGCCTGATACTTGGTGCTGCATTCTTTCGCCGTCAGGCCCGGTGCGGCGTCGTCGTCGCTGGCCGCTGCCGCCTTGGTCGTTGCCTTGGCAGGTGCTGCCGCGGCCGTGGCGCCGGCGGCGCATTCGGTCTTGCGGAAATCGTTCCACTTCATGCCGTTCAGAGTGTCGGCGGCTTTCGCGGCCTGATATTTGGCGCTGCATTCCTTCGCCGTCAGACCGGGCGCCGCGTCGTCCGTGGCAGCGGCGTTGGTGGTGTCGGTGGCCTTTGCCGTCTTCTTGGCCGGCTTGGTGTCAGTGGTGGTGGCACTGGCGTCGGTGCCGCATTCGGCCTTGCGGAACTGGTTCCAGTTCTGTCCGTTCAGTGTTCCCGCATCCTTGGCCGCGTTGTACTTGGTGCTGCACTCGGCCATGGTCAGCGCGTTGGCCGGCGCCGCCAGGAACAAGGTCGCGACGGCAAGGCCCGTCAGTGTGGCAAGTCGATGGATGAGCATGGCGTTTCTCCGTTGCTGCCGCCCATATTATGTCCCTGACAAATCAATAGCGCTCAACGAGCGGTTGCGCCAGATGCTAAAGTACTGCAGGGAGGTCAAGAAAACGCGTTCTTTGCGACAAGGTGATGAAATCGTTGCCGATTGCAGCCTAACTTTAGGGCCGGCCGCGTTCAGGCTTCGCTTTGGGCGACGTAGCTGCCGTAGAGATACAAGGCGACCAACGCAACGATGTTGGCTGTCGCACCGCACAAGGCCACGACCCACGCGACGCTCGGTTTCGTGCTGATTGGCGGTTCCAGTCTTTGCCTCCGATCAGAGAAGTGTTGGTCAAGTATTTGGAAGCTGCACCAGGACGGATGTCAGTTTGGTGACATAGAGCCAATCTGGCCCTTGATTATTTATTCCTGCCGCAGGCCGTTCAACGAGAAATTCCTGGAGCGGCGGAATGGAAACGACTATTGAGGGCTGGCTGAAGCAACGCTCGAGTGGAGCAAAGGGAATGACTGGGGAAGTATTGAAGCCATTGCGAGCTTGCTTTTCGACCTGATAAGGAGCGACTGTGGCTTGTAGCGCATTCCGGTTGGGTTCTCGAAGGCCGGCATTTCAGTTCGGCTTGGTCTGAATCTCAACAGCCTCGGCGTGACACAAAGTACACAGGACAATGATTTTCTAAGGATTGGCAATGCACAATCATTCAATGTGATGATAGGGGCTCAGGCCAATTGTGGCATGAGTTCTCGGGAAGAACCATCGAGGAAGGTGGCTAGCATGGCAGGAAGTTATTTCGGCACTGACGGCATTCGCGGGCGCGCAAACAGGTTTCCAATGACGGCGGAGGTCGCCATGAGGGTCGGCATGGCCGCCGGCCTTTCGTTCCAGCGCGGCAGCCACCGCCATCGCGTCGTGCTCGGCAAGGATACCAGGCTTTCCGGCTACATGATCGAGAATGCGATGGTGGCTGGCCTGTGCGCCGCCGGCATGGACGTGTTCCTGCTCGGCCCGATCCCGACGCCCGCGGTGGCCATGCTGGTGCGCTCGCTGCGCGCCGATATCGGCGTGATGATCTCGGCCTCGCACAATCCGTACTACGACAATGGCATCAAGCTGTTCGGCCCCGACGGCTACAAGCTCTCCGACGAGATCGAGGAGCGCATCGAGGGGATGCTCGACAAGGACATCGAACTGGCGCTTGCCGATTCGGATGGGCTCGGCCGCGCCAAGCGAGTCGACGGCGTGCATGACCGCTATATCGAGTTCGCCAAGCGCACGTTGCCGCGCTCGATGTCGCTTTCGGGACTCCGCATCGTCGTCGATTGCGCCAACGGCGCCGCCTACAAGGTGGCGCCCGAGGCGCTGTGGGAGCTCGGCGCCGATGTCGTCGCCCTCAATGTCGACCCCAACGGCTTCAACATCAACAAGGAGTGCGGCTCGACCCATCCGGCAGGCCTGCAGAAGAAGGTGCACGAAGTGCGCGCCGATATCGGCATCGCGCTCGACGGCGATGCAGATCGCGTCGTCATCGTCGACGAGAATGGCGCCATCGTCGATGGCGACCAGATCATGGCGCTGATCGCCGAGTCCTGGCAGCAGAGCGGACGATTGGCCGGCGGCGGCGTCGTCTCCACAGTGATGTCCAATCTGGGCCTCGAACGCTTCCTCGGCGACATGAACCTGCAATTGCACCGCACCAAGGTCGGCGACCGCTACGTCGTCGAGCACATGCGCGCGCATGGTTTGAATGTCGGCGGCGAGCAGTCGGGCCACATCGTGCTGTCCGATTTTTCCACGACCGGCGACGGCCTCGTCTCGGCGCTGCAGGTGCTGGCCTGCATCAAGCGGCAGAACCGGCCGGTCAGCGAACTGTCGAAGAAGTTCGAACCGGTGCCGCAGCTTCTGAAGAACGTCCATATTTCCGGCGGCAAGCCGCTTGAGGAAGCCCCGGTCAAGGCGGCGATCGAAGATGCACGCCATCGCCTCGGCAAGGCCGGGCGCCTAGTCATCCGGCCGTCCGGCACGGAGCCGCTCATCCGCGTCATGGCGGAAGGCGACGACCAGCAACTGGTCGAGGCCGTCGTCAATGACATCGTCGAGGTCATTTCGGAAGCGCGCAGCGCCGCCTGATCCGGCGCTTAATCCGACCGAAGTCAATTTGAAAGCCCGCCCTCCGGCGGGCTTTTTCGTCGGATCTGCGTGTCTACCTGCCTGCAGCAGCGGCCCCCCAATCCCTGGAATTCTAAAGATTCGTGGTTAAGCGATAGGGTTAAATGCCTTTTAACCTTTGCGATTCATTATCCACGCTGAAATCAACCATAGCCGGACGCATTCGCCGTTCCGAAGGTTCCTAGGGGTGACAAGCATGTTCAATACAGCAAGAATGGCCCTCTTTGCCGCGCTGTTCGCGGGCGTGGCCGGACCGGCGTTCGCCGCCGACTTCGTGGAGCCGCCCGTGGTCGAGCAGGCGCCGCCGGCGCCTGTCTATGAACAGCCGGCCCAATATGGCGGCTGGTATATTCGCGGCGACATCGGCTATCGCTGGTCGAAGTTTCGCGGCGCCGACTACATCACCTATGGCGACCCACCCAGCACTGGCAGCTTCGATAGTGGCAAGTTGAAGAGTGCCTTCTCGGCCGGCGCCGGCGTCGGTTACCAGATCAACCAGTATTTCCGCACCGACGTCACCCTGGACTGGATGAGCAAATCCAAATTCCGCGGCTCGACCAGCGGTTTCTGCGGCGAGTTGCAGACCCCTTGCACCTCGGTCGACACTTCGTCCTATTCGGCGATGCTGCTCTTGGCCAATGCCTATGTCGACATCGGCACCTGGCAAGGCATAACGCCTTACGTCGGCGCCGGCATCGGCGGCGCCTGGGTCAAGTGGGATTCGCTGAACAACACCGACGATGATGGCTCCTTCGAGCATCGTGGCGGCAAGGGTTGGCGCTTTGCCTATGCAGCCATGGCGGGTGCATCCTACTGCCTGACCGACCGAGTCAAGCTCGATGTCGGCTACCGCTTCAGCCACATCAACGGCGGCAGGATGTTCGACTACGCCTCGCTGCCCAATGTCGGCCCCGGCTATGACAAGGGCATTAATGTGCACGAAGTGCGCGGCGGCCTGCGCTACCAGTTCGGCAACTCGGATTGTGCTCCAGCCCCGGAGCCCTATGTTCCGGAGCCAGAGCCGGTCTATACGAAGTAAACGCTTCGAAAAGCAAAGATCTTCGAACCGCCCGGCAAGCCGGGCGGTTTTTGTTTTGACTGGTTCCCAAGTCTAAACCGACCTCATCTTACCCCTTGGCGAAAGCCAATCGAAATCAATTCGATAACGACCTGTTATCCTTAACTGCCACTTAACTACTATGGTTAACAATGCCTCCTGAGACGGCGCTTGCGAATGGCGCCAAGTTCGGGAGTCGGGGACCATGACATTCAAAACGCGCATAGCGCTGGCGCTCGCCGCAATCATGCTTACGCCGCTGTCGCAGGCACTCGGCGCCGATTACGATCCGCCGATCTATGTCGACCAGGCGCCGGACTATGTGCCGGTGGAGGTAGGCTCTGGATGGTATCTGCGCGGCGATGTCGCCTATCTGCCGCAAAAGAGCTTCGAGAATGAGGATTTCGCCTTCACACCGGCGAGCTTCGACGAGAATGAGGATCCCGTTTTTGCCAGCATCGGCTTCGGGTATCACTTCAACGATTACCTCCGCGCCGATCTCAATCTCGGCTATCTGCCTGGCAACAAGATCAATGTCGGCTATGACGATTCGGCGACCGCGGACCCCGCGACTGTTGCGTCCGGCGCTCTGAAAAACTACGCCTACTCGGGCATGCTCAATGGCTATGTCGATCTTGGCACCTATGTCGGGATCACGCCGTATCTCGGTGCGGGCATCGGTGTCGTCCAGAGCAAGCGCAGCCTCTCGGCGAGCTATTTCACCGACAATGGCGACGACACCGACGATTTCGTCCTGCATGACAACAAGACCCAGTATTCCTTCGCCTATACACTGAATGCAGGCCTTGCCTATCAACTGTCCAAGAACGTTTCCGTCGATCTGGGTTATCAATATTTTTCCGCGCCAGACGCTGAATATGTGACAGCCGAAAGCCTGACGTCCTATCCGATCCGCAAGGGGATCAACAACCATCAGGTCAAGCTCGGGTTGCGGTACGATCTCTGGTAGCAGGCACGGAATGCATGAAAACGCTGGCGGCGGATCTCTTAGGACAGTCGTCG
>NZ_CAUM01000046.1 GCF_000350085.1 Mesorhizobium metallidurans STM 2683
CCCATCTGGATTGGAATTCTGTCTCTTTTTGTCGTCAAGAACGCGATCCAAGCTCTCAACAAGAAACGCTTTTTCGACCCGCTTCCCTAGCCTACAATTCCCCTCAGTAAGGGCTCGCCACGTCGCCGGTCTCGACATAGACCGACTTCAGCTGCGAATAGAGCGCCAGTGCCGCCAGCGAGTTCTCCCGGCCGATGCCGGATTGCTTGAAGCCGCCGAAGGGGATCTCGACCGGCGTCAGATTATAGGCGTTGATCCAGCAGGTGCCGGCCTGCAGTTCGGCGATGACACGGTGGGCGCGCGGCAGGTCACGCGTGAACACGCCGGCGGCGAGGCCGAACTCGGTGTCGTTGGCGCGCTCGATCACCTCGTCCTCGCTGTCGAATTTCAGCACGCTCATGACAGGCCCGAAAATCTCTTCGCGCGCGATGCGCATGGAGTCGGTAACGCCGGTGAAGACTGTCGGCTCGACGAAGAAGCCGCCCTGAAAACCCTGCAGGGACGGCACATTTCCGCCGCAGGCGAGAACTGCCCCGTCCTGCTTGCCGATCTCGATGTAGTTCACGACCTTCTCGTGCTGCGCCTTGTTGACCAGCGGCCCCATCTGCGTTTCGGGGTCGAGCGGATCGCCGATGCGGATCTTCTTCGTCCGCTCGATCAGCCGCTCGACGAAGCGGCCATGGATGCCCTTCTGCACGAAGACCCGCGTGCCGTTGGAGCAGATCTGGCCGGTCGAATAGAAATTGCCGAGCATGGCGCCGCCAATGGCGTTTTCGAGATCGGCGTCGTCGAAGACGATTAGCGGCGACTTGCCGCCGAGCTCCATGGTGGCGTGCTTCATCTTCGAGCCGGCGAGCGACAACACCTTGCGGCCGGTCGGCACCGAGCCGGTCACCGAGACCTTGGCGACGACATCGTGCTCGACCAGCCCGGCGCCGACATCGCCATAGCCTTGCACCACGTTGAACAGCCCGTCGGGCAGGCCGGCCTCGCTGTAGATTTCGGCCAGCGCCAGCGCCGACAGTGGCGTGTTCTCCGACGGCTTGAACACCATGGCGTTGCCCATGGCGAGCGCCGGCGCGGATTTCCAGCCGGCGATCTGGATCGGATAGTTCCAGGCGCCGATGCCGACGCAGACGCCAAGCGCCTCGCGCCGCGTATAGGCAAAGGGTCCACCGAGATCGACGGCCTCGCCATTATAGGATGCGATCGCGCCGCCGAAATATTCAAGGCAATCCGCGGCCGACGGTGCGTCCGCCACCAGCGTCTCCTGGATCGCCTTGCCGGTGTCGAGCGTCTCGATGCGGGCGAGATCGGCATTGCGCGCCCGCAAGATGTCGGCGGCGCGGCGCAGGATGCGCCCGCGCTCGACCGGCTTCAGCCGCGCCCAGGCCGGTTGTGCCGCGCGCGCCGCCTCGATCGCGAGTTCCAGCACGTTTGGCGTCGCCGAATGCAGCACCGCGATGGTCTCGCCGGTTGCCGGATAAATCACCGGCAGCGCAGCACCACCTTCGTCTTCGATGTAGCGTCCGTTGACATAGTGCGATGCCGTTGGCTGGGCGCGCATGATATTCTCCAAATCGTCTTTCGCGGCATGCGGATCGTGCAGCCGGGGCATGCGGATCATGGCTTATCTGTCGGATGCCTGCCAGCGTGGATTAATCCATGGCTCCTGGTTGGACGGCGTCAGCGGCGTGCGGCCAAGGATGTGGTCGGCGGCCTTCTCGCCGGTCATGATCGATGGTGCGTTGAGATTGCCGTTGGTCACACGCGGGAAGATCGAGGAGTCGGCAACCCGCAACCCGTCGACGCCGATGACCCGGCATTCCGGGTCGACGACGCTCATGGCGTCGTCGGTGCGACCCATCTTGCAGGTACCGCAGGGATGATAGGCGCTTTCGGCGTGATCCCTGATGAAGGCGTCGAGATCGTCGTCCGACTGGACATGCGACCCCGGCGAGATTTCCTTGCCGCGATAGGCATCGAACGCCGCCTGGCCGAAGATCTCGCGCGTCAGCCGGATGCAGTGGCGGAACTCCGTCCAGTCGTCCGGATGCGACATGTAGTTGAAGCGGATCACCGGCTTCGATAGGGGATCGGGCGAGCGCAGCGTCACCGAGCCACGCGACTTCGACCGCATCGGCCCGACATGTGCCTGGAAACCGTGCGCCTTGGCCGCCGCCTTGCCATCATAGCGGACCGCGGCCGGAATGAAATGGTATTGGACATCGGGATAGTCGACGCCGGCTTGGGAGCGCACGAAGGCCGCTGCCTCGAAATGGTTGGTGGCGCCAAGGCCGGATTTGAAGAACAGCCATTGCGCGCCGATCAGCGCCTTGGAAAACGGGTTTAGCACCGAGTTCAGCGTAATCGGCTTGGTCGATTCCTGCTGGATGTAGAGCTCCATATGGTCCTGCAAATTGCGTCCGACGCCGGGCCGGTCGGCCACCATCTGGACGCCATTTTCCCTGAGATGCGCGGCCGGGCCGATGCCGGAAAGCATCAGGATCTTGGGCGAATTGATCGAGGACGCGGCAATGATCACTTCGCGGCGTGCCTTGATGATCTGGATTTGCCTGCGGGCTTCGATCTCTACGCCGGTGGCGCGTTGATTCTCGATGATCACCCGCCGCGCGAAGCCTTTGACCAGGTTGACATTCTTACGCCTGAGCGCCGGCCTGAGATAGGCGCTCGCGGCCGACCAGCGGCGGCCGCCGTGGATGGTCTGCTCCATCGGCCCAAACCCTTCCTGCTTCGCGCCATTATAGTCGTCGGTCAGCTCGAAGCCGGCCTGGCGACCCGCCTCGACGAAGGCGCCGTAAAGCGGATTGGTCCTCGAACCGCGCTGCATGTGCAGCGGACCGCTTTTGCCGCGCCAGCCATCCTCGCCGCCATTCGCGTTTTCCATGCGCTTGAAATAGGGAAGCACGTCGGCAAAGCCCCAGCCCGTCGCTCCCTGTTCGGCCCAGTGGTCGAAGTCGCGCGCATGTCCCCGCACATAAACCATGCCGTTGATCGAGGACGAGCCGCCGATGACCTTGCCGCGCGGCGTCGCCAGCACGCGGCCGCCGAGATGCGGCTCCGGCTCACTGGCAAAGCCCCAGTCGTAAAGGCTCATATTGAGCGGGATCGACAGTGCCGACGGCATCTGGATCAGCGGCCCGATATCGCTGCCGCCGAACTCGATGACGATCACCGAGTGCTTGCCGTCCTCCGACAGCCGGTAGGCCATGGCCGAGCCGGCCGAGCCGGAGCCGATGATGACGAAATCCGCTTCAAGCATGGTTCATATGGGCCCATGATTCATATGCGCAATGAAATCGGCGAGCGAGATATTGCCCCCGGTCGCCACCACGAGCACGGTCTTCCCCCTGACATCCACCTTGCCGCCGAGCAGCGCCGCCAGCGATGCCGCGCCCGACGGTTCGAGCACCAGCTTCATCCGCTCGAAGGCAATCCGCATCGCACTGCGCACCGATTGATCGTCGACGGTGACGCCGCGAACGCCGGCAGCCTTGACCGCCGCGAACGGCGCGTCGCCGGGCTTGCGCGCCATCAGCCCGTCGCAGATCGATTTCGGCCCGATCGGCATGGTTTCGATGGCGCCATGCGCCAGCGACGAGCCCATGCCGTTAAAGCCTTCGGGCTCGACGCCGATGATCTCGGTCGCCGGCGACAGATAGTGGAAGGCCAGCGACACGCCGCCGATCAGCCCGCCGCCACCGACCGCGCAGAACAGCAGGTCGGCTTGCGCGTCCTTGGCCGCAAGCTGATCCAGCGCCTCCAGCCCGGCACCGGCCTGGCCGGCCACAATCTCCGGATCGTCGAAGGGATGCAACAGCGCGAGGCCCTCGGTCTCGGCGATCTCGCGTGCCCTGGCGGCGGCAACCTCCTCACGCGCGCGCTCGCCATGGTCGGTCAGCACCACGCGCGCGCCATAACCGGCCGTGGCGTCGCGCTTGGCGGCCGGCGCGTCGATCGGCATGACGATCGTGACCGGAATGCCCAGCGCCTGGCCGGCGGCGGCCAGCCCTTGCGCGAAATTGCCGGAGGAGTAGGCGACCACGCCCTTTCTTGCCTCGTCCGCGGAAAGCCGCGTCAGCCGCCAATAGGCGCCGCGCACCTTGAACGATCCGGCCCATTGCAGCGATTCCGGCTTGACGAAGACGCGGGCCGCGCCCGTCTCGCGGGCAAGAGCCGCCGACTCCAGCAGCGGCGTGATCTGCGTCGCCTTGGCGGTGACGGCATAGGCCAGCCGGAGGTGATCGAGGGAGGGGACAAGATTTGCCATCATTCGCCTCGCGGATACCTTTTGCTCTCTTCGAGGTTGTCGAGGTTCATGTGGTTGCGCATGTAGCGCTCCGACGCCTTCTGCAGCGGCTGGAAATCCCAGGGGTAATAGGCGCCGTTGCGCAGCGCCGGGTAGACGACCCAGCGGCGCGCCTGGCTCTCGCGCACGGCGGCGTCGAAGCCGGCCATGTCCCAGCGCGCCCGCACCTTGTCCATGAACGTCGCCACCAAGGCCGCATTGGCCGGGTCGTCGGCCAAATTGTCCCGCTCAAGCGGATCGGCTTTGAGATCGAACAATTGCGGCGGGTCGAGCTCGCAATGGACGAACTTGTATCTGCCATCGTGGATCGCCACCAGGGGTGCGTGCGAGCCTTCGGCTGCATACTCGATCAATACGGGCGCGGTGCGCTGCCCGCCGGTGGCAAGCGGCAGCAACGACTGGCCGTCGGTCCACGGCGCGATCGCGCTCATGTCGATGCCGGCGAGGTCGCAAAGCGTCGGCGCGACGTCGAGATTGGAGACCGGCGCCTCGATCAGTCCTGCTGGTACGCCCTTGCCGGCGATCATCAGCGGCACTCGCACCGAGCCTTCGAAGAAGCTCATCTTGAACCACAGGCCGCGTTCGCCGAGCATGTCGCCGTGGTCCGAGCAGAACAGGATGACCGTGTCGTCGAGCATGCGCGTGCGCTTGAGAACGTCCAGAAGCTCGCCGAGCTTGTCGTCGACATAGGAGATGTTGGCGAAATAGCCGCGCCGCGAACGACGCACCTGCTCAGGCGTGATCTCGAAAGCGGGATAGTCGCTGGCGCGGTACAGCCGCTGCGAATGCACATCCTGCTCATCATGCGCGATGAACCCGGTTTCCGGATCGAGCGCCTGGCAATGTTCGTAAAGATCCCAGTATTGCTTGCGCGCGACATAGGGATCGTGCGGGTGTGACAGCGAAACCGTGAGGCACCAGGGCCGATGGTTTGCATCGTCCTGTTCGCGCGAAAGCTGATAGAGCTTCTGCGTGGCCAGGAACACGACCTCGTCGTCATACTCCATCTGGTTGGTGGTCTCGGCGACGCCGGCGCCGGTCACCGAGCCCAGATTGTGATACCACCAGTCGATACGTTCGCCGGGCTTGCGGTAGTCCGGTGTCCAGCCGAAATCGGCGGGATAGATGTCGGTGGTCAGCCGCTCCTCGAAACCGTGCATCTGGTCCGGCCCGACGAAATGCATCTTGCCCGACAGGCAGGTGTAGTAGCCGGCGGCGCGCAGATGATGGGCGAAGGTCGGGATCGACGAGACGAATTCGGCGGCATTGTCGTAGACCCCGGTGCGCGACGGCAACTGCCCGCTCATGAACGAGGCGCGGCCCGGCGCGCAGAGTGGCGAGGCGGTGTAGTTGTTAGCGAAGCGCGCCGAACGCGCGGCCAGCGCCTTGAGATGCGGCACATGCAGGAAATCCGCCGGTCCGTCCGGGAACAGCGTGCCATTGAGCTGATCGACCATGACGATCAGGAAATTTGGTTTCTTGCGTGTCACTGCGTCTGCCGCCCGCTGAGTTTCGTTTCGAGATAGTCCTCGACCAGCGCGATGGCTGTCGCGGCGTTGGGCACGCCGTCCTTCAGCGCACGCCTGATATAGAGCCCGTCGATCAGCGCCGCCGTGGCCTCGGCGACGCGGTCGGCCTCGCCTATGGGTAGGATTCCGGTCAATCCGCTCATCAGGTTGGAGTGCAAGCGCCGGGCATAGACCTTGAGCAGTCGGCGCAGCGCCGACGATTTCTGCGCCTCGACATAGAAGGCGAGCCAGGCGGCAATGGTTTCCGGCTGGAATTGGAGGTCAGAGAAGTTGACGGCGACCACCGCTGAAACACGCCCGCGAGGGGTGCTGGCGGATTGAAGGGCGCGCCGCGTGTCGGCGGTCAACTCGGCCAGGATATGCCGCATCGTCGCCAGCAACAGCTCGTCCTTGGCGCCGAAATAATGATGGGCAAGGGCCGAGGAGACGCCTGCACGACCGGCGATTTCCGACATGGTCACGTCAAGCGAGCCGCGCTCGCCGATCGCCGAGATCGTCGCGTCGATGAGCGCCTTGCGGCGCAGCGGTTCCATTCCGACTTTCGGCATTGTTGTTCCAGCCTCGGCGGCGAAGTTATTTTTTATTGACGGATCAATCAACAAAAATCCAGCCTAAATTTCATGGGGTGTGCTGTGCCAACGGAGATCGATCAATTCTATGCTCTGGCCCTTCACGCGGTCTGGAAAAAGGTTCATAGTTGAACAATATTAGAAGCTCACGCCGCGATATGAACTGCTAGGCTCGCGGAGAACGGAGATCGCCATGACCGCATGCATCGTCGGCTGGGCGCATTCGCGCTTCGGCAAGCTCGAAGGCGAGACGCTGGAGGGCCTGATCACCAAGGTGGCAACGGACGCCCTCGACCATGCCGGCATCGGCCCGGACGATGTCGACGAGATCGTGCTTGGCCACTTCAACGCCGGCTTTTCCGCCCAGGATTTCACTGCCAGCCTGGTGCTCCAGGCCGACGACCGGCTGCGCTTCAAGCCGGCGACGCGGGTCGAGAACGCTTGCGCCACCGGCTCGGCGGCGGTCAGGCAAGGCATCCGCGCCATCGACGCCAACGCCGCCCGCATCGTCCTGGTGGTCGGCGCCGAGCAGATGACGACGACGCCTGGCCCCGAGATCGGCAAGAACCTGCTCAAGGCCTCGTATCTGCCCGAGGATGGCGACACACCGGCGGGCTTCGCCGGCGTCTTCGGCAAGATCGCTCAAGGCTATTTCCAGCGCTATGGCGACCAGTCGGACGCACTCGCCATGATCGCCGCCAAGAACCACAAGAACGGCGTCGACAATCCCTACGCGCAGATGCGCAAGGATTTCGGCTATGAGTTCTGCCGCCAGGAAAGCGAAAAGAACCCCTTCGTTGCCGGTCCGCTGAAGCGCACCGACTGCTCGCTGGTTTCCGATGGTGCGGCCGCCCTTGTCCTTGCCGACACCGCGACGGCGCTGAAGTTGCGCCGTGCCGTCGCCTTCCGCGCCAACCAGCATGTGCAGGATTTCCTGCCGATGTCGAAGCGCGACATCCTCGCCTTCGAAGGCTGCGAGCAGGCCTGGAACCAGGCGCTGAAGCAGGCCGGCGTGACGCTGGACGATCTCTCCTTCGTCGAGACGCATGACTGTTTCACCATCGCCGAACTGATCGAGTATGAGGCGATGGGCCTGGCCAAGCCGGGTGAAGGGGCGAAGCTGGCTATGAGCGGCGAGACGGCGAAGGACGGCCGGTTGCCGGTCAATCCGTCCGGCGGGCTGAAGGCCAAGGGCCACCCGATCGGCGCCACCGGCGTGTCGATGCATGTGCTGAGCGCCATGCAGCTGGTCGGCGAGGCCGGCGGCATCCAGGTGCCTGGCGCAAAACTCGGCGGCATCTTCAACATGGGTGGCGCCGCGGTCGCCAACTACGTTTCCATTCTCGACCGGATCAGATAAAAGCGGCCCGCGTTTAAGGGGCATCCATGACAAATCCGGTTCTGGTCGAGGTTCTGCGCGGCAAGATCGTCGAGAGCGCCCATCGCGGCGCCATTGCGGTCTTCGATGCCGACGGCAAACCGTTCCTGGAGATCGGCGATACATCGGTGCCGGTGTTCCCGCGCTCGGCGGTGAAGGCGATCCAGGCGCTGCCGCTGGTCGAAAGCGGCGCCGCCGATACCTATGGCTTCGGCAACCGCGAACTGGCGCTTGCCTGTGCTTCCCACTCGGGCGAGCCGGCGCATGTCGAACTGGCGCGGTCCATGTTGGCCAGTGCCGGCCTCGACCACTCCGCGCTGGAATGCGGCGCGCATTGGCCATCGAACCACCAGGCGGAGATTGCGCTCGCCCGCGCCGGCGGTTTGCCGAATGCGTTGCACAACAACTGCTCGGGCAAGCATTCCGGCTTCCTCTGCACGTGCGTCCACTCGGGCATTGCGCATGGCGGTT
>NZ_CAUM01000045.1 GCF_000350085.1 Mesorhizobium metallidurans STM 2683
ATAGGTTCGTTCTTGACTTGTTCTCCATCTGGCAGTAAGTAATACCTACGAGGTATTACCATGCGCGTGACAACCAAGGGGCAAGTGACCATTCCCAAGGAAATACGGGACCATCTGGGTATCGGCCCGGGCTCCGAAGTTGAGTTCGTGGCCGACGACGATGGCGCCCGGGTCGTGGCCGTCAACGAAAACATTTCCGAAGAAGAGGCTTCTCATCGGTTCAGCCAGGCGCTCGACCGGCTGGCCGGGACACTGGATTTGGGTGGCATGACGACGGACGAGTATATGGAGTGGCTGAGGGGCTCCCGTGAAGATCTCGACGTTGGTTGACACAAATGTCCTGATCGACGTCTGGGGGCCAGCCGGGCGGCAGACGAAGTGGTCGGCATCAGTCATCGCCGCGTGCCGGCGCGACGGCGCATTGGTTATCAACACGATCGTCTGGTCGGAACTCGCACCGCTGACGACGGAAGCGGCACTTCGCAAGGCGGTTGAAACGCTCAAGATGGATCGCGAACTTCTGCCCTGGGAGGCGGCGTTCCTTGCCGGCATCGCCCACTCCCAATACCGTCGCGCTGGCGGTCTTCGCGAACGAACCCTGCCCGATTTCTTCATTGGAGCCCACGCGGTTGTTGCCGGACATCGTCTGCTGACGCGCGACGCCGTGCGCTATCGAGGCTACTTTCCGGACCTCGATATCATCTCTCCGGAAACCCACCCATGAAGGCTCTGGCATGATCGGCAAGCTCAAATGATAGGCAAGCTCAAGGGGACGCTGGATGAGGTCGATGAGGATTTCTGTCTCGTCGACGTGCATGGCGTCGGCTATGTCGCTTACTGTTCGGCGCGCACGCTGGCGGCGTTGCCCGCACCCGGCGAGGCGGTGGCGCTGTTCATCGAGACCTATGTGCGCGAGGACATGATCAGGCTCTACGGCTTCCAGTCTGTACTGGAACGCGAATGGTTCCGGCTCCTATTGAACAATGTGCAGGGCGTCGGCGCCAAGGTGGCGCTGGCGGTGCTGTCGACGATGACGCCGGCCGACCTCGCCAACGCGATTGCGTTGCGCGATATCGCCATGGTCAGCCGCGCGCCTGGCGTCGGCAAGAAGGTGGCCGAGCGCATCGTCACCGAATTGAAGAACAAGGCGCCGGCCTATGCCGGCGCTGCCTCCGGTACCATCGGCCTGAAGCAGGAACTTGGCGAGGGGGTGGCGCCGGCGCCGATCACCGATGCCGTCTCGGCGCTGGTCAATCTCGGCTATTCGCGCGACATCGCCGCCAATGCGGTGGCAGCGGCGCTGAAGGCGGCGGGCGAGAACCCGGATGCCTCGAAGCTTATCCGCTTCGGGCTGAAGGAGCTGGCGCGGTGAAATTTGCCAAGAGCAGGAATGCGGGCGCATATGCCAGCCTCTCTTCTGGAGGGCAGATCACAATTCCAAAGGATGTTCGCAACGCGCTTTCGCTCAAGACCGGCGACACGATCGCCTGGACGGTCTTGGACGGCCATCTGATCGGAATGCCGCGCAACCTCGACTTTGCCGATCTCGCCGGATTTCTGGGTGATCCGCCGGGCGGTGCCGCAGCGCTGGAGGAAATCGACTCCGCTGTGAGGGATAGGGTTGGCCGCCATGTTGCCGATGATGAGCCGCGTGGACAAGAGGGTGCCGCATGAGCCTTTCGCCCCGCCTCATTGCCCCCGACAAGCGCGGCGAGGATGCCGAGCAGACCTTGCGTCCGCAGACGCTTGGCGAGTTTGTCGGCCAGGCGGCGGTGCGGGCCAATCTCAAGGTCTTCGTCGATGCCGCAAAGGGGCGCGGCGAGGCGCTCGACCATGTGCTGTTCGTCGGGCCGCCGGGCCTCGGCAAGACAACGCTGGCGCAGATCATGGCGCGCGAGCTCGGCGTCAATTTCCGCTCGACCTCCGGCCCGGTCATCGCCAAGGCCGGCGATCTGGCAGCACTCCTCACCAACCTCGAAGACCGCGACGTCCTGTTCATTGACGAGATCCACCGGCTCAATCCGGCGGTTGAGGAAATCCTCTATCCGGCGATGGAGGATTTCCAGCTCGACCTGATCATCGGCGAGGGGCCGGCGGCGCGTTCGGTCAAGATCGATCTCGCTCGCTTTACCCTGGTTGCCGCCACGACGCGGCTTGGGCTGCTCACCAATCCGCTGCGCGACCGGTTCGGCATTCCGGTGCGGCTCAACTTCTACTCGGTCGAGGAGCTTGAGCAGATCGTGCGGCGCGGCGCCCGCATCCTGCAAATGCCGCTCGGCGACGACGGCGCGCTGGAGATCGCGCAGCGGGCACGCGGCACGCCGCGCATCGCCGGGCGGCTCTTGCGCCGCGTGCGCGACTTCGCTTCCGTCGCTGGTGACGGACATGTCGATCGCAGGATTGCCGATGAAGCGCTGACACGGCTGGAGGTCGACGCGCTCGGGCTCGACGCGCTCGACCGCCGTTATCTCTCGATGATCGCCCGCAATTTCGGCGGCGGGCCGGTCGGCATCGAGACCATCGCGGCGGGGCTTTCCGAGCCGCGCGACGCCATCGAGGACATCATCGAACCCTATCTGATCCAGCAGGGCTTCATCCAGCGCACGCCACGCGGCCGCGTCCTGACCGCCAATGCCTGGCGGCATCTCGGCCTCGACGCGCCGAAGGATCTGGCGCAGCAGCAGATCAGCCTGTTCCAGGAAGAGCAGTAAGGTCCCGGCTTCCTGCTTAGTCCCTGCGCAAAATCTGCTTATCTCGGTCAGCGTGCCGGCGCGGATTTAACGCCAAGCCTCGCCCTGCGGGACCGCCGGTCCCTGGAACAGCCGGAGCTGACCGATGATCTCCAGACGTGGTTTCCTGCGCCTCGTCGGTGGTTCGTTCTTTTCGATGGTGTCGCTCGGCGCCTATGCGGTCGGTATCGAGCCGATGCTTTTGACCCATGTGAAGCGCTATTCGCTGACGCCGCCAAACTGGCCGGCAGGCCTGCGGCTGCGGGTCGTCGCCCTTGCCGACATCCATGCCTGCCGGCCGTGGATGACGCCTGAAAGGATCGCTTCGCTCGCCCAACAGGCGAACGCGTTGCAGCCGGATCTGATTGTTCTGCTTGGTGACTACACCGCCGGGACACGCTTGGTGTCGGACTGGGTGGATGCGTCGGAATGGGCACCAGCTTTGTCAGGGCTGAAGGCCCCGCTCGGCGTGTGGGCGATCCTTGGCAATCACGATTGGTGGGAAGATCTTTCGGCGCAAAGGGCCGGAATGGGGCCAACGCTGGCGCGCAAGGCGATCGAAAGCGCTGGTATCCCGGTGCTGGAAAACGATGTCGTGCGCCTGGAAAAGGACGGGCATGGCTTCTGGGTCGCCGGGCTGGCGGATCAGCTAGCATTGCGACCAGGCAAAGCCTGGGGCCGCAGTCGATTCAAGGGATTGGACGATCTCGAAGGCACGCTGGCAAAGGTGAGCGATGAGGCTCCCGTCATCCTGCTCGCGCACGAGCCCGACATATTCCCGAAAGTGCCGTCACGCATATCGCTGACGCTTTCCGGCCATACCCATGGCGGGCAGGTTAGGCTGTTCGGCTATTCTCCGGTCGTTCCATCCCGGTTCGGCAACCGCTTCGCCTATGGCCATGTCGTGGAGGAGAACCGCAACCTGATCGTGTCCGGAGGGCTCGGGTTCAGCATCCTGCCGGTGCGTTTCGGGATGCGTCCGGAGATTCTTTCGATCGAACTGGGTTCAGCGTGAACCGCTTCAATGAAGCGACTTGATCGCTTCCATCACATCCGGCTCGGCCTTGTCGCGGTTGAAGGCGTCGACGATGCCGAAGGCGCCGCCATAGCTCCACACCGACCATGAAAAGCCGTGCGCTTCGGCGCGCGCGATCATGTCCTTGACATAGGCGGCGCGGTATTGGCCCGGCATCACATAGGCATTGCCGTATTCCTGGCGGATCATGCCGAATTCGCCGAGCGTGATGTTTTCGGGTTTTATGCCATTGGCCTTCGCCCAGGCTTCGACTGTCTTGAACGGCGCGTCCACGACAGCGAGCAGCTTTTCGTTCGTGTCCATACTGGCGATTTGTTCATCAAGGTAGGCGAGCAGGCCGTTCTGGCGCGCCCATGGCGCCTCGGCCTTGATCCGGGCGCGGATCGTGTCGAGCGTCGCGTCGAGTTCAGCACGCGGCACGGCGGTGAGCGGATAGGGCAGGCCGGTGACATAGGGGATGAAATCGCCGGCCCAGGTCGCGCCCTGATGGGTGAGCAGGAACGGATCGTAGGAATGGAAGGTCCAGATGACATTGTCGTCCGGGATCGCCTTCGGATCGATCCTGGCCAGCGATGCCGCATTGGAGTAGCAGGCGCCGGTCAGGATCAGGGTCAGCCTCGTCGCCGACGCACGCGCCGCCGCGAACAGTTTTTGCTGACGCTGCGGCCACAGGCTGGTGCCGTCGCTGTCGCAGTCGACGATCGGCTCGTTCATCGGCTCGAAGGCGACCTTTGTCGGGTCTTCCGCGGCCAGCGTGCGCGCCATTTTACGCACCATTTCGACATAGGCGTCGAAGGTCTTGGGGTCGTCCATCACCTGGCCCATGCCGATCTTGCGGCTGCTGCCGGCCGGGATCAGATGCATGTCGACGACCACCTTCAAGCCGGCGCGATTGACCGTGCGGACCGAGTCCAGCACGCTGGCGTAGAGCTCGTCGCGCAGCGCCAGCGTCTCGCCGGACAGGAACGGTGACGGATCGACCGGCATGCGCAGGAAGTCGAAGCCAGCGCTCTTCAGCGCCTTGAGGTCATCATCCTTGAGGAATTTTCGCCATTCCGGATAGGGCAATATGGCCTGCCGGTCGCCCCATTTGTCCTCGCCGGGCCATGTCGTCCACTGGTCGAGGTTGAGGCCGCGCTTCATCGAAAAGGTCGCGGCCTGACCGGGTAGCGCCAGCGCGACGAGCATAAGCAGCCCTGCCATCAAGGTCTTGATCATCGCCGTCAACAGTGCCATCGGGTTCCTGCGCCCACAAACAGGTGCCCGGTCAGGGCCAAAAAGGAAAGCGCGATGGACGATCATGGTGAATCGGCGGCGCTGTCCGCCGGACTTTCCGGCGCGCTGACGGAATTCGGCCACCGGCTGATGGCGCGGGTCTATTACGCCGACACCGATTTCTCCGGCGTCGTCTACCATGCGCGCTATCTCGAATTCTTCGAACGCGGCCGTTCCGACTATCTCAGGCTCGCCGGCGTCCATCATACCGAGCTTGCCGACGGCAAGCATGGCGAGAAGATAGTCTGGGTGGTACGGCGCATGGAGATCGATTTCCGCTCGCCCGCCCGCATGGACGACATCCTGACCATCGATACGCGCACCGAGGAGATTTCCGGGGCGCGCATCTTCATGGCGCAGCAGCTGAAGCGCGGCGGCGAGGTGCTGGTCGAGGCGCGGGTCGAGGCGGCGATCATCGGCGAGAACGGCCGGCCAAGACGTTTCCCGAAGGAATGGGTCGCGGCCTTCATGCCCCGAGCGGCAGGCTAGAACTCTCGTCCCGGCATGAGGGAAGGCGCTGGCAGATCCGGCGACGGGTGCCGGAGGCGCGGCAATGCGCCGCGCCATGCGTCCTAACCCATCCTTAACCATAACGGTTCATGAAGAGATTGGTGAAGATTGGAAGAATCCGCGCGCCTTCCTTTCACCAATATTTGCCCCGAAAAGGCCGCCAACGGTGCATTTGGGGTTGTTCCGCGAGCTTTGGCGCACGGACCACAAGGGATGCCCATGGGCCAGCCGCCAGCGATGCCCGGAAAATTCTTAAGGACGTAACCATGGAAAACATCGCACTCGCCGAACCGGGCGCGCATTTGTCGATTTGGGCGCTGTTCATGCAGGCCGGCTGGGTGGTCAAGCTGGTCATGATCGGCCTGCTTTGCGCCTCGATCTGGACCTGGGCGATCATCGTCGACAAGCTCGTCGCCTATGCCCGCATGCGGCTGGCGCTCAACCGCTTCGAGCAGGTGTTCTGGTCGGGACAGTCGCTGGAGGAGCTGTACCGAACGCTCGCCGACCGCAAGACCACTGGCATGGGCGCTATCTTCGTCGCCGCCATGCGCGAATGGAAGAAGAGCTTCGAGAAGGGCGCCAAATCGCCGCTCGGCTTGCAGACCCGCATCGACAAGGCAATGGACCTGGCGCTGACCCGCGAGATGGAGCGGCTGGAAGGCCGCCTCGGCTTCCTCGCCACCACAGGCTCGGCCGCGCCCTTCATCGGCCTGTTCGGCACGGTCATCGGCATCATGACCTCGTTCCAGGCGATCGCCGCCTCCAAGAACACCAGCCTGTCGGTGGTCGCGCCCGGCATTGCCGAAGCGCTGCTGGCCACGGCCATCGGCCTGCTCGCGGCCATCCCGGCCGTCATCGCCTACAACAAGCTGTCATCGGACGCGAACAAGATCGCCGTGCGCATGGAGGGCTTCGCCGACGAGTTCTCCGCCATACTCTCGCGCCAAATCGATGAAAAAGTAGCGCCCAAGGCCTGAGGAGTAACGAGATGGGTATGTCCGTAGGCATGGCGGGGCGCGGCGGGCGCGGCCACAGGCGGCGCGGCCGCCATCACGCGCTGATATCGGAAATCAACGTCACGCCGATGGTCGACGTGATGCTGGTGCTGTTGATCATCTTCATGGTGGCGGCGCCCCTGCTGACGGTCGGTGTGCCGATCGATCTACCGGACACGCAGGCCAAGGCGATGAATGTCGACACGCAGCCGATCACCGTTTCGATCAACTCCACCGGCCAGATCTATCTCCAGGAAACCGAGATCCCGATCGAGGAACTGGTAGCAAAGCTGCAGGCGATTTCGAAGACCGGCTACGATGAGCGCATCTTCATCCGCGGTGACAAATTGACGGACTATGGCACCGCCATGAAGGTGATGGCCCGTATTTCGGCCGCCGGTTACAAGAACATCGGCCTGGTTTCACTGCAGGAACAGGATCAATAGACGCAAGATGAGGACCGGCCTCACCACATCGGTGATCTTGCATACGGTGGCGCTGGCCTTCGGCCTCTTCACGTTGTCCTCACCGCCTGCCATGCCTGCGTCCGACGCTGAATCGGTATCGGTCGATATCGTGCCGATGGAGGCGATGGCGCAGGTCCTGCAGGGCGACAAGAAGGCGGTGATGCGCGAGAAGCCGGCACCGACGCCGACCAAGCGACCGGATATCGTTCCCGATGCCCAGAAAATCGGCGAAAACAGCGTCGATACCGACAAGCCGATAACGGACGAGGCCAAGCCGAAGCCAGTCGATCTGGCGGAAGCGCCGCCGCCTGCGCCGACTCCGGTCGAAAAGCCGAAGCCGGAGGACGTGCCGAAGCCGAAGGAACAGCCGAAGCCGGTTCCGGCGACGGAGGTGGCGCCGGTGCCGCAGCCGAAGGAAGAGGTCAAGCCCGAGCCGGTCAAGCAGGCGGATCCCAAGCCGACGCCGGCCAAGGAACCGACACCTGCCCCGCAGCAGGACAAGACCGCCGCGATCGAACCGAAGCCCGAGGTCAAGCCCGATGCGGTGGCCGAGGCCATTGCCCAGGAGCCGCCGACCGAGGAGACGCAGCTGCCAGACTCCGCGCCTGCGCCTGAAGCTCGCCCGAAGCCGCAGCCTGCCCAGGCCGAAAGCGCCAAGGCGCCGGACCGCAAGGACGCCGACAAGCCGGTCAAGGAAGCTTCGTCCAGGCCGAAATCGGACGACAAGCAGTTCAATGCCGATGAGATTTCCGCTCTCCTCGACAAGCAGAAGCCGTCCGGCGGCGGCGCCAAGCGCTCGACCCAGCAGTCCTCGCTCGGCGGCGAGAAGGACCAGGGCCAGAAGCTTTCCAGGTCGGAGCAAGGAGCATTGGAGTCTCAGCTCGGCGGTTGCTGGACCCTTCCGGTCGGGCTTGAGGGTTCGGAGAATTTCGTCGTCGTGGTCCGGTTCAACCTGGACGCCTCCGGCAAGCTGACCGGCCGGCCGGCCGTCGAAAAATCGAGCGGCAGCCGACCGTTCGACGAAAGTGCCGTGCGCGCGGTTCAGAAATGCGATCTGGCCGGCCTGCAAGTTCCGGCCGGCAAGCAAGACATCTGGTCCGACATCCGGGTCACGTTCGACCCAAGGGAGATGCTTGGCCTCTAGGCCAGGGCGTCCACACACAATCAAGAAGAGAAGCGAGAAGATATGAAATCCATTCTCAAACCGCTCCTGACGATCGCTGCGATGGCGCTGGGCATGACCGCTGCCGCCACCTTGCCGGCGTATGCGCTGGTTGAGCTCAACGTCAACAAGGGCAATGTCGAGCCGCTGCCGATCGCCATCACCGATTTCCAGTCCGGGGATGCGCTGGGTCCGGAGATTTCCGGCATCGTCAGCGCCGACCTGAAACGCTCCGGCCTGTTCGCGCCGATCGACAAGAGCGCCTTCATCGAGAAGATCTCCAGTCCGGATGCGACACCGCGCTTCGACGACTGGAAGGTGATCAACGCGCAGGCGCTGGTCACTGGCAGCGTCACCAAGGAGGCCGACGGCCGCATCCGCGCCCAATACCGGCTTTGGGACACTTTCGCCGGCCAGCAGATGTCCGGCGAACAGTTCTTCGCCAACGATGCCAATCAGCGGCGCGTGGCTCATATCATCGCCGACGCCATCTATGAGCGGCTGACCGGCGAGAAGGGCTATTTCGATACACGCGTCGTCTTCATCGACGAATCGGGGGCGAAGAACGCGCGCAAGAAGCGGCTCGCAATCATGGACCAGGACGGCGCCAACGTCCGCTATCTCTCGAATGGCAAGTCGATCGTGCTGACGCCGCGTTTCTCGCCGAACCGGCAGGAAATCACCTATATGTCCTATGAAAGCGGCCAGCCGCGGGTCTATCTCCTGCAGATCGAGACCGGGCAGCGTGAACTGGTCGGCAATTTCCCCGGCATGACCTTTGCGCCGCGCTTTTCGCCCGACGGCCAGAAGGTGATCATGAGCCTGCTGCGCGACGACGGCAATTCCAACATCTTCGCCATGGATCTGCGAAGCCGCTCGACCACCAGATTGACCAATTCGACGGCTATCGACACCTCGCCGTCCTATTCGCCGGACGGCAGTAAGGTGGTGTTCACGTCCGATCGCGGCGGCCGCGCGCAGATCTATTCGATGGGCGCCGACGGTTCCGGCCAGACCCGCATCTCCTTCGGCGACGGCGTCTATTCGACGCCGGTGTGGTCGCCGCGCGGCGACCTCATCGCCTTCACCAAGCAGACCGGCGGCGAATTCCAGATCGGCGTCATGAAGACCGACGGTTCGGGCGAGCGCATCCTGTCCTCCGGCTTCCAGCAGGAGGGGCCGACCTGGGCGCCCAACGGCCGCGTGCTGATGTTCTTCCGGGATTCAGCCGGTGGGCCGAAGCTCATTTCGGTCGATCTCACCGGCCGCAATGAACAGTCGATCCCGACGGCGAACTTCGCCTCGGACCCGGCCTGGTCGCCGCTGCTGGAATGATCAAGCTGGTTTTTCGGCCGAGCATCCGCTCGCTTCGTTGCAATCTGGCAACAGTGCCTCAAAAGCCCTGTTTTTGGGGCCTTTTTCACGCCAAAGTCGCGTTTCGGCCGCATTTCCGCCTACGGTCCGCGACCATTGTGGCGCTCGACAATTTCGGCTGCGGACGGGTGGCCGAAACCAAATCTTAACCGTGTTTCTTGAATGCCGGTTAACCCAAACGTGGTTACTGGGTGATCAACGAAATCACTCGAATTGCGAAGGAGAGGCGGCATGGGCCGTATCGCAGCATTTACCACAAACCCGGTCATGATCGCGCTCGTCGCGATGCTCGCGATCACCGGTTGCGCCTCGAAGAAGACGCCGAACAGCGCCGCCGATCTCGGCCTCAACGGCGCCGGCGCGGCAACGCCCGGGTCGGCCCAGGACTTCACCGTCAACATCGGCGACCGCATCTTCTTCGACACCGATTCGTCCTCGATCCGCGCCGATGCGCAGACGACGCTTTCGCGCCAGGCGCAGTGGCTGAACCAGTACAAGCAGTACGCCATCGTCATCGAAGGCCATGCCGACGAGCGCGGCACGCGCGAATACAATCTGGCGCTCGGTGCCCGCCGCGCCGCCGCCACCCGCGACTTCCTCGCCGCCCGGGGCGTTTCGGCCAGCCGCCTGAAGACAATCTCCTACGGCAAGGAGCGTCCGGTCGCGGTCTGCGACGACATCTCCTGCTGGTCGCAGAACCGCCGCGCCGTTACCACGCTCGGCGGCGCGGGCTCCTAGGTTCAGAAGTTCTACAGCGTCCTTTGTGCGTCAGGGGACGCGTGGCGCTGTAGTCGGCAGAAATGCCACACATCGATGCGAAAGGCGGCCATCTGGCCGCCTTTTTCATATGTGACCTTCCGAAACAAAATTTGGCCGAAGTCTCGCGCCCTGCTAAGAGCCGAGAGCGCTTGGTCCCATTCCGACCGAAGGGCGCAAAAGGCTAACGATTTTCACGGCGAGAGGCACATGCATTTCAGATCGGTCTTGAGCGGCACGCTGACGCTGCTGCTCGTATCAAGCATCGCCGCATTTGCTAGCGGCACCGGGGCAAGCAGCACCGGGCAGCCAGCAGACAGCGGGTTCTCCTTCCAACTGCCGACGCTCGGCATTTTCGGCGACAAGAAGAAGCCGGAGCAGCAGCAGATCGCGCAACAGAATGGCGCTGGCGTCACCGGACTGGACGACCAACTCCGGCAGATGAATGGCAAGATCGAGGAACTCAATTTCCAGATCCTGCAGATGCAGGAACAGATCCGCAAACAGCAGGAAGATAACGAATTCCGCTTCCAGCAGTTGGAAGGCGGTTCGCAAGGCGCGCAGCAGCCGGCCGAGCAGAAGAAGTCGCAGGCCGCCCCTCAGGACAACAACACCGACAGCAGTGTTGCCGAAGCCCCGGCGACGCAGGCACCGGCCGACGCGGTTGCGCCGCCCGCCGGTGGCCAAAGCGGCGGAGAGGTCATCGTCGAATCGCCCACGGGCGATCCCGGCAAGGTGGTGACCGGCGCACCGCCGAAGACGTTCGGCACCATCACCGTCGACAAGAACGGCAATGTGGTCAACGCCGACGGCACCACGCAGGCGACGGCTCCGGCTGAGTCTGCCGCGCCGGCGACCGGCGCCCCGGCTGCCGGTGCAAAGACCGGCACGTCCGACGGCACAGTGGTTGCGGCGCTGCCCTCGACCAACGACCCGGAGGAGCTCTACCGCAACTCCTACCAGTTCATCCTGTCCGGCGACTACAGCACCGCCGAACAGGGGTTTCGCGACCATATCGCCCGTTTCCCCAAGGACGCCAAGGCCGCGGACGCGCATTATTGGCTGGGTGAATCGCTGCTAGGCCAGCAGAAATACCGCGATGCGGCCGAGACGTTCCTTGCCGCCAGCAAGGACTATCCGAAGGCCAAGAAGGCGCCAGACATGCTGCTGAAGCTCGGCGTGTCGCTGGTCGGATTGAACCAGCGCGACGTGGCCTGCGCCACCTTCGGCGAGATCGGCAAGCGCTATCCCGACATCTCGGGCGCACTCAAGGAACGCGTCAAGCAGGAAAGGGCGCTGGCCGCGTGCTGACGCTGGACGCCGAGCCTTACCTTCCGGAACGCCTTTTTTCTGAGATCGACTTTTCCAACGGCGCTGTTGCAGCCGTGTCCGGCGGCAGCGATTCGACCGCCCTCCTTCTCCTCCTCAAAGATCATCTCGACCGTACCGCGCCCGCAACGAAACTGCTGGCGGTGACGATCGATCACGGCCTGCGGCCGGATGCGGCGATAGAGGCTCAAACGGTGGCCCGGCTCTGCGCCGAACGCGGCATTGCGCATCGCATTCTGGTCTGGTCGGGGCCGAAGCCGTCGAGCGGCCTGCCCGCCGCCGCGCGCGCGGCACGCTACCGGCTGCTGGCCGAGGCCGCCAAGGGGGAGGGCATCGGCCTGATCCTGACCGGCCACACGGCCGACGACCAGGCCGAGACCGTGCTGATGCGGCAAGCACGTGACGAAGGTCCACGAGAAGAAGGGCGCGGCCTTGCCGGCATGGCGCCGGCCACCCTCTATGATTGGCAAACCTGGATCGTCAGACCGCTGCTCGGTACACGGCGGGCCGCGTTGCGCGAAATACTGCGGCGCGCAAATGTCGACTGGGCCGAGGATCCAACC
>NZ_CAUM01000044.1 GCF_000350085.1 Mesorhizobium metallidurans STM 2683
AGCAGCCGCGGGCCGGTCAGCTCGTAGAGCTGGCCGACATGGCCCGGCTGGGTCAGCACGACAAATGCCGCCTCGGCGATATCGTCGGCATCGACAAATGGCTCGCCGACATTGCCGACCGGCAACGCAACTTCGCCCTCGAGCAACGACTCGACAAGGAAGCCTTCGCTGAAGTTTTGGGAAAACCAGGCGCAGCGCAGGATCGTCCAGTCGGCGCCGGAGGCCTTCAGCATCTCTTCGGCGCGCTGCGCCTCCGTTTCGCCGCGCCCCGACAGCAGCACCAGCCGGGTGACACCGCGCTCCACGGCAAGTTCGGCAAAGGCACCGACCGCTTCGGCGGCGCCCGGCACTGCAAGATCGGGATAGTAGCTGATGTAGACGGCATCCACGCCATCCAGTGCCGGAGCCCAGGTCGACCTGTCCTGCCAGTCGAAGGCCGGCGTACCCGAACGCGAGCCGATCCGCACCGGCAGGCCTTGCGCGGTCAATCGTTCCGCCAGGCGGCGGCCGGTCTTGCCGGTGCCACCGAGGATCAAGGTCGGTTTGCTTGCGTCATTCATGGTGTTTGTCCTCTGTTCTAAAAATATGAGTTATCCTCACATTTGCAAAATGCGATAAACCCTCGTATTTTACGAGTCAAGTCGTTTCTGTCGAGAATCCGTCCGGGAGACGTTCATGGAAGGCAGAGCTGGTTCGCAGGATGGACAGATCGCTTCGCCACGGCGCGCGCCCAGCCAGCAGCGCAGCCGCGAGCGGGTCGAGCGCATGCTGGCCGCCGCATCAGTGCTGATCGCCGAGCAGGGCAGCGATGCCATGCGCATGGGCGAAGTGGCGGAACGGGCCGGGGTGTCGATCGGCTCGCTCTATCAGTTCTTCCCCGACAAGCGGGCGATCGTCTGGGCATTGGCCGAGCGCTACACCGCCGAAAGCCAGGCCTGCATCTCGGCAGCACTTGCAGATGTCACCGATGCCGAGGGCCTGCGGCGGGCATTTTCGGAGCTGGTCGATATCTACTACCGGCTGTTCCTGGCCGAGCCTGTCATGCGCGACATCTGGTCGGGCACGCAGGCCGACAAGGCGCTGCGCGAACTCGAACTCGCCGACAGCCGGGCCAACGCCGAGTTTCTCACCTCGGTGCTGAAGCGGCTGCGGCCCGCCGCCGATCCGGCGGCGCTGGAAACGACAGCGTTTCTGGTCTGGCAGATGGGAGAGGCGGCGATGCGGCTGGCGATCTCGGTCGGGCGAGAAGAAGGCGACAGGCTGGTCGCCGCCTACAAGCGCATGGCGCTGCGGGAACTGTTGGCCGAGTAAGGCTGCCTCATTACGAAGCCTCAACTCGGCGAAGTGCCAAGCCCAGATGACAAAAAACCCGCCTCAAGGGCGGGTTTTTGATCTGTGACAAGCCAAGAGGGCTTTAAAGGCCGAAACCTTCGAAACGCTTCTTGAACTTCGACAGGCGGCCGCCGCGGTCGAGCAGGGTCTGCTGGCCGCCGGTCCAGGCCGGATGGGTGGTCGGGTCGATATCGAGGTTCATCGTATCGCCTTCCTTGCCCCAGGTCGAACGGGTCATGTATTCGGTGCCGTCGGTCATGACGACCTTGATGGTGTGATAGTCGGGATGGATATCGGTCTTCATGGTTCTGTTCCTGAACTCTGGCTTGCCGGCGCGGCTGACGGGCCTATGGCCTGCGTCGATGCGCCCCTTTTTAAAACTCGAAGCCGCAGCTATTGAGGAGCCACGGCTTCTAAAACGGTCGGCGAGCCTATACATCAGCCGGAATTGAATCACAAGGCCGCGGCAAGCGCATATTGAGGCGCATGGCAAAAGGCGGCCAGAGGAAACGGTCATGGCGGACATCAGTGGCGATGCAGACGAGCGCCGGCGCTCGCTGAGGCCGCTCAGCCGCCTGTTTCCCTATCTCACCCGCTACCGCAAACTGGTCATTGGCGCTGTCATTTCGCTGGTCGTCGCGGCGGCAACCACACTGGCCCTGCCGCTGGCGGTGCGGCGCATGATCGACCACGGTTTTTCCGCTTCCAGCACCATTTTCATCGCCGAGTATTTCGCCGCGCTGGTGGCAATGGCCGCCCTGTTGGCGGCGGCTTCGGCCGGCCGCTACTATTTTGTCATCACGCTTGGCGAGCGCGTCGTCGCCGACATCCGCCGCGATGTGTTCGCCCATGTCACGACGCTGTCGCCGTCCTTCTTCGACACCGCCCAGTCCGGCGAGATCGTGTCGCGGCTCGCCGCCGACACGACGCAGGTGAAATCGGCCGTCGGCGCCACCGCCTCGGTGGCGCTGCGCAATGTCATCCTCGGCCTTGGCGCGGTGGCGATGATGGTCGTCACCAGCCCGAAACTGTCCGGCCTGGTCATATCAGCGATTCCCGTCATTGTGCTGCCGCTGGTCGCGTTCGGCCGTTCGGTGCGGCGCAAATCGCGGCAGGCTCAGGACACGCTGGCCGACGCCACCGCCTATGCCAGCGAGCAGATCGGCGCGGTGCGCACGCTGCAGGCCTTCACCAACGAGAAGCTGGTCACAGGGCATTTTTCATCCGCCGTGGAAGCCGCCTTCGAAGCGGCGCGTTCCTCGATCTTCGCCCGTTCCTTCCTCACCTTCTTTGCCATCTTCATGATCTTTTCCTCGGTGGTGGCGGTGCTATGGTTCGGCTCGCGCGACGTGCTTACCGGCACGCTGTCGCCCGGCACGCTCGGCCAGTTCCTGCTCTATTCGGTGTTTGCCGCCGGCGCGCTCGGCGCGCTGTCGGAAGTCTGGGGCGAGCTGGCCCAGGCGGCGGGCGCCGCCGAGCGACTGACCGAGATCCTGGCCGAGAGGCCCGCCATCCAGCCGCCCGCCGACCCGAAGCCGCTGCCGGCGACAGCCAGGGGCGCGATCCGTTTCGACGACGTGTCCTTCTCCTATCCGGCCCGGCCCGACCGCGCCGCCGTACATGGCCTGAGCTTTCAGGTGAAGCCCGGCGAGACGGTGGCGATCGTCGGCCCGTCGGGCGCCGGCAAGAGCACCGTCTTTTCGCTGATCCTGCGCTTCTACGATCCTGAAACCGGCAGGATCCTGATCGATGGCGTCGATGCGCGCGAGGCCGATCCCGCCGCCATCCGCGAACGCATCGCCATCGTGCCGCAGGACGTCACCATCTTCGCGGCGAGCGCGCGCGACAATATCGGCTTCGGCCGGCCGGGCGCCAGCGACGCCGAGATCGAGGCGGCCGCCAAGGATGCGCTTGCCGGCGAGTTCATCGTGAAACTCGAGAAGGGCTATGACAGCCAGGTCGGCGAACGCGGCGTGACGCTGTCCGGCGGCCAGCGCCAGCGCGTGGCGATCGCGCGCGCCATCCTGCGCGACGCGCCGATCCTTCTGCTCGACGAGGCGACCTCGGCACTGGACGCCGAAAGCGAGACGCTGGTGCAGACGGCGCTGGAACGGCTGATGCAGGGCCGCACCACCATCGTCATCGCCCACCGTCTGGCGACGGTGCTGAAGGCCGACCGCATCCTGGTCATGGAAAACGGCCGCATCGTCGAGGAAGGCACGCATCAGAGCCTCGTCGCCAAGGGCGGCATTTATGCGCGGCTGGCCAAATTGCAGTTCGAGACTGGGGCGAGTGCCTTCAGGGGCGCTGCGGAGTAGAGAAAATCTCAGTCGGGCTGCCAGTCCGCGAGAAGGACGATGCTGTCCAGGTGCTTCGTTTTGGCAAAATGCCGCTGGTCGGCTGTCACCAATGTTCCAGCGCGATTGATTGCGATTGCGTGGTAAACGCAATCGTTGAGCGTCGGATATCCGCCGGCAGGACTCAGATACGTCGTCATTTCCTGTGTTTTGGCCAGTTCGTCCATATCTGGTTCCAGAAGCTGGAATCCGCCTTCCCGCAATCCGGCAATCAGCTTTGCGACCATGACGAAGGATTGTTCATAGTGAAGCGCGGCCGATAGCGCCTCGTAAAGGAGAATGCCGGGAGCGGCCATCACGCGAGCGTCGGCAATGTTTTTCGCAAACAGATCTCGGGCCTGTTCGCTGCCATCCTCGTCACGAAAGAGCTTTATGAAAATCGATGTCCGGCGACCGGCCATCCATTTCCTGGCGAATTCTGCGCAACACGTCGGTCGAATTTTCACCACCTGTCGAGACTGGCTTGAATTCTCGCAACATTTTCAGAGCGCGTTCTTTCGCGGCATCCTTCAATGCCTTTGCGATCGCCTCTTCAACAAAGCGGGATCGCTTGCTCTTCGGAACTTGGCTCTCAAGCGTCTCCTTGACAGCGCTGTCGATCGAAAACGTTGCGCGTTCCTTAGAACCTGAAGCGTTCATCTGCGCACCTCTCCGTCATAAGATATAGCAGTACGAAATGGTGCGCAAATGGGGCTGTTTGCTGGCCGTGTCCGGTCTTCAGTGGAACCGTTGACTTATGGGGTTCCGTAGCGCTTCTTCAGATGCTCCGTGAAATACGCGGCGTTCAGTTTTTCACCTGTCGCTCGTTCGAGCAGCTCCGGCGTCGACCAGCGCGAGCCCTGCGACCAGATCTTTTCGCGGCGCCAATCGTTGATCGCGGCGAAATCTCCCCTGGCGAGGTCTTCGTCGGCCGAAGGATGGTCGCGCGTCAGCGCCGCCCATTGCTGCGCCGCCATCATGGCGCCCAGCGTGTAGGAGGGAAAATAACCGAAGGCCGCACCCGGCCAGTGCACGTCCTGCATCGGGCCGTCAGCGGGGTTGTCGATGGTCGACAGGCCGAGATATTCGCGCATCTTGGCGTCCCAGGCTTCGGGGAGGTCCGCCGCCTCCAGCCGCCCTGATACCAGCTCCTGCTCCAGCTCGTAGCGCAGGATGACGTGCAGCGGGTAGGTCACCTCGTCGGCGTCGACGCGGATCAGGCCGCGCTCGACCCGGTGCACATGCGGCAGGATGTCGTCGATCGACCAGGCCTCGACGAGATGCCTTTCGACCACCGGCAGCGCCCAACGCCAGAATTGCGGGTTGCGGCCGAGCTGCTTTTCGACGAACAGGCTCTGGCTTTCATGCACCGCCATGCCGCGCGCCTTGCCGAGCGGCCAGTGCGACCATCGCTTGGGCAGGTTCTGCTCGTAAAGCGCGTGGCCGGTCTCGTGCAGCACGCCCATCAGCGCCGACAGGAAGTCGGTCGTCTTGTAGCGGGTGGTGATGCGCACGTCGCTGGGTACGCCGCCGCAGAACGGATGATGCGACACCGACAGTGAGCCGTGGGTCAGGTCGAAGCCGACGGCCGCCATCATGGCGAGGCCCAGTTCACGCTGCCTGTCGATCGCGTAGCTGCCCGAAAGCGGCTTCAGCGGGCGCCTTGCCAGCCGCGCCTCCTGCACGGCCAGCGCCTCCGGGACGAACGTCTTGAGGAAAGTCTTCAGCTCGGCAAAGACCGGCGTTATGTCGGCGACGCGGTTGCCGGGATCATACTGCTCCATCAGCGCGTCATAGGGATTGAGGCCGAGCACGTCGGCGCGCAATGCAGCTTCCTCGCGCACCAGGGCCACCACGCCTTCGAGCGCCGGCAGGAAGCCGGCCCAGTCGTTTTTCGCGCGCAGGTCGCGCCAGAGCTGCTCGGAGCGCATGCGCGCGGCTGTCTGGCGTTCGACGAATTCGACGGGCAGGCAGGTCAGGTTGGTGTATTGGCGCCGGAACTCCTTGAGCGCCGCCTGCTGTTCTTCATTCAGCGTTTCCTGTTCGGCCGCCGCGATCCAGTCGGCGATCTCCGGTGCCGTGGCCTGCCGGTGATGCATGCCGGCAAGGGCCGACATCGCCTCGGCGCGCTTCTCGCCGCCGCCGACGGCCATATGCGTCGCCTCGTCGGCGCCTAGGATGGCAAGTGCATGTTCCAGCGCTTCGAGCTTGTGGCCGAGATCGTCGAGTTTTTGAAAGGACATGGCGGGTTCCGGTGAATTTGAACGGTGGCGAAAAGATACCAATGCGCCGAGGTTGGCAACCCTCAGGCGGTGCACTGCCACGAGTGTTCCGACCTCGATTCGTCACGCCAAGAGCAACACAGCTTGCGGAGGCGGCGGCGTGCGTGATCAATGTCTTTCGGCGGCGCACAAGACCGCGAGGGGAGACGAAACATGATCGCCAATGTGCTGGTCGGGCTGGTGGCCCTGATCCACCTCTACATCGTCTATCTGGAGATGGTGCTGTGGGATACGCCACGCGGCCACAAAGCGTTCAGCCTGACGCCGGAATTCGCCAGCGCGTCGAAGGTGCTTGCCGCCAACCAGGGGCTTTACAACGGCTTTCTCGCTGCCGGACTGATCTGGGGACTTTATCTCGGCGAGGCCGGTTTTCAGATCAAAATGTTCTTCCTGCTTTGCGTCGCTATTGCCGGCCTCTACGGCGCGGCGACGGTCGGCCGGAAAATTCTGTTCATACAGACCGTGCCGGCAGCGCTGGCGCTGATCGCGCTCGCGTTGAGCTAGCGCATGATCCCGAACCGAAGGCCGGAAAAGGATCATGCGCAAGATCAAATTGCTACAGCGTCCTTTGCGCGCCCGAAAAAAGCCGCGGGGCGCTGATGGATGGTTTCAGCCGTTTGGATGATTTGGGCCGTAGCCGTTTGGATAATATCCGCCATCGCCGCCGTTGCCCATTAGGAAGGCGCTGCCAGTGTCAACCCGGAGCGTCTGGCTCAGGTCATCGAGCTGGTGCAGCAACTGCTGATATTGCGTAGCCGGTATCCTGCCATGTCCCGCGGCGGCCGTCCTTTCGGCGACCTGGCTGATGTGAGCAGCCCGCATATGCAGCCTATGCGCCTCGGCCGGCTTGATCTTGTTCACCTGCATCGCGTCCGTGATGCCTTTCTCCACGCCCTGCACTTGATCGATCAACGCTGTCACGCTGGGGCCGGAGAAGGTCGATGCGGCGTAGGCGCCAGCAAACGGAACGGCGACGAAAAGTGCGGTGAGGGTTGCCGTCCTGAGAGTCTTGAAAGAGCGCATCGTTGCGTCTCCTTTTACCGAGGAAGGCGGCGGTTTGGATCACCCGCCTTCCGGCCACGGGTCGTCCGGTTCCGTCGCGTCGCGATGCGTGAGCCATCGCCGGCGGTTCTCGGCCCTTCGGAGGAAGTAGGAATGCGTCGCGGCGAAGTGTACTGAGCTGGCTGACAAATTCGCGTGATGCGGGATCACCGTTCGGTGAGCTTCAGTTCAATGCGACGGTTCTTGTTGCGCGCTTCTTCGGTGTCGGCGGGATCGAGCGGCTGGAATTCGCCGAAGCCGGCCGCGACCAGCCGGTTGGCCGGCACGCCGTTCTCGATCAGGAATTTCACCACCGAGGTCGAACGCGCCGTCGACAGTTCCCAATTGTCGCGGTAGCGGCCGGTGCCCGATAGCGGAACGTTGTCGGTGTGACCGTCGACGCGCAGCACCCAGCTGATCTCCGGCGGGATCTCCTTCTGCAGCTCGATGATGGCGTCGGCGAGCTTCTTCATCTCGACCTTGCCGGCATCGTTGATCACCTCGGAGCCGGGCGGGAAAAGCACTTCCGACTGGAAGACGAAGCGGTCGCCGACGATGCGGATGTTTTCGCGGTCGGCGAGGATTTCACGCAGGCGCCCGAAGAAGTCGGACCGGTAGCGGTTCAGCTCCTGCACGCGTTGCGCCAGCGCGACATTCAGGCGGCGGCCGAGATCGGCGATCTTGGTGTTGGAATCGCGATCGCGCGTTTCGGACACGTTGAGCGCGTCTTCGAGCGCTCCGATCTGCTTGCGAAGTGCGGCGATCTGCTGGTTGAGGATTTCGACCTGGCTCAGCGCCTGCTGGCTGATCTGGCGCTGACCTTCGAGCTCTCCCGAAAGTGCCGTGGCGCGCTGGTTGGCCGCGTCGCCGGCGCCAGCGCCCTGCGCCAGCAATTGTTCGAGCCGGCTCTTTTCCGCCTCCGACTGTGATAGCGACGCCTGCAGATTGGCGAGCGAATCTTCCTTGTCCTGCGTCGTCGAGCGTTCCAGCGCCAGAAGCTGGGTCAGTTCGTTGATCTGCGAGTTAAGGCGGTTGAGCACCGTGTCCTTGCCGGAGATTTCGCGGCCGAGCAGGAACTGCGCCAGCACGAAGACCGTCAGCAGGAACATGATCGCCAGCAGCAGCGTCGACAGCGCATCGACGAAGCCCGGCCAATAGTCGATGCGGCGATCGCTGCGCCGCGTCCGCGCCAGCGCCACGTCAGTGGACTCCCGGCTTCTTCAGGGCGTCGGCGATCTTCTCCAGCGTGTTGCGCATCGCCTTCTGCTCGTCGGACTGGGCCTCGACCCAGTCGCGCATGATCTGCTGCTCGGAGCGCATGTTCTTGACCAGGCCGGAAATGCCGTCGGCAAGGTTGGCCATGGCGGTGGCGACGCGCGGGTTGGGGCTGCCGCCATTCTCCTGAAGGCTGCGCAGCTTCTCCGACAGGACGCGGATCTCGTCGGAGGATTCGGCCTTGGCCGGATCGGAAACGACGATATCCGACGACAAATCGGTAACCGAGGACAACCAGTTCTCAAGCTCGGTGTAGAAGCGCGTCTGGGCGCGGCCGGCCTGCAGGTCGAGGAAGCCGAGCACCAGCGAGCCGGACAGACCGAACAGCGAGGACGAGAAGGCGGTGCCCATGCCGGCCAGCGGTGCGGAAAGCCCCTGCTTCAGGGATTCCAGCACGGCGGCGGCGTCACCAGTGCCGGGATCGAGCGAATCGATGGTTTCGCGGATCGAGCCGATCGTGTTGAGCAGGCCCCAGAAGGTGCCGAGCAGCCCAAGGAACACCAGCAGCCCGACGAGGTAGCGCGAGGTGTCGCGGCTTTCGTCGAGGCGGGTGGCGATCGAATCGAGCATGGTGCGCATCGAACTGGTCGAAAAGGCCATTGACGACGAGCGGCTGAGCATGGCCTTCATCGGCGCCAGCAACACCGGTTCGGTGGTTTCGGAGCCGGCCCGGAAGGAGTTGACCCAGCGCACTTCGCGAAACAGCCGCCCGACCTGCACGAAGGCAAGCAGGATGCCGACCACCAGCACGCCGATGATCAGGCCATTGAGGCCGGGATTGGTGACGAAAGCGGTCGAGATCTGACGGGTCAGGATGGCAGCGATGAAGGCGACGATCACCAGGAAGATGACCATGGTGAGCAGAAAGACCTGCGGGCTGGACAATTTGTGGGGATCGTAGGCCAGGACGTCGGAGCGCCTGCCTATGCCAAGGGATCTGAGAAAAGCCATCCGTGCCCCGTTTCCGATGCCACCGCCATTCACGTTGAGCGCGACTCTAAACGGAATTGTGACGAAATTGAATGGCGCTTGGCAATATTGGCCGCCGATTGCTACCCTTGGGTCAGAGTCGGTTAATGACCAGGCAGTCGACCATGGCGGCCAGATGCAGGCCGGCGCCGGTGACAACAAAGCCGTGCCACAGCGCATTGTGGAAGCGCAGGCCCTTCCAGGCGAAAAAGATGACGCCGCAGGAATAGACGATGCCGCCAGCAACGATCAGCACGATCGATGTCGCCGGCAGCGTCTCAACGAGCGGCTTAACCAGGACGATGCCGCTCCAGCCGATGGCGAGATAGAAGACGACCGCCAGCCGGTCGAAACGGCCGGGAAGAAATACCTTGATGGCGATGCCGATCGCCGCAGCAGTCCAGACCAGGACGATCATCGAGACGGTCAGCGGCGAGCCGTCGAGCTGGGCAAGGAAGGGCGTGTAGGTCGCGGCGATCAAAAGGTAGATCGCGGCATGGTCGAAGCGCCGCAATATCCACTTCACCGGTGAGGATATTGGCCACAGATTATAGGCCAGCGAGACCGAGAGCACGGTGAGCAGCGAGACCACATAGAAGGCGGCGGCGATATACTCGCCAGGACCGGTATAAAAGGCGGCCAGCGCCAACAACGTCGAGCCGGCCGATATCGCCAGCACGATGCCGACCGCATGGACGATGCCGTCGGCGATCATCTCGGCGCGCGAATAGTGCCAGCGTCCCATGAAGGGGATTTCGATCTGAGATTCGGGGCCGGCGTTGGTCATGAAAGATCCTGCGTCTCCCTTATCTGGGTGGACGCCGGACAGTATTTCAAGTTTCGGTTGCGGTTTTACGACTGCGCCAAATTGTCAGCGCGGCGTCACCGGCTTCTTCACCGTCTTCAGCAGTGCGCGCTGGATGACCTCGTTGCCGGCGACGACCGAGCCGCCCTCCAGCATCTCCTGCCCACCGGCAAAGTCGGAAACGAAGCCGCCGGCTTCGCGGATCAAAAGCAACCCGGCGGCGATATCCCAGGCCGACAGGCCGACTTCCCAGAACCCGTCCATGCGCCCGGCGGCAACGTAAGCGAGATCGAGCGAGGCGGAGCCGAGGCGGCGTACGCCGGAGACCTCGGCCATCACATTGCGCAGTTCGACGAGGAAATTGCCATGCTGGCCGCGCCCGAGATGCGGCACGCCGCAGCCGATCACGGCATCGGTGAGCTTCGTTCTGCCGGCAACGCGCAGCCGGCGGTCGTTCATGAAGGCGCCGCCGCCGCGCTCGGCGGTGTAGAGCTCGTCCATCGCCGGATTGTAGACGACGCCGGCGACGATCTGGCCCTGGCGTTCCAGCGCAATCGAGATGGCGAAGAGCGGAATGCCATGCAGGAAATTGGTGGTGCCGTCGAGCGGATCGACGAGCCAGCGGTGCTGGCCGTCATCGCCCGCGACCGCGCCGCGCTCCTCCATCAGGAAGGCATAGCCCGGCCGCGCCTTCGACAGTTCGGTGAAGAGGATATCCTCGGCCTTGCGGTCGGCCTGGCTGACATAGTCGCCCGGCCCCTTCATCGAGACCTGGAGGTTCTGTACTTCGCCGAAGTCGCGCGACAGCGAGCGGCCGGCCTTCATGGCGGCCTGGACCATGACATTGAGAAGTGCTGAACGCGCCATTGTGCTCTTCCTGCTGCTAAAGCACGTCGCAGCTATCCGGATTTATGCGACGTACTTTAAGTCTTTGTTTTATGCATGTCGTTATCCCAAAACCGCTGCGCACTTTTGGGCGACATGCACTGGGCGTCAGTCCGCGCGGCGCACGTAGGTGATTTCGTTGGTGTCGACGATGATGCGCTCGCCCGAGCCTATGAAGGGCGGCACCAGCACGCGGATGCCGTTTTCCAGCATCGCCGGCTTGTAGGACGAGGCCGCGGTCTGGCCTTTCACCACCGGGTCGGCCTCGGTGATGGTCAGCGTCACCTGGTCGGGCAGCGAAATACCGATCGGCCTTTCCTCATAGAGCTGGACCGTCACCATCATGCCGTCCTGCAGGAAGGCGGCGCGGTCGCCGACGAAATCCTTCTGCAGTTCGAGCTGCTCGTAGCTTTCGGTGTCCATGAACACCAGTGCCCCGTCCTGCTCGTAGAGGAAGGAGAAATCCTTCAGATCGAGCCGGATCTGCTCGACGGTCTCGGCCGAGCGGAAGCGCTCGTTGAGCTTGGTGCCGTTGATGAGGTTCTTCAGTTCGACCTGATTGTAGGCGCCGCCCTTGCCGGGCTTGACGGTATTGGTCCTGACCGCCACCCACAGGCCGCCATCGTGCTCGATGACATAGCCGGGACGGATTTCGTTGCCATTGATCTTGGCCATGCTGATTTTGATCCGGAATGAGATGTTCGCCCAATGGGCGATTTTGGCCCCCAAGACCACAAATCGCACGAAGAGGCAAGGGAGCGAGCCTGAACCGCGGGGGGGCGGCAATCCGCGGCGTTACGGCAGACGGTTCGCCTTCTGCAGTATTTGCTTGGTCTGGTCGTCGTCCAAACCTTGCAGAAAATCATCCATCCGCGGATCGATGAGCCCGGCGCGGCGGGCGACGATGTACCAGGCGCCGGCAAGGATCAGATCCGGATCGGTGCCGATGCCTTCCATGTAGAGCTTGGCGAGCCGGTTCTGGGCGGCGACATTGCCACCTTCGGCGGCCTGCTTCATCCAGCCGAAGCCGGATTTCAGGTCGCGTGGGCCGCCGCGTCCCTCGATCATCCAGGCGGCGAGATCGATCTGTGCCGTATCGTAGTTCTGCCGTGCGGCCTGCGCCAGCAGGCCGCGCGCCTGGACATCGTCACGCGGCTTGCCGCCGGCGCCATTGGCATAGATCTGCGCCATCGCGTATTGCGCGTCGGCAAGGCCGGTCGCGGCGGCGCGCTCATAGTAGGACGCGGCCTTGGCGAGGCCCGCGTCGCCGGGATCCTGCTTGACCAGCAACTGCGCAAAGTTGAATTGCGCCAGGCGATTGCCGGCCTCGGCGGCCGACTGCATCAGCGCATATGCTTCCTTTTCATCCTTCTTGACGTAGCGGCCGTCGAGCAGCATCAGCGCATACTGGAACTGCGATTCCGGTATGCCCTGCTCGGCGGCAAGCGCGTACCATTTTGCCGCCTCCGCGGCGTTGAGCGGTACGCCGAGACCGCGCGACAGTATCTCGGCCGCCAGCGTCTGCGCAGCCGGGTCGCCGTTCCGGGCGCGGACCAAAGCCAGGTTATAGGCCGTCTTGTAAAGGCCGCGCTGAAAGGCGCCGTAGGCGGGGTCCGACGGCTTGGCGCCGAAGCGTTCGGGATTGATGGCGTCGGCCGACGGCAGCGGAGCCGTGGTGGCGGGCTGCGGCAGCGGCGTGTCGATCGGCTTGTCCGCGTGTGCGCCGCCGTCGGGCTTGGGTTGCGGCAATGGGACGGTATTTTCAGCCGCGACGGCCTGCACCGCAAGCGCCGCGAGGAAGGCATGGAAAAGGATTGTCCGGCGCAGCACGTCAGTCCTCGAAACGCGGCGCGGTTTCGTCGAGCAACGCGTTGGCCCTGGCGATCGCCACCTTTGGATCGACGCCGTCGGCGAAGACGGCGCTGGACAGGGCGACGAATTCGGCGCCGGTGGCGGCCACTGCTTCGATAGAAGTGATGTCCGACCCGGCCATGACGATGCAAGGGATCTGGATCACATCCGCCCACCATTGTCCCAGCGACAGGTTGCGCGGGTGCGGCTCCGGCTTGTTGTCGTAACCGAAGCGGCCGAAGAAGATATAATCGGGCCGGAGTTCACCGAGCTCCAACGCATCGTCTCGGGTCTTGGCGCCGCCGCAGCCGACCATCATTTTGGCCTGGAAGTGTTCGATCGTCTCGGCGAGTTCGGCCTTGCCGACGTCGACATGGATGCCGTCGGCCTGGACGCGGCCGGCGATGCGGGTGTCGCCGGCAATGACGACGGCGGCGCCCGCCGCTTGCGCCACCGGCACGATCTTCTCGGCGAAGGCCTGGAATGAGGCTTCGTCCATGTCGTTTTCGGGCAGGATCAGCGAGGCGACGTCGCCGCCCTCGAACGCCGCGCCGATGCGCTCGGCCGACGCGCCGGGTGGCGCGATCAGCACGATGCGGCAGCGATTTGGAGGCATTGCGTCGTTCATTGGTCTTCGATCCCGGTTTTCGCCTATGCCGGGCGAAGATGGTTGCATTGCGGCATAAAGCGCGTCGCGTAGAACGGATTCATGCAACGCGCTTTAAGCTCTTTTTCTATGCATGTCGTTGTCGCGAAACCGCTGCGCACTTTTGCGCGACATGCATTAGAACAAAGCTGCCGCCTTGAACAGGCGGGCCGGGATCATTGCGATGGCTTGGTTTACGATCGCCGGCGGGCGCTCATCTGACGGTTTCAGAGCTTTCGGTCGGCGCTTTCGGCTTCCATAGCGACCAGCCGAGATTCATGCCGGCTGCTGCGATCAGGATGGCGGCGGCGCCGACGATCTGGGCCGGATGCAGCCTGTGGCCGAAGGCGACGACATCGACCAGGATCGCGACCACGGGATAGATGAAGGACAGCGACCCCTGCAGGTGGGTCGGCAGCTTCTGGATGGCGCCGTACATCAATATGTACATCAGGCCGGTATGGACGACGCCAAGCGTCGCCAGCATGGCCCAGCTCCACGCATCGGCGGGAAGCTGGGAGAAATTGGCGAAAGGCGCCAGCATGACGACGCCGACGCAGACCTGGATCAAGGCAATCAAATGCGGCGGCGTGCCCTTGAGCGTCTTGGTGACGATGGCGGCAACGGCCCAGAAGAAGGCCGCTGCCAGCGCCATCGCGATGCCGGCGAAGTAATCCGTGCCAACATTACCCGCACCGGGACCTGCATCGGGCGAGGCCTGCACGATCAGCAGCATGCCGGCGAAGGCGATGCCGAGCCAGATCAGCTTGGTCGTGGTCAGCCGCTCCGAGAAAAAGAGCGCGCCGAAACCGACAAGCATGAAGGGCTGCGTGTTGTAGACCGCCGTGGCGATCGAGATCGAAGCGCGGGAAAACGAGCTGAACAGCAAAAGCCAATTGATGACGATGGCGGCACCTCCGACGGCGGCAATCGCGACGATACGAAGCGACAGCCTGCCGCGCAGCAGTCCGAGCGCGGTGCAGATGATCAGCAAGGTGACGGCGCCAAAGGCGCAACGCCAGAAGACCACGTCCATGATCGGCTGGCCCGACATGACGACGAACCAGCCGATCGTGCCGAGGATCGCCATTGCGGCGGTCATTTCGATGGTGCCGCGCGTTGCGCTGTCCATAAAGATACTCCCGTAAGCCGTTGACGACGGATGATCTCATGCGGCTCGGATGCTTTCCATGTGCTGCGGCAGGTGATATGTGTGTGTCGCCTAATTAAATAAGGTCTATCCCGCCTTTTGCCTGAGGAATGTCAAATGTTGGACGATCTGGACCGACGTCTTCTCGAAATCCTGATCAAGGATTCGCGAACCTCGCTGAAGGAACTGGCCCGAGAGGTCGGGTTGTCGTCGCCGAGCGTTTCGGAGCGTTTGCGGCGGCTCGAGGAGCGCGGCGTCATCAGGGCCTTCACCATCGAGATCGATCCGGCGGCGCTGGGTTATCCCCTGCAGGCGATCGTTCGCATCCGGCCGCTGCCCGGCAAGCTGCATATCGTGCAGAAGCTGATCGAAGAAATTCCCGAGTTCGGCGAATGCGACAAGGTGACCGGCGACGACTGCTTTGTCGCCCGGCTGTTCGTGCGCTCGATCGGCGAGTTGGACCGGCTCCTCGACCGTATCGCCGACAAGGCCGAAACGAGCACCGCGATCATCAAGGCGCAGCCGATCCGGCGGCGTCCGCCGCCGCTCGACATCCCAAACATGTGACAGGCCCTGGTGGCATGGCGCATATATTTGCGGTCGCGGCGTGATCATTTCTGGTCTATTGCGGAATCCGACCTTCCCTCCAGCCTCCTTTCCCCCTCCAGCTTGTTTCCGATGTCCGGTCTTGTTCTCGATCCCTGGTTCTATGCCGCGACCATTCCGGCCGTCATCCTGACCGGCCTGTCCAAGGGCGGGTTCGGCGGCGCCGTCGGCCTCATCGGCGTGCCGATGATGGCGCTGGCCATGCCGCCCGTGCAGGCGGCGGCCATCCTGTTGCCCATCCTGTGCCTGATGGACATCGTCTCGGTGTGGACGTGGTGGGGCGTCTACGACCGCAGGATGCTGGTCGACATGATGCCGGGCGCCGTCGCCGGGATCGGGCTTGGCTGGCTGACGGCGGCGTTCGTCACGGAAGAAATGGTCAGGCTGATCGTCGGAACGGTGGCCATCGTCTTCGTGCTGCGCTGGATCTATGTGCAGATCCGCCACGGTGCGACGCATTCGGCGCAGCCCAATCGCGTGGCGGCCGCGTTCTGGGGCACGATCGCCGGCTTCACCAGCTTCGTCGCCCATGTCGGCGGCCCACCATTCCAGATCTACGCGCTGCCGATCCGGCTCGACCCCAAGGTGCTGTCGGGCACCAGCGCCATCCTGTTCGCCGCCACCAATGCGCTGAAGCTCGTCCCCTATTTCGCGCTCGGCCAGTTCGACACCGCCAATCGGACGGCGTCGGCGGTGCTGATGCCGCTGGCGCCGCTCTCGACCATCGCCGGCGCCTGGCTGGTGCGGCGGATGCGGCCTGAGCTGTTCTATCCGTTCACCTATGCGACGGTGGCCGTCGTCGCGGTCAAGCTTCTGTGGGACGGGATCGCCGGCCTTCTGCGACGGCGGCTCAGCAGCCGGCTCAGTGCGACAGGAATGAATCGCTCCGCAATTGTGCGAGCCTGCCATGCTGTTTCTTGCTATTGTGACACCACCGGAAGGAGTCGGGGCGGCATCAATTGGAAACATTCTCGATGATAATGCGCCGAGTCCGGGAATCCGGTGGCGGGCCGACCGCCTGTGACTAGAACCCATGCCCGCGACGGGAAAAGGCAATTTCGGGGGATACTATGCAAGGGACGGCACGAAATTTCTTCACGTTGGCCATCATCTACTCACTGTGCGGCATGGCATTGGGGCTATACATGGCGATCAGCCAGGACCATAGCCAGATGCCGACCCACGCCCACACGATGGTGGCGGGGTGGCTGATGTCGGCGGTGTTTGCGTTTTTCTACCATCTGTTTCCGGCAATCGGCCAAAAGAAACTAGCCACCGTGCACTTCTGGCTGACGGCCATCAGCGGCATCGGCCTGCTGGTCGGCCTCTATGTCCTGCTTGCCGGCAACCCGGCGATCGAGCCGCTGGTGGCAGTGTCCTCGATGGCCTTCTACGCGGGGATGTTGTTGTTCGCTTTCATCGCCTTGCCGGCGCTGTGGAAGGCCTGAGCGCGCATTCGATACGATCCTGACAGGCCGGATCCCTGTGCTGTTACGGCACAGGCGGGCGGCGCTCGGTCAAAAAATATCCGCGCTGTTAAGGGTTCATTAAGCTTTACAGGCGTTTACTATGTGCATCCAGTGATCTGGATTCTTACCGAGTGGTTGGAGCCACTTTGTTTGACGCCTCCCTGTTAAACTCCTGAGAGCCGCCTTACCCGCGGCTCTTTTTTTGTCCCGAGGCGCCGTTAACCGTTTGTTAAACATGTGCTTGCCTTCATCGGCCCCGAAGCGCATTTTCAAATCTCGGTCATATAGGGTGCGGCGTGACGGCAATGATGCCGAATCGGCCGGCTGTAAGGCAAGTGCAGGGGTATGATGAACGAGACTTCGAGGGGAAGCGCGAAAACCGTCAAGCTGGCTGAACGCCGGGTTTTCTCCCAATCCTTCAAGCCGCTCTACCAGGAAGGCATGGGCCTGGTTGAACAGGCGGCCGAATATCTGGACGGCAAGGGCCGGGCCGAGGCGAGGAAACTGTCCAGACTGGCGGCGACGCTCTATGCGGCCGAATCGATGCGGCTGACCACCAGGCTGATGCAGGTTGCCTCCTGGCTGCTTTTGCAGCGGGCGGCCAATTCCGGCGAGATGACGCGCGATCAGGTGGCTTCCGAAAAATCCAAGGTGCGTCTCGACACCGCCTCCGCCCATGATGAAGCGGCAGGCTGGGCCGAACTGCCCAAGGATTTTGTCGACCTCGTCAATCGTTCGCTGCGCCTGCAGGCGCTGGTGCGCCGCATGGACGAGGAAGTCTACGGCGAAGCGACGGCCGACATGCCGCCGGCAAGCCGCCGCGTCAATCCGGTTTCCGACCAGATCACGTTGCTGAACACGGCTTTTGCCCGCGGCTGAGAGACTGTTTGGAAACTCTACTCCGGCGGCCATCTGATGGCGTTTTCTGCGCTTCCGGTCTTCGCCGGCCGAAGCACTGATGAGCGATCGTGGCAGTTAAGGCTACCGCCGGCGTAGGCCGGTTCTCGAAACCACCACCATATGACTCGCCGGAGCGACTTTCGAAACAGTCTCTTCAAGGCTTCCCCTGGACGTAGCCAGAGGTCGTTTCTGGTTTGTTCACATTTCGCTGGCATCGCTTTCCGCCGTGGGTAAACTTGGCGTATGGGGGAAGCGATTCGCATCATCGGCATCGATCCGGGGCTGAGGCGCACCGGCTGGGGCATCGTCGAGAGCCTCGGCAATTCGCTGCGCTTCGTTGCCTCCGGCACCGTGCGTTCCGACGACAAGGCGGCGCTGGCGATACGGCTCTGCCAATTGCATGACGGGCTGACAGAAATCCTGCATTCAGCCATGCCGCACGAGGCGGCGGTCGAGCAGACCTTCGTCAACAAGGATGCGGCAGCCACGCTGAAGCTTGGCCAGGCGCGCGGCATTGCCATGCTGGTGCCGGCGCGTGCGGGGCTGGTGGTCGCGGAATACGCCCCCAACGCGGTGAAGAAAGCGGTGATCGGCGTCGGCCATGGCGACAAGAAGCAGATTCACATGATGGTCAAGGTGCTGATGCCGAAAGCCATCTTCGACACCGACGATGCCGCCGACGCGCTGGCCATCGCCATTTGCCATGCGCATCACCGGCAGAGCGTCGCCTACCGGATGGCACTGGCTGGATAGGTT
>NZ_CAUM01000043.1 GCF_000350085.1 Mesorhizobium metallidurans STM 2683
CTGGATAATCAGGGAGGCAGCCGGTTCGGATCGCCCGGCGCTCCTGAATACTTCCGCGGCTGCTCTTTCGTATTACGATTGGCGTCGATGACGGGCCGCACCGCATCAGGGCCGATGCCTGATGGTCAGGCCGATACTGTCGCACATGGTCGCGCCGTTTGTACGAACAGAACAAGAGTCATTGAGCGCGTCCATGGAAGTGCTTGATGGCGTGGCGGTTGGGCGAGTCGCGGCGGCGGCCGACATGGCCGAGCGCTGCCCGTGCGACCTCGATGCCTTCGCCGAAGTGAATGGCGTTGGCGCCGCGAAGCTCAGGGAATTCGGCGAGATATTCCTCAGCGCAATCGCCGCGTGCCAAGCTGGCGCCGCGGGCTGAAGATTCAATCAACCCAAACCGCTGCGGCTTCAAGTCATTGAGATCGATCGACCGCCATCAGCTAGTCCGGCTTGAAAGCGGCGTGCTGAGGGGTCCAGATGTCACCCTCACGATTGAACCAATTGCAAAGATACATGCCGGAGGCAGCATGATCGTTGATCGTCATGTTCGGGCCGCCGGACTTCAGTTTGACGACATCTCCGGTTTTGAAGCTGTCCGCCATGATGTTCCTCCCGGGAGTTCGGAATAAACATCGAGAGGTAACCACCAATGGCGCCTATCGACAAGCAGCATCCCTATCCAAGACTGCCTGGCCTCTCAGTCGCTCGCGGATGGTAAACAATCCTGCGAGGGTGAGCAGCGCGAAGGCAGCGCCCGCCAGGAATGTGCCTTGCGGGCCGGCCATGTCCCACAGCGCTCCGGCGATGACGCTGGCGACAAGCAGCGCGACGCCGGTGATCAGATTGAACATGCCGAATGCGGTTCCGCGCAACTCGGCCGGCGAGGTCTCGGCGATCAGGGTTGCCAGCAGGCCCTGCGTGAAACCCATATGGAGGCCCCAGAACATGACGCCGATGCCGACCCAGGCAAGATTTGACGCGAAGGCGAGCGCGAGGTCGGCCGCGAGCAGAAGGATGAGGCCAACGGCCAAAAGGGTCAGGCGATTGACGCGGTCGGACAGAATCCCAATCGGATAGGCCGAGAGCGAATAAGCGAGGCTCATGATTACCAGGACAATCGGGATCAATGCCACCGGCAGCCCGATCGACTGCGCCCGCAGGATAAGGAAGGCTTCGCTGAAACGGGCAAGCGTGAAAACCGCGGCGACCACCACGACCCACCAATAGGTTGCGCCCAGGCGACGCAGTTCATCGCGGTGCAGCGGCATGCGGACACGGCGCTCCTGCTTCGGCCGCTCCGGTTCCTTCACTGCAATCACGATCAAGCCGACGGACAGGAGTGCCGGAATGACCGCGATCCAGAACACTGCTTGAAAATGATCCGCCGTCAGCCACATCAGGCCGATCGCGAGAAGCGGCCCAAGAAAGGCGCCGATGGTATCGAGCGACTGGCGCAAGCCGAAGCTCGCGCCACGAAGATGCGGCGGGGCGATGTCGGCGACAAGGGCGTCACGCGGCGCCCCGCGAATGCCCTTGCCGACACGATCGATGAAGCGGGCGGCGATGAGCCATTCGATCGAGGGCGCCAGCGGAAAGATCGGCTTTGTCAGAGCCGCCAGGCCATAGCCGAACGCGGCCAGGAATTTGCGCCTGCCGAGCCAGTCGCTGAGCGCGCCGGAGAAAACCTTGGTGGTCGAGGCGGTTGCTTCGGCGATGCCTTCGATCAGCCCGACAGCCAGGGCCGAGGCGCCGAGCACTGTCACCATATAAATGGGCAGGAGCGCGTGGATCATCTCCGACGAGATGTCCATCAGCATCGAGACGAAGCCGAGGATCCAAACACCGGCCGGAATGCCTCGTCGAGCTCCGGAGGGACCGGCTGTCCCGGTTGTTGCCGCGCCTGTTCCGTCACGCGCGCCGCCCATCTCAGCGGTTCTCGTCATGGGCATCGAAGACCCGTTGCGCGTAGCCGTCGAGCAAAGCCTCGCAAGCGCGCAGCCGTTCGGCGGCCTCCTCGGCCAAGGTCGCACCGTAGAAATCGAGCTTTTTGATCTTCTCCAGCCACCCCTGAAGTTTCTTCAGATCGGTGTCTTCCTCTTCGAGTTCGGCATAGGTGAACTTGTTGATCGCGATCTCCTTGGCGATCTCCTTCTCAAAATCGGCACACCGTCCAAGAAACTCCCGGTATTGCTCGTCCCGGTCGGCCTTGAAGCGAGCGACGACCTTGTCTTCCTGGCCCCGATCGAAAGCGACAGTGTCCAGAATGACGGACTCGCCGCCCATCTCCGAAATGTCGTTCTCCAGCATCTTCAGCCGGCGGACATGATCGTCGGTTTTTGGCAGCAGGCAGACCCCATTCTGCAGATAGATCGCGCCCATGCCCTTCAATCGCCGCCACAGCGCGATGCGCCTGGCGGCAGGTTCAGGCGGGACTTTATAGGTCAGGAGAAGCCACGATGGAAAAACCATCGTTTCTGTTTATTGCAACGGCCGTAACAAATCAAATAGAAAACCCTGCAATGCCAGCCTGCCATCACGGTTATGGCCGGCCACTTGAGAGTCGATAAGTGACCTTTTGATACATGTTTGATAGCGCGATACGTCCGCTGCGCCCTCGGCCGTGCTGCCAGCATCGGGCTCGGCGTGTCGGAGTGGCAGAGCCGGGTCCTGCTGCTTCTGGTTGCGGCGATCTTGACAGGTGCAGCCACCGTGCTCGCGAGACCATTGAGTTTCGTCGGCCTGATGGGGCCGCATCTCGCCCGGCTCGGCGGTTTCAGGAAGCCGGTCGCGCAGGCCTATGCCGCCGCCCTCATCGGCGCGGCGCTGATGGTGCTGGCGGACTGGATCGGCAGGACGATCGCCTTTCCGTGGCAGGTGCCGGCCGGCCTGTTCTCGACCGTGATCGGAGGGGCGTTCTACGCGGCGCTGCTTGCACGCCGATGATCCCGGCACTGGCCGCGTTCTTTCCCCGCAAGCTTGCCGGGATTGCTGAGTCCCTTGTACTGGAGGACGACCCCCGGCCGCATGTTCCGGGGGCCGCACTCCTGGACCGAGACAGGCTGCGGCAGGTGCTTGGCGCCTTCTCGGCGAGTTATGCGGAGCCGGATGCGCAGGCGGTGGCGACGCAATGGTCGAAATGGCATTTCTCGCAATTCCTGCCGCCGGTCCTGATTGCCAATATCGCGGGAGATTGGCTGCTGCCGACTGCCATCGATCGTATTGGCATCGTGCTTTCGCCGGACAGCAGGACATTGGCCATTCGCCTGCCCGGCGAAGGCGCGCGTCTGCCTGTTTCGGGTGTCCAGAGGTTTTCGCCGCTCGTCGAGGATCATCTGGCGCCGTTGATCGCCGCGATCTCGCGCGCCAGCGGCCTGCCGGCCAAGACCTTGTGGAGCAATGCCGGCAATGTCGCGGAGACCATCGCGAGCGAATGCGCGGCTTTTCTCGGCGAAGCGCATCCCGGCGTCGCCGATGCCAGGGCGCTGCTTGCGGCGCGCCTGTGGCCCGACGGCCGCAGGAACGAACTGTTCGAGCCCGTCCGCTACCGCGAAGGCCGGCGCCGCCGCCGGATCTGCTGCCTCAGATACCGCATGGCGTCGCTGGCCCTGTGCAAGTCATGCCCACTGGACAAAGTACCGCCGAGAGGCCGTCACGGCGGGGAGGAACAACCGGGAACGGCAGAATGAATTTCGTTCCGCCTCAGGCTGCACAACGGCAGAATTAGGCCTTGGCCGTGAAAACGATATCGGTTCAGTCCCCTTGAACCAGCGCTCGGTCGTCCGGCGCCAGTTGCTCAAGCACAGTGTTGCCGGCCAGGCGACGCTCGCATTGAATGGCACTTACCGTGTCGTGGTGCATCGTCTTGTCCCTGATCGGCGGCAGCGTCATCGGCCTGTCCGCGCGACACGGTTCGCAGACGATGTCGCCGGACGCCCGGATTAAATGCGGCTGGGTACCTTGCGATATGATGTCAGTTATATATATTGATAGCAACGCCATCAGTTGTTATAAGAGGATATCAAATGCCCGCCGTCACCATTCGTAACCTCTCCGAGGAGGTGCACCGCGCCCTCAAGGTGCGCGCGGCCCATCACGGCCGCAGTACCGAAGCCGAAATGCGCGATATTCTGGAGGCGGCAGTTCGCCCCGTGAACCGCATCCGGCTCGGCTCCGCGTTGGCAGCGTTAGGCCGGAGCGCAGGGCTGACCAGCGCCGATTTCGAGGTGATCGAACAAGCTCGTGACAAGAAGCCTGCCGATCCTATGAGCTTCGAATGATCGTCCTCGACACGAATGTTGTCTCCGAGGCGATGAAACCCGAACCGAACCCTGCCGTTCGCAACTGGCTTGATGAACAGGCCGCCGAAACGCTCTATCTCTCCAGCGTGACCATCGCCGAACTGCTGTTCGGCATCGGTGCGCTTCCCGATGGGAGGCGCAAGCAGAGGCTCGCCATGACGTTGGACGGCCTTCTGGGCCTGTTCGACGGCAGAATCCTTCCCTTCGATACCGATGCCGCCCGCCACTATGCCGATCTAGCCGTTGCAGCCCGCAACGCGGGCAAGGGCTTTCCGACCCCGGACGGATATATCGCCGCGATTGCGGCCTCCCGGGGCTTTGCAGTGGCCACCCGCGACACCAGTGCCTTCGGCGCGGCAAGTGTCCCCGTGATCGACCCATGGAAGACCGGCCTCTGAGGGCCACGCTTGCATTGACGGTGTAACGATGACGACGTTCCTCTTGCTGTTACTCGGCTTCGGTGCCGGATTTTACTACAGGAGACTGCGCAAAGACCGAAGCCGCGACGGCAGCGCGGCACGCCGAGGCGCTCAACCAGCAGATCGGTACGCTTCGCCAGGAAATCGTCGCGATGCACAACGCCGAATCCCAGCGGCTGGATGAGCTTGCCCGCCGCAAGCGCCATTTTCGAGGAAAACGACGTCTCCGACACCGAGAACCAGATCAGGTTTGTCAATCAGGCCGAACTACGCGCCGTTCGCCCGGTCAACAAGGAGGCGGTGCGCGTCCTTTACGCGCTCGACGAGTGGATCGTCGCCAATCAGCCCGATTGGCGGATGTCGTTCGAGGTTTCCATGGGAGCCTTTATCAAGACCTCCTACGACCTCGAGGATCGGATGCAGAAGGCGGCGTTCAGTTCCTACAACAGCAAGCGCGTCGATTTCCTGCTGATCGACAGGTTCGGCCACCCCATGCTGGCGGTCGAATATCACGGCACCGGGCATGATCTCTCCGATGACGCACCCGATCGCATGGAGGTCAAGTGCCTCGCGCTCCAACGCGCCGGGATTCCGCTGGTCGAAATCCCTGCGAAGGCTTCCAAGTCGAACATTCTGCGCATGGTGGCCGAAAGGCTCGCCACGGGCGCGTTATCACCGACCCAGCCTTCCGCCCTTCCGTGAAATTCTCTCAAGCCTGACAAAGCAGAGCACGAAGAGAAGACAGCAGGGGCCTTTGCCCATCGGGCCGCGCTCTTGGTCGCTGGAACCACGCCCACGAGCACGTTTTCACCATTCGGCCCTGATCGCCGACACGGGCAATCGGCCGCGGATCCTATGAACCTTCAGATAGCGGAACAACGGCGGGCCGTCCCCGATCACCGCTGCGGCGGGACCGGATTGCCTTGCGCCCGTCAACACGCGGCATAGGCGACGCCAGTTCTACACCGAGACCACCGGCGCTATGCCATATTACGCTAGGCTTTGATGGCGGACCGTGAACGATGATGACGGGCAATTCGTCTACGCTATCGCCCTCTCTTAAACAGTGTCAGTCCTCTTTACGATTCGTCTATATCGCTTCTGCTATTACTAGAGTCATGGCTATTCACGGACTTTATGGCGAGCTTGCCGCTTCGCTTGTGCGCGCCACCACGGATGGTTGGGCGTGGGGCGCGGCTTCCGCCCGCGCGGGGGCGAGACTCAACGCTGGTGGGTCCCAGTCTGCATTCGAAGCCGCTCGGCTTATGCTCAAACACTTCGGATTGGCCACTGCTGACGACAAACTCGCGATCGACGCTGTCCAAGTTGTTTAGTTCGTCACGAATCGATCGCGGGCGGCAATCGCGTTGCCGCCCATCGACGATGTGTTTGCGACATGGATTTGGTGCGCGGGCCATTTCGGTCATGCATCGGCACGGCGAGTGCCATTTGTCCCGTATGACGATATCCGGCCCGTGATGGATGCGCTTGCCGCTTCGGGCTACGCCAAGGCACTCGGCAGTTCGTTCAAATGGACGGACAAGATTGGCCCCGCAATGCAGATGAGCGGTCTCTGGGACGAGAACAACCTGTCGCGTCAGGAGATCGAGGAACGGGACGTCGATCTGGACATGCGCAAGGCCCTGGCTTCCCTGCCAGAGGATATCCGCCTTGCGGCGCTTAGAGGCGACGAAAATGCCGTGGTCAGAGCTTTAGCCGCGCGTTGGATAGGTGGCGTGTGCCAGCACGATGCCGCTGAAGAGGCTCCATGGTATCGCCTCGCCGCCGTCGCCGTTGAGGCAAAGCGATTGGTGGAGTTGGTTCAAGGCGCTGGCGCCCCACTGATGCGCGACGTCAACTAGTGCCTATGGCCGATAGCGAAACGCACAATCGCTGCCTCAACGCTTCGTCTAGAGGGCCATAGCGCACGAACGGCGGCAATCGGCGGAGAGGGAGGGATTCGAACCCCCGATGGGCTTGCACCCATGCCGCATTTCGAGTGCGGTGTATCTCAATATATTGTGAGGGGCGACTTTGTCCGCCGCCCCCATGTTGGTTAGAAGAGGAAGTCTGATTGGGTCATCTGAGCCGCCGCCGTCTCGCCTACCGACACGTTGAGGTCGATTGTTCCGGCGGCGTCGCTGAAACCGACAATGAGCCCGCTGCTACCGGTGTCAACCTTCACCACTGCTCCCTCGGCGGATATGCTGTGGGCCTGAAGATAGCCGAGAGCTGCCTCAGACGAAACGAAAGTTCCACTACTGCCGGGAGCGTCGTTGAGGATCAATGCGACGTGAGATTCCTCTAGATCGATTATATCCTCGCCATGCTTGAACCCCTGGATGGTGTCCTGCACGCTCGCCGGTGAGTGACCGGAGAAGAAGACGAAGGTGTCTCGGGCGCCGTCCCCGGTAGTGATACCGTTGTTCGCCGACATCCAGTCCGCACCTGTGCTGGCGAGGATAATGTCAGCGCCCCTACCGCCGTAGATGGTGTCGTTCTGGTCTCCACCCAATATGGTGTCGTTCCCGGCGTCGCCATATAGGGTGCTGGTACCGCCGAAACCTCCTATTATGTCATCGCCGGCACCGCCGTGGATGGTGTCGTTACCGACAGTGGGGGAGGTAGCGGTGTCGTTGCCGAAGAGACGATCGTTGCCGGCGCCGCCCTCGAGATAATCGTCGCCGGCGTTGCCGTAGATCGTGTCGTTGCCGGCACCGCCGTAGAGCGCGTCGTTCGTGTCGCCGGGAGTGTGATCTTGACCATCACTGTCTCTGATCCCGCTACCGCCATAGATGAGGTCGTCCCCGGTGCCGCCGTGAATCACGTCACTGTCGATCCCGCCTCGGAGTGTGTCGTTGTCAGCGCCGCCATTGATGGTGTCGTTGCCGGCGCCGCCGGCGAGAAGATCATCCCCGGCCCCGCCGGCGATAAAGTCGTTGCCGTCATCGCCGTTGAGGGCGTCGACACCGGCACGGCCGTACAGGAAGTCGTTGCCGTGGCCACCGGAAAATAGGTTAGTGAGGTCGTCACCGATCATTCGGTCTGAGAAGTTCGAACCGGTGTAGACACCGGTGTAGGTGAAATCTGTCGTCACCGCGGTCCCGTCGGCGAAATAAGCGGCCTCGTCGGTGACTGTCGCGCTCGGCGGGACGTTCTCTTCGAATTGGACTGTGTGGACGCGCAGGTTCAGGTCGACGCTTGCCGCCGACAGCGAAAAATCCGGGCCGACCGAAACTAATGCTGGCTTTTTAGTCATGGTATTACCCTCCATACTGTGCACACGATTGTGCGCGTTATATCTCTATGGTGTGGTATAGACATGTGAGTGTTGGTATAGACATGTGTCTTTAACCTGAGTCCTCCCTTGTTGTGAGAAGGATACGCACGTGATCACAGATGTTTACGCTAGTTTACACTATTTCTCGCGCAATGAGCGACGGATGTTCTGCGTGAGCGGTTCGGCGAGATAAGCCAGGACCGTGCGGGTGCCGGTCTTGATCATGGCCTCGCTCGACATACCAGGCAGCAGACTTTGTCCACGCCGCCGAGCCCGTCGGAGATTTGGAAGCCGTCTGTATTATCGCCGCCCGAGGCCGAGGTGTGTGGAGGCGGTCAGGTCGGCTCTGATACCGCTTCGGGCGCCCCCTAAACCGCGCACTCCCTACCTCTGTCCGCATACGTGTATCTCATTATCAGGTGTGAGGGGCGACTTGTGCGCCGCCCCTCACTGTGGGTTACACCAGAGCGCCGAAGAGGAAGTCCGCCTGTGTGATATGCGCCGCCGCTGACGCGCTTACCGACACGTTGAGGTCGAGCGTTCCGGCGTCGTCGCTAAAACTGACGAGGTCGACGGCAGAACCGTCGATGACCTTTACTACTGTACTCTCGACAGAGAGATTGTGCGCGTGGAGATAATCGATAGCCGACTGTGCCGAGTTGAAGTTGACACCTTGCAGAAATGTGGTGTCGTTGGTGTCCCTTAAGTCGATTTTGTCCTGACCGTGCTTGAAATCTGTGATGATGTCATGTTGCCCGTCGACGAGCGCCCCATAGTTGCGACCTTGGAAGGTTTCCGAGTGGAAGACGAAGGTGTCGTTGCCGGCACCTCCCGTCATGGTGTCGCTCCCGGAATTTCCGTATATGTTCGCTTTACCGCCGTCGATAATGTCGTTGCCGGACCCACCCTCGATGGTGTCGTCACCGTAGAACCCGATGATGGTGTCGTTGCCGCCGTCGCCGTAGAGAAAATTGGCTCTGCCGGATGGGAGAAACATGACGTCACCTTGGATATAGTCATCACCGGCACCGCCGTGGATGGTGTCGATGCTGTTGCTGTTCATACCGCCGTTGTCGCCGTATAAACTGTCATTCCCCGCACCGCCGTTGATAGTGTCCCGACCCTCGCTGCCGGTGATGGTGTCGTTGCCCCCGTCACCGTTGAATATGCCGCCGTCACGGCCGGCTCGGATAAAGTCGTTGCCGTCACCGCCGTTGGCTATGTCGACGCCGGGGGAGTAGCGGGCCTGGCTGTCGTCACTGGTATAGATGGCGTCGTCTCCGGCCCCACCGTTGATGATATCGTTACCGTCACCGGCTCTGATAAAGTCGTTACCGTCACCACCTTTGATGGTGTCGTCGCCAGCGTTGCCGTAAAGGGAATCGTCGCCGGCGTCACCGGCAATAGAATCGTTACCGTCACCGCCTTCAATCCAATCGTTACCGCCGCCGCCGTGCATGAAATCGTTGCCGCCGCCGCCGAGAAGATGGTTGAGGAGATCGTCGCCGATCATTCGGTCTGAGAATTCCGAGCCGGTGTAAACACGGAGATAATCCCCGGTGGGGTTGGTGAAGTCGGTGGTGTATGCGACCCCGTTACTACCTGCGAAGTAACCGGCCTCGTTGGAGACTGTCGCGCTCGGGGGGTTCTCCTCGAGTTGCACTGTGTGGTTGTGCAAGTTCAGGTCGAGACTTGCGGACAACAACGAGAAATCTGGACCGATCAATACTGGGTTTACTACTGGCTTTGCCATGATATTACCTCCATTCGCACACAATTGTGCGAGATTTAACTCCATAGTCTGAGTATAGACGTGCTTCTCTAATCTTGGCCCTCCCTGGTTGTGATTATTTCTCGCGCAATGAGCGACGGATGTTCTGCGTGAGCGGTTCGGCGAGATAAGCCAGGACCGTGCGGGTGCCGGTCTTGATCATGGCCTCGCTCGACATACCAGGCAGCAGCTTGCGACCGTCGAGCTTGGCTAGTTCGCTCTTGTTGATTACCACTGTCGCGGAGAAGTAAGGAGCGTTGGTGCGCTCGTCCACCAATCGGTCGGCCGACACCGTTTCCACGACTCCATCGAGCTGTGGCAGGTTGTATTTGGCGAAGGCCGGGAAGCTGACATACGCGGTCTGGCCGGGGGCGATCGTCTCGACGTCTTCGGGCTTGACCATAGTCTCGATTACCAGCTTCTCTCCGAGCGGCACGACGGTCATCAGCGTGTCACCGGGTTTCACCACACCGCCTGCCGTGTGAACTTTCACGTCCATCACGATTCCGTCGACGGGGGCGGTGATGTCGGTGCGCTTGAGGACATCCCCGGCCGCGCGCGCTTGCTGTCGGAAGTCGAACAGTTCCGCCTCGACCTTGCTCAATTCGTCAACTGACTCGTTCAATTGTTGAGTTGTGAGGTTGAGGATTTGCATGTCGATTTCGGCGATAGAGCTGCTGGCGCGGGCGATCGACGCAACATTCGTGGCGCGTTCTCCCTCGATCTCTCGTTGTTGCTGGTTGAGCGCCAAGCTTCGTTCGCGGGTGGTGAGCCCCTTGCCGAGCAACGTCGCGAGGTCTTTGTTCTCGTTCTCGAATGCCGCGATCTGCTTGTCCTCAGTGGCGATAAGCTGTCGCAGTCCGGTTATTTGCTCAGCGATCTGCTGACGGCGTTCGTCGAGGATGCCCTTCTCGTCTTTCAGGTTACGGTGCTTCGCGTTGAAGACGTCACGTTGGGTGGCCACCGCGTCCTTGACGGCCGGGTCCGGGTTGTCGAGCAATGCTTGGTCGAACTCGATTGTGCCCTTACCGTCACGTTCGGCCCGGAGACGGGCGACGAGTGCCTCGCGTGTGGCGATTTTGTTTTGGATCGAGTCAAGTTGAGCCTTGGCTTGCGTGTTGTCGAGGCGGATGAGTACTTTACCCCTCTTGACGATATCGCCATTGACGGCGTTCAGTTTTGCGATAATGCCGCCCTCGAGGTGCTGGATGAGTTTGCGGTCACCGTCAACCTTGACCACCCCGGTCGTCACTGCGGCGCTGTCGAGCGGTGCCAAGGCCGCCCACCCGCCGGCCACGCCGAAGAACAGGAACATGATCGAGAAACCGGTGTAGGTGACGGCTCTGAGACGGAGCGGTTGCAATGTCGGCGTGGGTGGTAATGGCGCGGGGAGAGAGACGATGTTCATATCTTTGTCTCCTGAGTTTGTGCGGGCCATGACGTGACTGCCGAGACGTGATTGGTGTTGGGCAGTTGGGCCACTCTCCTGGCGCGGGCGGTGAGTTCGTTGAAGACTGTGTCACGCGCCCCGAATAATTCTTGTTTACCCCCGTTGAGGACCAGCACCTTGTCGACTTTCTCCATAATACCCGGGCGGTGTGCGATCAGGATAATTGTGGCGCCCGTCGCCTTGAGTGCGCCGATGACGGCCATCAGGGCGTCTTCGCCCTCGCGGTCGAGGTTGGAGTTCGGTTCGTCCAAGATGACGAGTGTCGGGTCGCCGTAGAGTGCCCGCGCCAACCCAATTCGTTGGCGCTGTCCGCCTGATAACGATGCGCCTGACTCACCGACTTGAGTTTCGTAACCTTTCGGCAGGCCCTTGATCAATTCGTGAACGCCCGCCAGTTGCGCGGCCTTGACTACGTTGTTGAAGACCGCGGGGCTGAGCTTCGTGAAGCGAGCGATGTTCTCGGCGATTGTGCCGGCGAACAACTCGATGTCCTGCGGCAAATACCCGACGTGCCGACCACGGTCCTCGGCGGCCCACTCGGCGACGTCCATACCGTCGAGCAAAGCGCGACCGGCTGACGGGCGCCAAGCGCCGGCGAGCACACGTGCCAGACTTGTCTTGCCGGATGCGCTCGGGCCGATTAGCGCCATCACTTCACCGGGCTTGAGTTGGAAACTCACACCTTTCAAAACATGCTCGCCGCCACCCTGCCGGGCGAGGATGATACTCTCCGCCTCAAGCTTTCCTTGTGGGCGTGGCAACGACATCACTGCTTTGGCCTCGGGTCGCTGGCCGACGAACGCGGTGAGACGCTTGTAAGCGGCACGTGCCCCGAGTGTCGCTTTCCACGTGCTGATTGCTTGCTCCACCGGAGCCAACGCGCGACCCATCAAGATTGAGGATGCGATCATGACGCCGGGAGAGGCCTCGTTTTGCAAAACTAGGTAAGCGCCCAGGCCGAGGACTGCCATTTGCAAGGCCATCCGCCAGAAACGGGCGACAGACGCGATGGCGCTGGCGCGGTTGCCGGCGGTGGCTTGTCCGGCGCTCGCTTCATCTTGCTGCTCTTGCCAACGGTCGAGCAATGGCCGCAGCATACCCATGGCCTGGACGACCTCGGCGTTGCGGACTGCCGACTCAGCTTGGCTGAAAACCCGTGCCTGCGCGTTGCCGGCCTCCGTCAGCGGCTTGCGGGTGGTGAGTTCGTTGAGCCATGCCAGCGCAAACAACACAGCCCCGCCCGACAGCGCCAACCAACCGAGCCACGGGTGCATGAAGAAGATGGCGATGAAGAAGATTGGTGCCCACGGTGCGTCAAGGATCGGGTAGATGCTCGGGCTGGTGAAGAAACTCCGCACTTGATCGAGATCGCGGAGAGATCGCGCGCTACCTTGACCCGGCGCGGCGGCCGCCTGCTCTACCGACGCGGTTAACAGGACTGGGGCCAGCCTCGCGTTCATCCACGCGCCGACGGTTGACAGCAGGCGGGCGCGTACTACTTCGAGCCCGGCCATTGTCGCGATAGCCGCGCCGGCCATTAACGACAACGCTACCAACGTTTCCACGCTGTGGCTGGACAGCACGCGGTGGTAGACTTGGAGCATGTAGAACGCGCTGGTGAGCATCAGTATGTTGATGCCGGCGCTGAACCAGACAAGCGGTTTGATTGCGCGTTTGGCCTCTTTCATCACCGCTTGCAGAGCGGGAGTCTGTTGGTTGCTTGTTTTCATGATGGCAATCGCGCCCGCTCTCCGGCGCGCGCACGCTATCTCGCATTTCAGTCTCTGAAATCCCTCAAAGGGATGATGCGGCGATAACGAAAGCAGCCCGCCTTTCGCGAGGTGTTTGCCTGACCGGCGCCCGGCCATTCCCACTTTGGTCTCCGCGATAGCGAGATAGACCGGTCAACAGAAGTGGGGAAGAGGTGGGGATGAGTTGACAAACTCATCTAAAAAGCCACGGATTTCTGCGGTTCTTAAAGATTTTGTGGCGGAGAGGGAGGGATTCGAACCCCCGATGGGCTTGCACCCATGCCGCATTTCGAGTGCGGTGCATTCGACCACTCTGCCACCTCTCCGCGGTCATGGTCCGCCGTTGCCGGCGCGGCGCACTAGATAACGGCTGGACCGGCAGGTTACAAGGCCCAATCTGCCTGATATCGGGCATCTCTACGGGCCGTAAGGTTCGTCCTTCGATACCTGCGGCGCCTATGCCAAGGTCACTGACTTGCCTTGGGCAATACCGTCGGCTTGCTTTGCGCCGTTTGCCTGTCGCCGTTTGCCTTGACTTCGACCCAACCTTCGGTTAGGGACAGCGCGCAATCGGCGTGGAGGGTTCTTCCGCGCCGCTTGTTTTTTGAACCCGCAGACTGACAAAAAGACGGCCGAACCGCGTGATGCGGCTCATCAAGGCCGACCGAACAGCGAAAGGCAAAAAATGTTCGCAGTCATCAAAACGGGCGGCAAGCAGTATCGCGTCGCCGCCAACGATCTCCTGAAGATCGAAAAAGTCGAAGGCCAGGTCGGCGATATCGTCGAGATTGGCCATGTGCTTGCGCATGGCGAGGGCGAGAATGTGACGTTCGGCGCGCCGTTCGTCGACGGCGCATTGGTCACTGCCGAAGTCGTCGAGCAGGGCAAGAACCGCACCGTCATCGCCTTCAAGAAGCGCCGCCGGCAGAATTCGCGCCGCAAGATCGGCCATCGCCAGCTTTTGACCACGGTGCGGATCGCCGAGATCCTTTTGGGTGGCGCCACGCCGTCGAAGAAGGCCGCCGCCAAGCCCGAGGCGAAGGCCGAAGCGAAGGCAGAAGTAGCGCCCGAGGCGAAGGCCGAGGCCGCGCCGAAGGAGGCCAAGGCCAAGAAGGAAGCCAAGGCAGAGGCTGCCCCGAAGGAAGAAGCCAAGGCCGAGACCGCCACTGCTGCGCTGTTCAAGGCGCCGAAGGGCGAGCCGGACGACCTGACCGTGATCAAGGGCATCGGCCCGGTTGCGGCCGGCCAGTTGAACGAACAGGGCATCACCACCTTCGCCCAGATCGCCAAGCTCACCGACAAGGATGTCGCCAAGATCGACGAGCACATGCCGTTCAGCGCCGACCAGATCAAGGACTGGCGCGAGCAGGCCAAGGAATTGGCGAAGAAGTAAAAACGAGCCGGCGCAATCGTCGCCGGATCGGACTTGAAACGGAACGCGAACGCGTTCATAAGATCCTTTAGGCGCCTTGCGGCGCATCGGAGTTAGTTAGATGGCACACAAGAAAGCTGGCGGTTCGTCGCGCAATGGTCGCGACTCCCATTCCAAGCGGCTCGGCGTGAAGAAGTTCGGCGGCGAAGCCGTGATCCCGGGCAACATCATCATTCGTCAGCGCGGTACCTCGTGGCATCCGGGCGTCAATGTCGGCATGGGCACGGACCACACCCTGTTTGCGCTCGAAGCCGGCGCAGTCACCTTCAACAAAAAAGCCAACGGCCGAACCTACGTATCGGTCAATCCGATTACCAAAGCAGCGGAGTAGCCGGTTCCGCACCACGACACCGGCACCCATCTCGGGACCGGTGTCTGGCCAGCCAGGAAAAGGATCAGGGGAGATGGGTTTCCATCTCCCCTTTTTCTTGTGCCTGGAGGACTGACATGGTTGCCGAAGCGGAAGACACGGATGACGAAAGTTACGCGATCGATTGCCCGGTGCTCGCGACCGAGCGGCTGGTCATGCGGCCGCCGCGTGAAAGCGATATCGGGCAATTGGTGGCGCTTGCGGACAACCGCCATGTCGCCGAAATGCTGGCCCGCATGCCGCACCCCTATGGCGAGGCCGAGGCCCGCGCCTTCCTCGCCATGGCGGCATCGCGCCGGGCCGGGATCGCTTATGCATTGGCGCTGGCCGGCACCGAAATCTTCGTCGGTTGCGCCGGCCTCAACACCACCGACCGCGGGCTGGAACTCGGCTACTGGATCGGCGAGCCCTACTGGAAGCACGGCTATGCGACCGAGGCCGCGCACGCGCTGGTCGACCTCGCCTTCCAGAAGACATCGATCCAGGTGCTGCATGCCTCGACCCGGGTCATCAATCCGGCCTCGCGCCGGGTTATCCACAAATGCGGCTTCCAGTATGCCGGCCAAGGCATGCTGAACTCGATCGTCGCCGGCCAGGTGCCGGTCGAGCGCTACCGTCTCGACCGCAAGACCTGGACCAGCCTCAGGAACTGGGTGCATTTTTGATGAGCTGTCCTGCAGGGCAATCGCTTATGAGAGGCCCCCTCATCCGGCCGCTTCGCGTCCACCTTCTCCCGCTGGGGAGAAGAGGCTGGCATCAACGTTAGCGACCGGGTGAGGGGGCTCTTGCCCTTATGTGATTGCCTGAGCGGCTCCGGTCAAACCATCTCGACCCAGACCGGCAAGTGGTCCGAACCGACCGCTTGCCGGTCGACCCAAAGCCGCTTCAGCGATCCGGCGAGCGAGGCGCTGGAAAAGACATAGTCGATGCGCTTGTGGCGGCTGGCATCGTCGGGCCGCTTGGGGTCGACCCAGGTAACGAGATCGTCGCCGGCCACGTTGAGGCGCATGGCGGCATCGACCGCAAAGTCGGCGGTCAGCGGCATGCCGAATTCATGGTCCGGCCGGCCGGCGAGTTCGACATATTCGGGAGATCCGGCCAGCATGTTGAAATCGCCCATGGCGACAAAGGCTTCTGGGTGGGGCAATTCCGGCAGGCCAATCTCGGCGACGCCGGACAAAGCGCCCCCTTCGAGCGCGTAATTCAACAGGCGCTGGCGCAGGAACTGTATCTGGCTCACGCGTTCGACGGGGCTGCGGTGATCGAGATGGATGGAATAGAATCTGACGAAGCCAAGCGGCGTCTCGATCAGGGCTTCCAGCGCGCCGCGCTGGAAGTTCATCGCCTCGAAGGAGCGGCTGCGCGGCAAAAGCAGATTGCGCGACAGATGGATGGGCGTTTTCGACAGCACCATGTTGCCGAGCTGGAAGGTTCTCGTGACGGCACGGCCATTCTCGATGGCGGAGCCGATGTTGGCCTCGAAATTGCTGCCATAGACGGCAAAGTAGTCGAGCAAGGCGTCACCGAGTTCTGCGACCATGTCGCGGCCACCATTCTTGGGGTTGTTGCGAGTAACCTCCTGCAGCGCGATCACGTCGGCGCCGCGCACGGCATCGGCAATGCGCCCGACATCGTAACGGGCATCGAGGCCAATGCCGTACTGGATGTTGTACGTTACAAGCTTCATTCCGGCATTCCCCCGGCTCGCCGTCGCGAAATCGATTTCGGCGTGCGCGCAAGCTCACTATAGCGTCGTTTGCAAAAGGGCACCCGGCGCTTTCGTGGTAAAACAGCCTCGCCCTCCGCCCCGCCTTGGTTTAGAGCAATCCCGCAAAGCCAATAGCAGAAACACCACAATCCGATGAAATTTCTCGATCAGGCCAAGGTTTATATCCGCTCCGGCGACGGCGGCGCCGGTTCGGTGTCGTTCCGGCGCGAGAAGTTCATCGAGTTCGGCGGACCCGACGGCGGTGACGGCGGCCGTGGCGGCGATGTCTGGCTGCAGGCAGTCGATGGGCTGAACACGCTGATCGACTATCGCTACCAGCAGCATTTCAAGGCCAAGACGGGCATACATGGCATGGGCCGCAACATGACCGGCGCCAAGGGCGCCGACGTGACGCTGAAAGTGCCGGCCGGCACCCAGGTCTTTGCCGAGGACAATGAGACGCTGATCTGCGACCTGACCGTGGTCGGCCAGCGCTTCCTTTTGGCCAAGGGCGGCAATGGCGGTTTCGGCAACCAGCATTTCAAGACCTCGACCAACCAGGCGCCGCGCCGCGCCAATCCCGGCCTGCCGGGCGAGGAGATGAATATCTGGCTCAGGCTCAAGCTGATCGCCGATGCCGGCCTGGTCGGCCTGCCCAATGCCGGCAAGTCGACTTTTTTGGCGGCGGTCACGGCCGCCAAGCCGAAGATCGCCGACTATCCCTTCACCACGCTGCATCCCGGCCTCGGCGTCGCTCGCATCGACGGGCGCGAATTCGTCATCGCCGACATTCCCGGGCTGATCGAGGGCGCGCATGAGGGCGTCGGCATCGGTGACCGTTTCCTCGGCCATGTCGAGCGCACGCGCGTGCTGTTGCACCTCGTCTCGGCGCAGGAGGAGAATCCGGGCAAGGCCTACAAGACCGTGCGCGCCGAGCTCGACGCCTATGGCAACGGCTTGACCGAGAAGGTCGAGATCGTCGCGCTTTCCCAGGTCGACATCCTCGATGCCGATCAGCGCAAGAAGAAGGTTGCCTCGCTGAAGCGCGCCGCCGGCCGTGCGCCGATGCTGCTTTCGGCCGTCACCGGCGAAGGCGTCGAGGCGGTGCTGCGCGCCCTTATGGCGATAGTGGCCGAGGCGCGCAACGCCGTCGCGGCTCCGGTCGAGACGCGCTGGGAAAAATAGCATGGCCGCGCAATCGCTGAAAAAGTACCGGCGCATCACCGTCAAGATCGGCTCGGCGCTGCTTGTCGACCGCTCATCGGGCCTGAAGCGCGACTGGCTGGCCTCGCTGGCTGACGACATTGCGGTGCTGGCCTCGGGCGGCGCTGAAATCCTTGTCGTGTCATCGGGGGCGATTGCGCTCGGCCGCACCATTCTCGGCCTCGGCAGGCGGGCGCTGAAGCTCGAGGAAAGCCAGGCGGCTGCCGCCGTCGGGCAGATCGCGCTGGCCGGCGCCTGGTCGGATGCGCTCGGCAAGGGCGGCCTGAAATCAGGTCAGATCCTGCTGACGCTCGGCGACACCGAGGAGCGCCGCCGCTATCTCAACGCGCGCGCCACGATCTCGACGCTGCTGAAGATGAAGGCGGTGCCGGTCATCAACGAGAACGATACGGTGGCGACCTCCGAAATCCGCTATGGCGACAATGACCGGCTGGCGGCGCGGGTGGCGACGATGATGGGCGCTGACCTGCTGGTGCTGCTCTCCGATATTGACGGGCTCTACACGGCGCCGCCGGCCAGGGATCCCGGCGCCAGGTTCATTCCGGTGGTCGACCGCATCACCCCCGACATCGAGGCGATGGCGGGTGCGGCGGCATCCGAATTGTCGCGCGGCGGCATGCGGACAAAACTCGACGCCGGCAAGATCGCCACCGCCGCCGGCACCGCCATGATCATCACCGCAGGAACGCGGCTGTCGCCGCTGATGGCGATCGAGCGTGGCGAGCGGGCGACCTTCTTCAAGCCGAGCGCCAATCCGGTCAAAGGCTACAAGACCTGGATCGCCGGGCAGCTCGAACCGGCGGGACGGCTGACCGTCGATGCCGGCGCCATCGGCGCGCTCAAGTCGGGCAAGTCGCTGCTGCCGGCCGGCGTCAAACTGGTCAGCGGCAACTTCTCGCGCGGCGACACGGTGGCGATCCTGTCGCCCGAGGGCCGCGAGATCGCGCGCGGGCTGGTTGCCTATGATGCCGCCGATGCCGTAAGGATCGCAGGCCTGAAGACGGCGGAGATCGAAACGGTGCTCGGTTACGAAGCGCGCTCGGCCATGATCCACCGCGACGACCTTGTGGTGAGCCATGCTGGTGACCAAGTAGGGGTGGGTGACCAGGCACGGGCGGGTGACCAGGTGACGAGCGGAGGATGAGCCATGCTGAAGCTGCATGAAAAATCCCGGGAAGACACCGTGGCGCTGATGGCCGACATTGGCCGCCGCGCCCGTGCCGCTGCCCGACCGCTGGCCATCGCCACGACCGCCGTCAAGAATGCAGCGCTCCTCGCCATGGCCGACGCCATTATCGGTCGTGAGCAGGACATTCTCGACGCCAATGCCATCGACATCTCGAATGGCCACGAATCCGGGCTTTCCGCCTCCTTCATGGATCGGCTGAAGCTCGATCCCGCCCGCATCCGGGCCATGGCCGACGGCGTCAAGGAGATCGCCGAACTCAGCGACCCGGTCGGCGACGTCATCGCCGCATGGGACCGGCCGAACGGTTTGCATATCGAGCGCGTGCGCACGCCGCTCGGCGTCGTCGGCGTCATCTATGAGAGCCGGCCGAACGTGACTGCGGATGCCGGCGCTCTCTGCCTCAAGGCCGGCAATCCGGTGATCCTGCGCGGCGGTTCGGATTCGCTCAATTCATCCGCCGCGATCCATGCCTGTCTGGTCGAGGGGCTGAAGGCCGCCGGTCTGCCGGAAGATGCCATCCAGTTGGTGCCGACCGCCGACCGCGCCGCTGTCGGGGAGATGCTGAAAGGCCTCTCCGGCAATCTCGACGTCATCATTCCGCGCGGCGGCAAGAGCCTCGTCGGGCGGGTGCAGAGCGAGGCGCGGGTGCCGGTCTTTGCCCATCTCGAAGGCATCTGCCATCTCTATATCGACCGTTCGGCCGATCTCGACATGGCGGTGAAGATCGCGGTCAACGCCAAGATGCGGCGCACCGGCGTCTGCGGTGCGGCCGAAACGCTGCTCGTCGACCGCGCCGTTGCGCCCTCCCATCTGGTGCCGATCCTTGAAGCGTTGCGCGCGGCGGGCTGTGAAATCCACGCCGATGCCGAGGTATTGAAGGGGTTTTTCGATGCCAAGCCTGCCACCGACGCCGACTGGGTCACCGAATATCTCGACGCCATCATCGCGGTGAAGCTGGTCGACGGCGTTGCCGGTGCGATCGAGCATATCGAGACGTTTTCCTCGCACCACACCGAGGCGATCGTCGCCGAGGACGCGAATACCGTCGAGCGGTTCTTCAACGAGATCGATTCAGCGATCCTTCTGCACAATGCCTCGACGCAATTCGCCGATGGCGGCGAGTTCGGCATGGGCGCCGAAATCGGCATCGCCACCGGCAAGATGCATGCGCGCGGCCCGGTCGGCGTCGAGCAGCTGACCTCGTTCAAATACCGCGTGCGCGGGTCGGGGCAGGTGCGGCCTTGACGCTATTCGCCGTTAGAGCCTGAGGCGTTGCGCGCGTCGACCCCCCTCTGCCCTGCCGGGCATCTCCCCCTCAAGGGGGGAGATTGGCTGTCATCTCCGCTTTCTCCAATTGTCAGCCTTGCAGAATTTGCGCCTGCGACGAAGCTGCCAATCTTCCCCCTTGAGGGGGAGATGCCCGGCAGGGCAGAGGGGGGTGCCTAGCACCATGCTGTCGTCCCCTCAGCCCGCCGTCTCCTCCCGCTACCTCAAGATGCCGCATGCCGAAAAAGGCCTGGCCGTCGGCCTGTTCGGCGGTTCGTTCAATCCGCCGCATGCCGGCCATGCGCTGGTCGCCGAGATCGCGCTGAGACGCCTGGCGCTCGACCAGTTGTGGTGGATGGTGACGCCCGGCAATCCGCTGAAGAACACGCGGGAACTGGCGCCGCTGACGGAGCGGCTCAACCTGTCCGAGCAGATCGCCAGGAACCCGAAGATCAAGGTCACCGCCTTCGAGGCCACGCATCATGTCCGCTTCACAGCCGACACGCTGGCGCTGGTCAAGGCGCGCAATCCCGGCGTCGACTTCGTCTGGATCATGGGCGCGGACTCACTGCGCGACTTCCATCGCTGGCAGCGCTGGCGCCAGATCGTCATGACGTTCCCGATCGCGGTGATCGATCGCCCGGGCGCGACGCTGTCCTTCCTGTCGTCGGTCGTCGCCAAGACCTTCGACTACGCCCGCGTCGACGAGGGCGACGCGCCGCGTCTCGCCCGGATGAGGGCGCCGGCCTGGACCTTCATCCACGGCCCGCGCTCGTCGCTGTCGTCGAGCGCCATCCGAAAGATGGCGCAGGGCTGAGCCTGCACGAACTCCCTTTCTCCTAGAGGGGAGAAGGCACGTCCGGCGATGTCGCTTTTGCAGCGGCCTTTGCCCGATCCTTAGGCGATCCTGCGCCAAGATGACGACAATCGAGCGAAACCAGACCAGACACGACCCGCGGCAGGGCAGCCCGTCGGCGCCGGCGATCGCCATTGCCAGCGTCATCCTGTCGATGGCGCTGGTCGCGGTCGGCAATGGGCTGATGTTCGCCTATATCCCGGTCCGGCTTGGCGCCGAGCGTTTCGATCCGACCTGGGCCGGGCTGATCATCACCGGCCTTTCGGCCGGCGGCCTCGCCGGCTGCATCCTGACCGGACCGCTGGTGCGGCGCGTTGGCCATGCCCGCGCGTTCATGGTGCTTTCGGCGCTGATCGTGTTGTCCAATGCGGCCGTCGGGGCCGGAACGATCCCGCTGCTATGGATCGCGGCACGCGCACTCTATGGCTTTGCCATATGCGGGCTGTTCATCGTCGCGCAGAGCTGGCTGAACGATGCCGTCGCCAACGCCATACGCGGCCGAGTCATGGCGGTGTTCTACGTCTCCTATGTCGCGGGGCTCGGCGTCGGTTACGCCGCGCTGGCGGCGGTCGATATCGGGACTGCGCAGGCGCCGCTGATCGGCATCGCCTTCACGGCGCTGTCGATCCTGCCCGTGGGGCTGACTCGGCTCGCCCAGCCGCCGCCGCCGCAGGCTGCATCGGTCGCGCTCGGCCTGGCCTGGCGGATTTCGCCGGTGGGCGTTGCCGGCATGCTTGCCGTCGGCGGCCTGTCGATGGCGATTTCGGGCTTCGCGCCGATCCATGCCACGGCCAAGGGGTACAGCCAGGCGGATGTGGCGCTGCTTTTGTCGGCGATGCCGGTCGGCACACTGATCCTGCAGATCCCGCTTGGCTGGATTTCCGACCGCACCGACCGGCGCTATGTGCTGATCGCCGCCTCGGCGCTGGCCCTGGCGGCGGGCCTGTTTGCGCTGGGCTTCGACGGCGGTGCGCTGGCGGCGCTCGTTGTCATCTACATAGTCTGGGACGGCGCCTCGGAATCGATCTATTCGCTGGCCAGCGCACATGCCGCCGACCGCGCCAGCAAGGATGACATGGTGGCGCTGTCCAGTTCGCTTCTGTTTGCATGGTCGCTGGCGGGCTTCATCGTGCCAGGCATCGTGACCGGGCTTTCCGCCTTCTATGGCACGCAGACCTTCATCTATGTGGCCATCGTAATCGCCGCTGCGTTCTGCCTGTTCGTGCTGTGGCGGGTGATGACGACGCGGGCCGTTCCAGCCACCGAAACCGGCAATTTCGCGCCGATGAGCGCGCAAGCGCCGCTGCCGGTGGAACTGGCCTTTGCACCGGAGGAGCAGCGCGGTCGTACTGAGGATTGAGATCTCAGGCTATTGCCGTGTGGCGGAGGCTTCCTGCCGGGGCGCTTCCGGCGGTGGTGCCGGAACCGAAATGCCTTCGGTGTCGAAAGACTGCTTGGCGCGTTTGGTGAGGTCGATCTGGGTGGCGAAGAAATCCGCGGCCGAGGTCCAGTAGCGCAAGGTGATGGCGACAGTGCTGTCGCCGACGGTGGCGACGAAGGCGATCGGCGCCGGTTCACGCCTGACGCGCCGCTCCGCGGCGGCGACGCCGAGCATCGTCTTTTGCGCGAGATCGATGTCGTTCCAGGAGCCGATGGTGAGCGTGATGTCGCCGCGGCGGACGCCGTTGCGCGAATAGTTGCGGACAGGCTGGTTCCACAGTGTCGAATTGGGCGCAAGGATGTAGACGCCGTCGAGCATCCTCAACCTGGTGGCGAACAGGCCGATTTCCTCGATGGTCCCGGAAATGGCGCCGACTTCTGCATATTCGCCGATGCGGAATGGCCGTAGCGCCAAGAGCATGATGCCGGCGGCAATGTTCTGCAGCGTGCCCTGCAGCGCCAGGCCGATGGCGAGACCAATGGCGCCGATGGCGGCAATGATCGAGGCCGTCTGCACGCCGAACTGGCCGAGCACCATGATGACGACGAGGATCAGGATGGCGTAGCGGGCGATCTTCGAGAAGAAGTGGCGCAGCGTCGCGTCAAAGCCGCTGATATGGCCGAGGCCGGCGTAGAGCGAGCGCTCGGCGAGGCCTGCGACGATATAGCCGACGACCAGCAGGATGACGGCGCCGATGGCCGAGAATGAATAGGAGACGATCAGGGTGCTGAGCTGCGCAAGGCCGGCCTGCACGCTGAGGAGGGCGTTCTGGGGATCGATCGGCATGACGGAAATCCGGTTGGTCGATGCGTCGATAACCCCTGCAGGGCGGCAAGAGTTCCGATTTTTCTTGTGCTGCGGAACCGGAAGAAGGCCACTGCGTTGGCGACGGCAGGGATTGCCGTCTTGAAACTGCAACGGAACTCTGCCTATTTAAGCGGTGTCACCTGATTTCACGGGTGATTTGGTTGTTCTTGCTGCGAAAGGAAATACACTGAGAACAGCACTGCGGAAGAGGGCCGATATCGTGCCTTCGCCGGCCGGGATCAGCGTAAACGACGCCGTGTCCCGCGCCATCAAGACAGTCCTTGCCAGTCTGGAAGACTCCAAGGCCGAAAACATCGTCTCAATCGACATTCAGGGAAAATCGAGCCTCGGCGACTATATGGTCGTCGCGTCGGGCCGATCGCACCGTCACGTCTCGGCAGTTGCCGATCATCTCCTCAAAGCGCTCAAGGATGCCGGGCTCGGCACGGCGCGCGTCGAGGGGTTGGCTGGCGCCGACTGGGTCCTGATCGATTCGGGCGACATCATCGTCCATGTCTTCCGTCCCGAAGTCCGCGACTTCTACAATCTCGAAAAGATGTGGCAGGCGCCGGATCTCGAGGAAGAGACCTTGCACTGAGCCGTATTTGTCTTGATGCATGTCGTTGTGCCAAACCGGTGCGCACCTTCGGTTCAAGCCCGAGGGCAGGCTTTGGGCGACATGCATTAGCGGCCCTTGAGGTAGGATGAAGATATCAGTTCATGCCGTGGGCCGGATGAAAGCCGGCCCCGAGAAGCAGCTCGCCGACCGCTATTTCGAGCGCTTCGCCAAAAGTGGCCCCGCGGTAGGGCTCGAATTTGCCGGCATTGCCGAGATCGTGGAAGGCCGCGCCCAGACCGCCACCGAGCGGCGGCGCGAGGAAGGCCAGAGGTTGCAGACGTATCTGCTGCCTGGCGCCGCGCTGATGCTGCTCGACGAGCGCGGCAGAAACCTCTCCTCTGACGATTTCGCCGGCCGCATCGGCCTGCTGCGCGATGGTGGGCGCAAGGCACTGGTAATTGCCATCGGCGGCGCCGACGGCCACGACCAGTCGTTGCGCGATCAGGCCGATCTGATGGTGTCATTCGGCGCGCCGACCTGGCCGCACCAATTGGTCCGCGTGATGCTCGGCGAGCAGCTCTACCGGGCGGCCACTATCCTGTCCGGCCATCCCTATCATCGGTCGTGAGCCTGACCGCAAATCGTTGCGAATCACACGGATTTCCGCCCCAATGCACCGTGAGACTGTGCTACGTTGGCAAGCCTATCGAACATGGTTGATTGTTCGTTAACGAAGCCACGCATAGAGTCGGGCTTCAATGTCTGAAATTGGACGGACCAGAGCGAGCATTCTGCGCGGCTGCGGCATTGCGGCGGTGGCATTCGTGCTGTCGCTCAGTGCCGCCAGGGCCGAAAACACGCTCGACATGGCGCCCGATCCGGATCAGAGCCGGGCCGAATACGAACAGGTGTCGAAGGATATCACGCTGTCGTCCGAGCGGCTGGCCAAGCTCGCCGCCGACATAGCGACGATCAAGAAAGACCATGCCTCGATCACCGCGGCGCTGATCCAGTCGGCGATGACCGAGCAGAAGCTCGGTCAGGATATCGAGGACATCGGCGCCAAGCTGGAAGGGCTGAAGGGCGAGGAGCAGAAGATCCGCGCCTCGCTGGCCGCTAGACGCGACGTCCTGGCCGAGGTGCTGGGCGCGCTGCAGCGCATGGGGCTCAATCCGCCGCCGGCGATCCTGGTCAAGCCGGAGGACGCGCTGTCGTCGGTGCGCAGTGCCATCCTGCTCGGCGCGGTGGTGCCGGAATTGCGCCAGCAGACCGAGATCCTGCTGGCCGACCTCAAGGAGCAGTCGCGGGTGACGGCCTCGATCGAGGCCGAGCGGACACGGCTGACGGCGGCGGTCGGCGAGCAGACGGCGGAGAAGAAGCGGCTAAGCATGCTGCTCGAAGCCAAGCAGAAACTCGAGGCCGACACGCAGACCGCGCTGGCCGCCGAAAAGCAGCGATCCCAGGCACTTGCGGCCAAGGCCGGCAGCCTGAAGGAACTGATCGCCTCGCTCGAGGCCGACAAGGAGCGCAAGGCGGCGGACGCGGCCAAGGCCGCCGAGCAGAAGCCGGCGGACGCCGACAAGGTCTCGGCGCAGCCGGAGCTGGCGTCCCTGCCGGTGCCGGAAGCCAACCAGCTTGCCGCCGCCGCGCCGTTTTCGGCGCTCCAGGGGCAGATCGCGCTGCCGGTCATCGGCAAGATCAAGCGACGTTACGGCGCCGATGACGGTAACGGTGCGGTGATGCTCGGCGACATGGTTGCGACACAATCGGGAGCCATCGTCACGGCGCCGGCGGACGGAAATGTGCTTTATGCGGGGCCTTTTCGCTCCTATGGTCAACTCTTGATCCTGAACGCGGGTGACGGCTATCATGTCGTTCTGGCGGGGATGAGCAGAATCAGCGTCGCGTCTGGCCAGTCGGTGCTCGCAGGAGAGCCGGTCGGCGCGATGGGAGAGGCCCGGGTGGCAAGCACCTCGGCCTCGAAGAATGGAAATGCCACGCCGGAGCTCTACGTCGAGTTCCGCAAGGATGGAAAACCCGTCGATCCGACCCCATGGTGGGCGGACCGTTTCTCTGGAAGGACGTGAGATGATGCGGAAACTGTCGCTTCTGTTTGCCGGTGCGCTGATGGGCGCATCCGCGATGAGCCTGGTCTATGGCGCGCCAAGCTCGACGGCGAACGCTGCGGGCTCCGAGACCTACAAGCAACTGGCGATCTTCGGCGACATCTTCGAGCGGGTGCGGGCGCAATATGTGACGCCGCCCGACGACAAGTCGCTGGTCGAGAACGCCATCAACGGCATGCTTACGTCGCTCGACCCGCACTCCTCCTACATGAATTCGGAAGAAGCGCAGGACATGCGCGTGCAGACCAAGGGTGAGTTCGGCGGCCTCGGCATCGAGGTCACCATGGAGAACGACCTGGTCAAGGTGATCACGCCGATCGACGACACGCCTGCCGCCAAGGCGGGTGTGCTGGCCGGCGATTACATTGCCAAGATCGACGGCGACGAGGTTCGCGGCCTGACCCTCAACGACGCGGTTGAGAAGATGCGTGGGCCGGTCAACACGCCGATCAAGCTCACCATCCTGCGCCAGGGCGCCGACAAGCCGATCGAGCTGACGGTGGTGCGCGACATCATCAAGGTCAAGGCGGTCAAGTTCCGGGTCGAGAACGACATCGGCTACATGAAGATCACCTCCTTCACCGAAAAGACCTATGACGACCTCGAGAACGCCATCGACACCATCAAGAAGCAGGTGCCGAACGACAAGCTCAAGGGCTATGTGCTCGATCTCAGGCTCAACCCCGGTGGCCTGCTCGACCAGGCGGTGAGCGTGTCCGACGCCTTCCTCGACCGCGGCGAGATCGTCTCGACGCGCGGCCGCGATCCGAAGGACGTTACCCGCTTCGACGCGCGGCCGGGCGACGACATCGGCGGCAAGCCGCTGATCGTGCTTGTCAATGGCGGCTCGGCCAGTGCGTCCGAAATCGTCGCCGGCGCGCTGCAGGATTTGCGCCGTGCCACGGTGGTCGGAACGCAATCCTTCGGCAAGGGCTCGGTGCAGACCATCATCCCGCTTGGCGAGAACGGCGCGCTGCGCCTGACGACGGCGCTCTATTACACGCCGTCAGGCAAGTCGATCCAGGGCAAGGGCATCACGCCCGACATCAAGGTCGACCAGCCGCTGCCGGCGGAACTGCAGGGCAGGGACCTGACGCGCGGCGAATCGGACCTCAAGGGTCATATCAAGGGCGCTGATGAAGGCACGACCGGTTCGGGCTCGGCAGCCTATGTGCCACCGGAGCCGAAGGACGACCTGCAACTCATCTATGCCGAGCAGCTTCTGCGCGGCGAAAAGACCGATCCGGCGTTCCCGCCGAATCCGGACAAGGCTGTGCTGAACCAGTAAAGGTCGACCGGCCGGGCCCTTTGTTTGGATGCATGTCGTTGTCCCGAAACCGGGACCACTTTTGGGCGACATGCATTGGAGGTCTGGCCGCCTGATCGAAGCAATGCGATGCTGCCGGGGCCGCGAGGTTCCGGCAGTTTGATTCGGGGATTGCGGCAACATTTTTTTGATTGCGCATGATCCTTTCCGAAAAGTGGGCCCCGCTTTTCGGGGTCATGCGCGGGGGATGCGGCTTGGCTGACATCGGCAAGGATATCGAACGCCCGCTCGGACAGGCTATCCGGCCGACACGCGCGGCCAGCAGCAAGATCAGCGGCCCCGCGGTTGCGGCTGCGCTTGTCGTACTGGCGGTGATCGGCGTCTCCGGCGCCATCGCGCTGCGCGAGAAGCCGTTTCGAAAGCCGGAGGTCGTCGCTGTTTCGACGCCGAAGGTGACGGACGCCGCCGCGCCGGCGACCGAGCCAGCGCCGGCGCCGAAAGCGGAAGCAGCGCCCAAGACCGGCGGCCCGCAGATCATCCATGTCGAGACCGAAGAGGGCGATACTCCTCCTAAAGCCGCGATCGTCATCCGTGACCCTTCGGCCATCGGCCAGAACCTGAAAATCGCGCATCTTCCCGACAGGGCGCTGATCGAAGCCAGCGATACCGGCCCGTTGCCGGTCCGCGCCGCCGATGGCAGGCGGCCGTTCGATGTCTATGCGCGGCCGTGGTCCGGGGCGCGCGGCGCACGTGTTGCGATCGTCATCGGCGGGCTCGCCGTGTCGCAGACCGGTACGCAGGCAGCCATCGCCAAGCTGCCGGCGGAGGTGACGCTGGCGTTCGCGCCGCAAGGCAACAGCATCGGCCGCTGGATGCAGGCGGCGCGGCAGGGCGGCCATGAGATCGTCATGCAGGTGCCGCTCGAGCCATTCGACTATCCGAACGTCAATCCCGGCCGCAACACGCTGACGATCACGGCGAGCCCGGACGAGAATTTGAAGAGCCTGCGCTGGGCGCTGTCGCGGACGACCAACTATACCGGCGTGATGAACTATATGGGCGCGCGTTTCTCGGCCGACGCGATGGCGATGGGTCCGTTCATGGCCGAGCTCGGCAAGCGCGGCCTGGCCTATGTCGACGACGGTTCGTCAGCACGCAGCCTCGCCCCCGAACTGGCGCTGAAGGACGGCGTGCCGTTCGTGGCAGGCGATACGGCGATCGACGCCGTGCAGGATCGTGGCGCCATTCTCAAGAAGCTGGACCAACTCGAAGCGACCGCCCGCGCGAAGGGCTCGGCCGTCGGCATCGGCTCGGCCTTCGACATCACGGTCGACACGGTGGCGTCCTGGGTGATCGAGGCCAGGAAGCGCGGTATCGAAATCGTGCCGATTTCGGCAGTGGCGATAGATCCGCAAAAAGGTTGAGCATGGCGAAGGCAAAAAAGAAGATCGACCCCGAGACGCTGCCTTATCGCCCTTGCGTTGGGCTGATGATCCTAAATGCCGAGGGTCTGGTCTGGGTCGGCCACCGTATTGCCGAACCGGACAGCGAATTCGCTGGCACGACTCAGCTCTGGCAAATGCCGCAAGGCGGCATCGACAAGGGCGAGGAGCCGCTGCAGGCGGCGGAGCGCGAACTGTATGAAGAGACCGGCATGCGCTCGGTCTCGCTGCTGGCAGAGGCGCCGCGCTGGATCAATTACGATCTGCCTGCGCATCTGGTCGGCATCGCCTTCAAGGGCCGATATCGCGGTCAGACGCAAAAATGGTTTGCCTTCCGCTTCCATGGCGACGCAAGCGAAGTCCAGATCAATCCGCCGCCGGGCGGCCACACCGCCGAGTTCGACAAATGGGCGTGGCGGCCGATGCAGGAACTGCCCGACCTGGTCGTGCCATTCAAGCGCAAGGTCTATGAGGACGTGGTGGCGGCGTTCCGGCATCTGGTGACGTAGCCGCCTGTGATCTGCCGTGCCGGCCATGGTTGATGCGTCGGCAGCATCGCCTTATTGATGGCCGATCCGCTGCGAGCGAGGTCGGCATGAACGACGTTCGAAAGAAATCCGTTCCGGAAGGGGCCGCTGGCGAAGGCGCCACGGTTAGCGATCCGGCGGCCGGCGCGATCCTGACCATCGATCTCGGTGCGATCCGTGAGAATTACCGGCGGCTGAAGGCACGGCTGGACGGCCCCCGCTGCGCCGGCGTCGTCAAGGCCGATGGCTACGGGCTCGGCGCCGGGCAAGTGGCGGCGGCGCTGGCCAGGGAAGGCTGCGACATATTCTTTGTCGCATTTGTGAGCGAAGGGATCGTCCTGCGCCGCGTGCTGGGTTCTGTGCCCGCCATCCATGTGCTGAACGGCGTAGCGCCCGGCGCGGAAGGCGAAGCGGAGGCGGCTAGGCTCACCGCCGTCATCAACAGTGTGGAGCAGCTGGCGGCTTGGCGCGCGGCGGCGCGGCGCGCCGGTAGGAAATTGCCCGCGGCGATCCAGGTCGACAGCGGCATGGCGCGGCTCGGCATGGCGGCGGTGGAAGTGGAGGCCATCGCGGGCGATCCGCAGGCTTTCGATGGTATCGACATGACCTTGGTGATGAGCCATCTGGCTTGCGCCGATGAACCCGCGCATCCGGCCAATGAGCAGCAGCGGCTGGAATTCGAGCGGCTGCGTAAAAAGCTGCCGAAGGCGCCGGCTTCGCTTGCCAACTCCTCCGGGATCTTTCTTGAACCGCGCTTTCACTATGACCTCGCTCGTCCAGGTGCTGCGCTCTACGGCATCAATCCGACGCCGGCCGAGCCGAACCCGATGCTGCCAGTAGTGCGATTGCAGGCCAAGGTCATCCAGACGCGAATGCTGGAGGCGGGTGCCGGTGTCGGCTACGGCCATAGTTTCCATACGCCGGCTCCGCTGGCTGCCGCGACGATCTCATTCGGCTATGCCGACGGCTGGCATCGACGTGCCGCCTCGGCCGCCTGGTTCGAAGGCGTGCGGCTGCCTTTCCTCGGACGCGTGTCGATGGATTCGATCATCCTCGACATTTCGGCGCTGCCGCCCGGCAGACTGAAGGCGGGCAATCTGGTCGAACTGATCGGGCCATCGCGGACGGTGGACCAGGCGGCCGGCCATGCCGGCACCATCGGCTACGAAATCCTGACCAGTCTCGGCCATCGCTTCCACCGGCGCTACCTGAACGGCTAAAGCGCGACACGCGGCCCCCTTGGCGGGCGCTGTAAAATCCGGCAGACAGAACATGATGATGGCCCGCGCCTCAAACCCGGACAGAATGTCGTTGCGGAGAGTTATGCGATGAAGATCTTCGTGCTGGGCGGTGGCGTGATCGGGGTCACCACTGCCTATTTCCTGGCCGAGGCCGGCCATCAGGTGACGGTGATCGACCGCCAGAAAGGTCCAGCGCTCGAAACCAGCTTCGCCAATGCCGGCGAGATCTCGCCGGGCTACGCCTCGCCATGGGCCGGGCCTGGCGTTCCGCTGAAGGCGATCAAGTGGCTCTTGATGAAGCATGGCCCGCTGGTGGTGCGGCCGACGCTGGACCCGCATATGTGGATATGGCTGGTCAAGATGCTGCGCAACTGCACCACCGAGCGCTATGCGCTGAACAAGGCGCGTATGGTACCGCTGGCGGAGTACAGCCGCGATACGCTGAAGGCGCTGCGCGAGGCGACCGGCATCGCCTATGACGAGCGCGCCAAGGGGACGCTGCAGCTGTTCCGCACGCAACAGCAGCTCGACGGCACATCAGGCGATGTCGAAGTGCTGAAGAGCTATGGCGTCTCCTACGAGATCCTCGATCCCGACGGCTGCATCGCGGCCGAGCCGGGGCTGGCGGGGGTGCGCGAAAAGTTCGTCGGCGGCCTGCGGTTGCCGGGCGACGAAACCGGCGACTGCAAGATGTTCACCGACCGCATGGCCGAGCTCTGCGTGGCGCGCGGCGTCACCTTCGAATACGACGTATCGATCAGGCGCATCATCAGGAACCGCAACCGCATCGCCAACATCAGCACAAGCAAGGGCTGGAGAGCCGCCGATGCCTATGTGATGGCGATGGGCAGCTATTCGGCCGGGTTCATGCGCCAGCTGAAGCGGCCGATCCCGGTCTATCCGGTCAAGGGCTATTCGATCACCGTGCCGATCAAGGATGCCGCCGTCGCGCCGGTGTCGACGGTGATGGACGAAACCTACAAGGTGGCGATCACCAGGCTTGGCGACCGCATCAGGGTCGGTGGCACGGCGGAGATTTCCGGCTTCGACCTCGAACTGCATGAATCGCGGCGCCGCACCCTCGAACACTCGGTCGGCGATCTTTTTCCAGGCAGCGGCGACATGCGAGCGGCGACCTTCTGGTGCGGGCTGCGGCCGATGACGCCCGACGGGCCGCCGCTGATCGGCCGCACCGAATTCTCCAACCTCTATCTCAACACCGGCCACGGCACGCTCGGCTGGACGATGGCCTGCGGCTCGGCCAAGGTGCTGGCCGACATCATCTCCAGCCGCGTGCCGGACATCGATGTCCGGGATCTCGGACCGGAACGATACGTGAAGTAGAGCCTGGGCAGTGGTCCAGAGCTTTCCGAGGCTGGCGGGACAGCACCCCCTCTGTCCTGCCGGACATCTCCCCCGCAAGGGGGGAGATCGGATGTCACCTTGGTTTTCGCCAACGCCGAAGACGAAAGGCGATGGACGCGCCATTGCATAGCGGACGGATCTGGGCAGCTCCGCTTCCGGCACCTTCGTCCATGAGTTGGCGCAGGCGGAAAGCGCCAGCAAGAGGATCGCAAGAACGGCTCGCATGTCTACCCGCGCCAGCTTTCCCCAGAAATGCCCTGTCCGGCGCGGCGGCACAAACAAGGCGTCGGCAACAGCGCATCGCCACACTCGCCGACTTTGTGGCGAGGAAAAGGTTCGGTTGCTCTTGATGCATGTCGTTGTCCCAAAACTGGTTCCCCTTACGGGCGGCATGCATCACGCAAACAATCCCCGTTCTTTTTCCACTGCCTTGGTGATGAAGCTGGCGACAAGCTGGACGCGGCGAAGCGGCCTGACCGATTCGTGATAGACCAGCCAGTAGGCACGGCGGATGGGCGCGACGATGTCGACGGGCACCAGTTCCGGCATTGAGCGGGCGATGAAGGTGTGCAGGATGCCGATGCCGGCGCCGGAACGCACAGCCTCGGCCTGGCCGAGCGCGGAGGAAATGGCGAAGCTGGTGCGCCATGCCGCGCTGAATTCGGCGGCATAGTCGAGCGAGGGGCTGACGATGAGGTCCGGCACATAGCCGATCAGGCTGTGCCGGCCGAGCTCGGCAGGCGTCTGCGGCAAGCCATGCGCTTCGGCATAGGCCTTGGACGCGAACAGGCCGAGCGTGTAGTCGACCAGCTTTCCCGCCACCAGCCTGCCTTCCGTCGGCCGCTCCACGGTGATGGCGATGTCGGCTTCGCGCCTGGACAGCGAGAAGGAGCGCGGCACCGGCACCAACTGGATGGTGAGTTCGCGGTGCAGGGCCGTCAGCGCGCCGAGACGCCCGGCCAGGAAAGCGACTCCGAAACCGTCCGGCGCGCCGATGCGCACGGTGCCCGAGACGTCGTCGCCTTCGCCGGCAACCGTGGAGCGCGCGGCGATCATGTCGCCCTCCATGCGCTCGGCGATGTCGAGGAAGCGCTCGCCCGCCGGCGTCAGCTCGCTGCCGGTGGTGAGCCGGCGAAAGAGTTTCGTCCGGAGCGCTTCCTCGAGCGCGGCGATGCGGCGCGAGACGGTGGCGTGGTTGAGCTCCAGGCGCCTGGCCGCGCCAAGGATCTGGCCGGCTCGCGCCACGGCGAGAAAGATGCGGACGTCATCCCAGTTCATGAGGATGGTCCGGGCAATGACGGTTACGGCAGCGCTCTACGGCGCCCCCCTCTGTCCTGCCGGACATCTCCCCCTCAAGGGGGGAGATTGGCAATTTCGCCGCTGGCATTTCTTCTACTGTAGTGAAGGTTTGCGAAGGCGGGCGTGACAGCCGATCTCCCCCCTTGAGGGGGAGATGTCCGGCAGGACAGAGGGGGGCGGTGAAGGAACTCAATTTCTCAATCCTTAGGCAGGGGCCCGCGCACCTACCATTTGCGAGGATTGATGCGCAGTCGTCAATCGCTATCTATTTTCCGCACAACGGTTGCGTTCTGGCTCGCGTTGCCATCGTGCGCACAAAGGCGGACAATGGTTCATCACAAATCCAGGGAGAGAAACCATGATCGAGTACGGTCATTTCATTGGCGGCAAGCGTGTCGCCGGGACCAGCGGCCGCAAGCAGGATGTCATGCAGCCGATGGACGGCTCGGTGCGCGGCACGGTGGCGCTGGCTTCGCAGGCTGAGCTGCGCGCGGCGGTCGCCAATGCCAAGGAAGCGCAGCCCAAATGGGCGGCGACCAATCCGCAGCGGCGCGTGCGCGTGCTGATGAAGTTCCTTGAACTGGTCGCCAGGGACTATGACGAACTGGCCGACATCCTGGCGCGCGAACATGGCAAGACCATCGCCGACGCCAAGGGCGATATCCAGCGCGGCCTCGAAGTGGTCGAGGTCTGCATCGGCGCGCCGCATATGATGAAGGGCGAATTCACCGACGGCGCCGGCCCCGGCATCGACGTCTATTCGATGCGCCAGCCGCTCGGCGTAGTTGCCGGCATCACGCCGTTCAATTTTCCGGCGATGATCCCGCTGTGGAAGATCGCGCCGGCGATCGCTTGCGGCAACGCCTTCATCCTGAAGCCGTCGGAGCGCGATCCGGGCGTACCGATGCGCATTGCCGAACTGTTCATCGAGGCCGGCCTGCCGGCGGGTATCCTCAACGTCGTCAATGGCGACAAGGACGTGGTCGACGCCATCCTCGACGATCCTGATATCAAGGCCATCGGCTTTGTCGGCTCGACACCGATCGCCCACTATATTTATTCGCGCGGTACCGCGTCGGGCAAGCGCGTGCAGTGCTTCGGCGGCGCCAAGAACCACATGATCATCATGCCCGACGCCGACATGGACCAGGCCGTCGACGCGCTGATCGGCGCCGGCTACGGCTCGGCCGGCGAGCGCTGCATGGCGATCTCGGTCGCCGTCCCGGTCGGCAATGACACCGCCAACCGGCTGATGGAAAAGCTGATCCCGCGCGTCGAAAGCCTGAAGGTCGGTCCGTCGACGGATTCGTCGGCCGACTTCGGTCCGCTGGTGACGGCGCAGGCGCTGGAGCGGGTCAAGGGCTATGTCGACACCGGCGTCAAGGAAGGCGCCAAGCTGGTGGTCGACGGTCGCGGCTTCTCGATGCAGGGCTACGAGAAGGGCTATTACATGGGCGGCTGCCTGTTCGACAACGTGACCGCCGATATGCGCATCTACAAGGAGGAGATCTTTGGGCCGGTGCTCTCGGTGGTGCGTGCACCGACCTACGAGAATGCGATCAAGCTCGCGAACGACCATGAGATGGGCAATGGCGTCGCCATCTTCACCCGCGATGGCGATGCGGCGCGCGACTTCGCCTCGCGGGTGCAGGTCGGCATGGTGGGCGTCAATGTGCCGATCCCGGTGCCGATCGCCTATTACACCTTCGGCGGCTGGAAGGCGTCTTCCTTCGGCGACCTCAACCAGCACGGCCCGGACGCGTTCCGCTTCTACACCAAAACCAAGACGGTGACCTCGCGCTGGCCGTCCGGCGTCAAGGACGGCGCAGAGTTCGTCATTCCGACGATGAACTAGCCGGACGATTTCATGGTTGCGCGTCCTCGCCGCCTGGCGACGGTCGAACAATGAAGAGGGCGGGGCATTGGCTCCGCCCTCTTCATTTGCGCTCAGATTTCACTTGTCTTGTTGGGTGAATGGAATATACTAAGGATATCCTACTGAAGGAAAGGATGCCCTCCGTGACAAAGTATGCTCCGATTTCTGATTTCCTGCAGAGGCAGGCTCTGGATGAGTTAAGTCTCGATTTTGAGAAAATAGAAGAAATTTTGGGCGCGCCGCTTCCCCGAAGCGCCTACGACTATCAGGCTTGGTGGGCGAACGATCTCAGTCATAGCCAAGGCAAATCATGGCTCGACGCCGGATGGAAGACGGAAAACCTCAACCTAACCGGTCGTAGCGTCACGTTCACTCGCGTTTCGGAAGCAACGCAGATCGTGCTGGCTACTCCGCCAACGGCCCCACTTTCTCTTGACCCATGGGGCGCCCTCGCAGGCACTGTGACTATTCACGATGAAAATGCACTGACGTCTCCGGCTGAAGAAATTTGGGACGCCGAAGACGGTGACGCATGAACTCCAACCCGTTGCTTCTCGATACGTGCGCGGTGATCTGGTTGTTCAACAGGTCGCCGCTCGCTGAAAGCTCGCGGACAGCCATTGCGGAGGCTGCTACGGCAGGTCAGCTCTATATCTCACCGTTTTCCGGCTGGGAAATCGGAATGCTGGTCCGCAAGAGAAAGATCGCTCTTACCATGCCGCCAGCACTATGGTTCTCCAAAGTCGTGGATCATCCCGCAATTACCTTGGCGAGTCTGCATCACGACATCCTGATCGAGTCCTCTTTCCTTCCCGCCGACCCTCCCGGCGATCCCGCCGACCGGATTGTCGTGGCGACGGCCCGCCAGTTCGGCTTGACGATTGTTACGCGCGACAGGCCTATTCTCGACTACGCGGAGCTAGGCCATGTAGCCGCTCTCGGTTGCTGAGCGCGAGGCTTCATTTTTCTCAGCAGGTTCGAAACGGGTCTGCCGCTTGTTATTTGCTCCTGCCGACACCATATATGGAACATAGCGGGAACATCCGCTGGATGGCAGACCGGAACACGGAAAGGAGCGACGCGATGATGACGTCGGAACCGGCCTGGACCGCTCCGGCAAAATGAGGCCGTCAGGCACCTCACTCTTGGGCTTCTCCCTTGCCGGAACGGCAAAGGAGGTGCCCTATGGCACGCAAATCTCTGTTGGGTTGGGTGAAAGCCCTGATTCTTGCCGGCGCCTTGGCGGCGGGTACGAACGCGGCCGGCGCCCAGAACCAATTCTGCGTCGAGCATGGCCAGCTTGTCGCCCAACTGAGCGAGAAGTATCAGGAAAGACAGTTTGCTTTCGGGCTGATCGGTCAGGTGGCGATCATGGAAGTCTTTGTCGCAGAGACGGGAAGCTGGACCATCGCCGTCACCGATGTCGCCGGCAGAAGCTGCATCATCGCTGCCGGCGACAATTGGGAAAGCCTGGTGGCCCCAGTCGGTCATGACGCATGACGGCGGAACGCATGAGCGAATTTGGCGGAATGGGCGGCGCAGAAGCAGCCAGTCGAAGGCTCGCTCGAATCGTGATCTAGCGCGTGGCGGCAGCCTCGGCGTGGCCGCGCAGCAGTGTCATCAGCCGCTTGGCGTCCTTGACGGCGGTCTCCTCGTCGCCGGCGAGGATCGAGCGGATCAGCGCGACATGGTGCTCGGCCGATTCGGCGAGACCGGTGTCGGCCTTGTAGCGGAACCAGAAGCGGCGGCTGTGGGTCTGCAAGGGCGCCGCCAGCCGGGCGGCGAAGGGGTTGTCGGCGGCCAGCGCAAGTGCTTCGTCGAGCGCCTTGTCGGCCTGGATGAAAGCCAGCACATTGCCTGAGATCACCGCCCTCTGCATGGCGAGCGCGGCGTCGTGAAACAGGTCGGCGGCCTCGCGGGTGACGAAGCGGGCGGCCGAGCGGGCCAGGACCACCTCGACGCCGCGGCGGGCATCGAGGACGCGCAGCCAGTCGCCGGGATGAAGCGGGGCGATGGCGATGCCGGCCCGCGGGCGGACATCGAGCAGGCCTTCCCAGGCCAGCCGCTGGATCGCCTCGCGCACCGGCGTGCGGCCAAGCCCGAGCCTGTCAATCAGCGCGCCCTCGGTCACGAAGCTTGCCGGCGCCAGTTCGAGCGTCACGATCATATGCTCGAGCGCGCGGTAGGCTTTCGCTGCGGCCGGCTCCGAGCTTGAATTCTCATATACCAATGCGCGTCTCCTGATATATTTTTGATATATCATAGCAGATTCAACATTGACAGTCGCTCCCCGAGCAAATATATCACTGATATATCAGATGGAGCGATAGCTATGTGGACCGGAGTTTTCCCCGCCGTCACGACCAAATTCACCGAGGACGACAGCCTCGACCATGCCGAAATGGAGCGCTGCTTTGGCTTGCAGATGGAGGCCGGCTGCGACGGCATCATCGTCTGCGGCTCGCTCGGCGAAGGCCCGATGCTGTCGCATGACGAGAAGATCGAGGTGCTGAAGACCGCACAGAAGGTTGCCGGCAAGAAGCCGGTTCTGCTGACGGTCAACGAAGCCGGCACCCGCGAGGCCGCAAGCATTGCGCGCCGTGCGGCGAAGGCAGGCGCCAATGGACTGATGGTGGTGCCGAGCCCGATCTATCATACCAATCCGCAGGAAACGGTTGCCGCGCTGCGGGCCGTCGCCGAGGCAGGCGACCTGCCCATCATGATCTACTCAAACCGGCTTGCCTACCGCGTCGACGTCACCGTCGACCAGATGGAGGAACTGGCCTCGGACAAGCGTTTTGTCGCCATCAAGGAATCTTCCGACGACATCCGCCGCTCGACCGAGATCATCAACCGCTTCGGCGACCGCTACGACCTCTTCACCGGCGTCGACAATCTGGCGTTCGAGGCGCTGTCGGTCGGCGCCATTGGCTGGGTGGCCGGACTGGTCACCGCGTTTCCACGCGAGACCGTCGCCATCTACCAGCTGATGAAGCAGGGCCGCCGCGAGGAGGCGCTGGATATCTACCGCTGGTTCCGGCCGCTGCTCGACCTCGACGTGTCGACCTATCTGGTGCAGAACATCAAGCTTGCCGAGGTTCTTGCCATCGACACCAACGACCGCGTGCGCATGCCGCGCCAGCCGCTGTCGGGCGAGCGCCGCAAGGCGGTCGAGAAGATCGTGCGGGATGCATTGGCGGCGAGGCAGAAGCTGCCGCAGTTCTAGGCTCTCTTCTCCCCGTTCACGGGGAGAAGAGAGCGGCAGCCAGATGAGGGGCAGCGCCGACGTGCAAGGAAATTCCAGGCCGACAGAAGCGGGGCGCCGCCCCTCATCCGCCCTTCGGGCACCTTCTCCCCGTGAACGGGGAGAAGGTGAAGACATCGCCGTCATCGGTGGTGGCATCATCGGTATTTGCGCCGCCGCCTATCTGGCTGAGGCCGGACGAAACGTCACGATCTTCGATCGGACAGGCATTTGCGAGGAAACGAGTTCCGGCAATGCCGCGGCCTTTGCGTTTTCCGACGTCTTGCCGCTGGCTCACAAGGGCATGATCAGGCAATTGCCGAGATGGCTTGCCGACCCGCTCGGCCCGCTCAGCATTCCGCCGGCCTATCTGCCGACACTCCTACCCTGGCTGGCCCGCTTCTGGCGTGCCGGGCGCAGCGACCGCTATGAGGCCAGCCTCGCGGCGCAAGCCGGGCTGATGCGGCTCGCCGAGGCCGAATGGGCCGGGCTGATGACACGTTCGGGTACGACAGATATGCTGCGCGAGGACGGCTCGCTCGAACTCTACGAGAGCGAGGCCGAGTTCAGGGCGTCGCTGCCGGGCTGGGCGGCCAGGCAACGCTTCGGCATCGGCTTCAATCATGTCGAAGGCGATGCTCTCGCCGCCTTGCAGCCCGGCCTGTCGCCACGCTTCGTCAAGGGCACATTTGTGCCGGGGTGGAAGACGGTTGCCGATCCGAAATTACTGGGCAAGGCGGTCTGGGCCTATGCCGAGACCAAAGACGCGTGTTTCGAAAAAGCGCGAATCGACCATATCGAAGCGGGCCAGGATGGCGTGACATTGACGCTGGCCGACGGCAGCGCGCGGCAGGCAAGGCACCTGGTCGTCGCGGTCGGGGCATGGTCGCATCTCCTGGCGAAAGATCTCGGCGACCGTATCCCGCTGGAGACCGAGCGCGGCTACAACACGACGTTGCCGAAGAGTGCCTTCGATGTGAAGCGGATGCTGATCTTCTCCGGGCACGGCTTCGTCGTCACGCCGCTCGAAACGGGTCTGCGTGTCGGCGGCGCCGTCGAACTCGGCGGTATCGAGCGGCCGCCCAACTACAACAGATCGAAGGCGCTGCTGCGGAAGGCGCAAAACTTCCTGCCGGGGCTCGATCCCTCGGGCGGCCGCGAATGGATGGGGTTTAGGCCGTCGCTGCCGGATTCGCTGCCGGTGATCGGTCGCGCCAGCCAGGGCGGCAATATCGTCTATGCCTTCGGCCATGGCCATCTCGGCCTGACCCAGGCGGCGGCTACCGCGCGCTTGATCCGCGAGCTCGTTCTCGGGCAAAATCCGGCGCTTGATCTTTCTTCCTTCTCTCCGAACCGTTTTTGATAAGGTCCAAACATGGCGCGCCATTCCTTCTTCTGCATCGACGGCCACACCTGCGGCAATCCCGTGCGGCTGGTCGCAGGCGGCGGACCGCTGCTCGATGGCTCGACGATGATGGAGCGGCGGGCGCATTTCCTGGCCGAATATGACTGGATCCGCACCGGGCTGATGTTCGAGCCGCGCGGCCATGACGTGATGTCCGGCTCGATCCTCTATCCGCCGACGCGCGACGATTGCGACATCGCCATTCTGTTCATCGAAACCTCGGGCTGCCTGCCGATGTGCGGCCACGGCACGATCGGGACGGTGACTTTTGCCATCGAGCACGGGCTGATCAAGCCGAAGACGCCGGGGGTGCTCAGGTTGGACACGCCCGCCGGCCTGGTTGTCGCCGAGTACAAACAGGTCGGCGAATATGTCGAGGAGGTGCGCATCACCAATGTGCCGTCCTTCCTCCATGCCGAAGGGCTGACGGTCGAATGCCCGGGGCTTGGCGAGATCAGCGTCGATGTCGCCTATGGCGGCAATTTCTACGCCATCGTCGAGCCACAGAAGAATTTTCGCGACATGGCCGATCATTCGGCGGGCGACCTGATCGCCTGGAGCCCGGTGGTGCGGCAACGGCTCAACGAGAAATATTCCTTCGTGCATCCCGAAAACCCCGGCATCAACCGGCTGTCGCATATGCTGTGGACGGGCAAGCCGACCAACGGCGAGGCGCATGCCCGCAACGCGGTCTTCTACGGCGACAAGGCGATCGACCGCTCGCCTTGCGGCACCGGCACCTCGGCGCGGATGGCGCAGCTTCATGCGAAGGGCAAGCTCAGGGCTGGCGACGATTTCGTCCATGAATCGATCATCGGCTCGCTGTTCAAGGGCAGGGTCGAGAAAGAGGTCCAGGTGGCGGGCAAGCCGGCGATCATTCCCTCGATCGGCGGCTGGGCGCGCATGACCGGATTGAACACGATCTTCATCGACGAACGCGATCCGTTCGCGCATGGATTCGTCGTCAAATAAGGAGAATCCTGACCTAAGGGAAGCAAGGAGGCGCGAAAAGGATTGCGTTCGCCGGCGCAACGATCCCTCTCATCAACTTATTTTGACGGCGATTTCTTCGAAACGAGGTGCATGATGCGGCTGATTCGTCAAAGACATTGCGTTATGCCAATGATAGGGTCCGCGATAGTCCAGAGGCTGGGTTGGAAAAAACGGAGCAATCCGGTGGCGTGTCGGCAAAACACGCATGACGATTGAAAAATCACGTTGCAATCCGGGCTCGAAACTTTACGACTAGGGGAAATACGAAAAGGAATGCGTCTGCATGGGCGACATTCCAGGGGAGCCACGGTAGTATGCAGTACTTCGTCCAGCAGCTTATCAACGGGCTGACGCTGGGATCTATCTACGGGCTGATCGCAATCGGCTACACGATGGTCTACGGCATCATCGGCATGATCAATTTCGCCCATGGCGACATCTTTATGGTCGGTGCTTTCACGGCGCTGATCGTTTTCCTAATCCTCGGCGCGATGTTCTATTCGGTTCCGGTGGTCGTGGCGCTCCTGGTCATGATGATCGTGGCGATGCTGTTGACCAGCCTCTATAACTGGACAATCGAGAAGGTGGCCTACCGGCCGCTGCGCGGTTCGTTCCGGCTGGCGCCGCTGATTACCGCGATCGGCATGTCCATCGCGCTGTCGAACTTCGTCCAGGTGACGCAAGGCCCGCGCAACAAGCCGATCCCGCCGATGGTGTCCAAGGTCTACAACATCGAAGGCATCAGCGTGTCGCTGAAGCAGATCATCATCGTCGTCGTCACCGCGCTGCTGCTGGCGCTGTTCTGGTACCTCGTCAACAAAACCTCGCTCGGTCGAGCGCAAAGAGCGTGCGAGCAGGACCGCAAGATGGCGGCGCTGCTCGGCATCGATGTCGACCGCACCATCTCGATCACCTTCATCATGGGCGCCGCGCTTGCCGCCGTCGCCGGCACGCTGTTCCTGATGTATTACGGCGTCATCGCCTTCTCCGACGGTTTCGTTCCCGGCGTGAAGGCATTCACCGCGGCGGTGCTCGGCGGCATCGGCTCGCTGCCCGGTGCGGTGCTCGGCGGGCTGATGATCGGCTTCATCGAAAGCATGTGGTCGGCCTATTTCTCGATCGACTACAAGGACGTCGCCGCCTTCTCCATCCTGGCGATCGTGCTGATCTTCCTGCCTTCCGGCATTCTGGGCCGGCCAGAAGTCGAAAAGGTCTGAGATCATGGCGGTTACCGTATCCCCGGAGCGCGATGTCATCGCCACTCCCGTGCAGCGCGCTGTTCGCGAGGCGTTCTATGCCGGCGCCATCGCGCTCGGCCTGTTCGTGCTGTTCATCGGGCTGAAGACCGGTCAGAACATTTCCAATGAACTGGTCCTGACTACGCGCTGGGGCCTGCTCGCCGCCGTGGTGATCGCCACGGCCGTCGGGCGCTTCCTCTATGTCGCCTATGGCCAGCCCTTCCTGGCCAGCCAGAAGATCGCCGATGTCGCCACCGGCCTGCTGCCGGACAGCGTGGCGATGCGGTTCTTCCGGTTGCCCTATTTCATCGCGGCCCTTGTGATCGCGGCCCTGCTGCTGGTCCTGGCCAGTTCGCTTGACGGGCTGCTGGGACCCGGTCTTGCCGGCTATGCCCGCTTCGTGCGGGCGCTGGCGATCATCTATGCCCTGGCCTCGGTGCTGTTTTATTTCCGGGCCTTCATCCACGCCCATTTCTCGGCACTCGGCATAGCCGCGCTGGCCCTCTACCCGATCATCGTCGTGGTGTCGCTCGCTCTCTACGGCGGGTCGATAGCGGCCGGTTTCCAGGGCTCACTGAAATGGGTCGACAATTTCGGCATCCAGATCCTGATCTATGTGATGCTGGCCTGGGGCCTGAACATCGTCGTCGGCCTCGCCGGCCTGCTCGACCTCGGCTATGTCGCCTTCTACGCTGTCGGCGCCTATGCCTATGCGCTGCTCGGCACGCAATACGGCCTGTCGTTCTGGATCCTGCTGCCGGCCGCCGGCGCCATGGCCGCCTTCTGGGGCGTGCTGCTCGGCTTTCCGGTGCTGCGCCTGCGCGGCGACTATCTGGCGATCGTGACGCTGGCCTTCGGCGAGATCATCCGCCTCGTATTGATCAACTGGCGTGAGGTCACCAACGGCTCGGCCGGCATTTCCGGCATTCCCAAGGTCACCTTCTTCGGCCTGATGACGTTCAACGTCTCGGATCCGAACTATATCGCCAAGGTGCTGAACATCGCCACGTCGAGCGCCTACTACAAGATATTCCTCTACTATTTGATCCTCGGGCTTTGCCTGCTCACCGCTTTCGTCACCGTCAGGCTGCGGCGCATGCCGGTCGGCCGCGCCTGGGAAGCGCTGCGCGAGGATGAGATCGCCTGCCGCTCGCTCGGCATCAACACCACCACCACCAAGCTCACCGCCTTCGCCACCGGCGCCATGTTCGGCGGTTTCGCCGGCTCGTTCTTCGCGGCCCGGCAGGGCTTCGTCAGCCCCGAATCCTTCGTCTTCCTGGAATCGGCGATCATCCTTGCCATCGTCGTGCTCGGCGGCATGGGTTCGCTGGTCGGCATTGCCGTTGCCGCGCTGGTGATGATCGGCGGCACGGAGGTGTTGCGTGAACTCGATTTCCTCAAGCAGGTCTTCGGTCCCGACTTCACGCCGGAACTCTACCGCATGCTGTTGTTCGGCATGGCCATGGTCATCGTCATGCTATGGAAGCCGCGCGGCTTCGTCGGCAGCCGTGAGCCCACCGCCTTCCTGAAGGAACGAAGGGCTGTTTCCGGTTCCTTCACCAAGGAGGGACACGGCTGATGAATGCGAGTTCGATTCAGAAAGCCAACCCGGGCATGAACGACGCCATCCTGCAGGTCGAGCATCTGTCGATGAAGTTCGGCGGCCTGGTCGCCATCGGCGATCTCTCCTTCCAGGCCCGGCGCGGCGAGATCACCGCGCTGATCGGGCCGAACGGCGCCGGCAAGACCACCGTGTTCAACTGCATCACCGGTTTCTACAAACCGTCGGAAGGCATGATCACGCTCAACCGGCAGGATGGAAGCACCTATCTGCTCGAACGCCTGCCGAACCATGAAATCCCGGCGCGCGCCAAGGTGGCGCGCACCTTCCAGAACATCCGCCTGTTCTCGGGCATGACGCTTTTGGAGAACCTTCTGGTCGCCCAGCACAACAAGCTGATGAAGGCGTCGGGCTATACGGTGCTCGGCCTGTTCGGCTTCAGCGGCTACCGCAAGGCATCGGCCGAATCGATCGAGCTCGCCAAGCATTGGCTGGAGAAGGCCGATATTGTCGACCGCGCCGACGATCCGGCCGGCGACCTGCCCTATGGCGCGCAGCGGCGCCTGGAGATCGCGCGGGCCATGTGCACCGGGCCGGAGCTGCTCTGTCTCGACGAGCCGGCCGCCGGCCTCAATCCGAAGGAATCGATGGCGCTCAATGCGCTGTTGATGGACATCAAGAACACGACTGGCACATCGATCCTTTTGATCGAACACGACATGTCGGTGGTCATGCAGATTTCCGACCACGTCGTCGTGCTCGAATACGGGCGCAAGATCTCCGACGGCAATCCGCAGTCGGTGCGCACCGACCCGCGCGTCATCGCCGCCTATCTCGGCGTCGACGACGAGGAGGTCGAGACCGTGCTGACCGAGGTCGGCGACGAAGACGTGATCGAGCAGCTGGATACCGGTCCGGACTCGGCGCATGGTCCGGGCACATCGTCTTCCTATCTCGCCGGGCCGGTGACCGAAACGGTCGGCCACAGCGAGGGCGAACGCGTCACGGTGTCGAAAGGCGCGTCCAAGGCCGGCCAGTTCGACGCCCGCGCGAAGGCGGCGGCAAGCCAGCCCGCCTCGCTGGCCACCGTTCCGGCAGCCAAACCGACCGCAAAATCTTCCGCCGCGAGACCCCCGGCAAAGTCGCCCGCCAAGGCGCCGGCGACGCCGAAGACATCAGGGATTTCGAACCGGCTCGCGGCGCCCCGCGGCGGCACAGCCGACAATCTGACCCGGATCAAGGGCATCGGCACGGTCAATGAGCAGAAGCTCAACCAGCACGGCATCTTCCATTTCGACCAGATCGCGGCATGGAAAAAATCCGACGTCGAAGCGGCAGAAGCCTATCTCGCCTTCGACGGGCGCATCGCGCGTGAGGAATGGGTCAAGCAGGCCAAGCTTCTCAGCCGGGGCAAGGAGACGGAATTCTCGCGGCGCGTCGATGCGGGCAAGGTGGAAACAAGTCATGCCTCCGGGAAGACTGCTGCCAAGCCCGCGGCAAGCAAGCGCGGAGGGCGCAAGTGATGGCCGGGACAACGCTGCTCGATATCAGGGGCGTCCAGACCTATTACGGCAACATCCGGGCGCTGAACGGCGTCGATGTCACCGTCAAGCAGGGCGAGATCGTGGCGCTGATCGGCGCCAACGGCGCCGGCAAGTCGACGCTGATGATGACCATATTCGGTGCGCCACGTGCCCGCGCGGGCACGATCACCTTCGCCGGCACCGACATCACGCAGTTGCCGACCCACGAGATCGCGCGGATGCGGATCGCCCAGTCGCCCGAGGGCCGGCGCATCTTCCCGCGCATGACGGTGATGGAAAACCTGCAGATGGGCGCCAGCCTCGACAACCTCGAGCACTATGACGAGGACGTCGAAAAGGTGTTCACGCTGTTCCCGCGCCTGAAGGAACGTATCGCCCAGCGCGGCGGCACGCTGTCGGGCGGCGAGCAGCAGATGCTGTCGATCGGGCGCGCACTGATGGCGCGGCCGAAGCTGCTCCTGCTCGACGAGCCGTCGCTCGGCCTGGCGCCGCTGATCGTCAAGCAGATATTCGACGCAATCCGCGAGCTGAACCGCACGCAGGGGCTGACCGTGTTCCTGGTCGAGCAGAACGCCTTCGGCGCGCTGAAGCTCGCCACGCGCGGCTATGTCATGGTCAACGGCAATGTGACGATGAGCGGCACCGGCAAGGAGCTGCTCGCCAATCCGGAAGTGCGCGCCGCCTATCTCGAAGGCGGCCATCACTGAGTTCAGGAGTCTAAGTCATGCAGGGCATTCTCTACGAGGAACCCTCGATCTGGCAGTTCTTCTTCGTCACCTGCCTGCTTGGCGGCTGGGCGGCATGGATGACGGGCAAGGCCAGCGCCGAGACATGGCGCAGCTTCCTCCAACTGTTCGCCTACATGCTCGGCCTCGGCCTCGGCATAAGGTTCATCCATCACGCGCTGTTCGGCGGCACGATGTTCTCGCTGCATTACTATATCGTCGACACTATCGTGCTGATGATATTTGGCTTCATCGGCTATCAATACACGCGCACCAACCAGATGGTGACACAGTATAATTGGCTCTACGAAAGAGCCTCGCTTTTGAGCTGGAAACCAAAAGGTTGACGTTCATCATTAACGCCGTTTCGGAAATGAATCGGCGTGACAAGTGCCTGAAAATCGGCAAAGTACGCTTTCTGCGAGTAAGAGTGGGCATCGCATGAAAGCATCATTCACGCCCACTCCGTAAATGGGAGCGTTCTACATGAGAAAATCACTTTTGTCCGCCGTCGCCCTGACCGCGCTTGTCGCGTTCGGCGGCAGCGCGTGGGCTGACGTACTGATCGGCGTCGCCGGTCCGATCACCGGTCCGAACGCCGCCTTCGGCGCGCAGCTGCAGAAGGGCACCGAGGCGGCCGCCGCCGACATCAATGCGGCCGGCGGCATCAATGGCGAGCAGATCAAGCTTTCGGTCGGCGACGACGTCTCCGATCCGAAGCAGGGCATCTCGGTCGCCAACAAGTTCGTCGGCGACGGCGTCAAGTTCGTGGTCGGCCACTTCAACTCGGGCGTCTCGATCCCGGCGTCGGAAGTCTACGCCGAGAACGGCATCCTCGAAATCACGCCGTCCGCGACCAACCCGAAGTTCACCGAGCGTGGCTTGTGGAACACGTTCCGTACCTGCGGACGCGACGACCAGCAGGGCAGCATCGCCGGCGCCTATCTGGCGGCGAACTTCAAGGACGCCAAGATCGCGGTTATCCACGACAAGACGACCTATGGTCAGGGCCTCGCCGACGAGACCAAGAAGGCGATGAACGCGGCGGGCGTGACGGAAGTCATGTACGAAGGCGTCAATGTCGGCGACAAGGACTTCTCGGCGCTGATCGCCAAGATGAAGGAAGCCGGCGTTTCCATCATCTACTGGGGCGGCCTGCACACCGAAGCCGGCCTGATCATCCGCCAGGCGGCCGACCAGGGCCTCAAGGCCACGCTGGTTTCCGGCGACGGCATCGTGTCGAACGAATTGGCCTCGATCGCGGGTGATGCGGTCGCGGGTACGCTGAACACGTTCGGCCCCGATCCGCGCCTGATCCCCGCCAACAAGGAACTCGTCGAGAAGTTCCGCGCCCAGGGCTTCGAACCCGAGGCGTACACGCTCTACTCCTACGCCGCCATGCAGGTCATCGCGGCAGCCGCGACGGCCGCCAAGTCGAACGACCCGCAGGAAGTCGCCAAGGCTCTCAAGGCCAACGGCCCGTTCAAGACCGTGCTTGGCGATCTTTCCTACGACGAGAAGGGCGATCCGAAGCTGCCGGGCTATGTCATGTACGAATGGAAGAAGGGCGACGACGGCAAGTACACCTACATCCAGAAGATGTAAGCCTGTCGGCGACGACAATTCGAATGCCCGGCGCCTTGCGCCGGGCATTTTTCGTTGGTGGCGCAAACAATCAATTTAAATCGGTTTAGATGTCGCGCGATTTTGTTTGCACCGCAGCATTTTCACGCTAATCATTGCCTCAGCCCCCATCCTCTCCATCTCTGGAGCCTTGTCCTTGGCAATCACTAAGATCCTTGTCGCCAACCGGTCCGAAATCGCCATCCGCGTCTTTCGCGCGGCCAACGAACTCGGCCTCAAAACCGTGGCGATCTGGGCCGAGGAAGACAAATACTCGCTGCACCGCTTCAAGGCCGACGAAAGCTATCAGGTCGGGCGCGGGCCGCACCTCAACAGGGACATGGGGCCGATCGAAAGCTATTTGTCGATCGAGGAGGTGATCCGCGTCGCCAGGCTTTCGGGCGCCGACGCCATCCATCCGGGCTATGGGCTTTTGTCGGAAAGCCCCGAATTCGCCGAGGCCTGCGCGCAAGCCAGCATCATTTTCATCGGCCCCAAGCCGGAGACGATGCGCCGGCTCGGCAACAAGGTCGCGGCGCGCAATCTCGCCATCGAGGTCGGGGTGCCGGTGATCCCCGCCACCGATCCGTTGCCGGATGACATGGAGGCGGTCAAGAAACTGGCCAAGGAGGTCGGCTATCCGGTGATGCTGAAGGCATCCTGGGGTGGCGGCGGGCGCGGCATGCGCGCCATTGGCTCCGAAGCCGACCTTGCCCGGGAAGTCACGGAAGGCAAACGCGAGGCGAAAGCCGCCTTCGGCAAGGACGAGGTCTATCTCGAAAAGCTGATCGAGCGCGCCCGCCATGTCGAGGTGCAGGTGCTTGGCGACACACATGGCAACGCCGTGCATCTGTTCGAGCGCGACTGTTCCATACAGCGCCGCAACCAGAAGGTGGTCGAGCGGGCGCCGGCGCCTTATCTCGAGCAGTCACTGCGCGAGGAGCTTTGCGGCTACGCGCTGAAGATCGCCCGCGAGACGAGCTATGTCGGCGCCGGCACGGTCGAGTTCCTGCAGGATGCCGACAGCGGCAAATTCTACTTCATCGAGGTCAATCCGCGCATCCAGGTCGAGCACACCGTCACCGAGCAGGTGACCGGCATCGACATCGTCAAGGCGCAGATCCACATACTCGACGGCTTCGCCATCGGCACGGCGCAATCGGGCGTGCCGACGCAGAAGGACATCAGGCTGAACGGCCATGCACTGCAGTGCCGGATCACCACCGAAGATCCCGAGCACAATTTCATCCCCGACTATGGCCGCATCACCGCCTATCGCGGCGCCACCGGTTTCGGCATCCGCCTCGACGGCGGCACCGCTTATTCGGGCGCGGTCATCACCCGCTTCTACGATCCGCTGCTGGAAAAGGTAACGGCGTGGGCGCCGACACCGGCTGAGACGATTGCCCGCATGAACCGGGCGCTGCGCGAATTCCGCATCCGCGGCGTGGCGACCAACCTCACCTTCCTCGAAGCGATCATCAACCATCCGAGTTTTTCCGACAATTCCTATACGACCAAGTTCATCGACACGACGCCGGAACTGTTTGCCAGCGTGAAGCGGCAGGACCGCGCGACCAAGCTGCTCAACTATCTGGCCGACGTTTCGGTCAACGGCCATCCCGAAACGCGCGGCCGGCCGCAGCCGAAGGCCGATGCGGCGGCGCCCGTCGTGCCTTACCTTAACGGCAATGTGCCTGGCGGCAGCAAGCAGAAGCTGGACGTGCTCGGGCCGGAGAAGTTCGCGGCCTGGATGCGCGAGCAAAGCCAAGTGCTGGTCACTGACACGACGATGCGCGACGGCCATCAGTCGCTGCTCGCCACGCGCATGCGCACGCATGACATCGCCGGCATTGCCGGCACCTATGCGCGCGCCTTGCCGCAGCTGCTGTCGCTCGAATGCTGGGGCGGGGCGACTTTCGACGTCGCCATGCGCTTCCTCACCGAGGATCCGTGGGAGCGGCTGTCGCTGGTGCGCTACGCCGCGCCCAATCTGCTGCTGCAGATGCTTCTGCGCGGCGCCAACGGCGTCGGCTACACCAATTATCCCGACAATGTCGTCCAGCATTTCGTCAGACAGGCAGCAAGCGGCGGCATCGACCTGTTCCGCGTCTTCGATTGCCTCAACTGGGTCGACAACATGCGCGTCGCCATGGACGCGGTCGGCGCCGAGGGCAGGCTGATCGAGGCGGCGATCTGCTATACCGGCGACATACTCGATCCGGCGCGGGCCAAGTACGATCTCAAATACTATGTCGGTCTGGCCAAGGAGTTGCAGGCGGCAGGCGCCCATATCATCGCGGTCAAGGACATGGCCGGGCTGTTGAAGCCGTCGGCGGCCAGAGTGCTGTTCAAGGCGCTGCGCGAGGCGACCGATCTGCCGATCCATTTCCATACGCATGACACGTCGGGCCTGTCGGCGGCGACAGTGCTGGCGGCGGTCGAGAGCGGCGTCGACGCCATCGATGCGGCGATGGACTCCTTCTCGGGCAACACGTCGCAGCCTTGCCTTGGCTCGATCGTCGAGGCGCTGAAGGGCACGGAGCGGGATCCCGGCCTCGACACGCAATGGATCCGGAAGATCTCGTTCTACTGGGAAGCGGTGCGCAACCAGTATTCCGCGTTCGAGAGCGACCTGAAAGGACCGGCGTCGGAAGTCTATCTGCACGAGATGCCGGGCGGTCAGTTCACCAATCTCAAGGAACAGGCGCGCTCGCTCGGGCTGGAGACGCGCTGGCACGAAGTGGCGCAGACCTATCACGACGTCAATCTGATGTTCGGCGACATTGTCAAGGTGACGCCGTCGTCGAAGGTTGTCGGCGACATGGCGCTGATGATGGTGAGCCAGGACCTGACCGTCGCCGATGTCGAGAACCCTTCACGGGACATCGCCTTTCCGGACTCGGTCGTCTCCATGCTGCGCGGCGATCTCGGCCAGTCGCCCGGCGGCTGGCCGCAGGCGTTACAGAAAAAGGTGCTGAAAGGCGACAAGCCGATCACCGTGCGGCCGGGCTCACTGCTGAAGCCCGCTGATCTCAAGGCGAGCCGCAAGGAGATCGAGGAGAAGCTGGAGCGCAAGCTTTCGGAGTTCGAATTCGCCTCGTGGCTGATGTATCCGAAAGTCTTCTCCGACTTCGCCGCCGCGCAGGAGACCTATGGACCGGTCAGCGTGCTGCCGACACCGACCTATTTCTACGGCATGAAGTCGGAAGACGAGATCTTCGTCGACATCGAAAAGGGCAAGACCCTGGTGGTGCGGTGCCTCGCCATCGGCGACGTCGACGATAAGGGCATGGTCACCGTGTTCTTCGAGCTCAACGGCCAGCCGCGACGCGTGAAGGTGCCGGACCGCGCGCATGGCGCCTCCGCGGCCAAGGCGCGCCGCAAAGCAGAGCCTGGCAACGAGGCGCATGTCGGGGCGCCGATGCCGGGCGTCGTCTCCGCACTTGCGGTTGCCGCAGGCCAGGCGGTCAAGGCCGGCGACGTGCTCTTGTCGATCGAGGCGATGAAGATGGAAACGGCGCTGCATGCCGAGCGCGACGGAACAATCGCCGAGGTGCTGGTCAAGGCCGGCGACCAGATCGATGCGAAAGATCTGCTGATCGCATTTGGATGAGGCAGGCCTTACGGGAGAAGGTTGTCTCCGGCTGGCAGCAGTCCTTCATGCCGCGTCGATAACGGCTTGACCCGCCGCGTCCGGTCGGGCATCGAACCCGCTCAAATTTGCCGCCTGTTCATCCGAGTCGCGGCATGAAAACGAAGCGGAGAGAAAATGGCCGACGACATCACCGAGACCAGCCAGACTGTTGCCGCCGGCCAGTTGCGCGCCTTCATCGAGCGCATCGAGCGGCTCGAGGAGGAAAAGAAGACCATCTCCGACGACATCAAGGAAGTGTTCGCCGAAGCCAAGGGCACCGGCTTCGACACCAAGGCGATGCGGTCGATCATCCGGCTGCGCAAGAAGGATCAGGCGGAGCGCCAGGAGGAAGAGTCCATCCTCGACCTCTACAAGGCCGCTCTCGGCATGGTCTAAGGTCGGTAACAGCCCCGGGCGCCGGTTGCGGCGCCCTCAACAGGTCGAACCATGAGCGAATTCGACTTTGGCGCCCGCCGCGCCTCTGAATTCCGCCAGCGTGGCTTCTGGGCGTTGTTCGCGGAACGGCATCCGGAGGAAAGGGCTCGGCTGGCGAGGCGAGGACCCTGGTTCTGGCAGCGCGGGCTGCCCGACTTCGCATTGGTCGTTTCCATGTATGTCGCGCCGGCGCAGAACCATGTCGGCGTCTTCTTCGGCCGCAACGAGAAGCTTGGCGCCACCGAAGCATGGACGCGCTTGCGGCCGTTCCAGCCGGCGATCGAGGCCAAGCTAGGACTGAGGCCCGAGCAGCGTTCCGAGGGGCTGGGCATAAACTCGCTGTGGCGGGTGAACTGCTTTGCCGAGGACAATTGGCCGGCCATGGCTGACTGGCTGGTGACGGAGGCTTCGCGCATCGAACGCGCCGTCGTCGAGGTTCTGGGAGACGAAGCGCGATCGTGAGTTCGGTCGCCCTTTATGCACGGACCGCACGGCAGTCGAAACGCATCGCCCTCAGTTTGGCTTCGGTTCGTCGCGGCCGATCTCGTCGAGATGTTGCTGCAGTGCCAGGTTATCAAGCGACTCCATCGGCAAATTGGTGAATACCGCGATGCGGTTGTTGAGCATGCGGTAGGCCTCGGCGAAGGCGAGATGCTGCTCAGCCTCGGTGCCGTCGGCTTTGGCGGGATCCGGCACCGCCCAAAGTGCTGTCATCGGGTGGCCGGGCCAGATCGGGCAGCTTTCGTTTGCCGTGCTGTCGCAAACGGTGAAGACGAAGTTCATCTCCGGTGCGCCGGGTCTGGAAAACTCGTCCCAGCTTTTCGACCGGGCGAAGGATGTGTCGTATTTCAGGCTTTCCAGCAGCTGCAGCGCATAGGGATTGACGGTTCCCTTCGGCTGCGAGCCGGCGGAATAGCCCTTGAAGCGGCCGGCGCCGATGCGGTTGACAATGGCTTCGCCCATGATCGACCGGGCCGAGTTGGCTTGCAGAGAAAGAGAACATTATAGACATGATCGCTCATTCAGAACTCCTCCATGCTGGCGTTGCAAAATGACTGAATGGCTATTCGGATCATAGGTTCCGTGTCGCGAATGTGTTGTTGGCAGATTTCTGTGTCATGCACGTGTCATATTTCGCGGAGCCTTGCTTTACCGGCAGGGTTCGGCATTTTCGGCGTTCCACAAGCGCAAGCGAGGCTCAATCGATGGGCGATTCGGATCCGGCCGAAACGGCGAAGAAGGCCAGCCAGCCAGCCGGCTTCTTCCGTTCGCGCTGGCTGGGCGCGGCGCCGCTCGATCGGCTGTTCTGGCGGGACCTGGTCATCGTCGGCACGGTGATCAACATTGCAGCGTCAGCGCTGGCGCTTATCCTGCTCGGGCTTAAAATGCCGCTTGCTCTCGTTCTCGCCGTGCATTTCGCGTCGGTGCCCTACAATATCTTTCTCACTCTCGCCGTCTGGCGAACCGCGGAAAAATCCGGCGGCTTCAAGGCCTCGCTGATGATGATAGGGGCTGTGCTGTGGCTGATCCTGGTTGTCGTGGTCTGACCACGATATGCGGTCGCGCATGAAAAAGGGCGGCCGAAGCCGCCCCTGCAAAAGTGGTGATCGAAAACGATGCTCAGGCGGCCGGCTCGAATTTCAGCGCCACTCCGTTGATGCAGTAGCGCAGGCCGGTCGGCGGCGGGCCATCCTCGAAGACATGGCCGAGATGGCTGCCGCAACGGGCGCAGTGGCATTCGGTGCGGACCATGCCGTAGCCGCGGTCGGTTGTGGTTTCGACCGAACCGGGCACCGGGTCGTTGAAACTCGGCCAGCCGGTGCCGCTTTCGAACTTCAGCTTGGATTCGAAAAGCGGCTGGTCGCAGCCGACGCAGGAAAAGGTGCCGGCGCGCTTCTCGTAGAGCAGGGCGCAGCTTCCCGGCCGCTCGGTGCCATGGCCGCGCATGACCGCATATTGCTCCGGTGTCAGCCGGGCGCGCCATTCGGCGTCTGTGCGGGTGACGGGATAGGTGTGGGTGTCCATGAAGAATCTCCTCGGCCTTGGCGGCTCGTTACTACAGCGCCGCGCGTCCTTTGGACGCGCAAAGGACGCTGTAGTACATTGAATTTGCGCATGATCCTTTCCGAACCCGAGGCTCGGGTCATGCGCGCGTTGCAGCTCATTTTCGTACCAACATAGGCATTTGTTACACGCCTGCCCAGCACGGGGTTTTGAACAATGTTCAATGCTTCCTCGACAACTGCTTCGTCGCGGCTTCGAGCCCGGCGAGCGTCAGCGGAAACATGCGGCCACCAAAAATGTCGCGGATCATGGCGATCGAATGGGCGTAACCCCAGTTCTTCTGGTTTTCCGGGTTGAGCCATACCGCATTCGGCCATTGCTGCAGCAGCCGGCCGAGCCAGACGGCGCCGGCCTCAGGATTCCAGTGCTCGACCGAGCCGCCGGGATGCGCGATCTCATAGGGGCTCATCGAGGCGTCGCCGACGACGATCACCTTGTAGTCTGGACCATATTTGTGGAGGAGATCGAAGGTTGGAATCACCTCGGCATGGCGGCGGCGATTGTCCTTCCACACGCCCTCGTAGAGGCAGTTGTGGAAATAGAAATATTCGAGCTGGCGGAATTCGGCGCGGGCGGCCGAGAACAGCTCCTCGACGCTCCCGATGTGGTCGTCCATCGAGCCGCCGACATCGAAGAACATCAGGAGTTTCACGGCGTTGCGCCGTTCGGGACGCGTCTTGACGTCGAGATAGCCATGCTCGGCGGTGGCGTGGATGGTGCCGGGCAGATCGAACTCTTCCTCGGCGCCCTCGCGCACCCAGCGGCGCAGCCGCTTCAGCGCGATCTTGATGTTGCGGGTGCCGAGCTCGACGGCGTCGTCGAAATTCCTGAACTCGCGCTTGTCCCAGACTTTGACGGCGCGGCGGTGGCGGCTTTCGTGCTGGCCGATGCGCACGCCTTCGGGGTTATAGCCATAGGCGCCGAAGGGCGAGGTGCCGCCGGTGCCGATCCATTTCGAGCCGCCCTGGTGGCGGCCTTTTTGCTCCTCCAGCCGCTGCTTCAGCGTCTCCATCAGCTTGTCGAAGCCGCCGAGCGCCTCGACCAGCTTTTTCTCCTCGTCGGTCAGGTGCTTTTCGGCAAGCCGGCGGAGCCATTCCTCGGGGATGTTGGCGAGATCGACCGCGTTTTCGCCGGCCAGAGCCTCTACGCCCCGGAAGATGTGCGCAAACACTTGATCGAAGCGGTCGATGTGGCGCTCGTCCTTCACCAGGGCGGTGCGAGCGAGGTAATAAAAACCCTCGACGTCATAATCGACCAGCCCGGCTTCCAGACCTTCCAGCAGCGACAGATATTCCCGCAGCGAAACGGGAACGCGTGCTGCTTTCAGTTCGAGGAAGAACGGGATGAACATGACTGCTATCTATGCCCTTCGATCTTTTCTCGCGCGGCACTTGCGATGAAGGCGGAACGCGTCAGACCACGCCTGCTTGCCTCTTCGTCAATCGCTGCCAAGAGGCCCGCGTCGAGCGACAGATTGGCCCGAACGGGTCGCCCGGAATCGATCAGCACGGGGATCACTGCGGATTCGCCGGCGGCACTGTCGATTTCGCCCTGTTGCAGCAGTTCCGCTACCGTAGCGGGCCAGGCAAGGGCAAGTGTTTCGCCATCCGCGCCTCGGCCCATTCGCGCATGGCCGACGTCGGGTCGGGCAATCGCCTCCTCAGGATTTGCGCCGCCACCGTGGCAACCGGGGAGATCGGGAACCCGCACTCCCCAGACATCATCGGCGCCGTCGAGAATTCCCACGTAATGAGTCATGCAGCTTGTCCTCAAATCCATCCGGCAAGCCGCGCGATGGATCGCGCGACGCCTGCAGACTGTTCGCGATGCCGCGGCACAATGATCGTCACCTCCGGCCTTTCCGGATGCTCATACTTCTCATGCTTACCGCCGCCGGTATTCGCCCAGCCGTCGCGTAAAAGCCTCGCGACAATCTTGCGCGACCGCGCTTGCCATTACAGCAGATCATACTCAATGAAGCCGGTGCGGCGCGCGACGTAGTCGTAGAGCTTGCGTGCCGTGGCGTTGCTCTCGTGGGTCATCCAGTAGACGTTCTTGACGCCGATCTTGCCGGCTTCCTGCTTGACCGCTTCGATGAGCGCAGCACCCACGCCCTTGCCGCGCACCTCGGGATCGGCAAACAGGTCCTGCAGGTAGCAGTTGTTTATCTGCGACCAGCAGGAGCGATGGTAGAGATAGTGGGTGAGGCCGACCGCCTTGCCGTCGAGGGTGGCGATGAAACCCTTCGGCTCGAACTCGCCCGCTGTGAACAGCCGCTTCCAGGTGACGGCGTAGACCTCCTCCGGCAGCTTGGTTTCGTAGAAGGTGAGGTAGGCGGTCCACAGACGTTGCCAGTCGGCATGGTCGGATTGCGCCAAGGGGCGGACAGTGATCTCGGTCATTTCGTTCTCCTGCGAAGTTCAGGTCCGAAGCTGCCTTTCCGTTTGCCTCGCGGCAACGGTCCACAGCCGTAGAAACCGCTATTGCTGCCGTCGCGCCATGAAGGCCAGCCGCTCGAACAGATGCACGTCCTGTTCGTTCTTCAGCAATGCGCCGTGCAGTTTGGGCAGCGCGTTCTTCGGGTCGGCGCGCAGATCCTCCGGCGCGATGTCGTCGGCAACCAGCAACCTTATCCAGTCGAGCGCTTCTGAGGTCGACGGCTTCTTCTTCAGGCCCGGCACGTCGCGGATCTCATAGAACTGGGTGAGCGCTGCCCGCACCAGGTTCTGCTTGATGCCGGGATAGTGCACGTCGACGATCCTGTGCAGCGTGTCGACATCGGGGAAGCGGATATAGTGGAAGAAGCAGCGGCGCAGGAAGGCGTCCGGCAACTCCTTCTCATTATTGGAGGTGATGATGACGATCGGCCGGATACCAGCGCGGATCGTCTCGCCGGTTTCATAGACGAAGAACTCCATCCGATCGAGTTCCTGCAGGAGGTCGTTGGGAAATTCGATATCGGCCTTGTCGATCTCGTCGATCAGAAGCACGACCTTCTTGCCGGCCGCGAACGCCTCCCACAATTTGCCGCGCTTGATGTAGTTCCTGATGTCGTTGAAGCGGTCGTCGCCGATCTGGCTGTCGCGCAATCGCGAGACGGCATCATATTCGTAGAGCCCCTGCTGCGCCCGGGTCGTCGACTTGACGTGCCATTCGATCAGGTCGAGGCCGAGTGCGGCCGCCACCTGGCGGGCAAGTTCGGTCTTGCCGGTGCCGGGCTCGCCCTTGACCAGCAAGGGCCGCTCCAGCGCGATCGCAGCATTGACCGCCACCATCAGGTCCTTGTCGGCGACATAGGCCGCCGTGCCTTCAAAACGCATTTTTGCTCCTCGGTTTTTCCGGCGACCGTAAGGAGACGGCCTGGCCAGCGCAAGCGTTGCGGCCAAGGGCGTGGCGGAACCTCGCAGCGATGCTGGTCCTCACACAGGGATTTGCAGCGAATTGCCCTGCCGTTCTCTGGCGCTTAGCCGGCCATCGGCCTATATTGGGGTTGACGGTCTGCGCTTCCCGGCAGGAGACACATTTCCCCGGGGCCTTAACGATCCTTAGGGAGCTGTCCCTGGGAAGACCCGTGGGTTTTCTCACACGGCGCCCACCTACTTTGTAGGCACCCGGGATCGACTTCTCCACCGGTTGTGTGGATCGTCACCCATCGAAAAGGCCATATTTGGCGGATTTTGTCGTCGCGCCGTTTTGTGCGGTGCTCACGAACGAAAAGTTCGCTCCGCTGATCTCGTTTCGCATGATCTTTTCACCGAACCGCTGACACTTCGGTGGATCATGCGGTAAAATACGTCGCTCCTAAAACTCCATCCAAATCTGACCTTTTCTACCATCGGCGCATGACATCCTCGAAAGACCTCAAAAAACAGCTGCGCAAGGAAGCACTCGGGCGCCGCGACGCGCTCGACGAATTCTGGCGGGTGGAGGTGGCGCTCGAAATGGCCGAGACGGCGTGGGACCAGGTCATGGTCGAGCCGGGTCAGATCGTTTCCGGCTTCTGGCCGATGCGTTCCGAGGTCGATGTCCGACCGCTGATGTTCGCCTTGCGCGAGAAGGGTGCAAGGCTCTGCCTGCCGGCCATACTCGACAAGACCACCATCGTCTTTCGCGAATTGGTGCGCGGTGCGCCGATGGTCGACATGGGTTTCGGCACCGTTGGACCGCATGAGGAAGCCGCGGTGCTGGATCCCTCGGTGATGCTGGTGCCGCTCGCCGCCTTCGATGCGCGCGGCCACCGCATCGGCTACGGTGCCGGCTACTATGACCGTGCGATCGCCAGGCTGATCGGCAAGGGGCAGCCGCCCCGGCTGATCGGCATCGCCTTCGACTGCCAGGAGGTGGCGCTGGTCCCCGATGAGGACCATGACGTGATCGTTCCGGAAATACTGACCGAGAGCGGGTTGCGCCGCTTCGCGCCACAATTGTAGATAGTTTCCTGGGCGCATGTTCTTTTGCGAAAAGCGATCTTTTCCGAAAAGTCATGCAACTTTTGGCTGCACTGACCTTCGGTTCGGGATCACGCTTAGATGAGACTTCTCTTCCTCGGTGACATGGTCGGCAAGACGGGACGCACGGCGGTGTGGGAACAGCTGCCCGGGCTGATCTCGGATTTCAAGCTCGACTTCGTCATCGTCAATGGCGAGAACGCCGCCGGCGGTTTCGGCATCACCGAGGAGATTTTTCGCGAGACGATTGCGGCGGGTGCCGATGTCGTCACCACCGGCAATCATGTCTGGGACCAGCGCGATGCGCTGATCTTCGCGCCGCGCGAAGAGCGGTTCCTGCGCCCGTCGAATTTTCCCAAGGGCACGCCGGGGCGCGGCTCCGGCGTCTACATCGCCAGGAACGGCGCGCGCGTGCTGGTCGCCAACATCATGGGCCGGGTGTTCATGCATCCCGAACTCGACGATCCGTTCCAGGCCGGCGAGCGCGAACTGGCGGCCTGCCCGCTCGGCGAGCAGGCCGATGTTGTCGTTATAGACTTCCATGCCGAGGCTACCTCGGAAAAAATGTGCTTTGCGCATTTCGTCGACGGCCGCGCCAGCCTGGTCGTCGGCACCCACACACATATGCCGACCGGCGACCACCAGATACTTAATGGCGGCACCGGCTATATTTCCGATGCCGGCATGTGCGGCGACTATGATTCCTCGCTCGGCATGGACAAGGAGGAGCCGCTCAACCGTTTTCTGTCGAAGGTGCCGAAAGGCCGCTTCGAGGCGGCGACCGGACCGGCGACATTGTGCGGCGTCGGTGCCGAGATTTCCGACCGGACCGGCCTGACCGAGAAGATCGCGCCGTTTCGCCGCGGACCGCGGCTGGAAGAAACCGCGCCGTCCTTCTGGTCGTGACATTGATATAAACGCCTGCAATACCTAATTGGCGACGAAACTGCTCTAGATCGTAGAGGGGACGACCTCCATGCAGCCGATCGAATTCCTGGCGCCGTATTTCGCCTTTGTTTCCGACCCGACCGCATGGGTTGCGCTGCTGACACTGGTGGCGCTGGAGGTCGTGCTCGGCATTGACAATCTGATCTTCATCTCGATCCTCACCAACAAGCTGCCGGAAGGGCAGCGGGCCCAGGCCCGGCGGCTGGGCATCTCGGCCGCGCTGATCATGCGGCTGGTGCTGCTGGCAACCATCTCCATCATCGTCCAACTGACCACTCCGGTATTCACGGCGTTCGGCCGTGGCTATTCGTGGCGCGACCTGATCCTGATCGCCGGCGGCCTGTTTCTGGTCTGGAAGGCGACCAAGGAAATCCACCACACAGTCGATCCCGACGATCATAAGGACACGATGATGGGCGAGACGCTGCAGCTCTCGCTCGCCGGCGCTATCTTCCAGATCCTGCTGCTCGATCTCGTCTTCTCGATCGATTCGATCATCACCGCGGTCGGCATGACCGACGAGATCGCCATCATGTACATTGCCGTGATCGCGGCGGTCACGGTGATGATGCTGGCGGCCGGGCCGCTCGCCGATTTCATCGCCAAGAACCCGAGCATCGTCATGCTGGCGCTGGGGTTCCTGCTGATGATCGGCATGACGCTGATCGCCGACGGCATGGGTTACCACGTGCCGAAAGGCTACATCTACGCGGCCATGGGTTTTTCGGCGATGGTCGAGGGGCTCAACATGCTGGCAAGGCGGCGGAAGAAATCCGGCGGCGGGCATTGAGCTCAAGGCGTTTCTTCGGAGGAGGAAGAACCCCGAGCGCTTTCTAACTCGCGGGCACACCCTTCGGATGGCGGTCGCCGATCAGGCCAAGCGTCAGGCCCTGCTCCAGCCATGCCTTGGCGCCGGCCAGCACGAGCGTGAAGCCGCCGGTTGAACCGATGGCCTCTTTCACCTGCTCGTCGCCATTGCCGGCAAAGCCGAAATTGCGAACCTCGATAAAGGTGGCACTTCCAGGCATTTCGGTGAAGGTCCAGACCACAATGGTCGGTGGCTCGCTCCACTGCATGACGATCTTCTTGTCCTTGACGATCTCGCTGACATCGACCGTCGCCGAGACGTCGTACATGCGCCATTCCCAGCGGATCTGCTTGCCGCTGTCCAGCCGGCCGCTGCCGTGCGTGAACCAGAATTTCGTGGTGATGGCCGGATCGACGATGGCTTCGAACACTTCGGCGACCGGCCGCCGGATCAGCATGCCGGCTTCGGCTGTCGGGTTTTTGCGGATCTCCATGGAATGCTCCTCTCAGGGCTTAGGCGCTCACCAGGCGTCAGGCTCGCGCACCATGTGGATGACATTGGCCGGATTGGTGATCCAGCCGCCGCGGAAGCCCTCGCCCAAGGGCTCGATAGCATCACAGCGTACAATGCCGGCCTTGGCGAAATGATCCGCGGCCATAGGGAAATCGTCGGTGAAAAGCTCCAGCCAGACTTCTGCCTGGCTCAGCATCGGCGCTTCATCGATCCACAGCCGGTTGGGCCAAGCTCGAAGCCGATTGCCGGCGCCTTGGCGGTGAACGGCTTCAGGCCAACGACATCGCGATAGAAGGCGATCGTCTCCTGGTATTGGTGCTGGGGCACTTTCATGGCGATGATAGAAATGACGGACCCCGCCGCAATCAAGCCGCCCGCGTCCCGCCCTACTGGTCTGCTCGGTCACGAGCTTGACGCGCAATCTCCGTCCAAGACCGGCCTATTCGGCGCTTTGCCTTTATCAGTCGGGCCACGATGGCAACTGCCAAGGTATTCAAGGCAACTGGGCGCAGTGCTTGCCGAATAAGCACGGCAGCCAAGACCACTAGGCCCATGAAGAAAATAAGCGCGAGGGCGTCTTTCCACACTGAAGATTCCACAGACTGGGCGTACGCTGGCGATGCGCATAGTAGGCAAACAATTGAAAGAAGCTGGCGGCGCACGTTTCGTCCCTCCCCTGATGTGGCCGCCATCTTAGGCCGGGGTGGGTCGTCAAATCCATAGAGCACGGTCATCTTTGCGGCTCTTTTGTCGAACGCGCTCTGGCGGTCCTACCGCACAGCGTTCTGAGCCTGTCCTCGGGCGATGGCCCCTGCGGTGAGTCCCGGAGAGGCTTTGAGCTTGTGGCAAAGCGCGAGGGGCGCGAGCGCTGGAACCACCTCAACGCGCTGCCGATCAAGCAGATCCACGACCGCTGGATCAGCCAATATGCCGGCCACGCGATCAACATCATCGACCGGCTGAAGTCCGATCTCCAGGGGTGAGCGGTTGCGGCGATCCATCAGGGTTCCGCGCCATGGTGCGGCTGGACGAATTGAGCCGATTTATCTATAAGCCGGCCATTCCGACAGAGAGCGCCGTGCGTCCATCCGGACCATACGGGACGTTCTGAAATTTGAATTCGAGCATTCTTTGCTGAAAGGCCGGTGAATCCACCCGGTTGCAAATGCTCTAGCCGAAGACGACAGGGGTGCCATGGCTGGCCATTCACAGTTCAAGAACATCATGCACCGCAAGGGCCGCCAGGATGCGGTGCGGTCGAAAATGTTTTCCAAGCTGGCGCGCGAAATCACCGTCGCGGCCAAGACGGGCACACCCGATCCTTCGATGAACCCGCGCCTGCGCCTCGCCGTGCAGAACGCCAAGGCGGTGTCGATGCCGAAGGACAACATCCAGCGCGCCATCAACAAGGCCTCGATGGGCGACGCCGAGAACTACGAAGCCGTGCGCTACGAAGGCTATGGGCCGGGCGGCGTGGCGCTGATCGTCGAGGCACTGACCGACAACCGCAATCGCTCGGCCTCCAATGTGCGCGCCGCCTTCACCAAGGCCGGCGGAGCGATGGGCGAAACCGGCTCGGTGTCGTTCATGTGGGACCGCGTCGGCGAGATCTACTATCCGGCCTCGGTCGGCGGCGCCGAAAAGGTGATGGACGCGGCAATCGAGGCCGGCGCCGACGACGTCCAGTCGGACGAGGAAGGCCACACCATCTATTGCGCTTTCGAAAATCTCGGCGAGGTGTCGAAGGCGCTGGAAGGCGCGCTCGGCGAGGCGGAATCGGTCAAGCCGATCTGGCGGCCGCAGAACAACATTCCGGTCGACGAAGAGCGAGCGCAGTCGCTGATGAAGCTCGTCGCCACGCTCGAGGACGATGACGACGTGCAGAGCGTCTACGCCAATTTCGAGGTCGACGACGAGACCATGGCCAAGCTCAGCGCGGCATAAACACAGCTCAGCCCGAGATATGAGCGGAGCTCAATCTGACATATGAGCGGAGCTCAATGTGACATGACCGAAAAGCAGCTGCCCATCATCCGCATCACCTATTGCACGCAGTGTCTGTGGCTGCTGCGTGCCGGCTGGATGGCGCAGGAACTGCTCTCTACCTTCGGCACGGATCTCGGCGAGGTGACGCTGGTGCCCGGCACTGGCGGCATCTTCACCATTTCCTGCAACGACACACTCATCTGGGACCGCAAACGCGACGGCGGCTTTCCGGATGCGGCGAAGCTCAAGCAATTGGTCCGCGATGTGATCGATCCAGACCGCGATCTTGGCCATGCCGACCGCAAAGCGAAGAGCTGAGCTTCTCTCGCAACGCGAAAGATCACTTTCCACGCCGCTGCCCGAAAAGCGGACCAATGCCGGCACCGATGGCAATGCCCATGCCGATGCCGGCCGGTATGTTTTCCATTGCGACACCAAAGGCGGCCCCGAGACCGACCCCGATCGCCATGCCGACGGCCATGTTCGAATACTGATCCTTCAAGGCTCTTCTCCGCGCGATGCTGTCAATGCCTCCAGCGGGGCCGGGCGCAGCGGTCCGAGACATTTCAACGTGCGGCGAACCAGAAGGATGCCAGCGCGGCGATGGCGGTAATGGTGCGGACGTGGTTCCACATCACCCAATCCCTGAGATAGGCGGTCCAGACAGTGGCGCCGCTGGCGCTGGCCGGGTCGACGGCGGCCAATGCGTTATTGAGCGGCACGTTGAAGACCATGGTCACGATCGGGTTGCCGACGAGGTAGATCAGGGCGCCGGCGAGCAGCCAGAACGAACCCGGCTGGCTCCAGCCGATGACGGCGCCGACGGCAAGAACGAGGCAGACCAGCCCGGTGCCGAAAAGCGCGGTCATGAACAGCGGCGTGATGACGGTGATGTTGATCGAATTCATCGCGGCAATACCGCCCGCGGCAGGCAGGCGGGCGAACGCCGGCATGACAAAATTGGAGAAGGCGAAGAAAACACCGCCGACGATACCCGAGCCGATTGCGGCGATGAAGGTGAGGGTGGGAAGCAGTTTCGCGATCATGTCAGTTGCTCCAGATGCCGGAAGCGGCGGTTTCGGTTGCGTAGGCGGAAAAGTCTTTCGGTGCACGGCCAAGCACGCGCTGGATGCCGTCAGTGAGTGACTCGTTGCGGCCGTCGAGCACCTCGGTGAACAGCTCATTGATGAGCCAGACGAACTCGGCCGGCAACGCCTGGGCTGCCACCGCGGCGGTGAACTCGGCATGCGAAATCCTGATAAAACGGATGTCGCGCCCAGTGGCCTTGCCGATCTCGACGAGCGCCTCGGCGAAGCTT
>NZ_CAUM01000042.1 GCF_000350085.1 Mesorhizobium metallidurans STM 2683
TGCAAAGTGGCACGCGGAGGGTAGTTTGATCGGTTCCCACGTCTTCTCCAATCCGCGGGAAATCAATTCCAGTCCATTTTGCTTCGGGGTCGAGACCTCTTGCAAACCGGCATGGATTTCGTGTTCGACCGTTCCCACGCCGCCCTTTCGGGCGGCGCCGATCGCAGAAATTCCCTGATGCAGATATCGGCGGCGAGCGTCCCGGCAGAGGATCCCAAGCGGCGCGTCCTGAAGGACGTGTTCGGCTTCGACGATTTTCGTCCCGGCCAGGCACCCGTGATGGAAACGCTGCTGGCCGGGCGCCATGTGCTGGCCGTCATGCCGACGGGCGCGGGCAAATCGCTGTGCTACCAGGTCCCGGCGCTGGTTCTTGGCGGACTCACCATCGTCGTGTCGCCGCTGGTTGCGCTGATGCAGGATCAGGTCGCGGCATTGCGGCTTGCCGGCGTGGCGGCCGATACGATCAATTCCTCGCTCGACCGCGAGGCCAATGTCGCGGCATGGCGCCGTGTCGCCTCGGGCCAGACACGCCTGCTGTATCTGGCGCCGGAGCGGCTGATGACCGAACGGATGCTCGAAGCGCTGGCCAGGCTCGATATAAGCCTGATCGCCATCGACGAGGCGCATTGCATCTCGCAATGGGGGCCGGCGTTCCGGCGCGAATATGAGGAGTTGTCGCGGCTCTCCGGCATTTTCCCCGATGCGCCGATCATCGCGCTGACGGCGACCGCGGACGAGGCGACGCGCAACGACATCGCCGCGCGGCTGTTCGCGGGGCGCGTCGAGAGCCTGGTGCTGGGTTTCGACCGGCCGAACATCAAGCTCGGCATCGAGGCCAAGCAGAACAGCAAGCGCCAGTTGCTGGATTTCGTGCAACGTCATCCCGGGCGCAGCGGCATAATCTACTGCCTGTCGCGCAAGAAGACGGAAGAGATGGCGGCCTTCCTCGAACGGAACGGCGTCACCGCGCTCGCCTATCATGCCGGCATGAGCAAGGACGCGCGTGAAGCGAATCAAAACGCTTTCATGACGCTCTCCGGCGTGGTGATGGTGGCGACCATCGCCTTCGGCATGGGCATCGACAAGCCTGACGTCGCCTATGTCTTCCACACCGATATGCCGGGCAGCCTGGAGGCTTACTATCAGGAAATCGGCCGCGCCGGCCGTGACGGGCGGGAGGCCGAGGCGCATATGCTGTTCGGCCTCGGCGATATCCGCATGCGGCGCTTGTTCATCGACGACGAGGACGCAGCGGCGGAACACAAAAGGCGCGCGCATCGCCGGCTTGATACGCTGATCGGCTATTGCGAGACGGCGCAGTGCCGCCGCCAGGTGCTGCTTGGCTATTTCGGCGAGGAAGCGTCGCCGTGCGGCAATTGCGACAACTGCCTCGATCAGGTGCCGCGCGCGGATGGCACTGCCGAGGCGCGCATCATCCTGGCGGCGGTCGCGCAGAGCGGCGAACGCTTCGGTGCGGCCCATGTCATCGACATTCTGCTCGGCCATGAAACCGAGAAGGTGCTGGCCAGAGGCCATGAGAGGCTCGCCAGCTTCGGCAGCGGCGTGGCGCACAAGAAGGATTTCTGGCTGTCGCTGATCCGCCAGCTTGTCGCGGGCGGTTTCCTGGAGCCGGATCCGTCCGGCCATGGCGGTCTCGCCATCGCCGAAAAGGGTCATGCGCTCGGCGGTGGCGAGATCCCGTTCCAGTATCGTATCGAGACGCGGCATCGCGCCGCGCGCGGCAAGCTGCGTTCCGCCGGAGGTACCGCCACGGGCAGCGAAGGCCTCGATGCTTCGCTGCTCGCCACGCTCAAGGCGCTGCGGCTGCGCCTTGCCAAGGAACGCCAGGTGCCGGCCTACGTGATCTTCTCCGATCGCACGCTGATCGACATGGCTGAGCGCCGCCCGCGCGACCTCGACGCCTTCGCCGAAGTGAATGGCGTCGGCGCCGCGAAGCTTAGGGAATTCGGAGAGATTTTTCTGAGCGCAATCGCCGCGCACCAGTAGGTGAGGGGCGTAGCTCTTTGTTTTTTGCGCAATTCCAAGCCAAGCATCACGGCTGGATCGCGGGCTCATTTGTCCCGGTAGAGGATCATGCCGGCGTGGTGCAGCACCCCGTCGATGAACTCTCCATCCGCAGTGAAACCGGTGTCGTCCCGGTAGTCGATGTGGTTCCCCGTCACGCGATAGCGCCCCAGATAGGCACGCTCGCGTTTCCCCCGGGCCTCGACGTAGCGGCCGTCCTGCAAGAGTTCGTGGCGGATGTAGCGGTCGGCAGTGACCCACATGCCGACATAGGAATGGGTCTGATTGTTCATCTGGTCCTCGGCAATTGCTGAGCCAACGAATGCCATGAAGAGCGACGCGGCGATGACTGGTCCACGCATCAGTGCGCCGCCCGCGTTGGGCGCACGACGATCTCGTTGACGTCGACATCTTCCGGTTGCTCGATGGCAAAGCGCACCGCCCGGCCGATCGCGTCCGGCTGCAGCGCGATGGCGCGATAGATGCTCATCGCGTCGGCGGCCGCCGGATCGGTGATCGTGCCGGCAAGCTCACTTTCGACCACGCCCGGATGGATACAGGTAACCCTGATATCGTTTCGTTCCTGGCGCAGCCCGTCGGAGATGGCACGCACGGCATATTTGGTCGCGCAATAAACCGCCGCTGTCGGCGACACGGTGAGCGCGCCAACCGAGGCGATGTTGATGATGTGGCCCGAGCCGCGCGCCATCATCTCAGGCAGCACTGCGGCAATCCCATGCAGTACGCCCTTGATGTTGACGTCGACCATACGGTCCCACTCATCCACCTTCATCGATGCCATCAGCGACAGCGGCATGATGCCGGCATTGTTGACGATCACATCGACCTGCCCCCAGTCCTGCCGCGCCGCTTCGGCGAAAGCCATGACGTCGGCATGATCGGTCACGTCGAGCCTGCGGGTCATCGCCTCGCCGCCGCCCGCGCGGATTTCCTGCGCCAGCGTCTCCAACCGGTCAGTGCGGCGCGCGCCGAGCATCAGCCTGGCGCCAGCCACGCCAAGTTCGCGAGCGATGCCAGCGCCGATGCCGCTGGAGGCGCCGGTGATGAGAACAACCTTGTCGAGGGGCATGGCAACTTCCTTTCTTTTTCGGATTTCGTGGTGGGTTGCCGTGAAGATATGCCCAAGGCATTGTTGCGATAAGATGCCTATTCCTTCACATCATGGAAAGCTGAGCTAACCAATGTTGCCGGACGTTAATGCACTGGTGGTCTTTGCGCTTGTCGCCGAGCAGCGGAATTTCCGTGCGGCGGCCGACCGGTTGGGCGTGAGCCGGTCGGCCGTCAGCCAGACGATCAGGCGGCTGGAAGAGAGCCTCGGCATTGCATTGCTACGGCGCACAACGCGCAGTGTCAGCCTGACCGAGGCCGGGGAAAGGCTCCATGCCGAAGTGGGACCGGCCATTGCCGACATGCGTGCGGCGCTCGATGCAGCCCAGTCGCTGCGCGACCGTCCGCGTGGGCAATTGCGGCTGGCCGTATCGTCAATTGCCGAACGGTTCCTGTCGGGATCGTTCCTTGCGACGTTTTCCGAAGCCAATCCCGAGATCCAACTCGATGTCACGGTGACCGACGATGAGTTCGACATCGTGGTCGAAGGCTACGATGCCGGGGTCCGGTTGGGAGAGGTCATCGAGCAGGACATGATCGCTGTGCCGGTTGCGGGCGACGAGCGGCAACTCGCCGTCTGTTCGCCTGCCTATCGCGACCGCTTCGGCCTGCCCTGGCATCCCACCCAACTGGCCGCGCATCGCTGCATCGGTTGGCGCCCGGGGCCGAAAGCAGCGCCTTACCGATGGGAGTTCGCCGAGCATGGCAAGGAATTTCGGGTCGCGGTCGCTCCCGAGATCACGACGAACGACATGGCGCTGATGATCAAGATGACTGTCGCCGGAGCCGGTATAACCTTCGGCATGGAAGAGAGTTTCCGTCCCTTCATCGAACGGGGAGAACTGGTTCCAGTCCTTGAGGACTATTGCCCGCGCTTTTCGGGTTTCTATCTGTACTATCCAAGCCGCAGGAATATCGCGCCAAAGCTGCGCGCCCTCATCGATCACTTGAAGCGCTACGAATGGCGACCGTAATCTCGAGAAATCGCGCAGCCGATTACGGTGGTGGAACGCGTGCGGCGATCGATGGTGTTGCGAGACGTTCAGCGGCAGCTTGGTCGTCAGCGGGGTCAGCAGTAGCGATGCCGCCACCGCCCATCCCACCCCCGCCCATGTCACCGCCACCTTTTCCGCCGCCGCCAGCAGTCTCGCCGCCGCGCTCGTTTCTGCCGCGCGCACTGGTGCCTGACGGCCTGGCCGGGCCTTGCTGGGGATCGCAAGGTCGGACGGTATAGGAGCGAGATACAAAGCTTCGCGGATGAAGTTTCGCAGCGAAACAACGAGATCGTGCACGTGCACAGGATGTCCGGACACCATCTCTCGTATTGCTCGTTCGGCCGGCGAACCTGCTCTTCGGTGCCAAGCAGGAGGATGTCCGACAGACAGGCCTCCACCGCATCGCGAATGCGTCGGGCGCGATCCGATCCCGCGACGCGTTCGGCGCTCGGGTCGACGGCCGGCACGGTATCGCTCTCGACGACAGGCGGCTCGCTTCGCTGAAAGTCGCGCAGATGGGCCGGATCGACAGCCAGGTCTCCGGTGAAGGGTTCGCCCAATGTCTTTTAGGCCGCGATCAAGGTGCGAAGGCGCTCGTTGATCTGACGGTTCGTGCGTTCGCGGCGCTGCTGGATTGTGAACATCATCAACAGTCGAATGCCGATGCCGATAAGCGTGAAAAGCGCCAGGCCGATAAGCGTCACGAGCACGCTCTGCCACGAGCTGAAGTCGATGTTGCGCAAAGCGTGGGTGCCCTGCCCGTTGCCTCCAGCCCGGTTTCATCGCCGGCCGGCTACACGGCTATTCCTGCGCCAAAATGGCCTAGCAGCAACCTAAGGCAGAGTGCGATGACAGCCGCGGCACCAGGATAGCGAAAAGCGCCAAAGAGCGGTTCAGCTTTTTATAGAGCCGCTGACCCGCTCCAAGTGTTATTTTACGCAATTCCGGACGGAAACCGCTACAGACGTTCCTGGAATTACCCTCACAGGAGGCTGAGGCAGGCAACGAGGACTGTTTGTTTACCGGTCTTGCTTGACCGCAGCAGCCCTCGCGGGACGTTGTCCCTGCTCAAGTCACAAAGAATGAGTTTGCCGTAAGCGAGAGACCCGGGGAAAGAGTGGCGAACTGTATCTGAGCCGCGCCGCCGATGCCGTCGCTGTCGAAAGAGAGCGCCCCGGTTGAACTGTTGTAGATGATATGGTCGGTGCTGTCGTGCGCGGCCGCACCGGCAAAGAAGGCGGCGGAAGTGAGCGCGCCCGCGCCCAGCCCGGCAAAAATGGCATTCTCGAGCTGGATCTTGTCCTGGGACGCGTTGAAGTCGGTAATCCTGTCGACATTGCCGTTACC
>NZ_CAUM01000041.1 GCF_000350085.1 Mesorhizobium metallidurans STM 2683
GGTCGTCCAGTGTCGACAGCACCTCCTCGACCGGCGTGCCGGCATCGAAGGCGTGCAGTTGCAGAAGGTCGATATAGTCGGTGCCGAGACGTTTTAGCGCATCGTCCACGGATCTGATCAGCCGCGAACGCGACGAGCCGTAGTCAGCCGGTCCGTCGCCCATCGGCAGCGAGGTCTTGGTCGAGATCAGCACGGTGTCGCGGCGGCCTTTGATCGCTGCGCCGAGCACCTCCTCCGAAGCGCCGTTCGAATAGACGTCGGCGGTATCGAACAGGTTGACGCCGGCCTCGAGGCAGATGTCGATCAGCCGCCGTGCTTCATTGGCGTCGCTGTTGCCCCAGGCGCCGAAGAGCGGGCCGGAACCACCAAAGGTTCCCGCGCCGAACGAGAGCGCCGGGACCTTCAGGCCCGAGGCGCCAAGACGTCGATATTCCATCTTTTTTCTCCTAGGATGACAAAGAGGGGTCTGGATTTCATCGAACTCGCTTACGAGCAGGCGGTTGCCGGTTCGCCGAGCGTCGGGCGATCAAGACGCAGCGCCAGCGCAGCCACGCCGAGCGCCGCAAGCGGCAGCAAGGCGGCGACCCAGGTGACGGCGTCGAGGCCGGGACCATGGGCGATAACCACGCCGCCAAGCCAGGCGCCGGCGGCGTTGCCGAGATTGAAGGCGGCGATGTTGAAGGACGAGGCCAGGCTCTGGCCGGCGCCTTCGGCCTTTTCCAGGACCCACATCTGCAGTGGGGCCACGGTGGCGAAGGCGGCGGCGCCGAGCAGGCCGACATAGATGACGGCCATCGTCTGGCTGTGCAGGGCAAAGGTCATCGTGCCGAGCACCAGCGCCAACACGACGAGGCTGCCGAGAACGGACGGCACCAGCCAGCGGTCGGCGACCTTGCCGCCCAGCAGATTGCCGGCGATCAGGCCGCCACCGAAGACGAGCAGGATCGGCGACACGGCGGCTTCCGAAAAGCCGCTGATCTCAGTCAGCAGAGGTGCGATATAGGTGAAGACGGCGAAGACGCCGGCATAGCCGAGCACGGTGGTGGCGAAGCCAAGCAGGACGGGCGCGCGGCCAAGCACGGCAAGATCGGCGCGCAGATCACTCTTTTCGGGCGCGGTCTCGGCGCGCGGCACCAGAAGCAGAATAATGGCGAAGGCAGCGACCCCGACCAGCGTCACCGCAAGGAAGGTCGCGCGCCAGCCGAAGGCCTGGCCGAGCCAGGTGCCGAAGGGAACACCGAGGATGTTGGCGATGGTCAGGCCGGTGAACATCAGCGCAATCGCCGACGCCTTCTTGTTGGGCGCGACCAGCCCGGTCGCGACGACCGAGCCGACGCCGAAGAAGGTGCCATGGGCAAAGGCGGTGATCACGCGGGCGCCCATCAGCGTCCAGTAGTCGGGGGCGAGCGCACAGGCCAGATTGCCCAGCGTGAAGATCGCCATCAGCGCCAAAAGCACGGTCTTGCGCGGCCAGCTTCCGGTGGCGATGGTCAAAAGCGGCGCGCCGACGACAACGCCCAGCGCATAGCCCGAAATCAACTGACCGGCGGCCGAGATCGACACACCGAGATCTTTGCTGACGTCGAGCAGCAGGCCCATGATGACGAATTCGGTGACGCCGATGCCGAAGGCGCCGGCAGCGAGGGCGTAGAGAGCAAGAGGCATGGCGGTCATCCTGTTCGCGGCAAAGGACGCTGTTTCCCCGCGTCCCGACCGAAGATCGTGTTGCGGCGAACTGTGAACCAGACTTGCTTCTGGCATAGTTTCTGTGAAATAGAATCACGAATGGCCAGACCAGATGTCAACCGTTCCGGCGAGATCGAAGTGTTCGTTCGTGTTGTCGAGGCCGGCAGCTTTTCGGCGGCGGCACGGGCGCTGCGGATGACGCCATCGGCGGTGAGCAAACTGATCGCGCGGCTGGAGGCGCGGCTCGGCGCACGGCTCGTCAGCCGCTCGACACGCCGGTTGCAGCTCACCCCGGAGGGCGTCGCTTTCCACGACAGCGGCGTGCGCATCCTGGCCGACATGGCGGCGGCAGAGCGCGAGGCGGCGGCAGGGGCAGCACCCCGCGGCCTGCTCAGGATCAACAGTTATGTGCCGTTCGGCCAGCACCGGCTGATCCCGCTGCTGCCGCGCTTCCTCGAACGCTATCCGGAGATTTCGGTCGACACGGTCCTGACCGACAGCGTCATCGACCTGATGGAGGAGCGCGCCGATGTCGCTATCCGCGCCGGGCCGCTTGGCGAGTCACGGCTGGTGGCGCGCAAGCTCGGCCAGAGCCGGATGGTGGTGGTTGCGGCCCCGTCCTATCTCGAACTGCGCGGCACGCCGCGCGTGCCGGCCGACCTCGATCGTCACAACCGACTTGCCTTCGGCTTCGCGCGGCATATCGACGGCTGGTCCTTCGTCGATCCGGCCGGTGCGGCCTTCATCGTTCCGATCGCTGGAAATGCGGTCGTCAGCGACGGCGAGGCGATGCGGCTGACGGCACTCGCCGGGGCGGGCATTGCCCGGCTGGCCCGCTGGCATGTCGCGCCCGACATTGCCGCTGGCCGTCTCGTGCCGCTGTTGGAAAAATTCAACCCGGGCGACGAGGAGCCGACGCACGCCGTCTATGTCGGCCAGGGCAAGCATCTGCCGGCCAGGGTGCGGGCTTTTCTCGATTTTCTAGTCGAGAGCGTGCGGCTCTGATGGAAGAAAAGCCGCGCGCCCGGAGGACGCGCGGCTTTCCAAAAGGGGACCGGATGCCGCCTGCTAGGCCTTCGGCACGAAAGGCGCGGGCCGCCGACCCACCCCCTGCCGCTCCAGCATCCAGCCGGGATATTCGGCCGGCAGCGCGCTGACTTCATCGAGCCTGGCAAGATCGTCGGCGTCGAGCTTCAGTTCGGTGGCGGCAAGGTTCTGTTCGAGCTGCTCCATGCGGCTGGCACCGATGATGACGCTCATCACGAAGGGTTTGGCCAGGACATAGCCGAGTGCCACGGTGGCGACGCTGACGCCGTGCTTTTTGGCGACCTCGCGCATGACGGCAACCGCCGCCCAGGCACGGTCCTCGTTGACCGGCGGGAAGTTGAAGGAAGCGCGGCGGCCCTCGCCATTGCCAGGCGCGCCGGGCCCGTATTTGCCGGAGAGCAGGCCGCCTGCCATTGGCGACCAGACCATCAGCCCGAGCTTTTCCTCGTTGATGAGCGGCACGATCTCGCGCTCGAGGTCGCGGCCGGCGATCGAGTAATAGGATTGCACCGTCTCGAAGCGGGCAAAGCCCTTGCGCTCAGCGATGCCCAGGGCCTTGGCGATGCGCCAGGCCTGCCAGTTGGAAACGCCGACATAGCGGACCTTGCCGCTGGCAACGAGATCGTCGAGCGCCCGAAGCGTCTCGTCGATCGGCGTCACCGCGTCGGTGCCGTGCAGCTGGTAGAGATCGATATGGTCGAGCTGCAGCCGCTCGAGGCTGGCATCGACCGAATCCATGATATGGCCGCGCGAGGAGCCGCGCTGGTTCGGCCCGTCGCCCATGGTGCCGTGCACCTTGGTGGCGACGATCACGTCCGACCTGACGACGCCGAGGTCCCTGAGCGACTGGCCGAGAAGCTGTTCCGATGCGCCAAAGGAATAGACATCCGCCGTATCGAAGAAGTTGACGCCGGCGGCGATTGAGCGAGAGACGATCTCGTTGACGCCCTTTTGATCGAGGCTGGCGATCAGGCCCCATTGGGCATTTTCGCCGGCGGCGCCGAAGGTCATGGTGCCGAGGCACAGTTCGGAGACGAACATCCCCGTATTTCCAAGCTGATTGTAGCGCATGATGCGGCTCCAGAGGATTTGGTGATGGCGCTTGAAGTGCGTCGCGTGTGTGGGATTCACGCGGGGCGCATTAGGAAATTTGTTTCTTTGCATGTCGGTGCCCAAAACCGCGGCACGCTTTTGGGCGACATGCATTGGAAATAGGAACGATACGTTTCGTTTCCAACCTCTGGCCCAAGGGATTCCGAAGCGTGGCAGATGGGACGTTGCCTCAACCGGCAAACAGCGCCACGATCGCGAAAGCGGTCATGCCGAAGGCGACAGCGGCAAGCGGCAGAAGAATTTCGATCAGCGCGTTTTTGGCGGCTACGCGGTTGCCTTGCCCGAGATCGAATTCGCCGGCCATCCAGTCCTCGAATCTGCCGGCGGTCTCGGGTGTCCAACGGCGATGGCGATGCCAGACATATCCGGCAACGGCCGGAAGCGCTGCCGAGACGATCAGGAATCCGGTCATGACGACGAGAAGGTAATCGGTGTAGCCGCCGTCGCCAAATCCAGCCCAGGCGGACAGCGCATACCATCCGGCAAGCCCGATCATTGCAAGATAGACGTGCGGATGCAGCCCATCGGAGACATAGCGGTTATGGGGAACATTGCCCATGATGCCCTCCTTCGACATCGCAAAGGAACGGCCATGACGGTCGCTCAGGTTCTCCACTGGAGCTAGGGCTCGACCTAGGCATCGCAATGCGGTGCTATGACGCGGCTATCTGGCTCCGAAGATCGCCGAGCCGACCCTGACGCTGGTCGCGCCAAAAGCGATCGCTGTTTCGTAATCGCCCGACATGCCCATCGACAGCTTTTCGACGCCGGCCTCGCGGGCGAGCTTTTCCAGCAGCGCGAAATGCGGGCCCGGATTCTCGTCGGCCGGCGGGATGCACATCAGGCCTTCGATGGCGAGGCCATGGACCTTACGGCAACGGGTGACGAAGGCGACGGCCTCGCGCGGTTCGATGCCGGCCTTTTGCGGTTCGGAACCGGTGTTGACCTGGACGTAAAGCTTCGGCTCGCGGCCCTGCCGGGAGATTTCCTTGGTAAGCTCGGCGGCGATCTTCTCGCGATCGACCGTCTCGATGACGTCGAACAACGCGACCGCTTCCCTGGCTTTGTTCGATTGCAGCGGGCCGATCAGATGCAGCTCGATATCGGGGAAGGCCGCCTTCAGCGCCGGCCATTTGGCCTGCGCCTCCTGCACGCGGTTTTCGCCGAAGATGCGCTGGCCGGCCTCGATGACCGGGCGGATGTCGGCGGCGTCGAAGGTTTTCGATACCGCGACCAGCGTGACGACGCCGGCGTCACGACCGGCCTCGCGCTCGGCGGCGGCGATCTTCGCCTTGACCGCGAAAAACTGTTCGACGGGGCTCGCCATGCCTATATCCTGCCTGTCTTTTCATGCTCGCCGGATCGCCGCAGTTGACGGGTCCGGCAATCCATGGTGAACACCGCGACGACATTTTCCTGGCCGCCGGCCATTGTCCGGCGGCTTCGTGCCTGCTTTTAAGTGAAAAACATCCGATGGCAACCGAACGATACAATCCGCGCGCGTCAGAGCCCAAATGGCAGAAGGCCTGGGACGCCAAGAAGCTGTTCGAAGCTGACAATGACGACCCGCGCCCGAAATATTATGTGCTGGAGATGTTCCCCTATCCGTCGGGGAAGATCCATATCGGCCACACCCGCAATTACACGATGGGCGACGTGGTGGCGCGCTACAAGCGGGCCAAGGGCTTCAACGTGCTGCACCCGATGGGCTGGGACGCCTTCGGCATGCCGGCCGAGAATGCGGCCATGCAGAACAAGGTCCATCCCAAGGAATGGACCTATCAGAATATCGCCGCCATGCGCGAGCAGCTCAAGATGATGGGCCTGTCGCTGGACTGGGCGCGCGAATTCGCCACCTGCGACGTCGACTACTACCATCGTCAGCAGATGCTGTTCCTCAACTTCGTCGAGAAGGGGCTGGTGACGCGCAAATCCTCCAAGGTCAACTGGGACCCGGAGGACATGACGGTGCTCGCCAACGAGCAGGTCATCGACGGGCGCGGCTGGCGCTCGGGCGCGCTGGTCGAACAGCGCGAGCTGACGCAGTGGTTCTTCAAGATCACCGACTATGCGCAGGATCTGCTGGATTCGCTGGAACGTCTGGGCGAATGGCCGGAAAAAGTGAAGCTGATGCAGCAGAACTGGATCGGCCGTTCGGAAGGCCTGCTGATCCGCTGGCCGCTGGCTGCCCCAAATCTTGGCAAGATGATTGCCGGAGAACATGAGCTGGAAGTCTATACGACGCGGCCCGACACCATCTTCGGCGCCTCGTTCATGGCGGTCGCCGCCGACCATCCGCTGGCGAAGAAGGCCGCCGAGGATAATCCGGCGCTGGCCAAGTTCATCGAGGAGGTCCGTCATATCGGCACCTCGGTGGCAGCACTGGAGACCGCCGAGAAGAAGGGCTTCGATACCGGCATCCGTGTCGTCCATCCGTTCGATGCGAGCTGGACGCTGCCCGTCTATGTCGCCAATTTCGTGCTGATGGATTACGGCACCGGCGCCATCTTCGGCTGCCCGTCCGGCGACCAGCGCGACCTCGACTTCGCCAACAAATACGGCCTGCCGGTGGTGCCGGTGGTGATGCCGGAAGATGCCGATGCGAAGACGTTCCAGATCACCGAAGAAGCCTATGACGGCGACGGCGTGATGATCAATTCGCGCTTCCTCGATGGCATGAAGCCGGATCAGGCTTTCGACGAGGTGGCGAGACTGCTGGAGCAGAAAACCATCGGCAACCGGCCGATGGCCGAGCGCAAGGTGAATTTCCGCCTGCGCGACTGGGGCATTTCGCGCCAGCGCTATTGGGGCTGCCCGATCCCGATGATCCATTGCGAGGATTGCGGCGTGGTGCCGGTGCCGAAGGCCGATTTGCCGGTCAAGCTGCCTGACGACATCGAGTTCGACCGGCCGGGCAATCCGCTCGACCGCCATCCGACCTGGCGGCACGTCAACTGTCCGCAATGCGGCAAGCCGGCGCGGCGCGAGACCGACACGATGGACACGTTTGTCGATTCGTCCTGGTATTTCGTGCGCTTTACGGCGCCCTGGGCGAACGAGCCGACCGAGCCGAAGGCGGCCAATGAATGGCTGGCGGTCGACCAGTATATTGGCGGCATCGAGCATGCGATCCTGCATCTGCTTTATTCGCGCTTCTTCACCCGCGCCATGCGCGAGACCGGTCATCTCGATCTGGCCGAACCGTTCAAGGGCCTGTTCACGCAAGGCATGGTGGTGCACGAGACCTACCGCGTCGGCGGTGCCTCGACCAATGGGCGCTGGCTGTCGCCGAGCGAAGTCAGGATCGAGGACGTCGACGGCAAACGCCGCGCCATCGAGATATCAACCGGCGAAGAGGCCGTTATCGGCCCGCTGGAAAAGATGTCGAAGTCGAAGAAGAACACGGTGAGCCCGGAAGAGATCACCGACGGCTACGGCGCCGACACCGCGCGCTGGTTCATGCTGTCGGATTCGCCGCCCGAGCGCGATGTCGAATGGACCGACGACGGCGCGGCCGGCGCGCATCGTTTCGTCCAGCGCATCTGGCGCCTGGTGTCGACCGCTGCCGAATCGCTCGCCGGGGTCAAGCCGGCGGCCGCGAAAGAGGGAGAAGCCGGAGGCGTTTCCAAGGCCGCGCACAAGGCGTTGAAATCTGTCGGCGAGGACATTGAAAAGCTCGCCTTCAACCGCGCCATCGCCCGCATCTACGAGCTTGCCAATGCGTTGACCGTGCCGCTCAACGAGGTGGCGGAAGGCAAGGCCGATCCGGCGCTGAAAGGCGCCTGCCGCCAGGCCGTCGACATCATCGTGCACCTGATCGCGCCGGTCATGCCGCATCTGGCCGAGGAATGCTGGCAGACACTTGGCGGCACCGACCTCGTCGCCGAACGGCCCTGGCCGGGCTATGATCCGGCGCTTGTCGTCGACAGCGAGATCGTGCTGCCGGTCCAGGTCAACGGCAAGAAACGCGGCGATTTGACAATTGCCCGCGACGCGGACCAAGGTGCGGTCGAAAAAGCGGTTCTGGCTCTCGACTTCGTGCAGAAAGCGCTCGAAGGTAAGGCACCCCGCAAGGTGATCATCGTGCCGCAGAGGATCGTCAATGTCGTTGCCTGATCCGGAAAAGACAGATGTGACGCGTTTGCTGCGCCGTGCGGCACTTTGCGGCCTGGTCGTCTCGGCTGCGCTGCTTTCGGCCTGCACGGTGCGCCCGCTCTATTCGAGCGCGCCGCTCATCGCCGGCTCGCAAGTCGGCGCCGCCACTGAACTGGCATCGATTTCGATCAAGCCGGTCAAGACCCGCTACGCCCAGCAGGTCCGCAACAATCTGATCTTCGCGCTCGGCCAGGGCGCGGGAGAGCCGGCTTCGCCGGTCTATTCGGTCGATCTCAGCGTCACCGAACTCGTCGAATCCGCTGCTATCGTGCAGATCCAGACCGACGAGGACGAGCCGACGGCAGGCACGGTGACACTGACCGCGAACTATGTGCTGACCGACGCCAAGACCGGAACGGCGATCGCCACCGGCAAGCGCTCGATCGCGTCGTCCTTCGACAGGCCGCGCCAGGAGTTCGCCTCCTACAGGGCGCAGATCGACGCCGAGAATCGCGCGGCGCGCGAACTGGCCGATCTGCTGCGGCTGTCGATCGCCCAGGATCTGGTCAAGCATGGAAAGGCAGTGGCGGGTTAGACTGAGACCCAAAGCTTCCGGCTATTGCCGACACATGAAAAAAGGCCGATTGCTCGGCCTTTTTTCGAAAATGGGATGCTTTGCCTCAGCCGATCTTCTGGCCGGTCTTTGCCCAATCGGCCAGGAAGAGCTCCAGCCCCTTGTCGGTCAGCGGGTGCTTGACCAGCGCCTTCAGCGTCGCCGGCGGCGCGGTGATGACGTCGGCGCCGATGAGCGCTGCCTGCTTGACGTGGTTCACGGAGCGCACCGAAGCCGTCAGGATCTCGGTCGGGTAATCGTAATTGTCGTAGATCTGCCGGATCTCCTGGATCAGCTCCATGCCGTCCGAACCGGTGTCGTCAATGCGACCGACGAAGGGCGAGATGAAGGAGGCGCCGGCCTTGGCGGCGAGCAGCGCCTGGTTAGCGGAGAAGCAGAGCGTGACGTTGACCATGCGGTTCATCTCGGTGCGGATCGTCTTGCAGGCCTTCAGCCCGTCCAGCGTCAGCGGCACCTTGATGCAGACATTGTCGGCGATCTTGGCCAGGATCCTGGCCTCCGCCATCATGTCGTTGTATTCGGTGGCGACGACTTCGGCCGAGACCGGGCCCTTGACGATATCGCAGATCTGCTTCGTGACGTCGGCGATCTTGCCGCCGGATTTGAGGATCAGCGATGGGTTGGTGGTGACGCCGTCGAGCAGCCCCAGATCGTTCAGCTCACGGATTTCCTTGACATCGGCGGTGTCGACAAAAAATTTCATGGCGGTCTCCTGAAGATTTTCATGTGCATGCCATGCACATTTGGGGTCGGCCTTTGCTCTAGACCAAAGTCGGGGCAAGGTCACGTCTCATGATGGAAGATTCGCCCCTTGTCGCGGCCGCACCGGTGCTGGTGCCGATGCCGGCCGAGCGGCCCTACACCTATGCCGTGCCCATTGGCATGCGCGTGGTGCCGGGTTCGATCGTGCGCGTGCCACTCGGCCCGCGCCAGGTCGCCGGCATCGTCTGGGACGGCGCCGTGGAAAAGGTCGATGCGAAGAAATTGCGCCCGATCGAGCAGGTCTTCGACTGTCCGCCGATCGACCACACGATGCGCCGCTTCGTCGACTGGCTGGCGCAATACACGCTGTCGGCGCCCGGCATGGTGGCGCGCATGCTGCTCAGGGCGCCGGAAGCCTTCGATCCGGAACCGTGGATCGAGGGACTGCAACGCACCTTGGCCATGCCCGACCGCATGACGGATGCGCGCATGCGTGTGCTGGAGACAGCCGAAGGCGGGCTTGCCTGGACGCGATCCGGCCTGGCGCACGCGGCCGGTGTGTCGTCGACCGTGATCGACGGGCTGAGGGCGCAAGGCGTGTTCGAGACCGTCATGATCCCCCCGCGGCCGGTGGTCGCAGCACCCGACCCGGACTATGCCCGGCCTTCGCTGATGCCTGACCAGAGCGATGCGGCCGCCCTGCTGCGCGCCAATGTCGCGGCCGGCGCATTCGGTGTCACTTTGCTCGACGGCGTGACCGGGTCCGGCAAGACGGAGGTCTATTTCGAGGCGGTGGCCGCCGCGCTCGACCGGGGCAAGCAGGTGCTGATCCTTTTGCCGGAGATCGCGCTGACACATGCCTTTCTCGAACGCTTCCAGGAGCGGTTCGGCGCCAAGCCGGCGGAATGGCATTCGGACCTGCCGCCAAGGATGCGCGAACGTGTCTGGCGGCAAGTGGCTGAGGGCGGCGTGCGTGTCGTCGCCGGGGCGCGTTCGGCGCTGTTCCTGCCGTTCAAGGAGCTCGGCCTGATCGTCGTCGACGAGGAGCACGACCCTGCCTACAAGCAGGAGGATCGCGTCTTCTACAATGCCCGCGATATGGCGGTGGTGCGCGGCCATATTGGCGGCTTCCCCGTCGTGCTTGCCTCGGCGACGCCGTCGGTGGAGAGCCGGGTTAATGCGAGCCAAGGCCGCTACAGCAGAGCGGTGCTTGCGGCGCGCTTCGCCGAGGCGGCCCTTCCCGACCTGAAGACGATCGACATGCGGCGCGCGCCGCCGGCGCGTGGCGGCTTCCTGTCGCCGCTGCTGCTTGGCCATATGCGCCAGACGCTGGAGAGGAAGGAGCAGTCGCTGCTGTTCCTCAACCGGCGCGGCTATGCGCCGCTGACGCTGTGCCGGGTCTGTGGCCATCGCTTCGGCTGTCCGGTCTGCTCGGCCTGGCTGGTCGAGCACCGCTTTCGCGGCCAGCTCGTCTGCCACCATTGCGGGCACAATGAGAAGCGCCTGGAAGCCTGTCCCGAATGCGGCACGCTCGATCATCTGGTGGCGTGCGGGCCGGGCGTCGAGCGCATCGCCGAGGAGGTGGTGACGCATTTTCCCGACGCCCGCATCATCGTGCTCTCATCCGACCTGATGGGCGGGGTGCGGCGGCTCAGGCTCGAACTCGAAGCCATCGCCAATGGCGAGGCCGACATCGTCATCGGCACGCAGCTCGTCGCCAAGGGGCATAATTTCCCCGACATGACGCTGGTCGGGGTGGTCGACGCCGATCTCGGCCTTGCCAATGGCGATCCGCGCGCCGCCGAGCGCACTTTCCAACTGCTGAGCCAGGTGACCGGCCGCGCCGGCCGCACCGGCAAGAAGAGCCTTGGCCTGCTGCAGACTTTCCAGCCCGATCATCCGGTGATGCGGGCGATCGTCTCCGGTGACGCCGAGGCTTTTTATGAGCGCGAGATCGCCGAGCGCGAGCGGGCGGCATTGCCACCGTTCGGCCGGCTCGCCGGCGTCATCGTCAGCGCGGTGACGCGGGCGGAAGCCGAGGGCCATGCCAGGGGCCTGCGCCGTGCAGCACCTGAGGCCGCCGATCTGTTCGTGCTGGGACCGGCCGAGGCGCCGCTGTCATTGCTCGGCGGGCGTCATCGCTTTCGGCTGCTGATCCAAGGCGAGCGGCGCGCCGACATGCAAGGCTTCATCCGCGCCATGCTGGCGGACGGGCCGAAACAACGCGGCTCGGTCCGGGTGCAGGTCGATATCGACCCACAGAGCTTTTTGTGAGGCGGACTATTCGTCGCCTTTGGCCTTCTTACAGTCCTTATGAAAACCCTTGGCCTGCTCGGCGGCATGAGCTGGGAATCGACCGCCATCTACTATCGCCTGCTCAACGAGATCGTGCGCGAGCGGCTTGGTGGGCTGCATTCGGCGAAATTGCTCCTATGGTCTTTCGACTTTGCCGAGATCGCGGAGCGGCAGCATGGAGGTGACTGGGAAGGTGCTGGTGCGCTTCTCGTGGAAGCCGCGCGCAAGCTTGAGGCGGGTGGTGCGGAGGGACTGGTGATCTGTACCAACACCATGCACAAGCTGGCCGATCAGGTGCAGGCGGCGGTGTCGATCCCGCTCATCCACATCGCCGACGCCACGGCTTTCGCGGTCGGCCGCGGCGGCGTCAACCGCCCGGCTTTGCTGGCGACTCGCTTCACCATGGAACAGGACTTCTACAAGGGCAGGCTCATCGAGAAGTATGGGCTGCAACCCGTAGTGCCGGATCAGGCCGGGCGGGATATGGTTCATCGGGTGATCTACGACGAGCTCTGCCAGGGCATCGTCAGCACCGAATCATCGTCAGCACCGAATCAAAGACGGCCTATATCGACGAAATCGCCCACCTACGGCGTGACGAAAAGATCGATGGCGTCATCATGGGCTGCACCGAGATCACCATGCTGATCGGCCAGCCGGATTTCGACATTCCGGTGTTCGATACGACGCGGATCCATGCCGAGGCGGCGGTGGCATTCGCGCTCTCTTGATGCGCTTTTCCTAAAGTGCCGGCCACCATCTGGCGCGCGGCTTTTCCTCCGCTAGAATGCCCGAAATTTCGCAATAGCCATTTACGAGGGGACAAGGGATGGAATTTGCGTTTCCGTGGCCGATGAGCCAGGGCGAGTGGCTGGCATGGTCGAGCGCCGTCGTGACCTTGCTGCTCGGCCTGCTGCTGTTCCTGGCGCCGGGGCTGGCCTTCCGGATTCTCAGGCTGCAGGTCAAGCCCGAGAAGGCGGCGGCGATCGCGGAAGGGCGCGGCCGCATGTCGGGCTTCTATCTCGGCGTCAGCCTGAGCTGCATCCTCCTGGCGCAGCCGCTGCTCTACATGGCGCTCGGCTTCTCCTGGCTGTTCACCGCGTTCGGCCGGTTGCTGTCGATGATGTCGGACGGCGCCAACACGCCTTTCAACTGGGTTTCCATCGGGGTGGAGTTGGTGCTGGCGGCTCTGCCGCTTGCCTTCGCCTTCGGCTTTTTGCCCTGAATCCAAAGGCTAATCCGAGGGCTTCAGGTGAACTCGGCCGCCGGATGCGACAATAGTGCCTGAAAACCATGCGGAAGGACGCATTGCGGTCTTAAAATGCCTGTGCTAGACGGCAATCGACTTTCGGCCGGGGATAGCGGAAGCCGCGCCTCCGTGCTTAAAAAAATGTAGTAAGGTCAAAGATTTAGCCAGAGTTTATTGCTCGCGCCAACAATCTGCGGCCTGTCAGACAAGAGAAAAGACGTTCCGTGGCCCAATCGTCATCGCCAATCTCAGGTGTCGCAGAGCGCTATGCGGGTTCGCTGTTCGAACTCGCCCAGCAGGCAAATTCGGTCGCCAAGGTCGAGGCCGACCTCAATAGCTTTCAAGCCATGCTCGACGACAGCGCCGACCTTGCCCGGCTGATCAAGAGCCCGGTGTTTTCCAGCGAGGACCAGGCCAAGGCCATCGCGGCGATCGCCGACAAGGCAGGGATCACCGGCCTGACCGGTAATTTCCTGCGCGTCGTGGCTGGGAATCGCCGGCTGTTCGCGGTGCCGGGTATGATCAAGGCGTTCCGCCGGATCGCCGCCGAACATCGCGGCGAGGCCGCCGCCGAGGTCACCTCGGCGCACGAACTGACGGCCGCCCAGCAGGACGAGCTCAAGGCGGCGCTGAAAAGCGTTGCCGGCAAGGATGTGGCGATAACCGTCACCGTCGATCCGTCGCTGCTCGGCGGGCTGGTGGTCAAGATGGGCTCGCGCCAGATCGATACGTCGCTCAAAACCAAACTCAATTCGCTCAAGCTTGCACTGAAAGAGGTCGGCTGATGGACATCCGCGCCGCGGAAATTTCCGCAATTCTGAAAGACCAGATCAAGAATTTCGGCAAGGAGGCCGAGGTCTCCGAAGTCGGCCAGGTGCTGTCCGTCGGTGACGGCATCGCCCGCGTCTACGGCCTCGACAACGTCCAGGCCGGCGAGATGGTCGAATTCCCCGGCGGCATCCGCGGCATGGCGCTCAACCTCGAAGCCGACAATGTCGGCGTTGTCATCTTCGGCGCCGACCGCGACATCAAGGAAGGCGACACCGTCAAGCGCACCGGCGCCATCGTCGACGTTCCGGTCGGTCCTGGCTTGCTCGGCCGCGTCGTCGACGCGCTCGGCAACCCGATCGACGGCAAGGGTCCGATCAAGGCGACCGAACGCAAGCGCGTCGACGTCAAGGCGCCCGGCATCATTCCGCGCAAGTCGGTGCATGAGCCTATGTCGACCGGCCTCAAGGCCATCGACGCGCTGATCCCGGTCGGCCGCGGCCAGCGCGAGCTGGTCATCGGCGACCGCCAGACCGGCAAGACCGCGATCATCCTCGACACGATGCTCAACCAGAAATCGGTGCACGACAACGGCCCGGAGAAGGAAAAGCTCTACTGTGTCTACGTCGCCGTCGGCCAGAAGCGCTCGACCGTCGCGCAGTTCGTCAAGGTGCTGGAAGAGCGCGGTGCGCTCGACTACTCCATCATCATCGCCGCCACCGCGTCCGATCCGGCGCCGATGCAGTTCCTGGCGCCGTTCGCCGGCTGCACCATGGGCGAATATTTCCGCGACAACGGCATGCATGCGCTGATCAGCTATGACGATCTGTCGAAGCAGGCCGTCGCCTATCGCCAGATGTCGCTCTTGCTGCGCCGCCCGCCGGGCCGCGAAGCCTATCCGGGCGACGTGTTCTACCTGCATTCGCGCCTGCTCGAGCGCGCCGCCAAGCTCAATGACGACAATGGCAATGGTTCGCTGACCGCGCTGCCGATCATCGAGACGCAGGCCAACGACGTGTCGGCCTACATCCCGACCAACGTCATTTCGATCACCGACGGCCAGATCTTCCTGGAAACCAATCTGTTCTTCCAGGGCATCCGCCCGGCGGTCAATGTCGGCCTGTCAGTGTCGCGCGTCGGTTCGTCGGCGCAGATCAAGGCGATGAAGCAGGTCGCCGGCTCGATCAAGGGCGAACTCGCGCAGTACCGCGAAATGGCGGCCTTCGCGCAGTTCGGATCCGACCTCGACGCCGCCACGCAGCGCCTGCTCAATCGCGGCTCACGCCTGACCGAGCTTTTGAAGCAGCCGCAGTTCTCGCCGCTGAAGGTCGAAGAGCAGGTTGCGGTGATTTTCGCCGGCGTGAACGGATATCTCGACAAGCTGGCGGTCAACCAGGTCGGCAAGTTCGAGCACGGGCTGCTCAGCCACATGCGCTCGGCCGGCAAGGACGTGCTGGACGGCATCCGCAAGGAGAAGGCGCTGTCGGACGATCTGCGCGCCAAGCTGAAGGCGGAAATCGATGCCTTCGCCAAGACCTTCGCTTGAACGAAGCCGGGAATCAGGTTTGAAGCATGGCTTCGTTAAAAGACCTTCGTAACCGTATCGCCTCGGTCAAGGCGACGCAGAAGATCACCAAGGCGATGCAGATGGTCGCCGCGGCGAAGCTGCGTCGCGCACAGGAAGCCGCCGAAGCCGCGCGCCCCTATTCGGAGCGCATGGGCGCGGTGCTGGCCAACATCACCCAGGCGATCGGCGGTGGCGGCGATGCTCCCGCGCTGATGACAGGCACCGGCAAGGATGACGTGCACCTGCTCGTCGTCTGCACCGCCGAGCGCGGCCTATGCGGCGGCTTCAATTCGCAGATCGCCCGTCTCGCCCGCGACCATATCCGCAAACTTCTGGCCGACGGCAAGCAGGTCAAGATCATCTGCGTCGGCAAGAAGGGCTTCGACATACTGCGCCGCGACTACGCGGCACTGATCCTCGACCGCGTCGATCTGCGCGAGGTCAAGACGCTGGGCTTCGTCAATGCCGACGCGATCGCCAAAAAGGTGATCAACCTCTTCAACGAGGGCGGCTTCGACATCTGCACGCTGTTCTATTCGCAGTTCAAGTCGGTGATCAGCCAGATCCCGACGGCGCAGCAGATCATCCCAGCCGGCGTGCCATCGGCTGCCGCCGTCGAGACGACGAATGGCGGCAACGCCGTCTATGAATATGAGCCGGAGCCGGGCGAAATCCTCTCCGACCTCATTCCGCGCAACATCTCGGTCCAGGTCTTCCGCGCGCTGCTCGAAAACGCAGCCGGCGAGATGGGCGCCAAGATGAGCGCCATGGACAATGCGACGCGCAACGCCGGCGACATGATCAACAAACTGTCGATCACCTACAACCGCCAGCGGCAGGCGCAGATCACCAAGGAATTGATCGAAATCATTTCGGGCGCCGAGGCGCTCTAGGCGCGCTCGCCAGGAGGTCTGCGACTTTCAGGCGGATTGCGTGAGAAACAAAGGACGAGAAGGGTAAAGACGATGGCGAAAGCAGCGACCCCCCAGAAGGCGGCTCCAAAGACCGCCGCGAAGGCGGCACCGGCAAAGGCTCCGGCAGCAGCGGCGAAGGCGGCTCCGGCCAAGAAGGCGGCCGCGCCCGCCAAGGCCGCCGCGGCCAAGGCGCCAAGCGTTTCCGTCAAGAAAACCGGCCTCGCCGGCAAGGTTCGCCAGGTCATCGGCGCTGTCGTCGACGTGCAGTTCGGCGAGCATCTGCCGGCGATCCTGAACGCGCTGGAAACGATCAATGTCGGCAATCGTCTCGTGCTCGAGGTTGCCCAGCACCTCGGCGAGAATACCGTGCGCTGCATCGCCATGGACTCGACCGAAGGCCTGGTCCGCGGCCAGGAAGTCTATGACACCGGCGCGCCGATCACCGTGCCGGTCGGCCCGGGCATGCTCGGCCGCATCATCAACGTTATCGGCGAGCCGGTCGACGAGGAAGGCCCGGTTAACGGCATCGAGATGCGCTCCATCCACCAGCCGGCTCCGACCTATGTCGAACAGTCGACGGAAGCGCAGATCCTGGTCACCGGCATCAAGGTGCTCGATCTGCTGGCGCCCTACGCTCGCGGCGGCAAGATCGGCCTGTTCGGCGGCGCCGGCGTCGGCAAGACGGTGCTGATCCAGGAACTGATCAACAACGTCGCCAAGGCGCATGGCGGCTTCTCGGTGTTCGCCGGCGTCGGCGAGCGCACCCGCGAAGGCAACGATCTCTATCACGAGTTCATCGAGTCCGGCGTCAACAAGAAGGGCGGCGGCGAAGGCTCCAAGGCAGCGCTCGTCTACGGCCAGATGAACGAGCCGCCGGGCGCGCGCGCCCGCGTCGGCCTGACCGGTCTGACGGTCGCCGAATATTTCCGCGACCAGGGCCAGGACGTGCTGTTCTTCGTTGACAACATCTTCCGCTTCACGCAGGCAGGCTCGGAAGTGTCGGCGCTGCTCGGTCGTATTCCTTCGGCCGTGGGCTATCAGCCGACGCTGGCCACCGACATGGGCGCGCTGCAGGAGCGCATCACCACCACCACCAAGGGTTCGATCACCTCGGTGCAGGCGATTTACGTGCCGGCCGACGATCTGACCGACCCGGCGCCGGCGACCTCGTTCGCCCACCTCGACGCGACGACCGTGCTCAACCGCGCGATCTCGGAAAAGGGCATCTACCCGGCGGTCGACCCGCTCGACTCGACCTCGCGCATGCTCGACCCGATGGTTGTCGGCGAGGAGCACTACCAGGTTGCCCGCCAGGTGCAGTCGATCCTCCAACGCTACAAGTCGCTGCAGGACATCATCGCCATCCTGGGCATGGACGAGCTCTCGGAAGAGGACAAGCAGACGGTGGCCCGCGCCCGCAAGATCGAGCGCTTCCTGTCGCAGCCCTTCTTCGTCGCCGAAGTGTTCACCGGCGCGCCGGGCAAGCTGGTCGACCTCGCCGACACCATCAAGGGCTTCAAGGGCCTCTGCAACGGCGACTACGACCATCTGCCGGAGGCAGCCTTCTACATGGTCGGCGGCATCGAAGAAGCGGTCGAGAAGGCACAGCGCCTCGCGGCTGAAGCGGCGTAATTGTTATGAGCGGCGGACAACCGTTTGCTCCTGGCGAACGTGTCCGCCTGCTTCGATTGGAAGACGAGTTCTTTTCGGGGATGGAAATGGACCCCGAAGATGTAACGAGACTCAAGAGCCTTGTCGGTTTGACATGGACCGTTGAGGACTTTCATGCCGAGCCGGGTACGGTCGAGTTGGTATTCACTCATGCTCCGGGAGACCCGTCTCCGCTGGATTGGGAGTGGGTCTGGGTGCCGCCTGAGTGGATAGAACGGGTAGAATGATGGCTGAAGCTTTCAAGTTTGAACTGGTTTCTCCGGAGCGCCTGCTGGTTTCCGAGCAGGTCGAGGCCGTCGTCATTCCGGGCGCCGAAGGCGAAATGACCGTCATGGCGCATCACGCGCCGGTCATGACCACGATCAAGCCGGGCGTGGTCACGGTGAAGACCGCTGCCGGCAAGGAAGAACGCTATGTGGTGTTCGGCGGCTTTGCCGACATCGTTCCGGCCGGCTGCACGCTGCTTGCCGAATCGGCTGTCGCCGTCGGCGACATCGACCGCGCCGAGCTTGCCCGCCGCATCCAGGAAGCCAAGGAAGACGCCGCCGACGCCAAGGACGACCAGGCCCGCAGCAAGGCGGAGCAGTTCCTTAGCCAGCTCACCACGCTGGAAGGCGCGATCCTGCCGGCGTAGAATTTCGCTATTATTGGCGATTGAAAAAGCGGGGGCTTGCCCCGCTTTTTCAATGGATGCCCAGCGCGGCGAGGACGAGGGCCGGCCCACCCTGCCTGAAATGGACGAGGTGGGTGGCCACGAGCTCGATCAGCGTCTGGCGCTCGGCGTGGTCCTTGGCGAAGCCGGCGAGATCGAACACAGCCGCCACCGTTTCGCCAGCCGACAGATGCCGAGTGCCGAGTGCGGCCAGGGCCAAGTCAAGCGGGTCGGTGAAATGGTTTTCCGGCAAGGTCCTGCCGCGCGCCTCGCAAGCGGCGATCCAGGCTGCGACGACCAGCGTCAGGTGCTCGGGGACAGCGCCGGCCTCGCTGCGCTCCATGGCGGAGGCGACGATGCGCTGCGGCAGTTTCTGGCTGCCGTCATTGGCGATCTGTGCCGTGCGGTGGGCGAGCGCGGTGTTCGAAAAGCGCTGGGCGAGCTGGGCGGTATAGTCCGCGGTGTCCAGCCCGGCATCCGCTGGCAGCGTCGGGATGGCCTCAGCCCACAATCGGTCGACGAATTGCCGGATCGCCGGATCGGCGAAGGCGCGGTCGACCGTCGCATGGCCGCTCAACAAGCCGAGATAGGCGATCGCCGAATGCGCGCCGTTGAGCAGCCTGAGCTTCATGTCCTCGAAAGGGCCGACATCGCCGACCATGGTGACGCCAAACTTTTCCCAGAAAGGCCTGCCGGCCGGGAAATCGTCCTCGATCACCCACTGCCGGAACGGCTCGGTCATCACAGGCCAGGCGTCCTCGACGCCGAGTTGGTCCGATATCCGCCTCCGGTCGGCATTGGTCGTCGCCGGCACGATGCGATCGACCATGCTCGACGGAAACGCCACCTCGTCGGCGATATGCTGGGCGAGCCTGGCATCGCCTGCGGCGAGCCTGGCATCACGCAGCGCGGCGAATTCGACCAGCAGCCGGTGCAGCGTCGCGCCATTGGTCGGGAGGTTGTCGCAGCAGAGCACGGTGAAGGGCTGACAGCCGGCGGCGCGGCGGCGCGCAAGCGATTCGGCGAGAAAACCATGCGCCGTCTTCGGCATATGCGGGTTCGCCAAATCGTGGACGATGTCGGGATGAGCCGCGTCGAGTTCGCCGCCGGCCGCCCGCAGATAAGCCTTTTCCGTGATCGTCAGCGTGACAATACGGGTGCGCGGATCGGTCAGCGCGGCCAGCACCGCGCTGGGATTCTCCGGCGCCACCAGCAGCGAGAGGATCGAACCTATGACGTGCAAGCTTTCGCCGCCGCTGTCCCTCACCGCCAGCGTGTAGAGGCCGTCCTGTGGCGCCAGCGCATCGCGTGTGTCGCCGCTGCGCAGCGAGACGCCGACAATGCCCCAATCCGTCTCGCCCTCCGCCAGACATTGATCGACATAGGCGGCCTGGTGAGCGCGATGGAAGGCGCCGACGCCGAGATGGACGATGCCGGGCGCGACGCGGGCGCGGTCATATGAGGGAACAGCGACCGAAGCCGGCAACGCCTGAACCGTGTCGTTGGAAAGTCTGCTCGTCATGGTGCGGCGTGTCCGGTCGGATTGCGTGGATCGTCATCAGGGATGATCGGCGGCGGCGTAACATCCGGCTCCGTTTCGTACAATGGGGCAGCTCACGCAAAGTCATCATACAACAATCCACTTTTTGTATGTTGACATTATTTCTCGCCGCCCCTACCGATGGTCCTTGGGAGGATCGAAATGGCAGGATTGACCGATCCGGATCTGCTGTTTGCTGGCGAGGGGAGGCCACTTTCGCTCGCCCGCGATCTCTATGCCGGCATCAAGGATCTGCCCATCGTCAGCCCGCACGGCCACACCGATCCGCGCTGGTATGCGCTGAACGAGGCGTTTCCCGACCCGGCGCAATTGCTTGTCGTGCCGGACCATTACATTTTCCGCATGCTGTTCAGCCAGGGCGTGCGCCTCGAAGATCTCGGCGTTTCGAGCCTGGACGGCTCACCGGCGGAGGCCGACGGCAGGGCGATCTGGCGGCGCTTTGCCGAGCACTATTATCTGTTTCGCGGCACGCCGACCCGCCTGTGGCTCGACCATGTGCTTGCCCATCTGTTCGGCATTGAAGAGCCGCTGAACGCGGCGACGGCCGACCGTCACTACGATACGATTGCGACGCTGCTGCAGTGGGAGAATTTCCGCCCGCGTGCTCTGTTCGAGCGCTTCAACATCGAGGTCATCGCGACGACGGACGGCGCGCTCGACGATCTCGGATGGCACAAGGCGATCCGCGACAGCGGCTGGGAAGGCCGCGTCGTTCCCACCTATCGGCCGGATGCAGTGATCGATCCGGACTTCGAGGGTTTTTCGGCCAATCTCGACCGGCTTGGCAAGATCAGCGGCTGCGATACCGGCAGTTGGACCGGCTATCTCGATGCGCATCGCCAGCGGCGCGCCTTCTTCAAGGGTTTTGGCGCAACCGCGTCCGATCATGGCCATCCGACGGCGGAGACCGCCAATCTGTCGGATGCCGCCGCGCAAGAGCTGTTCAACCGCATCCGCCGGGGTTCGGATGACGAGCGCGAGCGCAAACTGTTTCGCGCCCAAATGCTGACCGAGATGGCCAAGATGAGCCGCGACGACGGGCTGGTGATGCAAATCCATCCCGGCTCCTGGCGCAACCATTCACCTTCCATGTTTCAGAAGTTCGGCCGGGACAAGGGTTTCGATATCCCGACGCGGACGGACTATGTGACGGCGCTGAAGCCAATGCTCGACTGCGTCGGGCTGGAGCGCGACCTCACCATCGTTCTCTTCACGCTCGACGAGACCAGCTATGCCCGTGAACTGGCGCCGCTTGCCGGCGTCTATCCGGCGCTGAGGCTCGGGCCGGCCTGGTGGTTCCACGACAGCCCGGAAGGCATGCGCCGCTTCCGCGAGATGACCACGGAAACGGCCGGCTTCTACAACACCGTCGGCTTCAACGACGACACCCGCGCCTTTCCGTCCATCCCCGCCCGCCACGATGTGGCGCGCCGGGTCGACTGCGCTTATCTCGCCCGCCTCGTCGCCGAGCACCGGCTGCGTGAAGACGAGGCGCATGAGCTGGCAAAGGAACTCGCCTATATGCTCGCGAAAAAAGCTTATCGGCTCTGAAGGGGCAACTCGCCCGCAATGCAAAGGGAGGAAACCATGTTGCATTTTTCTAGACTGGCGGGAGCTACGCTGCTTGCCGCCGCACTGATGGCCGGAACGGCAAGCGCCCAGACGGTTCTGCGCTCGGCCGACACGCACCCGGACGGCTATCCGACGGTGGAGGCGGTCAAATATTTTGGCGAGCTTGTCAAGGAGCGGACGGCCGGCCGCTATGCGGTCGAGATCTATCCTTCCGCGCAGCTCGGTGAGGAAAAGGACACGATCGAGCAGGTGCGCGCCGGCGTGATCGACCTCAACCGCGTCTCGATGGCGCCGTTCAACGGGCTCATCCCCGAAACCACCGTGCCCTCGCTGCCCTACATCTTCCGCTCGGAAGACCATATGCGCAAGGTCATGGACGGAGCGGTCGGCGACCAGATCGCGGCGTCGTTCGAACGGGTCGGGCTGGTGCTGCTCGCCTTTTATGACGGCGGCGCGCGCTCCTTCTACAATTCGAAGAAGCCGATCAATTCTGTAGCCGATCTGGCCGGCATGAAGTTCCGCGTCATCCAGTCCGACATCTTCGTCGACATGGTGGCGGCACTCGGCGCCAACGCGACGCCGATGCCGTATGGCGAGGTGTATTCGGCGATCGAGACCGGGGTCATCGACGGCGCGGAGAATAATTTTCCGAGCTACGACACCGCCAAGCATGCGGAAGTCGCCAGGTTCTATTCGCTCGACGAGCACACGATGGTGCCGGAAGCCTTCGTCATGGCGAAGTCGAGCTGGGACAAGCTGACGCCGGAAGACCAGGCGATCTTCAAGGCGGCAGCCAAGGAAAGCGTCGCCAGGCAGCGCGAGCTATGGGCCGCCAAGGTCAAGGAATCGCGCGCCAAGGTCGAGGCGGCCGGTTCGCAGATCACAACCCCGGACAAGCAGCCCTTCATCGACGCGATGGGTCCGGTCTACGAGAAGCACGTCAAGGACGACAAGCTGAAGGCCATGGTCGAGGCCATCAAGGCCGTGCAGTGACCAAGCGGCGGCGCGGGCATTCCGCGCCGCCATCCTCTTGCGGAGAGAACCGGTGACCTCCAGCCCAGAACAGAGACCGCCCCTGTCCGGTGTTGCGCGCGTGATGTCGCGTGTCAGCACCGCGGCGCTGTGGATCGCCGGCATCGGGCTGGTGCTGATGACCGGCTTCGTCGCCTGGCAGGTGTTCGGCCGCTATGTTCTGAACCGCTCGCCGAGCTGGACCGAGCAGGGCTCGGTTATGCTGATGAGCTGGTTCATTTTCCTCGGCGCTGCCGTAGGGGTGCGCGAGAACTATCACCTCGGCTTCGACGTTCTGCTCTACGTGCTGCCGAAAGGCGGCAAGCGCTGGCTGAGGATGATCTCGGACCTCGTCGCGCTCGCCTTCGGCATCGGCATGATCTGGTATGGCAGCCAGCTTGTGGCACTGACCTGGGGCGCTACCTTGCCGTCGCTCGGCATATCGGGGGGCTGGGACTACGTCCCGCTGGTCGCGGGAGGCGTGCTCGTCGTGCTCTTCACGCTGGAGCGCATCGTGCTTCGCCTCTCCGGTGCGCCGATCGACGATGTGCTCGATGAACTGCCGCCGGCGGAAGTCGCAGCCGAACTCGACACAGCGAATGTGAAGGTCTGACGCCATGGAACTCTGGATCCTCTTCGGCGTCTTCACCCTTCTGATGCTTATCGGCACGCCGATCGCTTTCTGCCTCGGCGTCGCAAGCTTTGCCACCGTCCTCTACATGGGCCTGCCGCCGCTCATCGTCTTCCAGCGCCTGAATTCCGGCATGAGCGTTTTTTCGCTGCTGGCCATTCCCTTCTTCATCTACGCCGGCGACTTGATGGTGCGCGGCGGCATCGCCAGCAAGATCGTTGCCTTCGCCGGCTCGCTCGTCGGCCATTTGCGCGGCGGCCTGGGGCAGGTCAACATCGCGACCGCTACGCTGTTCGGCGGCATTTCGGGCTCCGCGGTGGCCGAGGCTGCGGCGGTAGGCGGCTTGATGATCCCGCAGATGAAGGCGCGTGGATATGGAGCGGATTACGCCGTCAACGTCACGTCGATGGCGGCGCTGATCGCGCTGCTCCTGCCGCCGTCGCACAACATGATCATCTACTCGATCTCGGCAGGCGGAAAGATCTCCATCGCCGACCTGTTCACGGCCGGCATCATTCCGGGCCTGCTATTGGCCCTGTCACTGATGGTCACCGCCTATTTCGTGGCGCGCTCCCGCGGCTACCCGACCGAGCCGTTTCCGGGCTTCACCGCCGTTGCGCATCTCTTCGCTGTCGCCGTGCCCGGCCTGCTGTTGATCGCGATCATCTTCGGCGGCGTACGATCGGGCGTTTTCACGGCGACCGAGAGTTGCTGCATCGCCGTCATCTATGCGTTGCTGGTTACTGTATTCGTCTACCGGCAGATGACTTGGGAAGGTTTCGTCCACGCCACCCATGGTGCCGTGCGCACCACGGCCATGGTGCTGCTCATCATCGGCATGGCGGCGTCGTTCTCGTGGCTGATGGCCTTCCTGAAAGTGCCGGCAGCGCTCATAGCCTCCATGAACGCGATCTCGGAAGATCCGCTGGTGGTGCTTCTTCTGCTCAACGTCTTGATGCTGTTCCTCGGCACCTTCATGGACATGGGGCCGACCATCATCATCTGCACGCCGATCTTTCTGCCCGTGGCACAGGCCTACGGCGTCGATCCGGTGCATTTCGGCGTCATCATGATCCTCAACTTCGGCATCGGGCTGAACACGCCGCCGGTGGGCGCGGTGCAGTTCGTGGCGTGCGCAGTGGGCAAGATATCCGTCTGGGAAGCGATGCGCTCGATCTGGCCGTTCTATGGGGCGGGCCTCGTGGTACTGGGGCTCGTCACTTACATTCCGGCCATCTCGCTATGGCTGCCGAGCGTGTTCAAATAGGGATAGGCAATGGCATCGGACATGGCGACCAGCCTGAAGGTCGAACGCAAGCCAAAGCTTTCGGAAACCGTTGTCACGGCGCTTCGAAAGCAGCTGCATGCGGGCGAGATCCTACCGGGGCAGAAGCTGCCGACAGAGGGCCAGCTGACCGAAACCTTCGGCGTCAGCCGCACCGTCATCCGCGAGGCGCTGGCCAAGCTTGCCGCCGACGGCCTGGTCGAGCCGCGCCAGGGCGCCGGCGTTTTCGCCACCGAGCATATTTCGACGATGTTCGGCGCGCTGGCCGCCGACATGGGAGCCAAGGATTCGATCGCGCTCAACGTGCTCGAAGTGCGGCTGGCGATCGAGATCGAATCCGCCGGGCTTGCCGCCGTCCGCCGCAATGCGGCGCAGGAAGCGGCGATCCAGGAAGCCTTCTTCGAGTTCGAGCGGCTGCTGCTTGCCAGCGAGCCGACAGGTCCGGCCGACCTCGCCTTCCATCGGGCGATCGCCAGCGCCACCAACAACCCGTTCTATGTCGAGATGCTCGACGTGCTGGGACGACGCGCCATTCCCTGCGACGTGACCTCGCCCTGGTCCACCGAACTTGCCCAGTCCGACGTCTATCAGCGCGGGCTGCAACGCGAGCATCTGGTGATCCTGAACGCCATCACCGCGGGCGAGGCCGAGGCGGCCCGCGAGGCCATGCGCGCGCATCTCAGCGCCAGCCAGCAGCGCTATCGCGAGCGCCTGCACGCAAGACAGGTTTTTTATGCCGATTCGGTCAGGGCCGCGGCAACCGAATGATCATCTCGAAGTCAGGGCAGCAATGAATCAGATTCATAATCAAACGGACTTCACATCCCGCTTCGCCATCGATCCTGTCGCCGCGGCGGCGATGGGAACGGACGAGCTTCGTCACAATTTCCTGATCGAAGGCCTGTTTCAGCCCGACCGCATCAGTCTGACCTATTCCCACTACGATCGCATGATCGTCGGTGGCGCCATGCCCGCCGAAACGCCGCTGCCGCTCGAAGCGATCAAGCCGACGGGGACGAGAAATTTTCTCGACCGCCGCGAAATGATCGCCGTCAACGTCGGCGGCGCCGGCATCGTGAAGGCCGGCGGCCAGTCCTACGCATTGCAGGCGCGCGATATGCTCTATCTCGGCATGGGCACCAGCGACGTGTCGTTCGCATCGGCTAACCCAGCTGAGCCGGCCAAGTACTATCTGGTCAGCGCGCCGGCGCATCAGAGCCATCCCAGCAGGCTGATCCGCATCGGCGACGCCAAACGGCTCGATCTCGGCAGCCAGGCGACTTGCAATGAACGCTCGATCTTCCAGTTCATCCATGCCGACGGCGTAAAAACCTGCCAGCTGGTCGTCGGCATGACGCAACTTGCGCCGGGCTCGGTCTGGAACACCATGCCATGCCACGTGCATGACCGGCGCATGGAGGCCTATCTCTATTTCGACCTGCCGGCAGCGGCGCGCGTGTTCCATTTCATGGGCGAGCCCGACGAAACCCGCCATCTGGTCATGCGCAACGAGCAGGCCGTGTTGTCGCCGGGCTGGTCGATCCACTCGGGCGCCGGCACGTCCAACTACGCCTTCATCTGGGCGATGGCCGGCGACAATGTCGACTATACCGATGTCGATCCGGTGGCGATGGAAGAGCTGCGGTGAACGCTGCTTTCAGCCTGGCCGGCAAGCGCATTCTTGTCACCGGCGCCAACACCGGCATCGGCCAGGGCATCGCTGTCTCGATCGCGCGTGCCGGCGGCGCGGTGGTCGGCGTCGGCCGCTCGGCGATGGACGACACGGCACGCAAGGTCGCGGCAGCAGGCGGGACGTTTGTGGCGGTGGCCGCCGACCTTGCCGATCCCGCTGCCGCCGCCAGCATGCTCGACGGCGTCTGGGACGAGAATGGGCCGCTCGACGGGCTGGTCAACAATGCCGGCATCATCCGGCGCGCCGATGCGGTCGAATTGACCGACGCCGACTGGGACGAGGTGATGGACATCAATTTGAAGACGGTCTTTTTCCTCTGCCAGAGCTTCGCCAGACGCGTGCTTGCCGGCGGACGCACCGGCAAGATCGTCAACATCGCATCGGTGCTGAGCTTCCAGGGCGGCATCCGCGTCGCCTCCTACACCGCCTCGAAACATGGCGTGGTCGGCATCACGCGGCTGCTCGCCTGCGAATGGGCGCCAAAAGGCATCAACGTCAACGGCATCGCGCCCGGCTACATCGAGACCAACAACACCGAGGCGCTGCGCGCCGATCCCGACCGCAGCGCTTCGATCCTGTCGCGCATTCCGGCTGGACGCTGGGGTGCGCCGGAAGACATCGGCGACGCGGCGGTCTTCCTGCTGGCGCCGGCGTCCAACTACATGCATGGCGCGGTGATGCCGGTGGACGGTGGCTGGCTGGCGCGCTAGGCTGCAAGCCGTGATTAAGGGGGCAAGTCGTGGTGAGAGCTTGGCGATAACCGGGACGAAGACCTTTTCGCATGCCGGCGAGGGTGCGTGGACGCCGATGTCGGACGGCATTCGCAGACGCATTCTCCTGCACACGGACGAGCTGATGATGGTCGAGTTCGCTTTCGACAAGGGCGGCGTCGGTGCATTGCATTCGCACCCGCATGTCCAGGCGAGCTACGTTGCCGAAGGCCGTTTCGAGGTCACCATCGACGGCAGGACCGAGATCCTGGAAGCCGGGAGCTGCTTCATCGTCCCTTCCAATCTCGTCCACGGCGCCAAGGCGCTCGAAGCGGGTCGCCTGGTCGACAGCTTTACGCCGCACCGCGCCGACTTTCTCGCCTGACGGCATTTTTGCAAACGAAATCCCGCGCCTCCGAAGAGGCGCGGGCTGTTGCCTGGGCGCCTTGCGGCGCCGCGGTACTCGAAACATCACCGCAGGGCCCGAAGCTGCCGGATCTTGGTGAAGATAGGATTAACCGGCCAGAGTTGGTGCGATATCCGTACCCAGAGAGGATAGGGCTGGAATCACGGTCCCATATCAGCCAATGAGGGAGATGTTTTTTCAGGCGGCGCCGACGGAGACAGGATTTGAAGGGTGTTCGAATGTTCGAATCTGCTGTCAAGGCAGTCACCTCGCGATTCGCCAGGGAACTTCGGCGGGTCGTGTCGCCGCTGTCCTTGAAAAGGCGAAAGCAGACACAGGCGAACGGAAACGACACGTTTCCGAACAGAATTTTCATCGCGGGTTGCGCACGAAGCGGAACAACCCTGACACAGCAGTTGATGGGATGTTTCGGGGACACCTTCGTCTATCCGCCCGAAGCGCGCCATGCGATGTTGGATATGCTGGATCGGCCGGAATCCAATCTCGTCGTCAAGCGCGCCTCCCGCAGCTATGTCCATCTCGCGAAACTGCCCGCTGCCATCGGGCTGATCTATTGCGTGCGCCATCCCTTCGACGTGCTCACCAGTTCGCATCCGCAAACAAGGGGGTTGCGCCGGTTCCATGTCACGCCCGAGCGCTGGTTGGCCGAATACGACGCGCTGATACGGCTGAAAAAGGCGCAGCCGCATCGACAGGTCCTTTATGTTCGCTACGAAGACATGATCGGCGAGCCGGATGCCGTGCAGGAAAGAATCGCGCGGTCGTTCGGGTTGGCGCTGCGGATTCGCTTCAGCGAGAATCCGAACAACCCGATCCGGACAACCTCGCTCAGAAAATGGGAAAGGAACGAAGAATTCCTGACCTATCTGCATAGCCTGCCGCCGACATTTCTCAGCCGCGTGGAACGCTTCTGCGGCGAGTTCGGCTATGACATGCCGGCCGATCCGGGTCGATAAGATCGCGAACGGTTGGCCGCCTCTGAATGGGCGGTTGATCTGGTCCCGCTGCGACTTGTTCCTGTTGTGGTTCGATGACAGCTGCGCTAAGG
>NZ_CAUM01000040.1 GCF_000350085.1 Mesorhizobium metallidurans STM 2683
AGACTTCCGTTGGCGCTGACCTCGGAAAATTGCCTGCCTTTTCGGCGCCAAAGAGGAAGTAAGGCGCGCGGCAGCGTTCCCTCCCCTTGTGGGGAGGGTTAGGGTGGGGGTCCTCTTCGCAAGAATCAATATGTGAATCCCCGCGACCAGGGTGGAGAAAAGCAGTCGGCGACCTATTTCGGAAAAGGGCACGCGAGACGAAAATCTGGCTTTCAACGGAAAGGACCATGCAATGCCAATTCCGAAGAATACGATTTGCCTCTGGTACGACAAGGATGCGGAGGCCGCGGCCCGCTTCTATGCCGAGACCTTTCCCGACAGCGCGGTGAGTGCCATCCATCGTGCCCCCAGCGACTATCCGTCGGGCAAGAAGGGCGACGTGTTGACGGTCGAGTTCACCGTTGCCGGCGTTCCCTGTCTCGGCCTCAACGGCGGTCCGGCGTTCAAGCAGAGCGAGGCCTTCTCGTTCCAGATCGCCACCGACGATCAAGAGGAAACCGACCGCTACTGGAATGCCATCGTCGACAATGGCGGCCAGGAGAGCGCCTGCGGCTGGTGCAAGGACAAATGGGACCTGTCCTGGCAAATCACGCCGCGCACGCTGACCGAGGCGATGGCGGCCGGCGGCGACGAAGCCAAGCGCGCCTTCGATGCGATGATGGAGATGAAGAAGATCGACGTCGCCGCGATCGACGCGGCACGGCGCGGCTGACGCGCCATGTCCGCTTAGCGCCGGAAGCCGGCTTTCCCCTCGTCGGCGAAGGAAGGCGGGTCGTGGTGCCTAGGGATATTTCGTCTGATTTGCACGGGCGTCCTGGGGATCGCCCTCCAACTCCTTTGGCAGTGGCAGGCCTGAGCACTGCAAGTGCATCTCGCGGGCGAACAGCTTTCGCTGCTTCTGCTCATGCTCCTTGATGGCTGCCACCAGCCCTAACGAGTACGGGCCAAGCAAGACGCCGAAGCCCCACCCCGGGTGCTCTTTTTCGCGTGCGTCGTAGTCCGAAGCCGCCATGCGGGCTTGCTGGCATTCCGGCGACAGCCATTTCGGGTCTTGCTGCGAAAGCGACGCTTCGTAGACGACCGGAGAGGTCACGCATCCAGCCAATGTCGCGGCCAAGGCGACGACTACCGCAATTCTCATCCCGAACCCCCAAAGTATTGTGGAGAGTTATACAAAAATCTTCTTTCCACAAGCTCCGGGCCAATTCCTCGCCGTCAGGATTTCTACGCCACGCGTGGTTGAGCCGGCCTGGGTTTGACCACGGTGGCGAGCACGATACCGGCGACGATGAAGGCCGCCCCGACCAGATCGTAGTCGTGCAAGCCCTCTCCGAGCAGCAGATAGGCGAGTATGGCGACGAACACCGTCTGCAGATAGAGCAGCATGCTCGCCCGGCTCGCGCCAAGCGTTTCCACGCTTTTGTTGTAGAGATAGTACATCAAGGCGCCGCCGGGGCCGGCCAGATAGGCGAGCGCGAGCACGCTGTCGACGTCCATGGTGGAGCGTTCGTCGTTGAACAATTCCCATAGATGGAACGGCAGGGCGACCAGCGCGCCGGCGCCGAGCAGCAGCACGACCATCGGCAGGAGTTCGATGCCGAATTTGGCGCGGCGCAACAGAACAGTGTACAGGCCCCAGCAGAACGCGCTGCCGACGATCCACAACTCGCCGGCGTTGAACTTGAGTTGCAGCAGCGCCGTCAGGTCCCCGCGCGCGACGATGAAAACCATCCCGGCGAGCGCAACAACCGCGCCAAGCGACTTCCACAGCCCGAGCGGCTCGCCAAGCACGAAACGGGCAAGCACCATCGTCATCACAGGCGACAGCGCCATGATGATGCCGGCCGTGGTGGCGTCGGTGTCGTTGAGGCCATGGTAGATCATGCCCTGGCACAGCGTCAGGCCGATCGCCCCCACGGCGACGACCTCCAGGGCGCGCGTCCGCAAAAGCCCGATCATCGCCTCGTGATGACGGTGCACGATCGGCAGCAGGATGGCGCAAGCCAGCGCCAGCCGCCAGAAACAGAGCCCCCAGGGCGGCATTTCAGGCGCCACCCATTTGGCCGCGATATAGACACCAGCCGAAAGCAGCCAGCACAGCACGGCGGCCGGATAGCCGGTCATGGAGGATATGGCACGACAGCTGGTTGCGCTGCTGGATGCGCTATCGGCACTGCCTGCATGTCATGCCCCCTTCGATGACGTTAGCCCGAGGGGGTAATATAGCTCGCGTCGGTGGGTCGTGCATCTCGTTTTGAAAGGGGATGAGGCCCGGTGGCCTTGTGCCCCTCGACGGGCGCGGAGATTCTTTCCCTGAGTGGAAAATGCGCCCAGACTTCGAGGGTGGTTACTTGCAAGCCGCGCACGCTGACAGAGACGCGCGCGTTCGACGCGATGATGGACACGACGAAGATCGACGTCGCGGTGATCGAGGCGGTGCGCCTAACGCGCCAGTAGTTGCCACAAGGGCGCGTTCGCTACGACTTCCACATGGAACATAACAAGAACATGTGATAGGCTATCGCGTAGACGGGTTTAGCAGGCTACGGTCGACCGGATGGGAGAAGTTTCACAGATTCGCTTGTCGGAGTTGCGTGCGACGTCGCCGTCCGTGGTGGACGGATGCACACTGAGATTCGCGCGCGGAGAACTGTCGAAAGCGCGACTTCTGGCGCGCGCCTGGTCCGAGACGATCGACGAATGCGATCGCGAGACCTATGCAGTTTCACTGACCCGCCACGCCCTGGAAGCTTTGTCCAGGTCCATCGGCGTTTCCCCAGCATTGTGCCCCTCGCTCGCCTTCGACACGGAGCAGTTGGACGAGCCCGCATCCGCGCTTGCAAACACCATCGGAGAAACTGCCGGACGGCTGCCTATTCTTGAAGCTCTCCATCTCGTGACCAGCCTTTATCCGATCCTGTTGCCAACGAAGGAGCGTGGCGAACGCGGTGCCTTCTACACGCCGCCGGCCTTGGTCAATCGCCTTCTCGATCAGGCTGAAGAAGAAGGCCTCGATTGGCGTACTGCGCGGGTTCTTGATCCCGCTGCCGGCGGTGGGACATTTCTGTTTCATGCCGCACATCGCATGATCGCCGCGCTCGGCGAGTGCGAGCCTGCTTTCGCGCTCAGCCATGTCGGCACAAGGCTTGCTGGTTTCGAGCTCGACCCTCACGCGGCCATGCTCGCCCAGGGTGCGCTGGAGATCGCTCTTGCCGAGGTTGCGACCAAGGCTGGCCGTGCTGCCCCTACCATTGTGACGGCCTGCAGTACGCTTGAAGCCGAGCCGGAGCCGGTCTTCGATCTCGTCGTCGGCAATCCGCCCTACGGGCGTGTCTCGCTGCTACCCGAACTGCGAGAGCGCTATGCGCGCAGCCTTTACGGTCACGCCAATCTCTATGGCGTTTTCACCGATGCTGCGCTGCGCTGGACAAAACGCGGCGGCCTAGTCGCCTTTCTTACGCCGACAAGCTTTCTTGGTGGCCATTACTATTCTGCGCTGCGCAGCCTTCTCGCCAGGGAGGCACCACCCGTCGCGATCGACTTCGTGCATGCGCGGCGCGGCGTTTTCGAGGATGTACTGCAGGAGACGCTGCTTGCCGTCTACAAGCGCGGCGCTCAACCGCAGCGCGCGCAGATACACTATTTGACCGTCGCGTCGGAAACCGAGGCCAAGGTTACCCGCAATGGCACGATAGGCTTGCCATCCGATCGCACCGCACCCTGGCTCGCTCCGCGCACACCCGAGCACAGCCGACTTATCGCTCGGGCCGAAACGATGATGCATCGCCTTGCCGATTGGGGCTACGAGGTCTCGACCGGCCCGCTCGTTTGGAACCGCTTCAAGGATCAATTGCGCGATCGCGCCGGCGGCGAGGGCGTTCATCCATTAATCTGGGCGGAATCTGTTACCTTTGACGGTCAATTCACTTATCGCGCTTACAAGAAGAACCACGCTCCCTATTTCAAACTGGAGGTTGGCGATGACTGGCTGCTTGTCGAGGAGCCCTGCGTTCTCGTTCAGCGCACGACTGCCAAGGAGCAGGCCCGCCGCCTGATCGCCGCTGAGCTTCCGGAAGAGTTCATCGATACATATGGCGGCGTCGTTGTCGAAAACCATCTCAACATGGTCCGCGCGATCGGCAGCACCAAAGTGCCGGCGGCAGTCCTCGCGGCTCTGTTGAACAGCCGTGTCGTCGACGATCTTTTTCGCTGTATCAGCGGCAGCGTCGCCGTCTCAGCCTTCGAGCTCGAAGCGCTCCCCTTGCCTTCGCCCGAGTGCACCAAGGCGCTGACGAAGCTTGTTACAGCGCGAGCAACACGGGAGCGGATCCAGGTGGAATGCGACCGCCTCTACGGTGAGTTTACATGACAGCGCGGCCGCCCTTTGCGACACGCGACCTCATCGCCGAACGACTGCCGCTGATTTTTCCTGAAGGCACACCGAACTGCATCTATTGCATACGGGAACTTGCTGCCAGCACCGTGTTTGCCGCAATCTATATCGGCGCGGTCGAAGGTTCAGGGCGATTTCTTGGCCCGGTCCATGTCTATCGCATGACCCGCGAGCAGGCAGCGCTGGCGGACGATGCCGATCGAGATGCCTACACCGCCGCCGTCTTGCGGAAGAACGGCATCGTTGCGGGATCACGCTGGTATGCAGACAATACGCGCGAGCCCATTCGTGACGAGACGCTGCGAGACGGCTTGGTGGCGATCGGCGCCGTCCTGCGTCGCGAGGATTTGCCGACAACTTCAAGTCAACCTCGCTATGCGCTGAAAGCGGACTTTTCCACACTGTTTGATCCGACGCTGGAAGGCGAAGCGCTGGAAGTCGCTATCGCGAACTTCCAGGAAACGCACCTCAGCAAGGGCGCGCTGGCCCGCGTGACCATCATGCGCGCTGGTGCCGCCGCCAACGCTACCGGCATTCGAGTCACCTTTCCGAATGGCGAAACGAGGCTGCTTGCGCCAGGGCCGAGTTCGATCATTGCACAAGCCGTCATTGAGGTGTTCGCCAAGCGATTCCTGGCCGCTCCCGCCATGCTATGGCTGAGCGAGAGCGGCAACAAGGTGGTCATTCGCGATGACGCCATTGCCAGTGCGATCGGTCTCAAGATCGAGGCTGACAAGAACCTGCCCGACATCATCCTCGCCGATCTCGGCCACAAGGAACCCTTGATCCTGTTCGTTGAAGTCGTGGCGACTGATGGCGCGATCACGGATCGCCGACGCGATGCCATCCATGCTGTCACGGATGCGGCTGGTTTTGACCGAAAACAGATTGCGTTCCTCACAGCCTATCAGGATCGCCAATCTGCCGGCTTCAAGAAGACTGTCGCCCAACTCGCCTGGGGGTCATTCGCCTGGTTCGTATCGGAACCCACCCAACTTCTCGTGCTTCATGATGGCACGGCCGACGAGCGCTCACTCGGAAGTTTGCCCTGGGCCTCGCTAGCTATAGCACCACCCCCTACCTCTCCTCCACAATCCGCAAATACGCCGCCGTGACAAACAGCACGATCAGGCCAAACAGTATCCGCCGCGCGCCCTCCGGCATTTGCAGGATGGTCAGCAGCGTGGTCAGCACGGTGAGGATGAGCGCGCCGATGATGGTGCCGGTGTAGCCGCCGCGCCCGCCGAAGATCGAGGTCCCGCCGATCACGGCCGCCGCCACCGAAGGCAGCACCAGCGGTTCGGCGAGCGACAGTGACGGCGCCTTGATCAGGCCGATATAGAGCAGGCCGGTGACGCCGGCGAGCACGCTGGAGATGACGTAGAGCGCGGTGATCACCTGCCAGTATTGCACGCCGGACAGGCGCGTCGCGCGCTCACTGTCGCCGACGGCGTAGAGCAGGCGGCCGAAGCCGGTGCGGCTGAGCGTGAAGACGATGAGGGCGGCCAGCGGCACGAACAGAAGCAGGGCGTTGGGGAAGCCATAGGTCACGCCGGTGCCGAGCCAGGCGAGGAAGTCGGGGATCTTGGCGCCCGAGGCGATCACCGTGCGCTGGTAGACCTGCAGGCAGCCGGTGCCGATCAGGCTGGTGCCCAGCGTCATGATCAGCGGATGGACGCGGAAGACGCCGACGCCGATGCCGTTGACCAGGCCGATCAGCACCGCCGGCATCATCGCCAGCAGGAAGGCCACCGCCGGGTCCTGGTTGACGACTTGCGTTGCCATGATGAAGGCGCTCATCGTCGCCACCGTGCCGACCGAGAGGTCGATGCCGCCGGTCAGCATGGTCATGGTCTGGCAGCCGGCGAGGATCGCCAGCGGTATGGCAAATTTGATGGTATTGGCGATCCAGCGCTCGTTGACGATGCCGGGGCGCAGGACCTGCAGGATCACCACCAGGATGACGAGCAGGATGATCAGCGGGATTAGCGGCCGGTCGGCCATGAAGCGTTTCAGGCGACGGCCGAAGGGGACGGGTTGGATCGCTGATATACTCATGGGGTGGCTCGCGATTGGGGTGGCGCGATGTTGATGTGATTGTCGGTTGGAGATGGCGCTCTACGGCGCCCCCCTCTGTCCTGCCGGACATCTCCCCCTCTAGGGGGGAGATTGGCGGCTTTGGCGCCGGCGTTCTTCCTGCAACGTTGGAAAGTGGCGAAATCGGTGGTGCCGTCCGATCTCCCCCCTAGAGGGGGAGATGTCCGGCAGGACAGAGGGGGGCGCGAAGGAACGCCGACTTCATGCCGATGCGCGCCACTCATCATTGCCGCCCCCGCATCGTAATAAACGCGCCGAACATCACCACGGCGACCATGATGGCGCCCTCGATGATGGCGGTGACGTTGGGGTCGATGGCGAGCAGCGTCAGGTCGGTGCGCACCAGCCGCAGAACGAAGACGGCGACGATGGGCCCGAGCAAGCCGCCCTTGCCGCCGCCGAGCGCCACGCCGCCCAGCACCACGGCGGCGACGCTGGCGAGCAGATAGGGGCCGGGGATGGGCGCGCCGATGCCGGTGCTCATGGTCAGCGCCAGCCCGCCGAAAGCGGCAAACAGGCCGGACAGCGCATAGGCGATGATGCGGGTGCGCGCGACCGGCACGCCGCTGCGGAACGCCGCCAATTCGCTCGAGCCGATGGCGTAGATGGAGAGGCCGAGCTTTGAGCGTCTGAGCGGGATCCAGATGATGCACAGGCAAATGATCAGCACCAGCAGCGCCTTCGGCAGCCAGGCGTCGATGGCATCGGGCAGGCCGGGTATCGGCACGGTGCCCGATATGAGGCCCTTCAGCCATTCGGCGACGGCGCCGCCGGGCGCATCGAGCACCAGCAGGGCCGCGCCCTGCAGGACGAAGAGCATGGCGAGCGTGACGACGATGTCGGGCACGCGGGTGACGATGATGAGGATGCCGTTGACGGCGCCAAGGACAAAACCCATGGCCAGCACGAAGGGAACGACGAACAGCGCGTATTCCTCCGAGGCGCCGTTCATCATCGAGGCGGCGGTGACGCTGGTCAGCGCCATCATGGCGGCGACCGACAGGTCGATGCCGCCGGCGATGACGACGACGGTCTGCGCGGCGACGGCGAAGGCGTAAGGCAGCACGGCCCGCGCGAGCGAGCCGAAATCGCCGCTGCCATAGCCGGGCTGGATCAGCTTGGTGATGATGAACAGGATCACCAGGAGGGCGAACAGGCCGGCGACCCAGCCCTGGCGGCGCAAGAGACGGCTCATGGCGCCGCCACCGGCGTGGTCGAATCCGAAATATTCGCTGTGGGGTCGGCAAGAATGCCGACATCGGCCTTGGCGCCGCGCGGCAGGCCGTAGGCGGCGCGCATCAGCGCCGGTTCGTCGGTCTCCTCGACCGGAAAGATATCGACGACGCGGCCGCCGAAGATGACGATGACGCGGTCGCAGACTCGCTGCACCTCTTCCAGCTCGGAGGTGTAGAACAGCACCGACTTGCCGTGGCCGGCGAGCTCGCGCAGCAGTTTGTAGATCTCCTGCTTGGTGCCGACATCGATGCCGCGCGTCGGGTCGAAGCACAGGATGGTGCGGGCATCGGCGGCGATCCAGCGGGCAATGGTCACCTTCTGCTGGTTGCCACCGGACAGGCGCTGCACCTCGCCTTGCGCGCGGGTGTCGATCTGCAGCCGCTCGATGGCGCTGACCACCCTGGCGCGCTCCTGGCGCATATTGATCGGCCCCCAGTTGCGCAAGGCGGCGCTGAAGGGCAGCGCGATGTTCTCGCGTACCGACCGCTGCATGGCGAGCGCCTCGGCGCGGTCGCCCGGCACATAGGCGAGACCGGCGCGGATGGCGTCGATCGGGTGAGAGAATTTCACCGGCTGGCCATCGACCTCGATGGTTCCGCCCGATGGCCGGATCGAGCCGGCAAGGGCGGAAAACAGCTCGTCCTGGCCCTGGCCTTCGAGCGCCACGACGCCGGCAACCTCGCCATCGGCGAGATCGAAGGAGACATCGTTGAGCTTGGTGCCGACGCGCAGATTGCGCACGCCAAGGCGCGGACGCCCGGTCGCGGCGTTCCGGCTGGCGCCGCGGGCGGCGACATGGGTCTTGACAATGCGGGCGCCGAGCATCAGCTCGACGATCTTTTCCTCCACACCCGGCACGATGTCGACGACGCCGACCGTCTCGCCGTCGCGCAGCACGGTGGCGCGGTCGCACAGCGCCGAGATCTCGACGAAGCGGTGGGAAATGAAAATCACCGCGCGGCCACTGTCGCCCTGGCGGCGCACGACTTCCAGCACTTTCTCGGCAAGGTTGGCGGGAAGTGCGGCGGTCATCTCGTCGAGCAGCAGCACGTCGGGCTCGACGGCCAGCGCACGCGCCAGATCGAGGACGCGCAGTACGGCCAGCGGGATGTCGCGCGCGGTGTCGCGGATGTCGAGGTCGGGAATGCCGAGCTCGCGCACCCAGGCGCGGAACGGCTCGACCGGCGTGCCGGTCAGGCGCAAATTGGAGAGCACGTCGAGATCGGGGATCAGCGACGGTTCCTGGTATACGGGCAACAGGCCGGCGCGGCGCGCGGCGGCGGGCGAGCGCACGTCGCGGGCCTCGCCGCGGATCAGGATGCGTCCGGCATCGGCGCGAATGGCGCCGGTCAGGATCTTCACCAGCGTCGACTTGCCGGCGCCATTGGCGCCCATCAGCGCGTGAACCTCGCCCGGCAGGACGGACAGCGACGCGTTGCGCAGCGCGGCAACCGCGCCGTAATTCTTGGCGACGCCGGTGGCGTCGAGGAGTGGGTTGGCGGTCAAATTTTGCGGTTCTCGTTTCAGAATCTCTTTTGCTGGCGCTCTACGGCGCCCCCCTCTGATGTCCGGCAGGACAGAGGGGGGCGCCGTAGAGCGCTAACCTATTAAATCTCTGCATAGCGAGGACGGCAAATTCGCCGACCTCGCTATGCAGTTCAAGGCAGCCTTACTCGCCCGGGCCCTTACACGCCACGATCTGCTCCTTGGTGTAGGTGGTCCAGTCCGGGATCGAGATCGAGACCGGCCATTCCGGGCTGAGCGACGGATCGGCCGCGGCCTTGAGCTTGGCCTTGCCTTCCTCGGTGGCGTTCTCCCAGAGCTGCGGCTCGACCAGCACGGTCTGCTGCGCCGGCTTCTTGCCGTCGAGGATCTGCAGCGCCAGCGTCACGCCGGCGCCACCGATCGAACCGGGGTTGGTGACCGCGGCGCCAACGAGATCCTTGACCGAGCTCAGCTGGCCGACGAAGCCGGCATTGTCGGCGCCGACGATAGGCACCAGCGGCGCCTGCGATTCGACCAGCGCATCGACGATGACGTTGTCGATGCCCGAGGTCCAGATGCCGTTGATCGGCGTTCCGGTGGCGAGGAAGGACAGCATCTGCTGCTTGGCCTGGTCTTGCTGCCAGCCGGTGAACACTTCCTGCGCGACCTTTACGTCGGGGAATTCGGCAAGCGCCTTCTTGAAGCCCTTGTCGCGGTCAGAGTCGGCGGAAGCGCCGGCGGCGCCGCGCATGTAGAACACCTCGCCCTTGCCGCCCATCTGCTGGAACAGCCATTTGGCGCCGAGATAGGCATACTGCTCCTGATTGTTGGAGATGATGTAGGCCGACGGTTCGGTGACCGCCTGGTCGACGGCAACGACGACGATGCCGGCCTTGGTGGCTTCCTCCAGGCCTGCCTTGATACCGGCCGGATCGGCCGGGTTGACGACGATGGCGTTGACCTTGGCGCTGATCAAATTGCGGATGTCCTCGAGCTGGCCGGCCGCGTCGGTGTTACGGTGGGCGATGTTCAGCTTCGTCACCTCGCCGGAAGCCAGCGCCTGCGCCTTCATCGCGCAGACCATCTCCTCGCGCCAGCCATTGCCTTGCACGGTGTTGGAGATGCCGATCGTGTATTTGCCCTCGGCAGACGAGACGCCCACCGAAGCCAGGAAGGCCGCGCCGGCAAGCAGCGGAATAGTGGGCAGCGGGACCATTGTCAGGTATTTCTTCATTTCAGACTTCCTCCACTTTGTTTTTCAGTTTCAGGCCAGATCCTGTCGACAGGATCAGGCCAAGCCTTTTGTGCCGTCATTTGACGAAGGGGCGCAGCACGTCGCGGGCGAGCAGGAAACCCCGCCTGACCTTGTCGTCGCTGCCTTCAAACCGCCGATCCTCGTGCTCGATGATGATGGGTCCGTCATAGCCGGCCCGGTAGAGGCCGGAGAAGATGACATTCCAGTCGACATCGCCGAGCCCCGGCATGCGCGGCACCTGCCAGCCTATGCCAGCCGAAAGGATTCCGCGCTGATACAATCCATCATGATCAATCATCAGGTCCTTGGCGTGGGCATGCAGCATGTAGGGGCCGAATTCCCTGATGAAGCGGGCCTGGTCGATCATCTGCCAGACCAGATGCGACGGATCGAAATTCATGCCGACATCGCCGCCCCAGGCTTCGAGAATGCGGCGCCAGACCTGCGGCGAATAGGCGATGTTGTGGCCGCCCGGCCACTCGTCATAGCTGAAGATCATCGGACAGTTCTCGAAGGCGAGCTTGACGCCATGGTCGCGCGCATGGGCAACGATCGCGGGCCAGACCTTGAGCGCTTCCTCCCAATTGACGTCGACGGGCCTGGAAGCATCGCCGCCGCAGAAGGTGTTGACGACAGGCACGCCCATATTGGCGGCCAGGACGATCACCTTCTTCAGATGGCCGATGACCGCCTCGCGATGAGTGGCATCCGGGTGCAGCGGATTGGGGTAATAGCCGAGGCCAGACACGGACAGGTTCTTCTGCGCCAGCGAGGCCACGATCTCCCTGGCCTGGGATGGCGAGGTCGAAGCCGCATCGATATGGCTGGTGCCGGCATAGCGCCGGCTGGCGCCGGAGGATTTCGGCCAGCAGGCGATTTCCAGCGCCTCGAAGCCGACCGAGCTCGACCAATCGGCGACCTCGCCGAGCGGTGTCTCCGCGAATGGTGCGGTGAGCAGTCCAAGCTTCATTTTGCCTCCCCTGGTCGTGAATTCACGACCAAACCTACTATGCCGATTGTGCCGGCCGCTTCAACCTGTGGCTGCCGCTTTGTTCCAGACTGCGCTTGACGGCGGCCATCGGGTCGTCCGAAAGCAGCCGGTCAAGCGCTGATGTAACGGCCCTGCGGAAGTCGCGGTTCGCGGCAAGGCCCGGGTCGAAAATGGTGTCGATGGCAAGGATGCCGGCCACCAGCGCTTCCGGGTCACGACCGGTTGCCTCGGCTATATCAGCGGCCTTGCCGGCATAGGGATCCGACACCGGCCAGCGCTTGCCGAACCGTGCCGAGGCCTGGATCAGATAGGCCATCCAGCCGGCGACGGGCACCGACAGCAGCGCGATGCTCTCGCCTTTCGCCAGGCGGTCGCGGATCGGGTTGAGCAGGCGCTGCACGATCTTTTGCGACCCATCGGTGGCGATCTGGTGATTGCGGTGGCGGATCGCGGTGTTGCGCAGACGCCCGAGGCACTGCTCGACATAGGCCAGCGGCGCCACGCCAGGCACCGGCATCAGGGTCGGCAGCGTCTCATCGACCAGCATGCGGCGAACGAAATCGGCAAGCAGCGGGTCGGCGATCGCATCCGATGTATGTTCGAGGCCGGCCAGCACGCCGAGCGTGGCCAGCGTGGTCTGGGCGCCGTTCAGCACCCGCATCTTGAGGTGCTCGAAGGGGGTGACGTCGCCGACGAAGCTTGCGCCGACCAGATCCCAGCGCGGCACGCGGCCGGCGAATTTCTGCTCGATCACCCATTGCCGGAACGGCTCGCCAACGACGACGGCGGCGTCGTGGTAGCCGAAACGCCGCGCCACCAGCTCGATGTCGGCCGGCGTGGTCGCCGGCGCAATGCGGTCGACCATGGCCGAGGGAAAGGCGACATTGCCGGCGATCCAGTCGGCCAGGCCGTTGTTGCGCCGGCTCGCAAGAGCCTGCACGACAGTCTCCAGGATGACGCCGTTGGTCGGGATGTTATCGCAGGAGAGCAGCGTCGCCGGACGCCCGTGCGAGGCCATGCGCAGCTCCAGCGCCCGCGCCAGTATGCCGGGCACGCTGCATGGCATCGTCGGGTTGGCGAGATCATGGACGATATCGGGATGGTCGAGATCGAGCGCGCCGCTTGACGGAATATGGCAATAGCCTTTTTCGGTCACCGTCATGGTCACCAGTTCGATTTCCGGCGAGGAGAGCACATCGAGCGCCGGTGCGGCACTGTCCTGGCTGTCGACAACCCGGGCGATGCTGCCGATGACGCGCGGCTCGACATGATTGTCTTGCCGGATCAGGCGCGTGTAGAGGCCGCCTTGGCTACCCAGGGTCTCGGCGAGGCGAGGCGGACGGATGTTGATGCCGACCACGCCCCAGGCATCCAAGCGGTGGGACAAGAGATCGTCGGTGTACTCGGCCTGGTGGCAGCGGTGGAAGGCGCCAACGCCGAGATGCGCCATGCCAGGCGCAAGTGCCGCCCGGTCGTAGGAGGGTTTCTGGATGGCGGAAGGAAGCCGGCTAAGCAGTTCCGGGCCGAGCGTTTCAAGCGGCGGGGAAGCGGCCCTCACCGGTTCGCTCCCACGACCCATTGCTCCTGGTCGATCAGCGCGCCGGTCATCGGTCCTGAAGCATCGGAAAGCAGGAAGACGGCGAGGTTCGCCACCTCGCTGGCAGCAAGCAGGCGGCCGAAGGGTTGCGATGCGTTCGCGGCGTCGAGCCAGCCGGGGCCAAGCCCAAGCGTCTGTGCCTGCATGATGCGTTCCGCCGGCGTGTCGGTCCAGCCGACATTGATGCCGTTGACGCGGATGCGGTCGAAGCGGTGCGCGTTGGCGGCGTTCCTGGTCAGCGTGGCGAGCGCGCCCTTGGTGGCGGAATAGACGGCCAATTCCGGCGAGCCGCAATGCGCATTGATCGACAGGATGTTGACGATGGCGCCGCCTTGCCCGCGCTTGATCATATCGGCGATCGCCGCCTGCATCAGGAAGAAAGGGGCGCGGGCATTGACAGCGAAAAGGGCAGCCCAATCGTCGAGATCGGCATCGAGGAAGGAAGCGCGGTCCGTCAGCCCGGCTGCGTTGACCAGCCCGTCGATGCGTCCGAAGCGGGAAACGCAGGCTTCCGCCAGCAGCGCCGGCGCAGCAAGGTCGGCAAGCTCGGCGGCGACAAAGGCGGTCGGCGTGCCGATGGCGGAAAGCTGAGCCGCGGCCTCCGCGCCGCGCTGTTCGTCGCGTCCGGTGATCAGCAAGCCGCCGGCGCCGCAACGCGCAAGCTCCTCGGCGATCGCGCGGCCGATGCCTTGCGTGGCGCCGGTGACCAGCACCACCTTGTCGTCAAGCCGAAGCTCCATTCCTCCTCCCGGAACAAAGTTTCTATTTTTCTAGATATGGAATGATAGTTCCCGTTAGTCAATCGTCCGGTCATTCTGTCCGGCGCGCGACGACCCCGTGGACCAAAGCCATGCCGACGGAGAGCGAGGCGGCCAGCGAGCGGAAGCCGGCGAAATCCTGCTCGACCACCTCCAGCCAGGTATCCGAAAGCTCGACCAGCGGAGAAAACGTGCTGTCGGTGATGGTGACGATGCGCGCCTTGCGTTCATAGGCAACGGCGACGAGATCCGGCGTGATCGAATTGTAGGGGCTGAAGGAGACAGCCAGCACCGCGTCGCGCGTCCCGATGCAGCCGACCTGGTCAAGTGCCGTGGAGCCGACATTGTCGACCAGCACATTGCGCACGCCCTGCTGCGACAGAGTGAGCGAGAGATAGGTGGTGACGGGAAAGGCGCGTTTGCTGCCAATCACATAAATGAGCTCGGCCGTCGCCAGGAGATCGACCATGCGCTCGAAACTGGCGATGTCGAAGTCCTTGTCGATGCGGCCAAGCGAGGCCTGCGAGGCGCCGACCATGCCATTGAGAAAATGCAGATTGGCGTTGGGCGCCGCGGCTTCCTGTTCCTGCCCGTCGCGCACCCGCCCTTCGGGCCAGGATCCCTTGACATGGTCCTTGAACAGACCCTGGAAATCGGAAAATCCGGCATATCCGAAGATCTGGGCGAAGCGCACCAGTGTCGAGGGCTGCACGCCGGCCTGCTCGGCGACCTGGGCGATGGTGCCCAGCGCGACATCACTCGGATGCTGCCACAGGAAGATGGCGACCTGGCGCAGGCGCTTTGGAAAATGCACCGTGCCGGACGACAGCACGGCGCGCAGTTCCTCATAGGTCTGCGGTTTGGTGTAGCCGAGCGCGGCCAGCGAGCGGCCCTGTTTTCTCGTCGCGACCTCGTCGGCGATGGATCGTCCTGATGACTTGCTGGCCCCACTCATAATTTCAGGCTAGCGCGATACGATCGTTTTACAATATGAAAATTGGAAATCGTGTTCGAAAGCGGTAGGGGTTCGGGTAGGGATTGGCGGAAGCCTCTCCAACGTCGTCATCCTAGGGCGAAGCAGGAGCGGAGCTCCGTCGCGGAGACCCTAGGATCCATGCCGCGACGGTTGTCGAGGAATGCAGCGGAAGAGAAGATTCTGCACCGTAGAATCGCTCTGATGTCACGGCATGGATCCTGGGGTCTGCGCCGCGTCGCTGCGCTCCTTGCTACGCCCCAGGATGACGAAGTGATAGGTGGAGGAGCTTGAAAATGGTCTATGCAGTCGCTGACGGCTCGATGCGCCAACGCTGGGCATGGTCGGGGGAGGCCGCAATGCCTTCATCGGCGCCATCCACCGGCTTGCGATGCGGCTCGACGACCAGATCGAGTTGGTCGCCGGCGCGCTGTCTTCCGATCCTGAAAACGCGGCCGCATCCGCCGCGGAGATCGGCATCGCCCAGGATCGAAGCTACGCCGACTATCATGCGATGGCGCGTGCCGAAGCGGAGCGGCCCGACGGCATCGAAGCCGTCGTCATCGTGACACCCAACCATCTGCACGCGCCGATCGCCACCGCTTTCCTCGAAGCCGGCATCGACGTCATCTGCGACAAGCCGCTGTCGACGACGCTCAGCGAGGCCGAAGCGCTGGTGGCGCTGGCGCGGGCGAAAAACCGCAAATTCGTCGTCACGCTCAACAACACCGGCTACGCCATGGTGCGGCAGGCACGCGAAATGGTGGCCGCCGGCGAACTCGGCCGCATCGTCTCCGTCCATGCCGCCTATATCCAGGACTGGCTGACACTGCCGATCGATGCGCAGGGCCAGAAGCAGGCGGAATGGCGCACCGACCCGGCGCGGGCCGGGCAATCGGCGGTGCTGGCCGACATCGGCGTGCACGCCTTCAACCTGGCGAGTTTTATCTCGGGCTGCGAGGCTGAAGCGGTTTCGGCCGACCTGTTCACCGCCGTGCCAGGGCGGCGGCTCGACGACAATGCGCATGTTCTGATGCGCTGGACGGGCGGCGCGCGCGGCACCATCCTGGCCAGCCAGACATCGCCCGGCCACTACAACGATCTCTCCGTGCGCATCTATGGCGACAAGGCCGGGCTCGAATGGTCTGGCGCGCGGCCGGAAGAGCTGCGCTTCTCCAGATATGGCGAGGAAACGCGCACGCTGGTGCGCGGCGGCCATGGCTCGACCGAGGCAAGCCGGCGGGTATCGCGCATGCCGGCAGCGCATCCGGAAGGCTATATCGAGGCCTTCGCCAATTTCTACCGCGATGCCGCAGATATCATCCGCGTCCATCGCTCGGGCGGCGCGGTCGATCCGGCGTTGGTCGCCCAGGTGCCCGACGTCGTCGACGGCGCACGCGGCGTGAAGTTCGTCGCGGCGGCCGTCGTTTCAAGTTCCGCCGGCGGGGCGTGGACGCCTGCCTTGTTTTAGAGTCTGGTTTTCAAATCCATCAGTTCCGCAGACACGCCAAGCAAGCAGCGGACAACGATGTCGTGAACTGACATGGGTTGACTCGATTGTCTGATTGCCTAAGTAGCGAGGAGAAAGATGGGGCGAGGCGCAAAATCCGATAGACGGTATGAGATTTTCCCGCATGCGAAAGCTCGCCCTGCTTTTTCTGTCGGCCATCACTGCCGTCTTGTCTTCCTGCGTGATCCCTGACGACACGTCGAGCGTTGCGAAGGAAGATGCTACGGCAGCGGCAGCCCGCAAAGAGATGATCGGCCTAAGCGAGGCAGACGTTCGAATGTGCGCCGGGTTTCCGACTGCCACGGCGGATGCAGATAAATCAGGCCGGATCTGGACCTATCAGCGCGTTGTTCAACGCGGCAATCTCAACATCGTGATCCCAACTTTGGCCGTGGGCGCGATCCCGGCGGTTGGAGGTTCTCTCAATGTCGCTCCTGGCGGCTATTGCAACACGCAAATTCGAATGATTGACGGCCGTGTTGCCGAGGTTGCCTACGCAGGCGACAACAACCTGCCGAACAATCGCGACGCGCTCTGTGTCAGCACGGTAGACGCCTGCGTGGCATATGCCCGCCAGCGCAGTCAAAAGGCGTCCAGGTTCAGGTGACGGGGAGCGTAGGGGATCCAGTGCAGCATCGCCAATACGGGCTGAGACAGCTTGGGCGGCCAAGGCTGGTGGAGCGCGCGCACCAATCCGCAGTTGGTCATATACAGCAGCCGATCCGCATCAAAGGGGGCTTGGTAGTTCCTGCACTGTCAGAAGTTCGGTAGCAGCATGGCGCAGTAGCCGGCGACTGCAGCGATCAGGGTCGCTACAACCAACGGCAACCAGAACCTGACCGGGCCGGCAAATATTGCCAGCGAGACGCGACCGATCGCGTTTGCCGCAAGCGCCGCGAGCACCGCCTGGCCCACGGTCTCGACAGGGACCGACTGCTTGACCAGGCGCAACGCGCTGAGCACCGAGACATCGACATCGAACGTGCCTGCAAGCGCCGAGCTCGCCAGCAGGCCGCGTCCGCCGAATTGAGCAGCCAACGCAGCGCTCGCGGTCGCCACGACCGCAAAGAGCAAAGCGAAGAGCAGCAACGGGACCAGTTCGAATGGATTGCGTGCCAGTGCGCCGCTCTTTTGATCTTCGCCGGCGCGAGCCAAAAGGAACGCTCCGCAGGCCGCGAAGACGAGCGCCGCGCCGATCGCGGGGATGCCGACCGTGACGAATACGCTTGGCTCGATGAGCAGAACCACGGCGCAAACGCGCAACACCGAAACCATCGCCGCCAGCGAAGCGGCGCCGGCAAGCGGCAGAGGATTGCTTGCCGACATGGCGTTGCGGGCAAGCGCCACGGTCACGGCGGTGGACGAGACGATTGCACCTGTGAGCGAGCTGACGAGCAGACCGCGCGTGGTTCCGAGGACACGAACGGCGACATAGCCAGCGAACGATATCGACGCCATCAGCACCGTGAGGAACCAGACCTCCCATGGATTGAAACCGCCCCACGGGTCCAGCGTCCGGTTTGGCAGCAAGGGCAAAACGATCGCGGTCATCACCGCCAGGATCAGCGCCGAACGAAGTTCGACCCAGGTCAAGCGCTTCAGAAGGCCATGCAGGATCTCGCGACTGGCAAGGACCGCCGCGAGTGCTGCCCCTCCGGCAGCCGCGGCCCGGTAATCGCCGGAGACGGAAAGGGCGCCGAGTGCGAACACGCCAAGGGCCGCTATGACTGCGGTAACGCTGAAATCCTTGTCATGGGCAGCCTCGCGCGCCTTGTACCAGGCGAAAATTGCGGCGAAGGCGATGAACCCGCCGACCAGCACGGAAACAGCGTCGAACGCACCGGCCAGCGCTGCGAGAATACCGCCGAGCAGACCGGATATGCCGAACGTTCGAATACCGGCCGTCCGGCTGTGATCGGGCGCGTCCCGTTCGCGCCAGCCGCGCTCCAATCCGACAAGCAGGCCTATTGCCAGCGCGAGCCCGAGCCGGGCGATGAGCGAATCCATGTCTGGCGGCCTTCAGGTGGCGGCCATCGGCAGATGGTTGCGAACCCACCTGACGATCTGCCCCGTTGTCATCGCGCCGGATGTGCGCGGCACCCCACGTCCGCCGCGGAAGAGGGTCGGGATGCCGCGAATGCCGGGCCTGGCTGCAACGGCCTGTTCATTATCGGAATTGAGTTTGATCATGCGAACACCCGTTTCCAGTTCGTTTGCTGCCGCTTGACAGGCCGGCACCGTCATCGTTCGGGGGTCGCACCAGCGCGCCCGGACTTCGACGGCAGGGACGCTGCTGCGCTTGATCTGATGATCGAAAATCTGGGCGTCGACGTCCGGATGGCCCGAGAACAGCTTGCTGCCGAAGTTTCCGCATTTCGCGTCCCGGCGGTGCGTGCCGGCGGCAGGCGGTTGACCCCGCCGCATTTGCCGCAAACCACCAGATTTTCCTGTGCCATGGCCATTCGCCTATTAATATCATCATTTATGTGCGTTGGAGACGGCCTTCGCCATGTCGGGTGCGTATCGCGGTTGGCGAGTGAAAGCTCCTTCTTCGATCACGAGGTTTCGATCGGCGACTGGCTGCTGCACTGCCATATCATCGAGCACCAGAAATCGGGGATGACGAGCTATGTCCGGGTGGTGTGAAGTGCGCCGAAGGTAAATCGAGGCTGGGTGACCGGCGTCGAGCCACTACATCTGCCGCAGGTTCGCCTGGGATCAGCGGCCTTTGCGGGGTATCATAGAGCGGGCGGCACATGATCGCTTGCGGAAGGCGTTCCATTGATCGAGGTCATCAGACGCTTGGCAACCAATATGGAACCGGATTTGGTAAGATGCGCATGGTCCCAGGACAGCGGCTCTTTGATCCCATCATGTTGCGCGGCTGAGATGCATAGGTCGCCGCTGCAAAGGAGATCGAGCAGAGAGTGGAACGATGTATTCTCGATGCCGTCCACTGCGTCGGCCACGCGGCGGTCTGAATCTCGAAGCCACGATAGCAGACCGGCATCGACGCGAGTGGTCATCCCCAATTGCAAGTCCTGACCCGCGCCAACCATGCGATCGGGCAGCGTCGGTCGCCATTGAGGCACCCCGCCAATGATGTAGATGGGTGCATCCGGCGAGATCCGCCGAATGGCATCTATCGTCGCCTGAAATGCGGATTTGTAGTCGAGACGGTGGGCCGCCCAGTCGGCGTGGATAAAAATCCGCTGATAGTGCCCGGTTTCAAGCGATGCCATGACGGCCTGGTTTATTGCCGCGCAGCGAGGATCACCGTTAGCGTCGAGCGGCGGACAGCGCGACGCCGTAAACTGGGCGAGGCCACCCGGCAATTTCGCGCGCAGACCTGGTGCCAGAGCCGCGGCGTGCGAGTCTCCCCAGATCAAGGACTGTCCGGCGGCACAGTCGGGTGAGAATTCCTCCGCCCCCTGATCGAGATCCAGGAAGCATGACCTCTCCCGATAGAGGCCGGATCTTTCATAGGCCTTGAAGGCCATGATCTCGCGCTGTTGATCGGATAGCCAGTAATCGAAGCCGTCCGCCCGGTCGATGGTGGTGCCGATCCCTGCAAGCAAGATCAGCGACAGCGTCGCCGGGGCGAGTAACCTTCCTTGTGGCATCAGGCGGCCTGCGCCCCCGGCGCGGAAGGGCCGTTCAACGAAACGCCAAGTCAGGGCCGCCAGAACGAATGAAAGCCCGAGCAATCCCGTAATTGCCCAGCCACTCAATTCCGCAGGAGCGAGAATCCCGGCAAAGGCGAATAGCGGCTGGTGCCACAGATAGAGACTGTAGCTGATGAGGCCGATCCCGACCGGGACAGGGTTCGATAGAAGTATGGCCGTCGGCGTCCCCTTCGTCGCGAACAGGATGATCAATACCGCCCCGCCGACCGGGAGCAACGCATAGGCGGAAGGGAACGGGGTTGCCGGATCATAGTAGAAGACGGACACGAGGATCATCACCAACCCCATCGCCGCCAATGCCGACCCGTATCGCCGTTTGGTCATCTCCGGCGCGAAGGCGCACAATGCGCCCGCCATCAATTCCCAGGCGCGCGTGGGCGCCAGATAGAAATTCGCCAAAGGGTCGTTTCTCCAGGCCCATTCGCCGAGCAGAAAACTGGCAATTCCGACCAGGGCGATCGAGACCACTGTCGCCTTCCTTCCGAACCGGAAAATCAGAAGGAGAGCGATCGGGAAGACGAGATAGAACTGTTCTTCAATGGCCAAGCTCCATGTATGGAGCAGCGGCAAGCGGCCAGCGAAGGCATCGAAATAGCCACTGTATCTCCAGAAATGGAAGTTGGAGACGAAAAGCGCCGTGGCCGAGACACTTTTGCCAAAGCTGGCAAAATCCGCCGGCTGCATAAACAGCCAGGCGAACGGAATGCAGCAAAGCACAACGAGCAGCAGTGCCGGCAAAATACGCCTGGCGCGCCTTTCGTAAAATTCGAAGAGGCTGAAACGACCGCTGGTGAGTTCCGCCGCGATGAGCGAGGTGATCAAATATCCGCTGACGACAAAAAAGACGTCGACACCGACATAGCCGCCGGAAAAATACGGCACATCAGCGTGGAACAGCAAAACGGGAATGACAGCGATGGCGCGGAGCCCGTCTATCTCACGACGGTATGCGATGCCCAAGACTATGCCCCCAACTGCCTGCATGGTTGCACGGCATTTCACAAGGCCAAGTGGGCGTTGAGGCCGCACTGCTGGCGTTGCCGGCGGCATTTTGCCGCCAAATGGTTAGGAGGAGGTGTCTGTTTAGGCGCTACACGTGGATTGTCCGCGCGACTGGCACATGGATCGACCAGGTCGGACCTAAGCGAAAACCGGCGGCAACAAATCAGCCGAGGGGACACAAGTAATCCGGCCTACTTAATGGCTCAGGCACTCGCTGCTATGCGGTAAAGCATTGCTCTTCATCCGTTCGGCCGATGCGCCTGGTCATGGCAAGTGAGATTTACAATTCGCAAGTGTTGCCGTGAGCCCGATCTTTTTGGATGAAAGACTGAAAAAAATTGTCGCATGTAGGAACATCTGTCATCACAGCAAGAATTGCTTTTCTGGCCACCCTGGCAGGCGTTCTCCTGCTGACCGTTTCGCCTGGGTGGCTTCTGCAGATGTCTGGCATCGCCATCACCCTTGGTCATGACAAACTCAATCACGCCGCTGCGTTTGCCGCACTGGTGGCCATCGGATATTTTGCCTGGCCGGGACACAGGGCAAAGCTGACTGTTCTCCTGGTTCTGACCGCCGCCGCGATCGAAGGTCTTCAGGGCTTGCAAATCATTGGGCGTAACCGGGATGCCTGGGACTGGGCCGCCGGCTGTGTCGGCATGGCGTGTGGGTTACAAATCGCGAACTGGACAAGCAATTTTGCCGGCTTCCTGAGATACGACAAGCGCACATCCCTGTAGCTTTAAGCGGTACCGTCCGTCTCACTTTCCCTATCCAGCGTCCGGACCGGCGGATGGGGATTGGTTTCCAGCCACTCGCGCAACACGATTAGAACAAGCTCCGTTCGACCGATCTTCATCTCGGTGGCGATCGAGTCGAGTGCATCCGCCGTCGCGGGCTCAAGCGAAATACCGGAGACGTTCCTGAGCACCAATGCTGCCCGGCGAAGGACAATTTGCAAATCGCCACGTGAGACCTCAGTGATGCGATCCGCAGCGCTTTCCAGTTCTTTGGCGATGGACAGGCGGGTCATGTCGATGTCCACTCAAGTTGCATGGGCGATGATGCTGTCAATCAAACGAAGATTCGACGGATTTGCTTCCTGACTCTTTCCATCTTTCGTAACGCGTAATCGGGAATTTCTGGCACAGGATGAGAATGTGCAGGCGTAACGATTTTTTCAGAGAGCGCTGAGCAGCCCGCCGTCATTCTCAAATACGGTGGCAAAAAGCAGAAGTTTCACTGAAAGTTGGCCGGCGCCAGTGGGAGGAAAGCTTGGGGTTGGCGCTTTAGTACCGGTCGTTTGCGGCCCTGACACGGGTATAACCGAACAGGCGGGGCGGATTGCGCACCAACTGCACGACCGCGGGAGGTCTTACGCGGCTCCTCTGGCCCTCTGCGAAGGCGAGGGCGAAGGATTTCAGCACGAATGAGTATGTGCGTTCTTCGTCATCCTCACTCACGCGAACGATCCATTCGCCGTCGGCCTCGAACACTTCAACACGGATTCCCCCGCCAAAGCTGGCCAGATAACCACGGACATCGCGCTGGGGATTAGGCACCGATTTTTCCTCCCGCCTGAACGAACGGGTATTATGCCTAGCCTGTCTCCTTCAATTATCTATGACATAGCTCACATTGTTTTCTCGCGGTCCAAGCTCGGTGGCCCCAGGGATCGCTGCGGTAACGGCTCGCCCTCTCAGCAGAAGTGGGGAAGAAAGTGGAATAGGCTTTGCCTACTTTGCAAAACCATTTGAAATCATGATGTTATGACAAATCCGCTGGTGGAGCTGAGGAGGATCGAACTCCTGACCTCGTCATTGCGAACGACGCGCTCTCCCAGCTGAGCTACAGCCCCGTCCAGCGGATGGCGCATTTATCGGGCGCGGCGGTTTGCTGTCAAGGCTGGGTTTTGCGCAAACGGCCTCGTTTCAGCCATCGGATTCGGCATGCGGCGGAAGCCGGCTCTTGCCGGTTTGGCGCGCAATGGCTACATGTCGGCAACAATTGGAGACCGGCATGATCGCCCTCATTCAAACCATCGTCATGGCGCTTGACCTTTATTGGTGGATCATCATCGCCTCGGCGATTTTTTCCTGGCTCTATGCCTTCAACGTCGTCAACTCGCGCAACCAGTTCGTCGGCAGCGTTGGCAACATGCTGTTCAGGCTGACCGAACCGGCGTTGCGGCCGATCCGCCGCTTCATGCCCGACCTCGGCGGTATCGACATCTCGCCGATCATCCTGCTGCTGATCATCTTCTTCATTCGGCAGTTCCTGCTCACCACCGTGGTGTCGCTGGTCGTCTGAGCTATCCGATGAGCACGCCGTTTCGCAGGCGTGACGACGGCGTCGACCTGTTCGTCCGGCTGACGCCAAAGGCAGCGATGGACAGGCTGGAAGGCATCGAGACGGCTTCAGACGGGCGAAGCCATCTCAAGGCCCGCGTCCGCGCCGTGCCGGAAAACGGCGCCGCCAATCAAGCACTGGAAAGGCTGGTCGCCAAGGCGCTGGGCGTGCCGGCCTCTGCCGTGTCGGTTGTCGCCGGCGGCACCGCTCGGCTGAAGACACTGCGTATTTCCGGCGATCCGGTGGCGCTGGCGAGAAGTATCGAGCTGCTCGGCAGCGCCTGAGACGCCTCATTCCTTGCGCACCCCTCTGTTCTGCCGAACATCTCCCCAGCGTTCCCTCCCCCTTGTGGGGAGGGTTAGGGTGGGGGTCCATCTTCGCAAGAATCCAAATACGAGGACCCTGTCCTCAAGGGAGATTGGCAGCTTCGGCGTTCAGACCAGCCCGCGCTTGACCATCATTGCTTCGGGGGACGGCATCTTGCCGCGGAAGGCCGTGTAGAGTTCCTCCGGATCCTTCGAGCCGCCAGCGGCGTAGATGTTCTTGCGCAACCGCTCGGCCAGCGCCGGGTTGAACGGATCGCCGGTTTCCTCGAAGGCGGCGAAGGCGTCGGCGTCGAGCACCTCCGACCACATGTAGGAATAGTAGCCGGCCGAATAGCCGTCACCGGAAAAGACATGGCCGAAATGCGGGGTGCGGTGGCGCATGGCGATGGTGTCGGGCATGTCGAGCTTTTCGAGCGTTTCGGCTTCGAAACGAAGTGGCTGTTCCGGGGCATCCGGCCGTGCGTGATAGGCCATGTCGACCAGCGCCGACGCGGTGAACTCGACCGTGGCGAAGCCGGCGCCGAAGGTGCGCGCCGCCAGCATCTTGTCGAGCAGCGCCTTCGGCATCGGCTTGCCGGTCTTGACATGCAGGGCGTGCTTTTCCAGCACCGCCGGCACCGTCAGCCAGTGTTCGTAGAGCTGCGAGGGCAGCTCGACGAAATCGCGGCTGACCGAGGTGCCCGAGACCGATGGCCAGGTGACATCGGTCAGCATGCCGTGCAGCGCGTGGCCGAACTCGTGAAACAAGGTCTTTGCCTCGTCGACCGACAACAGTGCGGCCTCGCCGGCCGGCGGCTTGGCGAAGTTCATGATGTTGTAGATGACGGGCTTCGAGCCATCGCCGAGCTTATAGCCGGACTTCAGCGCGCTCATCCAGGCGCCGGAGCGTTTTGAGGGCCGAGCGAAATAGTCGGCAAGGAACAGGCCGCGTTCGCTGCCGTCGGCATTTTTCACGACGAAGACGCGCGCGTCGGGATGCCATGCGGTGATGCCCTTCTTCTCCTCGAAGGTGATGCCGAACAGCCGTGTCGCCACGTCGAAGCAGGCTTCGATGATGCGGTCGAGCTGCAGATATGGCTTCAGCTCGGCTTCGTCGAAGGCGAATTTCTCGGCGCGCAATTTTTCCTGGTAGAAGCGCCAGTCCCAGGCGGCGAATTTCTCATTGCTGCCGGCCTTTGTTGCCAGACGCTGCAATTGCGTCTGGTCGGAAGCTGCCTTTTCCAAGGCCTTTTCCCAGACCGGATCGAGCAGCGCATGCACGGCCTTCGGTGTCTTGGCCATTGTGTCGTCGAGTTTCAGCGCCGCGAAAGAGGCGTAGCCGAGCAGCTTGGCCTTTTCAGCGCGCAGGCGCAGCATGTCGCGCACTACTTTGGCATTGTCGGTGGCGCCGCCGTTCTGGCCACGCATGGTGAAGGCGCGATAGGCGGTCTCGCGCAGGTCGCGGCGTTCGGAGAAGGTCGTAAAGGGCTCGTAGATCGAGCGCGAGAGCGTGACGGCATAGCGGCCCTTCTGGCCGCGCGTCTCGGCTGCCTCGGCCATCGCGCTTTTCAGGAAATCCGGCAGGCCGGCAAGGTCAGCCTCGTCGAGGAATAATGCCCAGTCGCGCTCGTCGGCCAGCACATTCTGGCCGAAAGTGGTGCCGAGCGAGGACAGCTCCTCATTGATCGCCGCCAGCCGCTTCTTGCCGTCGGCGTCGAGTTTCGCACCGGAACGGACAAAGCTCTTCCAGGTCTTTTCCAGCACCCGCAACGTCTCGGCATCGAGCTTCAGGCTTTCGCGGCGCTGGTAGAGGTCGTCGATGCGGGCGAACAGCCGTTCGTTCATCGAGATCGCCGAGAAATGCCTGGACATTTTTGGCGAAATCTCACGCTCGAGCGCCTGGATCGCCTCGTTGGTGTGGGCGCCGGCCCGGCACCAGAAGATCGACGAGACATGGTCGAGCGCCTCGCCGCCAAGCTCAAGGGCTGCCAGCGTGTTTTCCATGGTCGGCGCTTCGGCATTGCCTGCGATCGCCTCGATCTCGGCCTCGTGCGCCTGCAGCGCCGCGTCGAAGACCGGCGAAAAATCGCCGTCGCCGATGCGGGCGAAATCAGGCAGGCCGAGCGGCCCTTGCCATGCGGCCAGCGGATGGGCGGCGAGGTCGACGGCTTTCATGGACGGCATGTGCAATCTTTCGCTGATTGGCGGGGGAAGGCGGGGTCGTCACCGATGTAGGGCGCTGGCTCGTGCCACGCAACAGCGCGGGCGTTCAGTAAGCATCGCAGTTTTCCGCGATCGCCGCCTGCGAACTGGCGGTGATGCGGTTGTTGGTCACCGCGAAGGTCTCCTGCATCAGCATGTCGTTGTTGGGGAAGTCGTAGCAGGCGATCACCGTGATGACGCCGCCCTCGGTCTTTTCGATCCGATGCCGGATCGCCGCGCCGGCGACAGCGCCTTGCCAATCGTCGATCGAGGCGATGAATTCCTGCTTGTTCTGCACGACGCCGAGATCGTCGAGTTTAATGCGGACGTCGTCGGCAAGCAGGTCCGACAATTCGGTGCGATCGGCGACCAGCAGTGCGGAATACCAGCGGCTGATTATGGCGCTGTCATCGGAGCGGGCGGAGATGGCGGAAAGCAGCAGCGTTGCCAAAGCAAAAGCGACCGAACGACATCCTTGCACCATATCTGCCTCCTATGCCAACTCCGGCCGCTCGAAATCGCCGGTCTCCTTGTTCATCACCCAGAGCTCGCCGGTCGAGATGTCGAACCAGGCGCCGTGCAGCGACAGCCGGCCCTTGCCCTCGAGAATCGAGACACACGGAAAGGTGCGCAGATTGGCGATCGAATAGCGGATCGAGATGCGCTCCAGCGCGGTCTGGCGTTCCGTCGCCGTCATGAAGGTGCTGGAGGAGACGGTTTCGGCCGCCGGCGCGATCAAGCTCATCCATTTGCCGATGAAGTCGCCGGGCGAGAGCGGCGCGGAATTGGGGTCGAGCGCGGCGCGGATGCCGCCGCAGCGGCCATGGCCCATCACCACGATGTTCTTGACTTTCAGGCTCTGCACGGCGAATTCGAGCGCTGCGGATGTCGAATGGAATTCTCCATCCGGCGCATAGGGCGGCACCAGGTTGCCGACATTGCGCAGCACGAAGAGTTCGCCCGGGCCGGCGTCGAAGATCGCTTCGGGAGCCGAGCGCGAATCGCAGCAGGCGACGATCATCGTTTCAGGCGCCTGGCCTTCACGGGCAAGCGAGCGGTAGCGCCCGCTTTCGGCGGGATAGCGGCCGCTCATGAAATTGCGGTAGCCGGCGAGAAGGTGTTCGGGAAGGTGAGGCATGGGCGGCGTCTGGACCCTTTCCGGGTTGGATGCGGCACGGTCTGCCGATATTCAGGTGATGCCGGCCTGCGAAAGGCACGGCCTGACCTGAATCTCGAAAGACCTAACTCTGCGAGAAGGCTCTAACGGCAAAAGGCCGTCGCGGGCAATGCCGAATTGCGGATGGCTTAGTCGCAATCGCGATGCAACGCGCATGGCATGGCTTTGGTTGATGCATGTCGTTGTCCCAAAACCGCTGCGCACATTTGGGTGACATGCATTACGCCCAGATCGCCACTGGAATGCCGAAACGGTCGGAAAGCGGCGGGTCGGGAAACGGCCTTGCCTCGCCATTGGCGATGCGAGCGGCCATCAGCATCATCACTGCCGCGTCGAGGAAATCGTCGGCCGCCGCACCGCGTGGCGGCGCCCGATCGAGAAAATCTCTGTCATAGCCATGCCGGCAAAGCAGCGCCTTGCGCTCCGCCATGCCGGCCGGGTTGACGGCGCCCTTGATCTTCTTCGGCAAGGCCATGGCCTTGTCGCCGTTCAGGCGGCAGAAGGCGACTTCCGGGTGCGATTCGAAGATGCGGCCGCGCAATTGCGGCCGTGCGATCAGCAAGGCATCGATCTCGCGGATCTTCGCAAAGATGCCGAAGGCCTGGATCGAGACGCCGCGCGGCGGGTCGGAACTTGCCTTTGCCACCTCGCTTGCCCGGCGATGCGCGGCATACCAGGCTTCGATCGTGGTGAAGTCATCCGTTTGCGCATAGAGCGCGGCGCGCGAGGGAATGGCAAAGACGCTGGATTGCCTGTTGCCAAGCAGCGGCCGCACCAGCGCCTCCGGCCCGCGCCCGCCTTTTTGCGAGAAATCCGGCAGGCCGATCGGCATGTCGACGGCGACAGTTGCGCTAGCGGGCATGGCGTCGAGAAGTGCTGAAAAGCTTGGAAAGATGTCGACCGAAGCCGACGCGCCGGGGTTACGAGGTGTCGAACCGGGGTTACGAGGTGTCGAATCGGGATCGCGATGGACGGCGATCCAGCCGGCCTTGCAGCCGTCGACGCCGACAAGGCCGCGGCTGCCGTCCGAAGTCACGCCCTTTTGTCCCGCCCCGGATGCAGGAGGTGACGAAGCTGCACCATCGCCATCGGGTGCGACAGGCTCTGGGCATCGGTTTCGAGCTGCAACTCGTCGCCGCCGCGCTTGGCGGTGCGCGCCAGGATCTCGTAGACGGCCGCCGTGGTCGATTGCAGCGCCTTGATCGCCGGCTGGCCGGACAGGATGCGCGCCAGATAAACGGCCGCCGTCAGGTCGCCCAGCCCGTTGGGCGGCTTGTCGATGAGACGGTGCTCGGCAAGCAGCGCCTGGCGGCCGTCGAGCAGCAAATTGCCGGTGCCGCCGGCCATCATCGAGGGCGCCGAGGTGACCAGCATGGTCGACGGTCCGGCATGAAGGGCGGCCGCCATCACCGATTTCAGGTCAGGCAGAAGCGCCCCCGCCATCCATTCCAGCTCATAGCGGTTGGGGGTGGCGATGTCGGCGATCGGCATCAGCCGGTCGCGCAAGGCGATGGCCGTTGGTTCAGGCACGTAGAGCCCGCCCGAATCGCCCATCACCGGATCGCAGATATAGACGGCATCCGGCGTCTTCGCCTTGACCGCGCCGACCAGCGAGGCGACGGCGTCGGCCTGGCCGGCCTCGCCGAGGTAACCCGACAGCACCGCGCCGACCTCGCCCAGCCACGGAGCGTGTTCCAGATCGGCCAGCAATGCCTTGAACTGCTCGAGCGGCGGCACGATGCGGGTCGCCCGGCCATGGCCTGGATGCCAGGGAAGGGTGACGGTCGGCACCGCCCATACCGGAAAACCCAGCGTCTCCAGCGCAAAGACGGCGGCGCGGTTACCGACGGAGCCGCGCGCGACATGGCTGGAAATGACGATGACCGCGCGCGGCGCGTCGTGTTCTTCGGTGCTCACGGGGTTCCTAACTTTGGATGATGAAAAGCACGAGCCAGATCAACAGGCCAATAGCGATGAGGAGCCCCAGCGCCCGGCCAATGCGCGTACCCCAATATTCGATCGGGTCCGACTGGTCGGCGTCCACTGCTGCGACGTGATCGCGCGCGCTCTTCGCGGTCCGCGCAATGAACGAGGTGCCGCCCGGGTCGGTCTCGCGCGCTACGCGCTCGATAATGTGGCGCGATTCGCTGTCATTGTCCTGGCGTTCCGCCATTGCGATGTCCCGTTTTCGCGGCGACTTTAGCCTGTTCGCCCGCCCAATCACAGGGCCTTGCAGCGAATGATAAAGAACCAGTAACGCTTCCGGGCGGAGGTCATGTTCTTGCGCGCGGATTGTGGTAATGCTTCGCCTGTCAGTCTTATTGAGGGATCTTACCATGCTTGCCCAGCGTCTTTCCTCCCCTTTCATCTTCCGCAACCTGCCGGCCTTGCTGATGATGGCGATCGTGCTGCCACTGCTTGCCGGCTGCGGCTACAACACCATCCCGACGGCGGAGGAGACCGCCAAGGCCGCCTGGAGCGAGGTGCTCAACCAGTACCAGCGCCGCGCCGATCTCATCCCCAATCTGGTCGAGACCGTCAAGGGCTACGCCTCGCACGAAAAGGATACGCTCGACGCCGTGGTCGAAGCGCGCGCCAAGGCGACGCAAGTGACGGTGACGCCGGAAACGCTGAACAATCCGGAGGCCTTCAAGAAATTCCAGGACAGCCAAGCCGGCCTGACCAGCGCGCTGTCGCGGCTGCTGGCGGTGGTGGAGAACTATCCGGACCTCAAGGCCAACCAGAATTTCCTGGCCTTGCAGGCGCAGCTCGAAGGCACGGAGAACCGCATCGCGGTCGCCCGTCGCGACTATATCCAGGCGGTCAGGGACTACAATCTGACGCTGCGGACCTTCCCGTCGGTGATCTGGGCGACCTTGTGGTTCCGGGGCAACCAGCCGTTCGCGAACTTCACCATCGAGGAAGACAAGATGCAGACGCCGAAGGTCGATTTCGGCACGAACACGACTCAAGGCGGGTGAAGAACAGCTGGTGAGCGTGGTCCCTATTGGCCTTGCACTCCTTCGCGCCCCCCTCTGCCCTACCGGGCATCTCCCCCACGAGGGGGGAGATTAGCAGCTTTGGCCTCACCGCCCATCCTGCAATGTTGGAGATTGGCGAAAACAGTCGTGACAGCCGATCTCCCCACTCGTGGGGGAGATGCCAAGTGGTGGCAAAGAGGGCAGGACAGAGGGGGGCGCGACGGAACGCCTGCCTGGCCTTCCTGCTCGCCTTCCTAACCTTTCTCCTCCCTCTCGCCGCTCTCGCCGCCGAATTGCCAGCCCTCACCGGCCGGGTCGTCGACAATGCCGGCATCATCGATGCAGCGACCGAGGCGGCGCTGACCCAGAAGCTTGCCGCCTTCGAGGCGAAGGGTTCCGACCAGATCGTGGTGGCGACCATTCCGAGCCTCGATGGCGAGGAGATCGAGCCCTATGCCAACCGGCTGTTCCGCTTCTGGAAGCTCGGCCAGGCGAAGGAGAATAACGGCGTCCTGCTTCTGGTGGCGCCGAACGACCGCAAGATGCGCATCGAGGTCGGTTACGGGCTGGAAGGCACGCTGACCGATCTGCACACCAAGCTGATCATCGAGAACGACATGGTGCCGGCCTTCAAGGCTGGCGACTTCTCCGGCGGCATAGCCAAGGCCGTCGACGACATGGTGATGGTGCTGGAAGGCAATCCCGAGGAACTGGAAGCGCGCGGCGAGCGTAACCAGCAGCCGCCATTCAATACCGACGACCTGTTCTTCGCCGTGTTCATCTCGATCTGGGCGATCATCTTCTTCGGCAGCATCGCTGCTTCCATCTTGCCGCCAATCTTCGGCCAGAAGATCGGCCCCGGCCGCTATCGCTGGCTGGGCATGACCTTCGAGCCGAGCCGGCGGTCTTCCAGCGGTTCATCTGGCGGCGGCTGGTCGTCCGGCGGTGGAGGCTGGTCCTCGGGCGGTGGCGGCTTTTCCGGCGGCGGCGGTTCGTCCGGCGGCGGCGGCTCCTCGGGGAGCTGGTGAGATCATGACAGAACGCGTCCTGCCAGCCTCCGGCCGCTTCACCGCCACGATCGGCGCCGCCTTGATGGCCATGGCGGTGCTGCTGCTTGTCGGCTTCGCAGCACTTGCCGCCGAATTGCCGGCACTGACCGGCCGCGTCGTCGATGACGCAGGCATCATCGATGCCGCGACCGAGGCGGCGCTGACCCAGAAGCTTGCCGCCTTCGAGGCGAAGGGTTCCGACCAGATTGTGGTGGCGACCATTCCCAGCCTCGATGGCGAGGAAATCGAACCCTACGCCAACCGGCTGTTCCGCTTCTGGAAGCTTGGCCAGGCGAAGGAGAATAATGGCGTCCTGCTTCTGGTGGCGCCGAACGACCGCAAAATGCGCATCGAGGTCGGCTATGGGCTGGAAGGCACGCTGACCGATCTGCACACCAAGCTGATCATCGAGAACGACATGGTGCCGGCCTTCAAGGCTGGCGACTTCTCCGGCGGCATAGCCAAGGCCGTCGACGACATGGTGATGGTGCTGGAAGGCAATCCCGAGGAGCTGGAAGCGCGCGGCGAGCGCAATCCGGCCGACGACAGTTCCGTCGACCCCATCGTCACCCTGTTCATCATCCTGTGGGCGACAATGTTCCTCGGTGGCCTGATGATGGCGTTCCTGCCGCCGATCTTCGGCACCAAGCTGTCGCCGGGTGTGTATAAATGGCTGGGTATGACGTTCCGCTATGGCCAGAGGTCGGGCTACACGCGCACGGGCGGCGGCGTCTGGACAACGGGCACCGGCGGCGGCTGGTCGTCGGGAAGTTCCGGTGGTGGCTGGTCGTCGGGCGGCGGCGGGTTTTCGGGCGGCGGCGGTTCGTCCGGCGGTGGCGGTTCCTCAGGAAGCTGGTGAGACACGAGATGGCAACACGACCGATCGGCCCCGAGGACCATGACCGTATCGCCGACGCGATCCGCGCCGCCGAGACAAAGACCGACGGCGAAATCTATTGCGTGGTGGCACATGCCAGCGACGGCTATTTCTTCCCGGCCGCCTTCTTGGCGACCGTGGCCATGCTGGTCGTCAGTCTCGCTGTCGCCTACGGGCTGGAGGCCTGGTGGCTGTCGATCCGCCTGCCGCATTTCGTGCTTGCCCAGCTTCTGGCGCTGGCCAGCGTGCTCGTCTTGTTGTGGGCGCTGCCCGGCTTGCGCATCCATCTGGTGCCGCGGCGGCTGCGCTACCAGGCCGCGCATGCCAATGCTGTCAAGCAGTTCCTTGCCCGCAATGTCCACCGCACCACGGCGCGCACGGGGGTGCTGATCTTCGTGTCGATCGCGGAACGCTATGCCGAGGTGGTCGTCGACGCCGGCATCGATGCCAAAGTCGGCCAGCATGTCTGGGACGGCGTCGTGCGCGACTTGACCGCGCATGCCGGCGACGACCGCCTCGCCGATGGATTCGTCAAGGCGATAGAGTCGGTTGGCGTGGTGCTGGCCGAGCATTTTCCGGTCTCGGCCGGCGACAGCAATGAGCTAGACGACCATCTGGTCGAGATCTAAAGAGCCTGCCTGCAAACGCACTCTGCCGGACGCCTGACGCGGTTTTCTGCGCTTCCGATGCTCACGGACCCAGCGCATGACCCCGGAAACCGAAATCGGTTTCCGGAAAGGATCATGCGCAATTCGAAGTGTTAGAGCGTCCTTTGCGCGTCCATTGGACGCGCGGCGCTCTAATGTCCGCTCCGCTTCGGTTCTCGAAAACCACGCCATCCGCCTCGGCAGAGCGCGTTTTCAGACAGGCTCTTCCTTTGCCTTCAACGTCGTCATCACCTGTGCGAAAGCATGACGCCTGTCGACCGGACTCTTTGCAATCGGGCGATGCGGGTTTATGGTTAACAAATCATGAACACACTAAGCATCGACATCAGGAAAGCCGAACCGCGCGACGCAGGCGCCATCGCCGACGTGCACCAGCAGGCCTGGAACGGCGCCTATGCCGGCATCATTCCGCATCGCACGCTGACATCGATGATCAACCGCCGCGGCGCCGACTGGTGGGCGAATGCCATCCGCCGCGCCGCCACCGTGCTGGTCGTCGAGATCGGCGGCAAGATCGCCGGCTATGCCACGATCGGGAAGAACCGGGCGCGCGAACTCCGGCAGCAGGGCGAGATCTACGAACTTTACCTGCGCCCGGAATATCAGGGCATCGGGCTCGGCAGCCGGCTGTTCTCGGCCGCACGGGCGCGACTGGCCGACCACGGCCTGAAAGGTATGGTGGTGTGGGCGCTGGAGGACAACCAGAACGCCCTCGCCTTCTATGCCGGCGCCGGCGGCCGCGACGTCGCCGAAGGCGTCGAGGTCTTCGAGCAGAAGGCGCTGAAGAAGGTCGCTTTCGTCTGGGAATGACAGTCAGGCGGCTTCGCCGTCGATGATTCCATACAATTTCAGCACTATTGCCGCATTGCACCATGCGGCTTCGCCCGCTATCGGTCTCCAATCGAGAGAGGGACCAAAGCCATGCGTATCGAAGCCATAGCCACCGGTAAGAACCCGCCCGAGGACGTCAACGTCATCATCGAGGTGCCGATCGGCGGCGAGCCGATCAAATACGAGATGGACAAGGAGGCCGGCACGCTGTTCGTCGACCGCTTCCTGCACACCTCGATGCGCTATCCCGGCAATTACGGTTTCGTGCCGCACACGCTGTCGGGCGACGGCGACCCGATCGACGTGCTGGTCTGCAACACGCGCGCGCTGGTGCCGGGTTGCGTCATCAATGTGCGGCCGATCGGCGTGCTGATCATGGAAGACAATGCCGGGCAGGACGAGAAGATTATCGCGGTGCCGTCGCCCAAGCTGACGCTGCGTTACGAGAACGTCACCGAATACACCCAACTGCCCGATATCACGCGCCAGCAGGTGCAGCACTTCTTCGAGCACTACAAGGATCTCGAACCCGGCAAATGGGTCAAGATCGAGGGCTGGCACGACGCCGCCTACGCCAAGAAGATGATCGTCGAGGCGATCGAGCGGGCGAAGAAAAACAAGTAGGCGAAGCGCTTTCCAAGCGTTAAGGCGGCGCGAAAAATTTCGAGACGTCGGCGGGACAGCGCCCCCCTTGCCCTACCGGGCATCTCCCCCACTTGGGGGGAGATTGGCAGCTTCGCCGCCCCGTCTCTCCTTCAGCGTTGGAGATTGGCGAAAGCCAAGATGACAGCCGATCTCCCTCCTTGTGGGGGAGATGTCCGGCAGGACAGAGGGGGGCGTGAAGGATCGCCGAAGGGCGGCCCATTGCTACGCTCTTCCTCACCACCACTAATCCGAAGTTTGCGCTCGCGAGACAAGCAACTGCTTGATTTGATTCGCGTATCTGAAAAGTGGGTTTTCCGCTACTGGACACACCCCCCACTGGCATCAACGAACGTTTTCAGCCGAATCGAATCACAAATTGGCCGAGGTGTGAAGGGCGAAATGGACAGAGACATGGACACTTCTCAAAAGCGATTTTCGGCCCAACCGACTCAAAAGATTCAGCTTTCAGCGGTTTAGGGCCGCGAACTTCGGACTAATTGTCGACGCGGCCGAAAGAGGGTACGTCGCCGACCGTCACGCTCATGTCCTTGCCGCAGGCAAAGCCGCGCGCCTTCTCGTCGGCGAGCTTGCGCGCCTCATCGTTGGCCGCGGGATTGCCGGTGGCCAGCACCAGACCGACCGTGCAGCCGTCATACTTCTCCGGCTGGGAGACCTTGGCGACGACCAGTACCTCGGTCGATTTGCTCTCGTCCTCGGGATTGCTGATCGAGCGGCGGTGGATGACCGCGAAAGGAACGGCACGGTCGCCATTCGTCTCGATGCGCCATTCGAGCCTGGGTCCGGCCGAATTGAAGCCGACGAAGCTTTCCCAGACCGTGGTCATGTCGCTGGAGGGAAAACCGTAGAACAGCGATTCGCGGGCATCGTCGTAAGCGATCAGCACGGGGTAGCCGCGATAGCCCGAACAGGTGAGGCTCGCCCAGTCGCCCTCGCCTTCCTCGGCCTGCGCATAAGTCACGCAGTCCTTCTTTGAATCGAGATCGGTATAGGCGCTGGATATGTCGCCGGCCTGAGCGGCGTTACAGAAGCCGGCGAAGGCTAGCGGGATCAAAAGAGCGCGCATGACGGACGTCTCCCTTGCTGACGTCTTCGTTTCGGGCCGCCGCAGCGTATCGTCAAATTCCGGGGTGGCCTAGAACAAGTCAGGCTGCTCTGAGCGATCTGGTAAACGGAACGCTATTTCTTCAGGCTTGCTTCGATCAAGAGATCGGCGTTGCGGGCGACCGATTGCGCCGGTCCGCCGAGCCCGAACAACTGGCCGCTGATATAGGCGCCCTCGATCAGGAGCAGCAGCCCATCGCCCAGCGTGTCGGGGTCGCGCGCGCCCATCGCGCCTGCCATCACGCGCAATCGGCGCCGCAATTCCTGCTTGTTGGCCTCGCTCACGATGCGGGCGGGGTGGCCGTGTTCGGGATACTCGACCGCCGCATTGGTCATGCCGCAGCCACGATAGCCGGGCTTCTGCGTGCGCTTGCCGATACGGGTCAGGAAGGCCGCAATCTGCGCGCGCGGATCGCCGGGATGGGAGTCCACCGCCTCGTCGAAACGCTCCCAGAATTCGAGGTCGTATTGCCTGAGATAGGAGGCGGCCAGCTCGTCCTTGGACGGAAAGCTGCGGTAGAGGCTGGGCTTGGTGACGCCGGCACGCTTGACGATCTCATCGACGCCGATCGCCCTGATGCCTTGCCGGTAGAACAGGTCACGCGCCACGCGCAGAATCTTCTCTCCGGCACGAGGCGGTGTCACTTCATCCGGGTTGATGGTTGGTTCAATGCTTTTCATGGTCGATATGCCGTGGCCTGCTTGACAGTGTTACCGATCGGTACGTATACCTGAGCAAGTGCAACGTACCGGTCAGTAACATGATAGCCCGATCCCGCCCCTTTGGCCAGCGCTACGCCTTCGTCGTGGTCGCCGTCATTTTCCTCTGCCTGCTGATCGCGGCGGGACTTCGGTCGGCGCCAGCCGTCATGATGCTGCCGCTGGAGGAAAGCTTCGGCTGGCGGCGCGATGTCGTCTCGCTCGCCGCTGCCATCGGCATCTTCCTCTACGGCCTGACCGGACCGTTTGCCGCGGCGCTGATGGAACGGATCGGGCTGCGCCGCACGCTGCTTGCAGCCCTGCTGCTGATGTCGGGCTCGACCGCGCTCAGCCTGCTGATGACCAAGCCGTGGCACCTGTTTCTGACCTGGGGCGTCTTTTCCGGCGTCGGTTCGGGTGCTGTCGCCACCGTGCTTGGCGCCACCATCGTCAATCGCTGGTTCAAGACCAATCGCGGCCTGGTGATGGGGTTGATGTCGGCCTCCAGCGCCACCGGCCTGCTGGTGTTCATGCCGCTTCTCGCATCGCTGGCCCAGTCGGGCAGCTGGAAGCCGGTCGCCATCGCCATTGCGGTCGCCACCGCCGCTCTTGTGCCGCTGGTCTATATGCTGGTGCCGGAGCGCCCGGCCGCGATCGGCATGGTGCGCTATGGCGCCGATTTGGATGACGTGCCGCCGACGCCGCCGGCCGCGCAAGGCAATTTCCTGACGCACACGCTCACCACATTGCGGCGCGCCGCCGGCACCCGCGTGTTCTGGTACCTGTTTGCCACTTTCTTCGTCTGCGGCTTCACCACCAACGGTCTGGTCGGCACGCATCTGATCGCCTTTTGCGGCGATATGGGCATCGGCGAGGTGCAGGCCGCCGGCCTGCTGTCGTTGATGGGCATATTCGACTTGATCGGCACGACGCTGTCGGGCTGGCTCACCGATCGCTACGATCCGCGAAAATTGCTCGGCGTCTATTACGCGATCCGCGGCCTGTCGCTGATCTATCTGCCCTATTCCGGCTTCTCGGCGACCAGCCTGATCGTCTTCGCCGTGCTCTACGGACTGGACTGGATCGCGACCGTGCCGCCGACGCTGAGGCTCTCCAACGAGGCGTTCGGCGACCGCAGCGGGCCGATCGTCTTCGGCTGGATCGTAGCCGGCCATCAGGTCGGGGCGGCAACCGCCGCTCTCTTCGGCGGCACGATGCGCGAACTGCAAGGCAATTACGAACTGGCTTTCCTGATTGCCGGGATGACCGCGATTGCAGCGGCCTGCATCTCGCTGCTGATCAACACCGGTAAGCCGGCCTTCGACCCGGAACCGCAAGCGGCTTGAGGTGTGCTGATATTCAGGTGAGGCCGGCCTGCAAACGGCGGGTTCCTGCGCTTCCGGTGCTCACGTACCCAAAAGTACGCTCCGCTCCGGCCTTCGCCGGCCGAAGCACTCATGGGCGCCCTATGAAGGCTACGGCCGGCGTAGGCCGGTTCTCGGAAACCACCATTTTCGGCTCGGCCTGACCTGAATCTCAACACACCTTCGCGGCCGAAACTTCAAAAGGGTGACCTGATGACGGGCTGCCCCGTTCGCATGACGTTTTCTGCCTGTCGATTGTAACGAAACCTTCATGATTTCGAGATGCGGCTGAAACATTGAGGCCGGACCTTGGTGGCGACGTTCAAGCCATCCAGGAGACAGCCATGAACAAGATTTCACGCCGCGCTTTCGTCACCTCGGCCAGCGCCGTTGGCCTCGTCGGCGCCTCGGGGCTTGCGCTTCCCTATTATTCCCGCGCCAGCCAGCGACCGGCTTTCACCCATGGCGTCCAGTCCGGCGATATCGATGAAACCAGCGGCATGGTCTGGACGCGCACCGACCGCCCGTCGCGCGTCATGTTCGAAGTGTCGTCGACTGAGAATTTCGCCAATGCCACCCGCCTTGCGCCGCTCGATACGTCGCCGGCGAGCGATTATACGGTGAAACGGCTGCTCACCGACCTCGCCGCCGATCAGGATATCTTCTACCGCATGATTGCGGCCGATCTCGCCGACATCAACGCCGTCTCCGAGCCGATCGTCGGCCGCTTCCGCACGGCGCCGGCCTCCAAGCGCGATATCAAGTTTGCCTGGTCGGGCGACACCGCCGGCCAGGGCTGGGGCATCGACGAGACCGGCATGAAGACCTACGCCACGATCGGCAAGCATGCGCCCGATTTCTTCCTGCATTCCGGCGACACCATCTATGCCGACGGCGCGATGAAGGACGAGGTCGATCTGCCCGGCGGCGGCAAGTGGAAGAACGTCGTTCTGATCGACGGCAAGCGCAAGGTCGCCGAGACGCTGGAGGAGTACAGAGACCAGTGGAAATACAACATGATGGACAGACACGTGCTGGGCTTGAGCGCCATCTGTCCGACCTTCTACCAGTGGGACGACCATGAGGTTCTGAACAACTGGTCGGATTCAAAGGATCTCAGCACCGACGACCGCTACAGCGAAAAATCCATCCATGTGCTGGCCGCCCGCGCGGCGCGCGCCTTCCACGAGATGACGACGATCCGCTACGAGCCATCAGAACCTGGCCGCGTCTATCGCAAGATCGCCTACGGGCCGCTGCTCGACGTGTTCTTCCTCGACATGCGCTCCTATCGCGGCGCCAACGGCCCGGGCATGCAGGATACGATGACGCCGCAATCGCGCATACTCGGCGAGCGGCAGACGAAATGGCTGAAGCGCGAGCTGGCAAACTCCAAGGCGACCTGGAAGATCATCGCCGCCGACATGCCGCTCGGCCTCATCGTCTGGAACGACGCCACCAAGAAGGCCGGCGCCGAAGCGGTCAGCAATGGCGACAATGGTGCGCCAAAGGGTCGCGAGCTCGAGATCGCCGACCTGCTGCGCTACATCAAGAACGCCAGCATCGACAACACCGTGTGGCTGACCGCCGACGTGCATTACACGGCGGCGCATTACTACAATCCCGACAAGGCGCGGTTCCAGGAGTTCAATCCGTTCTGGGAATTCGTCTCCGGCCCGATCCATGCCGGCACCTTCGGTCCCAATGATTTCGACATGACCTTCGGGCCGGAGCTGAAATTCATCAAGGCGCCGACCGCCGAGCAGGGCCAGAACCTGCCGCCGTCGGCCGGCCTTCAGTTCTTCGGCCTTGTCGACATCGATGGCGCCACCGAGCAGATGACGGTGCGGCTGATGGATCGCGACGACAACGAACTCTACAAGGTCACGCTCGACCCGGTGCGGTCGGCGTGAGGGCACGGGTCATCCTGTAGGACCAGCAGCGTCGCGCTGCCCCTCATTGCCCTGCCGGGCATTTCTCCCCGTAAACGGGGGAGAAATCAGCTTGCATCGAAGATTTCGCCAATCGCGAACGTTGCAGAAGGAGGGTCGACATTGCGCGCAGCGGGCTTCTCCCCGTTTACGGGGAGAAGGTGCCGGCAGGCGGATGAGGGGCCGCGCCGGCGTCGACAAGATTCAGGAACAATGTGCCGAAAGCAGTCTTAATCCGGGTAGCAGACGGTCGGAATCTTGGGCCACACCGCGCTGTCGCAGCCGGCGGCCTGCTGCTTCTGTTTGAAAGAGGCGCTGACCGGCCCGGTCACCACCGGGTCGACGCCATAGGGGGCGTCGGCGAAAAGCCGCTCGGCCGTCCGCGTGCCGGACTTCAGGGCAGCGCTCGCATCCTCGACCGTCGCAGCCGACTGCGCCGCACCCGCCGCGAGAATCACGGCGAGGGCTGCCCATGCCAGGATCGGACGCAATCTGCTGAGTGGATCTATCATGAAAATTGAACTGCTCGGAGCACGTACGGTTCCGCCTTGGTTAACAAAAAACATTTGACACGAAGAGGCTTAAGAATTGGTGACCAAATATTTGGTGACGAGCCTCCTCTTTCGCAAATGCGAAAAACCCTGTATGAGCCGCGCAACCGAAAGAGGCGGCGCCTTTTGGCCTGCTGCCTGCAACGCTCCCGAGACCAGAACATGAAAATTCGTAATATCGCGATCATCGCGCACGTCGACCATGGAAAAACCACCCTCGTCGACCAGCTTTTGAAGCAGTCCGGCTCCTTCCGAGACAACCAGCGCGTCGCCGAGCGCGCCATGGATTCCAACGACCTCGAAAAGGAACGCGGCATCACCATCCTGGCCAAGGCGACCTCGGTCGACTGGAAGGACACCCGCATCAACATCGTCGACACGCCTGGCCACGCCGATTTCGGCGGTGAGGTCGAGCGCATCCTGTCGATGGTGGATTCGGCCATCGTGCTGGTCGACGCCGCCGAGGGGCCGATGCCGCAGACCAAGTTCGTCGTCGGCAAGGCGCTCAAGGTCGGCCTGAAGCCGATCGTCGTCATCAACAAGATCGACCGGCCGGATGCCCGCCATGTCGAGGTGGTCAACGAAGTGTTCGACCTGTTTGCCGCACTCGACGCCACCGACGAGCAGCTCGACTTCCCGATCCTCTACGGTTCGGGCCGCGACGGCTGGGTCTCGGAGAACCCCGAAGGTCCGAAGGACGAGGGCCTGGCGCCGCTGTTCGACCTCGTCATCAAGCATGTGCCGGCGCCGACCGTGCATCCCGGCCCGTTCCGCATGATCGGCACCATCCTGGAAGCCAATCCCTTCCTCGGCCGCATCATCACCGGCCGCATCGAGAGCGGCACGCTGAAATCCAACCAGGCGGTCAAGGTGTTGCACCATGACGGCACCCAGATCGAAACCGGCCGTGTCTCGAAGATCCTCGCCTTCCGCGGGCTCGAGCGCCAGCCGATCGACGAAGCGCAGGCGGGCGATATCGTCGCCATCGCCGGCCTGTCGAAAGGCACGGTCGCAGACACGTTCTGCGACCCGGCCGTGAGCGAGCCGCTGCATGCGCAGCCGATCGATCCGCCGACGGTGACCATGTCTTTCCTGGTCAACGACAGCCCGCTGGCCGGCACCGAAGGCGACAAGGTGACCAGCCGCGTCATCCGCGACCGCCTGCTGCGCGAAGCCGAGGGCAATGTCGCGCTGAAGATCGAGGAATCGCCCGACAAGGATTCCTTCTTCGTCTCCGGCCGCGGCGAATTGCAGCTGGCCGTGCTGATCGAGACGATGCGCCGCGAGGGCTTCGAGATCGCCGTGTCGCGGCCGCGCGTCGTCATGCAGAAGGGCGACAATGGCGAATTGCTGGAGCCGGTCGAGGAAGTCGTCATCGACGTCGACGAGGAGCATGCCGGCGTCGTCGTCCAGAAAATGTCGGAGCGCAAGGCCGAGATGGTCGAGCTGCGCCCGTCCGGCGGCAACCGCCAGCGCATCGTCTTCCACGCGCCGACGCGCGGCCTGATCGGCTACCAGTCGGAACTGTTGACCGATACGCGCGGCACCGCCGTGATGAACCGGCTGTTCCATGCCTATGAGCCCTACAAGGGCGAATTGCCGGGCCGCACCAACGGCGTGCTGATCTCCAACGAGCAGGGCGAGTCGGTGGCTTACGCCATGTGGAACCTGGAAGACCGCGGCCCGATGGTCATCGATCCGGGCGTCAAGGTCTATCAGGGCATGATCATCGGCATCCATAGCCGCGACAACGATCTCGAAGTGAATGTGCTGAAGGGCAAGAAGCTGACCAACATCCGTGCCGCCGGCAAGGACGAAGCGGTCAAGCTGACGCCGCCGATCCGCATGACGCTGGAGCGGGCGCTGGCCTGGATCCAGGACGACGAACTGGTCGAAGTGACGCCGAAGACCATCCGGCTGCGCAAGCTCTATCTCGACCCGAACGAGCGCAAGCGTTTCGAGAAGTCGGCCAAGGTGGTCGGCGCGGCTTAGGCTTTTTTCTCCGGAACAATTATCGAGGGAGGGAACACTGCTCCCTCCCTTTTGCTTTACCCGCCGGCGGCCGAGATGATGGCGTCGCGGTCGGTTTCGCCGGCCAGATCGATGCGGATCATCGTGCCCTCGCGCGCCGGCCTGCGCAATGCCGTGGCCCCATCGGGTGCCACGACCAGCAATCGTTTGTCTTCCCAGACCTGAAGTCTCGACCTGGAGATGCCGAGTTCCCCGGCCAGCAGACGCTCGAGGCGCAGGGATGTCGGCATTTCCAATTCGAGCTGAAGTTCCAGGGCGGTTGTCTTTTCCGGCCTGTCGCCGAGCATTTGCTTGCGAATGGTGACGTCGGGAAACTCCTCCGCGCGCCCGATCCTGCTTCGCAGCGCGACGACATCGAAGGCATGGCGACGCGCCAGGGCCGGTTCGTTGCTTTCGAGGGCCTGCAGCAAGGCCGGCTCGATGTCGCGGCGGTTGCACCGCTCCAGGATGCCGAAATTCCAGGAATTGCCGCAATCGATGCAACGATAGATCAGCCAGGCGTCGATGCGCTTGCCGTTGGCGTTAACGCGGAATTTTTTGCTGCATTGATACGGCTTGCTGCCGCCGCAGCGATTGCAGTTGATGAGCGGTCGAGGCGCGGTTTTGGGCGCGATCGCCCAGCGGATACGCAGCAGGGCAGACATGCCGATAAGCCCTTCCCGTCGGGAAGTTCGTCAGATCGGCGATGTCGAGATGCCCATGCAGGCACGGCGTGGCGAGAGGCTGCGGCAGTTGGAAATCAGGCGTCGCGGCAGTGCGACAGTGGTTCAGCAATGCCAAACCGGTCTCGAACCGCCACCCTGAGGAACACATTGAATGAGACAGGCATCGCGAGTGCGAAGCCTTGCATTGTGTCGGGGGAGTTGACGAGACCGGCGGTTACTGAGGCAAAGTGAAGCTCGAAATGGGTGTCGGGACGGAACTTCTAGCCGTGAGATGTTTGGCCGGCAAGCCTTTCCCTCACATCATGTCGATGATCGGCGCGATCTCGACGCTGAAGCCGGGGTCCGTCAGGATCGGGCAATCCTTGGCTTTGGCGACGGCATCGTCGATATCTTTCGCTTCGACGATCGTATAGCCGGCGGTCGGATTGCTGCCGCCATTGTTTTCAACCTTGCCGCTCGGCAGCACGGTCTTCGACATGCCGACCGGATTGCCGCCGTCGATCACGGCCGAGCCAAGCTTGGCATACCAGCCATTCCAGGCATCCATCGCTGCCTTCCGCTCGGCCTCGTCGGTCGGCATCTTGCCCGAGCCATGATAGACGTAGAGAAATTTCGCCATGTTCTCCTCCCTTGATCAGCAGCATCGAACCGGCACGCGGTCATGCCGCATGCGCATCATCGGACCAAACCGGCCAACAAGCAACGAGAATGCGCAATAGCTAATATACGGTGCAATTGGCTTGCGGACGTTCCGCCTCACCGCGCCATGGCGTGGTATTCGTCGTTCGGCCGCATGTCGATCGCCGCCGCCACCCGGTTCGACATGTTGAAGAAGGCGGCGGTCGAGGCGATGTCCCAGATGTCGCGGTCGGAAAAGCCAGCCTGGCGAAGTGCGGCCCGATCGGCCTCGACGATCCTGGCCGGCTCTTCGGTCAGTTTGACCGCGAATTCGAGCATTGCCCTTTGCCTGTCGGAAAGATCGGCGGCGCGGAAATTCATCACCATCATCTCGCCGAAGGCCGGGTCGCCGGAAAGCTGGCGCACCGCCGCGCCATGGGCGACCAGGCAATAGTAACAGTGGTTGACGCAGGAGACGGCCACCGCGATCATCTCGCGCTCCAGCTTCGACAACCCCGACTCGCCCAGCATCAGATCGTTGTACATGTCGGTGAAGGCGCGCAGCTTCTTCTCGTCGAAGGCGTAGGCTTTGAGCACGTTGGGAACGAGGCCAAGTTTCTCCTCGCATTTGGCGAAATAGGCCTTCGTTGCTTCGCTCAGTTCCGCCTGCGCGAGGTCAAGCGCGGTAATCCTGCCTGTCATGGACACGCCTCCTTATCATTCATCCGTGATCTGCGCCGATTTCCGACATTTCGTCGCAAGCCGTCAAACCTTTGTCGCCAAACACCGGTCATCTGCTACCATAGTTGCAAAAGCATGTGACGGGAGGGATTGGCATCATGGCTAGCGTGAAATTCGCAGCTAAGTCGAAGAAAAAAGCCACCGCAGCGGCGAAAATGGAGGAAAGGCCGGCCAGGCTTGCCGACTATCTGCTCGCCCGCGCGCCGGCGGAAGACATTGCCGCCTACGATGCCGCCGACCTCGAACGCGCCGCGGATCTGGCGGGCCATGCGGTCGCTAGCCATGGAAAAGGCGAGTGCGTCGTCGCCGTCGATGCCGATTCCGGCGTCGCTCGCGACGGTCGTCCGATCACGGTCATCACTGTCGTCAACGACAATATGCCGTTCCTGTTCGATTCCATCCTCGGCGAGATCACCGAGACTGCCGGAGAACCGACCCTGGTCACCCATCCCGTCATCGTGGTGCGCCACGGCAAGGACGGCGTCGAGGAAATTCTCGGCGATGGCAGCGCCGCCAAGGAGGACAGCGCTCACGACCGGCTGAGCGTGGTCCATGTCCATATCCCCCGCCTCGCCGCGGAGCAGGCGGATGCATTGGCGCAGCGGCTGCGCAAGTTGCTCAACCAGGTCCGGGCCGCCGTCAGCGACTGGAAGCCGATGCTTGCCAGGCTCGACCAGGCGATCTCCGAGTTCCGCTATTCGGCGGTGCCGCTCGACAAGAAGAGCGTCGCCGAAGCCATCGCCTTCCTGGAGTGGCTGCGCGACGACAATTTCACCTTCCTCGGCATGCGCGAGTTCAAATACACCGGCGGCGAGGAGAGCGGCACGCTGGAGCGCGCCGAAAAGCCCGGTCTCGGCATCCTGTCCGACCCGGACGTACTGGTGCTGAGGCGCGGCACCGAAGCGGTGACGACGACGCCGGAAATCCGCGCCTTCCTGCATGGGCCGGAACCGCTGATCGTCACCAAGGCCAATGCCAAGTCTTCCGTCCACCGCCGCATCTATCTCGATTACATCGGCATCAAGACCTACACCGCCAAGGGCGCGCTTGCCGGCGAATTGCGTATCGTCGGCCTGTTCACCTCGACCGCCTACACGCGCTCGGTAATGAAGATCCCCTATCTCAGGTCGAAGGCCGAAACCGTCATCGCCAAATCCGGTTTCGACCGGCACGACCATTCCGGCAAGGCACTGATCAATGTGCTGGAGAGCTATCCGCGCGACGAACTGTTCCAGGTTCCGATTCCGATCCTGAAAAAGCACGCCGCAGCCATTCTCGGCCTGATCGAGCGGCCGCGCGTCAGGGCGCTGGTACGCGCCGACCAGTTCGACCGCTTCGTCTCGATCCTCGTCTTCGTGCCCCGCGACCGCTATGACAGCGTCGTGCGCGAGAAGATCGGCACCTATCTCAAGACGGTGTTCGAAGGCCGGCTGTCGGCCTATTACCCGGCCTTTCCGGAGGGCGGGCTGGCGCGCGTCCATTTCATCATCGGCCGTTCCGGCGGCAAGACACCGAAGGTCGAGCAGGCAGCCATCGAGGCGGCGGTTCGCGACATCGTGCGCACCTGGGAAGACGCGCTGTCCGAGGCAGCGGAAGCCGGCGGCAGCGACCAGTCGCTGAAGAGCATTGCGGCGCGATTCCCCGAGAGCTACCGCGATTCCTTCAGCGCGACTGTCGCGCTGGCCGATGCCAGGCGGATTGCCGGGATCGATGCCGGCAATCCGATCGCCATCGACTATTACCGCCATGCCGGCGAGAAGCCGCATCAGGCGGCGCTCAAGATCTATCACCATGGCAGCCCGGTGGCGCTCTCCAGGCGGGTGCCGGTGCTGGAGAACATCGGCTTCCGCGTCATCAGCGAGCGCACCTTCGAGGTCGGCGACGAGGCCTCAGGCATGATCAATAGTGATCAGCCGGGCATGGTCTTCATCCACGACATGGAGCTCGAAAACAGCTACGGTAAGCCGATCGACCTTAGCGACGGCGGCGCGCTGTTCGAGGACGCGTTCCTGTCGGTGTGGCGCGGCGACATCGACAATGACGGCTATAACGGGCTTGCCCAGACGGCCGGCCTGTGGTCGGGTGAGGTCACCATCCTGCGCGCCTATGGCCGCTATCTGCAGCAGGCAGGCATTCCCCAGAGCCAGGATTTCATCGCCGCCGCACTCAACCGCTATCCCGACATCGCGCGCGGCCTGCACGCGCTGTTCGTCGCCCGTCTCGGACCGACGGCCGAGGGCGAAGGCGCGGTGGCGGCCAAGCATCTCAAGGCCAAGATCAGGGATGCGCTGGAAGAGGTGCCCAACATCGATGACGACACCATCATCCGCCGCTATCTCAATTTGATCGAAGCCTCGCTGCGCACCAATCATTTCGTTGCCGATACGAAAGCAAAAGGCCAATCGCTGGCGATCAAGCTCGACTCGCAAGCGGTCGATGGCTTGCCGGCGCCGCGGCCGTGGCGCGAGATCTTCGTCTACGGGTCCGAGGTCGAGGGCGTGCATCTGCGCTTCGGCCCGGTCGCGCGCGGCGGCTTGCGCTGGTCGGACCGCGCCCAGGACTACCGCACCGAGGTGCTCGGCCTGGTCAAGGCACAGCAGGTCAAGAACGCCGTGATCGTGCCGGTCGGCGCCAAGGGCGGCTTTTATCCGAAGAAGCTGCCGATGAGCGCCGGCCGCGACGCCATCCTTGAAGCGGGCACCTCGGCCTACAAGAACTTTGTCTCGAGCCTGTTGTCGATCACCGACAATATCGGCCTGGACGGTGTCATCCCGCCCTCTGACGTGGTCAGGCGCGACCACGACGATCCCTATTTCGTCGTCGCCGCCGACAAGGGCACGGCGACCTTCTCCGACATCGCTAATGCGATCAGCGAAAAGCGCGGCTTCTGGCTCGACGACGCCTTCGCCAGCGGCGGCTCGGCCGGCTACGACCACAAGAAAATGGGCATCACCGCCAAGGGCGCATGGGAAGCGGTGAAGCGGCATTTCCGCGAGATGAACCGCGATATCCAGACCTCACCCTTCACCGTCGTCGGCGTCGGCGACATGTCGGGCGATGTGTTCGGCAACGGCATGCTCCTATCACCACAGACAAGGCTGATCGCCGCCTTCGACCATCGCGACATCTTCATCGATCCCGATCCTGACATGGCGGCCTCGATGGCGGAGCGCAAACGCATGTTTGATCTGCCGCGTTCGAGCTGGCAGGACTACGACAAGACCAAGCTGTCGGAAGGCGGCGTCATCGTCTCGCGCAGCCAGAAGTCGATCACGCTGCCGCCGGCCGCGGCCGCGGCGATAGGTCTGGCCAAGACGACCGCCTCGCCGGTCGAGATCATGAGCGCCATCCTCAAGGCGCCGGTCGACCTTTTGTGGTTCGGCGGCATCGGCACGTATCTGCGGGCATCGACAGAAACGAACGCGGATGCCGGCGACCGCGCCAACGACGCCATTCGGGTGGCCGCGCTCGACGTGCGCGCCAAGGTCATCGGCGAGGGCGCCAATCTCGGCGTGACGCAGCGCGCCCGCATCGAATTCGGACTGAATGGCGGCCGCTGCAATTCCGACGCCATCGACAATTCAGGCGGCGTCAACTGCTCCGACGTCGAGGTCAACATCAAGATCGCGCTGGCCTCGGCCATGCGCAAGGGAGCGCTGACGCGGCCAGTGCGCAACAAATTGCTGGCCGAGATGACCGATGAGGTCGGCTCGCTCGTGCTGTCCAACAATTACCAGCAGACGCTAGCGCTGTCGGTTGCCCGCAAGCGCGGCCTGGCCGACATTGCGCATCAGAGTCGTTTCATGACGGCGCTGGAAGCGCGGGGCCTGCTCGACCGAGCCGTCGAGACGCTGCCGTCTCCCGCGGCGCTTGCCGAGCGTGAAGCGCGCGGCGAGCCGCTGACCAGGGCCGAGCTCGGCGTGCTGCTCGCCTATGCCAAGATCGTTCTCTTCTCCGACATCGTCGCCAGCGACGTGCCGGACGATCCGCATTTCGACAATGACCTGATGGGCTATTTCCCGGACCGCATGGCGAAGAAATATGCGGCCGAGATCCACGGCCATCGCCTGCGCCGCGAGATCATCGCCCGTGTCGTCGCCAACGATCTGGTCAATCGTGGCGGCCCCTCCTTCGTCAACCGGCTGCAGGAAGCGACCGGACGCACGGCAGCCGACGTGGTGCGGACCTTCGCGGTTGTCCGCGACGGCTTTGCGCTGCCGGCGCTCTATCTGGAGATCGACGCGCTCGACAATCAGATCGACGGCCAGGCGCAGCTCGACCTCTACCAGTCTGTTAGCCGGCTTATCTATGTGACCAGCGGCTGGTATCTGAAGAACGACACCGGCACTGCACCGCTCGGTCAGCGGATCGCCGAATTGCAGGAGGCGCGCAAGGCGCTCGAACCGAAACTCGTTTCGCTGCTGCCGGCCTATTCGCGCGAACGGATCGAGGAGCGGCGGCACAGCCTGTTCAAGGGCGGCGCGCCGGAACGGCTGGCCGGACAATTGGCGCTGAGCGAGGTGGGGGAACTCATCCCCGACATCGCTCTGGCGGCACGGACGGCGAATGCCGACATCGTTGCCACCGCGAAGGTGTTTTTCGCGGTCAGCGATGCCTTCCGCATCCCGCGTGTCGAGGAAGCGGCGCGATCGATCTCGCCATCGGACTATTACGATCAATTGGCGCTTTCCCGCGCCACCGACACGATCGGCGCTGCCCGGCGCGGCATCGCGGTGGCCGCACTCACCGGCCACGCCAAGGCGGCGGACCTGGTGGCGGCATGGCTGGAGGCCGGCGGCGAGCGGGTAGCACGCATCCGCGAGCGGCTGCAGGCGCTGACCGAAGGCGGCGAGATCACGGTGTCGCGGCTGTCCGTGGCGTCAGGGCTGATGAGCGATTTGGCGGGGATGTGAACCAACTCGCCTCTCAGTGCTGGCGCTGCCCGTCATCCGGCCGCTGCCGACCTTGCGATCGCTTCGGCCAATGGCTTCGCATGCTGACGCAACACGCGATGGAATGAAGCGATGATCGCCACACGCATTATCGATGCGTGTGGCTCTTTAACCAATGCTCTAGCGTCTACAAGCTCACCAGGAATGTTTGAGCGTGCCGACGACCTTGAGCCGGTCGCCGTAAAATTCGGTCCCGTAATAGCTGGTTGTCAGATATTTTCGGTCGAACAGGTTCGTTGCGTTCAAGGCCAACGTCACGTCCTTCGTCACTTTGTAGCTTATTGCCGCATCCACGAGTGCGTAGCCGCCAACCGAAATCGTGTTCGCGTCGTCCCCGTAGGTTTGTCCGATATAGCGCAGCCCACCGCCAATGGTCAGGTCGCCACGCCGTCCTTCCTCCGGAAGCGTATAGTCAAGCCAGGCCGACGCCAGGTGGCGAGGAACACGCTGCGGCCGATTACCGACATTCCCGCCAATGCCGTCTTCCAGGATTTCGGCATCCCAGTAGGAATAGGCAAGCGTCAGGTTCAGGTTTTCCGCGATAGCGGCCTTGCCCTCGAGTTCGATGCCGCGGACGCCAACCTTGCCGATCTGCTGCTGGACCAGAGGGGTGACATAGGTCGGAACATTGGTTTGGGTAAGATCGAAGACCGCAGCCGTGAACAGACCATCGAAGCCATCGGGCTTGTACTTGATGCCTGCCTCATACTGCTTGCCCTCTTGAGGCTTCAGCGAACCCGAGACCGCATATTCGTTGGCGCTTGGCGCCACGAGCGGCTGGAAACTTTCCGAATAGTTGGCGTAGACCGCGAGGTTCGGGGTAAATTTGTAGGTCAGGCCGGCACGTTTGGTGAAGGCAGATGCCGTGTCGTCATCCTGCGTTCCCGAGTCGAGATAGTCAGCTATCGTATGGACACGGTCCCAGCGCCCGCCGAGGGTGACGATCCAGCGGTCATCAAACGTCAATTGCTCCTGGGCATAGACACCAACCGCCTGCTGCTTGACCCGCCAGTTTACGTAAGGGCCGAGATTGATGCAGGAGAGACCGCAATAGGTCGGATTGTTGATGTCGATGGGACCGGCGGTGCCGAAGAGGATCTTTTCGCGGGTGTCGTCGTTGGCGTAGTCGACGCCGACCAGCGTCTTGCTGTCGATCCCGTCCCAGCCCGTATCGTATTGCAACTGATTGTCGAAGGCATAGCGGTTGGACATGCCGTCGACGGAAAATGCCGTGCGGTTCGCGGTGGGATCAAGCGACGCGCCGTAGATCTCGGCGTAATCGAGGCTCAAATGCGTGTAGCGAGCATTGGAGCGAAACGTGAGGTTCTCGTTGAACTCATGCTCGAACTGGTAGCCGATATCGACCTGCTCGGTGTTGAAGCGGTTGAAATCCGGCTCGCCCAGGAATGTGCCGATGTCGATATTGGCACCGGTCGGGAAGCCGCGTGCGCCTGTGCCGTTTCGCTTGTAATAGTCAGTCAGGATGGTGAGCGACGTTCCTTCCTCAGGCTTGATGGTCAACGCGGGCGCAATGTAAAGCCGATCATCATTGGAATAATCCCATCCTTGATCGCCATCCTTGGCCAGCCCGGTGAGCCGATAGGTCCACACGCCATCGGGATCGATCGGCCCGCCAAAATCAACGCCGACCTCTTTGGTGCCGTCGCCATAAGACGTGTAGATCTCCCCCTGCTTCTCGTCCAGAGGCCGCTTGGTGATTGCATTGACCAGGCCGCCAGGGCCGTTGAGTCCAAAAAGTGTCGATGTCGATCCCTTCAGGATCTCCACGCGCTGAAGCCCGTAAGGTTCGAGACGGCTGGCCGTGAACCAGGCGGGAATGCGCGCCGCCAAACCGTCGCGATAGGTGCCGAGCGCTGTCTGGTCGAAACCACGGATACGAATATAGTCATATCGGTCATCGGTGCCGAACTCGTCGGTGAAGACGCTGGATGTGTAGGCTATGGCCTGCTGGAGGCTTTCTACATGGCGCGCCTCCAGCTCTTTCTGGGTCACAACCGAAACCGAAGCGGGCACATCGACAATTGGCATCTCGGTCTTGGTGCCGGTCGCCGTATCCTCGGCAACGATGGTCGGATCGGGCCCGACAACACGATCCGACTTGCCGTCGACGACGATCGCTTGCAACTGAGTTGCGTCGTCTGTCGAGCTGTCCTGGGCCCAGCCGATACCCGCCATTCCAAAGGATACCATCATCAATGCACTGCTCGCAATTAATCGCCTTGCCTGCGTGCGCGATAATGCTTGTCGACCAATCGTCATCTCTTGTTCCCTGTCAGACCAATATCAAGCAGTTTGACCGGTCACCCTTCCGGCTCTGCGCGAGCGCAATTAGTCAAACCGGACAAAAATAGTCAACTTAATAATCAAGAATTCGTGACTGGGAGGGTCGCCGCGAATCAGGGGTTGGGGTGCGGCGCCGGACCTTCCACAAGAGGAAGGTAGAGGCTTGGTCCGCGTAGCGGGCGAGAGCCAATTGCCTGGCTTTTCGAACGACGAACGCCTGGCAGGGCAATGAGGGCGGCACCAGGCTTCGTTCATTGCATGAGCGCATGAAACATGCAGACATGGCGCCCGATTCGGGAACCGGTGCCGGGGGAATCATCATGGCGGTAGAGACAGTGCAGCGGGCGTCGGGACGCGGCATCTGGGGCTGGATGTTGTTCGACTGGGCGGCGCAGCCGTTCTTCACCGTCATCACCACCTTCATCTTCGGGCCCTATTTCGTCTCGCGCATGGCGAGCGACCCGGAGACGGGCCAGGCGGCCTGGGGCTATGGCATCGCCGCGGCTGGATTGGTCATTGCCGTGCTGTCACCGATCCTCGGCTCGATCGCCGACCAGACCGGGCCACGCAAGCCCTGGATCGCGTTCTTCGCCTCGATCAAGATCATCAGTCTTTGCCTGTTATGGTTCGCCGCGCCCGGCTCGAACCTTTTCCTGGTCGTGCTGTTCTTCTCTCTCGCTTCGGTGGCAGCGGAATTTTCCACCGTTTTCAACGACTCGATGATGCCGCGCCTGGTGCCGAAGAGCGAGATCGGCCGCATCTCCAACATGGCCTGGGGTCTTGGTTATCTCGGCGGCATGATCGCGCTGATCTTCGTCGTCACCTGTTTGGCGGGCTCGTCGGAAACCGGCAAGACGATCATCGGCATTGACCCGCTCTTCGGCCTCGACCCCAAGCTCGGCGAGGACGCACGCGCCACCGGACCGTTGTCGGCCGGCTGGTATTTCCTGTTCATCCTGCCAATGTTCTTTTTCACCCCCGACGCAACAAAGGGCATTCCAATCGGGCCGGCGGTACGCGAAGGATTGTCGGAATTGAAGTCGACGCTGGCCGAGGTGCGGCAGCGCAGCGGTATCTTCCGCTTTCTCATTGCCCGCATGATTTATCAGGACGGCGTCAATGCCCTGCTGGCGCTGGGTGGCACATTTGCGGCAGCGATGTTCCACTGGTCGATCACCGAGATCGGTATGTTCGGCATCATCCTCAATGTCATTGCCATATTCGGGTGCCTGGCTGCCGCTCGTCTCGATACCGCGCTTGGCTCCAAAGCCATCGTGATGATCTCGCTTGTCCTGCTCAGCATCGCTACGATCGGCATTGTCTCAACCGGCCCTGGTTATACGCTGTTCGGTGCCTGGGCGATGCCCGAAACGGACAGCGGCGGCTTGTTCGGCACAGCGGCGGAAAAAGCCTATATCTTCTACGGCCTGCTAATCGGACTGGCCTTCGGCCCGGTACAGGCATCGTCGCGCTCCTATATGGCGCGCAGCGTTACCGCCGCGGAGTCGGGCCGCTATTTCGGCATCTATGCGCTGGCCGGGCGGGCAACCAGTTTCGCCGCACCCTTCATGGTGGCCACCATCACCTTGGCCAGCGGCTCGGCAAGGCTCGGCATGGCGGCGATCGTGCTGTTTCTCGGCGTCGGCATGGCGATCCTGGTCCGCACGCCATATCCGGCGGACTGAGAGACGTTCGATAATTCTACTCCGTTGACCGGCTGGCGCGGTTTTCTGCGCTTCCGGCGCTCACGGACTTGAATGTCCGCTCCGCTCCGGTTCTCGAAAACCACGCCATCCGACTCAGCGGAGCGAATTCTTGAAAAGCCTCTATGCCGGAGTTAATGCCGGAAGTGCCGCACGCCCGTAAACACCATGGCGATGCCATGCTCGTCGGCGGCGGCGATGACGTCGTCGTCGCGCATCGAGCCGCCCGGCTGGATGACGGCGGTGGCGCCGGCTTCGATCGCCGACAAGAGCCCGTCGGCGAAGGGGAAGAAGGCGTCGGAGGCGACGACAGAACCCCTGGTCAGCGGCTCGTCCAGACCAGCGGCCTCGGCGGCATCGAGCGCCTTGCGCGCGGCGATGCGCGAGGAATCGACGCGGCTCATCTGGCCGGCGCCGATGCCGACGGTGGCGCCGTCCCTTGCATAGACGATGGCGTTCGACTTGACGTGCTTGGCGATGCGAAAGGCGAATTTGAGATCGGCCATCTCGGCCGGCGTCGGGGCACGCTTCGTCACGATCTTGAGTTCCAAATCGTCGACCACCGCGTTGTCGCGGCCCTGGACGAGCAGGCCGCCGGACACGGATTTGACGGTGGTGCCGGCGCCGCGCGGGTCGGGCAGGCCGCCGGTGACCAGCAGGCGCAGGTTCTTCTTGGCTGCGACGATCTGAACCGCCTCCTCCGAGGCGCCCGGCGCGATGATGACCTCGGTGAAAGTCTTGACGATCTCCCCCGCGGCCTCGGCATCAAGGGTGCGGTTCATCGCGACGATGCCGCCGAAGGCCGAGACGGGATCGCAGGCCAGCGCCTTGGCATAGGCCGCCTTCAGCGAAGCGCCTTCGGCGACGCCGCACGGGTTGGCGTGTTTGATGATGGCGACCGTGGCGGAGCGGGCCGGGTCGAACTCGCCGACCAGTTCGAAGGCGGCGTCGGTGTCGTTGATGTTGTTGTAGGAAAGCTGCTTGCCCTGAAGCTGGCGTGCCGTCGCGACGCCAGGCCGCTTGTCGCCGTTGACATAGAAGCCGGCGCCCTGATGCGGGTTCTCGCCATAGCGCATGATTTGGTCCAGCCTGCCGCCAAAGGCGCGCCAGGTCGGATGCCCGATCTCAAGCGCCTCGGCGAACCAGCCGGAGATCGCCGCATCATAGGTGGCGGTGCGAGCGAATGCCTTGGCCGCCAGCTTCTTGCGGAAATCCAGCGACAGTGAGCCGAAATTCATCTCCAGAGCATTGAGCACCGAGAGATAGTCGCCGGGGTCGGTGACGATGGCGACATAGGCATGGTTCTTGGCCGAGGCGCGGATCATCGCCGGCCCGCCTATGTCGATGTTCTCGACGATCGAGGCGTAGCCGGCGCCGGAGCGGCGAACCTCCTCGAAGGGGTAGAGATTGGAGACGACAAGATCGATCGGCTCGATGTTGTGATCATGCATGGCTTTGGCGTGGTCGGGGTCGTCGCGCACACCAAGCAGCGCGCCGTGCACCGAGGGATGCAACGTCTTGACGCGTCCGTCCATGATCTCGGGAAAGCCTGTCAGCTCGGTCACGTCGCGGACAGCCATGCCGGCCTCGGCGATCGCCTTTGCCGTACCGCCGGTGGAGACCAGCTCGACGCCGGCCGCGGCCAATGCTCTGGCGAAGTCGATGAGGCCGGTCTTGTCGAAAACGGAGAGCAGCGCGCGACGCACCGGAACGAGGTCGGGCGCGGGAATGTTCTTGGCGGCGACGGCCATGGGCTGGCGGCCTTTCGGTTTGGAAAGCGTCCGCGCGCCGTAGCACATGACATCAGGAAATCAAGGTGGAAGCTCAATCAAGCCGGGCGCGTCACGGCAGACACAGTCAGCTTTTCTCGGGATAACCCGCGATCACGGTCCGCGTCAGTTGCCAGTGGACTTCTGATATCTCCGAGGCCTTGAAGGCCAGCACGATCTGCCGGCTGCGGCGCGGCCCGCCAAGGCCGGCGAAATAAATCGATTCCTCGACGTCGGGCGCCACTTCGGTGCAGGTGAATACCCAGGTATCGGCCTGGTCGGCGGTCAGCACCAGGCGGTCATGCTCGTCCTGGAGCAGGTGTATGTCGGGATGGATGTGGAAACGCACGGTGACGAAATCGCGGCCATTGTTGCGGATGGCAGCGTTGCCCGGCCGCTGGAACCGGTCCCTGCCGGCGAGCACGTTGCCGTCGCTCGTCAATGTCAGCTCGCGTTCGTGCAGGAAGCCGAAGCGCGAGACATAACCGTCATGGCGGGCCAGAAAACCCTGGCTGCCCGGCTGGTCGGTGCGCTTGCAGGGCACCTGCTGCGGGCCACCGATCAACGGCGTGCCGAGCAGGTCGTTGACGCGCAGCGAATGGCTGAAGCGCGCCGACGAAGTGTCGTTGACGGTGGCGGTCGAGTGGGCGGCCGTGGCGCGGGCAAGTGGCCGGAATTCGGCGGCGCCATAGGTGTCGACGCCGGCATTGACGATATAGTGCTGGCGGCCGGAGGACAGTTCGAAGGCCAGGCATCCGGCGTGCGCGGCGTTGGAAACATCGACGGGCGGCGGCGGGCCGGTGTCGGCGATGACCGTCACGCCGCCCATGGAGAGGCGCTCATAGCCAGAATGCGGCGCGTGCAGCAGTGGTGCTCCGGCGGTGTCGTCGTGGCGCAGGATGGTGGCGATACGGTCGTGGATGGTCGCGCCCATGCCGTTGAAGCGGGCGAGGCTGCCGTCCTGGTGGCGAAAGAAACGCAGCGCCGGCAGCATGCGGTCGATCGCGCCCATCAGAGCCACCGGCGGCGTCTCCGCTTGATTGGCATAGGTCTGGCGCAGCGGCAGGAGGTCGGCAAGGAGCTCGAGAACGGTCATCGGATTGCGGGAGATATGACCACCGTCGGGCAAGATCTGGCGGTCGAGCTCCTCGGCGAGGTTGCGTGTCGCGTTGCGCAGCGCCGATGCCGGCGCGGGCAGCGACAGAGCGGCAAAGGCGAGCGCTATACGGGCGCGCAGCCTGTCCTTGCCGTCCGGCATCTCGCGCGCCATCGCCCTGAGATAGCGGATCTGGACGGCAAGCGATTTCAGGAAGGCCCGGTAGAAGGGAAATTCAGCACCCTGCAGCACGACCGAGGAATGTTGCAGCCAGGCGATGACGCGCTTGGCCGTCGTGCCAGGCTCCCAGCCGACGCCGGAAATCTGGCCGCCATGCATGGTGATCCAGTCGGAAACCAGCGCGCGGGCATTGGCCGCGGCAAGTTCGGTGCCGGCGGCGCGCATATGGCGCAGCCAGCGAAAGCCGTGCAGCGTCTTTTGCCAGCCGGGATTGGGCACCTCGATCTGGAACGGTGACTTGCCGCCGGTCTCGACCAGATGTCCTGACAGCGGATAACGGCCATAGTAGATCTCAAGCGCGATCTGCGGGTCGGCGAGGCGCAGGTCCGGCGGAGCGATCAGAACGCGTTCCGGCGTGCGGCCGGAATAGCGCCAGCGATAGACGGGCCCGGCACGCAGGCGCCGGCGCGCCTTGCGCCAAAACTCCCTTGCGACAAGCGTCCATAGACGCGCCGTGTTGCCGGCAGCGAGTGCCAAAACCCCTCCTCATCGCCCTCAACCCGAAGACAAGCTTATGTGATTCAAGAACTTATGCGAAGGCGAATTCCAAGGAAGCCTTGGAGTTCAACCCGGTTTCCGCATGGTTCTCCCCAAAAAAGTCGACAAATTTCAGGGTCCGAGTCTTTAAAGAGCCCTGCGCATGCGGGCGGCGAAGAAGCCATCCAGACCGGAAACCTCGGGCGATTCGAGCTCCATGTCGGCGGGCGTGGTGCGCAGCGTGCCTTGCGGCGTCAGGAATGGATCGATGCCGGCGACTTCGCCCGGGCGAAGCGGATCGTCGACGATACCAGCCGTTCCGGCGCGGAAGGCACGGTGAAGCGCCTCGCCTTCGAGCGGGTCGAGCGAACAGTTGGAAAAGACGATGCGACCGCCAGGCCTGACCAGGGTCACAGTGCGGGCAAGCAGCCTTGCCTGCAGAGCTGCAAGCTTTTCGACGTCGGCCGGCGTCTTGGTCCAGGGCACGTCGGGATGTCGCCGCACCGTGCCGGTCGAGGAGCAGGGCGCGTCGAGCAGAACGGCGTCGAACAATTGGTTCGGCTCATAAGCGAGCAGATCGGCCTGGACGATCTCGGCGGAAAGGCCGAGGCGCTCAAGGTTCTGCGTCAGCCGGGCCAAGCGGTTCCTGGACGTGTCGACGGCGGTGACATGGGCGCCGGCAAGAATGAGCTGGGCCGTCTTGCCGCCGGGCGCGGCGCAGAAATCGGCGACGCGAAGTCCCTTCACATTGCCGAACAGCCTTGCCGGAAGGCTGGCCGCGGCATCCTGGACCCACCAGGCGCCGTCCGTGAAGCCGGGCAATTCGGTGACGGAGGCGCTGAGCTTTCCGACGCGCACCGTGCCGGTCGGCAGCACGATGCCGCCGAGCTTTTCTGCCCACAGCGCGGGGTCGGACTTGACCGAGAAATCGACCGGCGCCTCAAGGCGATGGGCAGCGAGGATCTGCCTGGCCTTATCGACGCCGTAGGTCGCCTTCAACCGGTCGGAAAACCATCTTGGCGCTTCGTCGGTAGCGGCAAGGGCGGCAGGCAATTCCGTTTCCTTGGCACGCGCCAGCGTGCGCAGCACGCCGTTGACGAGGCCGGCAAAGCGCAGCGTGCGCGGATCGGACTTGGCGTGGGTGACCGCAAGGTCGACAGCGGCGCTGTCGGGAATGTCGAGGAACAGAATCTGCGCCGCCGCCACATGCAATATGTGCGACAGCGCAGTGGCGTTGGGCGGCAGCGGCTTTTCCAGACGGCGGGCGAGCAGCCCCGCAATCGTCATGCGGTAGCGAAGTGCGGTGACCAATATGGCACGCACCAGCGCGCGGTCACGCAGGTCGAGCGCCTTGTATTGCGGGTGGCCGTTCTCGTGGTCGGTCAGCCCGTCAAGCGGCGTTCTGGCGTCGATGACGGCGGCCAGCAGACGCGCAGCCGCCTTGCGGGCGGCGAGGCCGGCAACGAATTCGCCACCGGCATTTTGCTGCTGATCACTTGCAATTGTGCGTCTAGGTCCGCTGTCCGCCACACTCACGACCACCGGCCCTTGGGCCCGGTCGGATTGCGTCCCCACGGATTGGTTTTGGGCTTGGCTGGCTCCGCCGGCTGCTCGGACTGCCCGACCTGGTCCCACGGACCTGACGGCTGTCGTTCGTCCGCCTGCCGCGGAGATGAGTCTTGGCGCGGCGGGATCCGGGTTTCGCTGCCACCCATCTCGCGCGCCAGCGCCTGCAAGGCGGCGATGCGGTTCTCGGTGCTCGGATGGGTGGAAAACAGACTGTCCATGCCCTTGCCGGAAAGCGGGTTGATGATGAAGAGATGGGCCATGGCCGGGTTGCGCTCGGCGTCCGGATTGGGAATGCGTTCGGCGCCGCGGGCGATCTTGTCAAGGGCTGAGGCCAGCCACAGCGGACGGCCGGTGATTTCGGCGCCGCGCCGGTCGGCCTCGTATTCCCGGGTGCGGCTCACCGCCATCTGTACGATCATGGCGGCAAAGGGGGCGACCAGCATGGCCACCAGCACGCCGACAAAACCGAACGGATTGTTGTTGTCGCGGTTGCCGCCGAAGAAGAAGGCGAAATTGCCGAGCATCGAGATTGCGCCGGCAAGCGTGGCGACGATGGTCATGGTCAGCGTGTCGCGGTGCTGCACATGGGCGAGTTCGTGCGCCATCACCGCTGCCACTTCCTCGTGCGAGAGCCGCTGGAGCAGGCCGGTCGAGGCCGCCACCGCGGCATTCTCAGGATTGCGGCCGGTGGCGAAGGCGTTGGGCTGCGGATTGTCGATCAGATAGGTCTTCGGCATCGGCAGGCCGGCCTCTTTGGCGAGCGCCTGCACGATGGAGTGGTATTCGGGCGCATTCTTCTCGTCGACCTCGACGGCGCGGTTCATCGACAGCACCATCTTGTCGGCGTTCCAGTAGCTGAACAGATTGGTGGCGGCGGCGATCAGCAGCGCGATCATCATGCCGCCCGAGCCGCCGATCAGAAAGCCGACGCCCATGAAGAGCGCGGTCATGGCGGCCAGAAGCATGGCGGTGCGAAGGGTGTTCATCATCTGCTCCGTTTCTGCCGCGCTGCGGAAAGGGGGTCGATCTCTTACAGTGCCGCGCGTCCTCAAGGACGCGCAAAGGACACTGTAACACTTTTGTTTTGCGCATGATCCTTTCCGAAAATCGATTCCGATTTTCGGGGTCGTGCGCTAGTCTCATGGCTATATGATGGGAAACGCTTGTTCCTCTTTCAATTGGCCGCGGTTTCAATCCGCCGGGATTATCGCATGATCGACGAAACCAGTAAAACAAATGCCAGCCCCGGCAGCGAGTCGCCGCAAAAGACGTTGACGCCGGCGGCCGAGCGCGCGCTGGCGGAGGCGCAAGCGCGGCGCGAAAATTATCGCGAGAAGGAAGCCGCGCTGCCGAAGGAGATCGGCGGACGCGGCGGCAAGGAACCCGGCCGCTATGGCGACTGGGAAGTCAAGGGCCTGACCAGCGACTTTTAGCGTGCGCCGATATTCAGGTGATGCCGACCTGGCGCGAATCCCGACTCCCGCTAAGCCGCAGCGAGCACCGGCTCGATGGCGATCCAGCCACTGTCGTCGACAGAGATGCCTATCGCCTCGTAACCGGCGATCGCGGCATGCGGCGTTTGCAATTCGTGCCGGTGCGTGGCGCTGATCACCATGACGGCGGCGCCCGCCGCTTCGGCCGCCGCTATGCCGGCCGGCGCATCCTCGAAGACGAGGCAGTCGCAGGCGTCGACACCGAGCTTCCCGGCTGCCAGCCGGAAGCAATCTGGCGCCGGCTTGCCGCGCGAGACATCCTCCGCCGCCACAAGGAGGGCGGGAAGCGGGATGCCAGCGGCCTTCATGCGCAGCAGCGCCAGCTCGCGCGGCGCGGAGGTGACGATGGCCCAGCGCTCCGGCGGCAAAGCAGCCAGGAACGCCACGGCGCCGGCGATCGGAACAATGCCTTCGACATCGGCGGCCTCGGCCTGCAAAAGCACATCGGCTTCATGCGCCGGATCGACGCCGGGAAGGGCCAGCGCAGCGATGGTCTCGATCGCCCGCACGCCGTGGATCGTCGGCAGGAATGCGGCAACGTCGAGGCCTTGCCGACGCGCCCACGCCGCCCAGACCCTTTCCGCCGAGGCAATCGAATTGAGCACCGTGCCGTCCATATCGAACAGGAAGGCTGCGAATTTTCTGCCTGCGAACATCTGTTTTCCTGAGGTCGTTTTGGAGGAATGCCCCGAGCGGAAGCATATCGATCGACCGTAACGCTGCCGCGTCGGCATGGGAAGGCGTGAGCTTGCGTTTTCGACGCCTGCGGGGAACCGTCGCCGGCTTGCTGCGTTGAGCAACACTGTCTTCCATGACGATCGAAGGGGGGAACGGCGATGCTGATAAGGCTCGGCTATGAAATTGCCATTGATTGTGTTGCAGCTACGCCGGTCATTTCACTGCTCGATATCCACCGGGATCGCCAACCCGACATCAAGCGGCAGACGCGCGTGCTGACGTCACCCTCGGTGCCCACCACGGTCTACCATGATCTCTACGGCAATGCCTGTCGCCGGTTCACCACGCCGGCCGGAGGCTTCCGCATCCTCTACGATGCGGTTGTCGAAGACAGCGGCGAGCCGGACGAGGCCAACACGCTGGCCAGGGAACTGCCGATGGCGGAGTTGCCAGACGATGTCCTGATCTATCTGCTCGGCAGCCGCTATTGCGAGACCGACCACCTCAGCAATCTCGCCTGGCAGCGCTTCGGTCATCTGCCCTCCGGCTGGGCGCGGGTGCAGGCGATCGTCGATTACGCCCACAACCGTCTGTCCTTCGGCTACGGCTATGCGCGTTCGACCCGCACGGCTGCGCAGGCGCATGAGGAGCGGGTCGGCGTCTGCCGCGACTTTGCCCATCTGGCGATCACGCTTTGCCGCTGCATGAACATCCCCGCCCGCTATGTGAACGGCTATCTCGGCGACATCGGCGTGCCGGTCGACCCGGCGCCGATGGACTTCTCTGCCTGGCTGGAGGTGTTCCTCGACGGCAAATGGTACACGTTCGACCCTCGCCACAATGTGCGCAGAATCGGCCGCGTCGTGATCGCCCGCGGCCGCGACGCGACCGACGTGCCGCTGCTGCACAGTTTCGGCCAGCACCGGCTCAGCCTGTTCAAGGTCTGGACCTACGAGCAGGAAAGCAATCTGTTCAATCCTCCCCATCATGGCATCAACAGAACCGTCAGCGCGCAGATGTTGGCATAGCCGCTCAGGCGCGAAGGGCGTGGGGCTGATCCGCGTCGGCACAGCATCTCTGTGCCGGATCGGGACCGGGTTTCCGGACGACTCGGCAGCGAGCGGATCATGGTAAGCGCTTCGTAAAACGAAACGGCCACCGGGCCTCCTCGTTTACCGGCCGTTTACCAAACCGCGTTTTGAAACCAAGCAGAAACAGCGGCTTGGCCGCGAGCAACCGGGTTTCCGCTCCATAGCAAGGCCATCCGGCCGGAATCCTGCAATCCCGCCTTCACATGGCTACGAGGCTGTGACGATGGAGGCGAAAAGCATGCGGCATGTTTGGGGTCTTGTTCAGGCGATCGGCAGCTTCGGCAGGGATCGTGGCGGAAACTTTGCTGTTCTGTTCGGCGTTGTCGGTTCGGTTCTGGCGCTGGGCGCCGGCTTTGCCGTCAATGTCTCGCAGCTCTACAACGCCAGATCGAGCCTGCAAGGCGTGGTCGACGCGGCGGTAACCTCGACGGCGCGCGACCTGACGACCGGTGTCATCAAGGAGGCCGACGCCAACAAATCGGTGCAGGCCTTCCTCGACGCCAACAGCACGGCCGGCATCCTGCAGGCCGACCAGATCGTCCTGGACAAGCTGACGGTCGACAGGACCGCCAATACGGTCCGGGCGGACGCCCATGTCGATGTCGGCCTCTATTTCCCGATCTTCGGCCTGGACAGCGCACGGCGCGTCACCGCGTCCACCACTGCGCTCTATTCGGACAAGACGGTCGAGGTGGCGATGATGCTCGACATCACGGGGTCCATGAAAAAGAGCGGCAAGAAAGACAAGATCGGTGATCTGAAAGCAGCGGCGAAAAACGCCGTCCAGACGATGCTTCAGAACCAGGATCCGAAGACCCCCCGCATCCGCGTCGCGCTTGTGCCTTATGCATCCGCCGTGAACGTCGGCAAGCTGGCGGAAAACGTCTATGCCGAGAAGCAGGGGGGCTCCGACCTGCCGCCCGTCGCCGGCAGCTCGCTTCTCGTCGCCAAGACGGGCAACAAGCTGCTGCCGTCCTTCAGCGACTACATCTCCATTGTTAGCGCCGCGATGCCTCGCCCCGATGATTGCGCCACGGAGCGCAAGGACAAAAACGGCGATCCGGATTTTAGCGCCGACGGCCCCGACACGGTCCGCACGAACAGCAATGGCAAGAAATATTATGCCTTGGTCAACCGGGACGATCATCTGGGTGGCGGAGGAATGAACAAGTGCCCTGATGCGGCGGTGATCCCGCTGACCGCCGATTCCGGCGCGTTGCTTGGTTCGATCGACGACTTCCGGGCCGATGGTTATACGGCCGGCGCGATCGCCATTCAGTGGACCTACTATATGCTGTCGCCGCAATGGCGCGCGGCGATCAAGAATGCCGGTCTCGGCAGCGGCCCCTCGGATACCAATGCGAAGAAGATTGCCAAGGTCGCGATCCTGATGACCGATGGCCAGTTCAATACAGCCTTCGCCGGCGCCGGGGGCAGCTACAACAGCCAGGGCAATCTGGCGCGCGGCAACGCTGAAACGCTATGCGGCAACATGAAAAGTGACGGCATCGAGATTTTCACCATCGGCTTCGATCTCAACGACAAGGATATGTCGGCAACCGAGCGGGATCAGGCAAAGGCGGTGCTGAAGGACTGTTCGTCGAAGGACGCCTCCGCCACCAACAGACACTATTTCGAGGTGTCCACCGGAGTAGAATTGGATGCCGCCTTTCAGGAAATCATCCGAAATACCGAAAAGGTTGCACTCACCCAGTAATCAGCAAACGGAAAAGGCCGCCGCTTCTTTCGAAGCCGGCGGCCTTCCGTGTTTCCGTCCATGGCGCGGCTCATTGGCAGCGACGCTTCACGTCGCCCGCCGCGCATCTCGCGCCTTAACGGGAAGACTGCTTCCCGAAAGTGCAATCCGCTGAGGCCACGTTCTGGAAAACGAAATCACTCGACATCGGATCACCTCCTTTCGATTTGTTGAACACACCCTCATGATGGTGTGCGCCGCAGCAAATGGCAAGGCGTCCTGTTGAAAAAGCCGCATGTGATGTTTTTCGGCACCGGCGCGGGTTGCGGTCCACCGGCCAACCGGACAACATTGTCGCATTGACCGTCGGCACCCGGCGCATCGGGGAAGGAAATGGAAGCCAGCAACAAGGCGGCACGGATCGTCCGAACGGTCATCGAAACGCTGGAACCGGGTTTTGCGGTCAGGCTGTGGACCGGCGAGCGGATCGGGCCCGCCACCGGCCCGGTGCTCACCATCAACGACCAGGATATCGTCTGGCAGGTGGTCCGCCGGCCCTCCTTGTCGACGCTGATCGAGATGTGGATCTCCAAGGCGATCGACGTCGAAGACGGATCGCTGTTCGACTTCTATGCCTTGCCTTCGCAAGGCAAGCTGCGCACCAAGCTCAAGACATTGCCGAAGCTCGCGGTCCTGCGCGACCTGCCTGCCGTACTGTTTTCAAGAAAGCAGATGACGACGCGGACGGACCTTTCCGGCAGTAACCCTTTCGTCAGCGGTTCGAACAGGCAAGCGATCCAGCACCATTATGACATTTCGAACGCCTTCTACCGGCTCTTCCTGGACGAGCGCATGGTCTATAGCTGCGGCTACTTCACCGATTTCGCCAACGGCATCGACCAGGCGCAGAAGGACAAGCTCGATCATATCTGCCGCAAGCTCAGGCTGAAGCCCGGCGAGAGGCTGCTCGACATCGGCTGCGGCTGGGGCGCGATGCTCATCCATGCGGCGAAAAATTACGGCGTTACCGGCCACGGCGTCTCGCTGTCGGAAGCCCAGACCGCGCTTGCGCGCGAGCGCATCCGCGCCGAAGGTCTGGAGGACCGCATCACCATCGAGATAAAATCCTATGCCGAACTCACCGGCTCCTTCGACAAGATTTCCTCGATCGGCATGTTCGAGCATCTGGGGCTCGCCAACCACGCCACCTATTTCTCGACCATCCATCGTCTGCTCAAGCCCGGCGGCATATACCTGCACCATGCCATCACGCGGCGCGACAAGGGCAGCATCAAGAAAACCCTACGCAAGGGGCCGGAATACAAGGCGTTGCTCAAATACATTTTCCCCGGCGGCGAGCTCGACACGATCGGCATGACGCTCGGCAATCTCGAAGCGCACAGTTTCCTCGTCTACGATGTCGAAAACCTGCGCGAGCATTACGCCCGCACCTGCCGTTTGTGGGCGGAGCGCCTCGATGCGCGCTTCGACGAGGCGATCGCCGAGGTCGGCGAGGCCAAGGCGCGGCTCTGGCTGCTTTATCTCACCGGCTGCTCGATCACCTTCGAACGCGCCTCGGCGCAGATTTTCCAGACCGTCGCCACCAAGCGGGCGCGAGGCCCGAGCGGCCTGCCGCCGACGCGGGCGGATCTGTATCGGTAATCTACACGAAGCGCATCGGCGCACCGATTTCGACGCGGGCTGGCCGGTCGACGATGCAGTAGACGCCCATATTGTGGGCGTTGTGACGAACCAGATTGCGCAGGATTGCCGGGTCGTGGTCGAAGCCGTCCTGGGCGATGATGGTGAAGCCGCATCGCCGGCACGGTTCGGAGATGGTCAACAGCAGATCGCCGATCGCCAGCTTGCGCCCGATCCATTCCGTCTCCGGGAACGATCCCTCGACGGCCGCCATGTCGACGACGATGTTGGGGCGGAAGCGGCGCGAGTCGGGCGAACCTTCCGGATGCAGCGCCTTAAGCCGCGCCAGCGAAGCGGTGGTCAGGAGGTGGATGGGCGCCTTGCGGTAGCGCTCCGCGGTCAGCGGGCCGGTGTATGCCGGCGCGGCGTTCTCCTGGCGAAACGGCCGGATCGAAGCTGCGAAGCCGAGATAGGCTGAAACGGCATAGTCGCTTTCGTCGCCCGGCGCCGTCAGCCAATCGCCGCCGGGAACGGCGATATCGAGCGCCCTGTCGCCGCTCAACCGGGTGCGGATCAATGGCACCTTGTGCCATTTCGCTTCGCGGTCGGGTCGCGCGATCTCGTTGTTCGAGGCATCGACGAGGCCGAACAAGCGATCGCCATCAATGGTCTCTTTTCCGACCGCGATTACGTCCTGGCGCTCGCCGGCGAGCGAACTCGCCGGATAGCGCCAGAGCTCGCTGACGGTGCCGGTCTCGGTCGCGGCCGGCATCAGGCCTTCTTGTTCTGCCGGTTGGCGACGAGATCGTCGACCACCGCCGGATCGGCCAGCGTCGAGGTGTCGCCGAGTGCGGCAAAATCATCCTCGGCGATCTTGCGCAATATGCGCCGCATGATCTTGCCCGAGCGGGTCTTCGGCAGGCCCGGCGCGAACTGGATCTTGTCGGGCGTGGCGATGGCGCCGATCTCCTTGCGGACATGGGCGACGAGTTCCTTGCGCAACTCCTCGCTCGGCGTCTCGCCGGCCATCAGCGTGACGTAGCAATAGATGCCCTGGCCCTTGATGTCGTGCGGATAGCCGACGACGGCCGCTTCCGAGACCTTGTCGTGGCTGACAATCGCCGACTCGACCTCGGCCGTGCCCATGCGATGGCCGGAAACGTTGAGGACATCGTCGACGCGGCCGGTGATCCAGTAGTAGCCGTCGGCATCGCGGCGGCAGCCGTCGCCGGTGAAATATTTGCCCTTGTAGGTCGAGAAATAGGTCTGCACGAAACGTTCGTGATCGCCATAGACGGTGCGCATCTGGCCGGGCCATGAGTCGGTGATGCAGAGATTGCCGTCGGCCGCACCCTCCAGCACCTTGCCGTCGCCGTCGACCAGTTGCGGCTGGACGCCAAAGAAAGGCCGCGTCGCCGAGCCTGCCTTGAGGTCGGTGGCTCCGGGCAGCGGCGTGATCAGGATGCCGCCGGTCTCGGTCTGCCACCAGGTGTCGACGATCGGCACCTTGGCGTTGCCGACGACGTTGAAGTACCACTCCCAGGCTTCCGGATTGATCGGCTCGCCGACCGAACCCAGCACGCGCAGCGACTTGCGCGAGGTCTTCGTCACATGCGCGTCGCCGGCACCCATCAGCGCACGTAGCGCCGTCGGCGCGGTGTAGAAGATGTTGACCTTGTGCTTGTCGATGACCTCCCAGAAACGGGATTGCGAGGGGTAGTTCGGCACCCCTTCGAACATCAGCGTGGTGGCGCCGTTGGCGAGCGGGCCATAGAGGATGTAGCTGTGGCCGGTGACCCAGCCGACATCGGCGGTGCACCAGTAGATGTCGCCGTCATGGTAGTCGAAGACATATTGGTGGGTCATCGAGACGTAGACGAGATAGCCGGCGGTGGTGTGCAGCACGCCCTTCGGCTTGCCGGTCGAACCCGACGTGTAGAGGATGAACAGCGGGTCCTCGGCCTTCATCTTCTCCGGCTTGCATTCCGCCTTAACCGCGGCCACCTCGTCGTGGTACCAGACGTCGCGCCCGGCGACCCAGCCGGTCTTGCCGCCGGTGCGGCGTACGACCAACACTTTCTCGACCTTGGTGCCGGCTTTTGCCGCGATCTCGACCGCCTTGTCGGTGTTCTCCTTCAGCGGGATGGGTTTGCCGCCGCGCAGGCCCTCGTCGGCGGTGATGACGAAGGTCGACTTGCAGTCGTCGATGCGGCCGGCGAGCGCGTCCGGCGAAAAGCCGCCGAAGACCACCGAATGGATGGCGCCGATACGCGTGCAGGCGAGCATCGCATAGGCAGCCTCCGGGATCATCGGCATGTAGATGGTGACGCGGTCGCCCTTCTTGACGCCGTGCTTCTTCAGCACATTGGCCAAACGGCAGACATGCGCATGGAGCTCGTTGTAGGTGATCTTGCGGTCGTCATAGGGATTGTCGCCCTCCCAGATGATGGCGGTCTGGTCGCCGCGTTTCTTCAGATGCCGGTCGATGCAGTTCCACGACACATTGGTCTCGCCGTCCTCGAACCATTTGATCGAAACCTTGCCGTCGAAGGAGGTGTTCTTGACCTTGCTGAAGGGCTTGAACCAGTCGATGCGCTTGCCGTGCTTGCCCCAGAACTTGTCCGGGTTCCTGATGCTGTCGGCGTGCCATTTGAGATAGGTGTCGTTGTCGATCAGCGCATTCTTCTTCCACGCCGGCTGGACGCGATGGACATGAACATCGGACATTCTTAGCTTTCCTCCCAAACCATGCCGCTGGCTTGACGCACCAGCGGGCTCGCGGCATTGCAGCCGCGAATTCGCGCGCATTATTAACAGTTCCGCCGTGACGGCAACATTAGACGTTGGATTTGATAAAAGATTGGGGATTTGCGCGGCGGGATGCCGCAGCTGTCTGTTTGCGGCGGCTGTCAGCACTCGGACGTGATCGCTGCTAACTACATGTTTTTGCGTAGTAAACTCGGCCTACGTCGCGAAATATCAATAGACGATTAAGCAAATAGCGCGCACAATTTCACATTGGGAGGAAGGAGAATCAACCTGGGGGCTGCAATGCGCGACCATTCAGAAATGGACCTGATGCTTAGGGGATATGGCTTGACCACGGCCAAGATCCTTTATCACTTTCCTGACCACCCGCATCTCTTACAGAGTTTCATCTGGCAGGACTACGACATCGCGCCGAAATTCCCGGTGCTGATCCGCTTCATCGAATTCTGGCAGGCCAAACTCGACGGGCCGCTGCATTCGGTGAGCTATACGCACCAGAAACTGATCGCCCCGAATGAATGGCGCAAGGTCGATGGCGAGTTCGTGCTGCATTAGTTCCTTGGCACAGAAGTTTGACGGACCGTTTGCGTCAGCGGACCCCACGCCTTGGCGATTGGCGGAAACATCAATCACTTCGTCATCCACGGGCGGAGCAAGGAGCGTAGCGACGCGGCGCAGACCCGAGGATCCATGCCGCGACTTCCGAGCGCTGCTGCGGTGTAGAATTCTGCTCCGCTGCATATTTCGACAAAGGTCACGGAATGGATCCCAGGGTCTTCGCGACGGAGCTTCGCTCCTGCTTCGCCCAGGGATGACGAAGTTGAGGGCTTCAGCTGATCCCGAAACGAAGGATCGCGACGCTTACACCGCCGGTGGGTTCAGTCGGGCAAAGGCCTCCTGGCGGCGGTAAGGGAAGTACGGATAGGGTGCGGTGACTTCACTTGCCGCGTCGAGCTTCTTCATCTGCTCCGACGTCAACGTCCAGCCGACCGCACCGAGGTTCTGGCGAAGCTGCTCCTCGTTGCGGGCGCCGATGATCACCGATGACACGGTTGGGCGCTGCAGCAGCCAGTTGATGGCGATCTGCGGCACCGTCTTGCCGGTTTCCTGCGCCACAGCGTCAAGCGCATCCATGACGCGGTAGAGATGCTCGTCCTCGACCGGCGGTCCGAAGCTTGCGGTGTCGTGCAACCGGCTTTTCTCCGGCAGCTTCTCGCCGCGGCGGATCTTGCCGGTCAGGCGGCCCCAGCCGAGCGGGCTCCAGACCAGCGCGCCGACGCCCTGGTCGAGGCCGAGCGGCAGCAGCTCCCACTCATAATCGCGCCCGACCAGCGAATAATAGACCTGGTGGGCGACGTAGCGCGGATAACCGTGCCTGTCCGCCAGGCCGAGCGATTTCATCACTTGCCAGCCGGAGAAATTGGAGACGCCGACATAGCGCAGCTTGCCTGTGCGTACTAAGG
>NZ_CAUM01000039.1 GCF_000350085.1 Mesorhizobium metallidurans STM 2683
GTTCATCGCGCAAGTCGATCCTGGTGGCGCTGCCGCTGTCGGTCGGCGGTGCACTCGGTTTCATGCCGATCACCGGCAAGGCGCTTGGCATATCGCCGCTGATCGGCATACTGATGCCGATGGGCGTCGCGGCCAAAACTCGATCCTCCTCGTCATGGACGACATCCAGCGCTTCCTCGGCCGGCATCTCAACCGGCTCCTGGTGGAACCATCCGATGCCGGCAGCCAGGCGGCTTCAGCAATTTCAGGGAAAGATCCAGGCCATGCGCATCCAGTCTAGTCATTCTCCGCTGCCGGCACGCCGGCTCGCGCCCTGGGCCGGCATGCTGTGCGCGGCGCTTCTTCTGGCGGCCTGCTCGCAGGAGCAAAGCAAACCCCCGGCAGGCATGGGCGGTGTCGGCAAACCTGAGGTCGGCGTCGTCACCTTGCAACCGCAATCGGTGGCGATCACCGCCGAACTACCGGGCCGCACGACAGCTTCGCTTACCGCGGATGTGCGTCCGCAGGTGAACGGCATCATCCAGGCACGGCTGTTCAAGGAAGGCAGCGAGGTGGTGGTCGGGCAGCCGCTCTACCTCATCGACCCGGCGAGCTACCAGGCAGCGTATGACAGCGCGGTCGCGGCCCGGCAGAAGGCGGAGGCTGCAGTGCCGACCGCGCAGGCCAAGTTCGACCGCTATGCCGGATTGCTGAAGCAGAACGTCGTCTCCAAACAGGATTATGACGATGCCGCGGCAACGCTGGCACAGGCCAACGCGGATGTCGCGTCGGCCAAGGCCAGCGTCGAAACCGCCCGCATCAATCTCAACTACACCAATATCACAGCGCCGATCGCCGGCCGTATCGACAAATCCTCACTGACGCCCGGGGCGCTCCTCACCGCCAACCAGGACACCGTGCTGACCACCATACGCGCGCTCGATCCGATCAACGTCGATGTCACGCAATCGAGCACCAATCTGCTCAATCTTCGCCAGGCCATCAATGAGGGTCGGCTGAAGTTCAGCGGCCCCAATGTCAGCGTCAAGCTGAAGCTCGACAACGGCACCATCTATTCGCAGACCGGCAAGCTGGAATTCGCCGGCGCCAATGTCGACCAGACGACCGGCACGTTCGCATTGAGGGCCGAGTTTCCCAATCCGGACCGGTTGCTTCTGCCTGGTATGTATGTGCGGGCGCTGGTCGAGGAGGGCGTCGCCCAGAACAGCTTCCTGGTGCCGCAGCGCGCCGTCAGCCGCAACACCAAGGGTGAGGCGACGGCAATGGTCATCAATGCCGCGGGCAAGGTCGAGACCCGCGTGCTCACCGTGCGCAACAGCGTCGGCAACAACTGGCTGGTGGATTCAGGCGTTGGCGATGGCGACCGCGTCATCGTCGAGGGCATGCAGCTCGTGCGTCCCGGCGGCGACGCAACGGGTGTCGAAGTGACGATCGACGAGGCGACCGGCGAGGTCAAGGACCGCGAGCAGACATCAGCCGTGCCGGCCTCTTCCAAGCCGGCCAGCGATGGTCGACCAACGGCGCCTGGCGCCTCGACCGGGAACTGAGCGAATGTCCATATTCTTCATCAACCGACCGATCTTTGCTTGGGTGATCGCCATCGTGATCATGCTGGGCGGCCTGCTGGCGCTCACCTCGCTGCCGATTTCGCAATATCCGCAGATTGCGCCGACCACGGTCAACATCAGCGCGACCTATCCCGGCGCCGACGCCCAGACGGTGGAAAATTCGGTGACCAAGGTCATCGAGCAAGGCATGACCGGCATCGACAATCTCGACTACATGACGGCGACCTCGACCTCGACCGGTTCGGCCTCGATCACGCTGACCTTCACCACGGCGGCCGATCCCGACACCGCCCAGGTGCAGACGCAGAACAAGCTGCAGCTGGTGCAGTCTCAGTTGCCGCAGGTGGTTCAGAGCAACGGCATCACCGTCTCCAAATCCTCGACCGGCTTCCTGATGGTCATCGGCTTCGTCTCCAGCGACGGCAAGATGAACTCGACCGATCTCGCCGACTATGTCGACGCCACCGTCAACGACACGCTGAAGCGCGTCGAAGGTGTCGGCTCGACGCAGCTTTTCGGTTCCGGCTATGCCATGCGCATCTGGCTCGACCCGGACCAACTCGCCAAATATGCCCTGATGCCGAGCGACGTGGCTTCGGCGATCGAGGCGCAGAACACCCAGGTTTCGGCCGGCCAGCTCGGCGGCCTGCCGGCGCGCAAGGGCCAGCAGCTCAATGCAACGGTGACCGCCAAAAGCCGGCTGCAAACCGCCGAACAATTCCGCAACATCATCCTGAAGAGCCAGTCGGACGGGTCGCTGGTTCGCCTCAACGACGTCGCCACCGTCGCACTCGGCGCCGAAAGCTATACGACGCAAGCCAACTACAACGGCAAGCCGGCAGCGGGCGTCGCCGTCAATTTGGCGACCGGCGCCAACGCCATCAACACCGCCGAGGCGGTGCGCACGACGATCGCCCGCCTGAGTTCGACCTTCCCGCAAGGGGTCGAGGTCGTCTATCCCTACGACACCTCGCCGTTCGTGCGGCTGTCGATCGAAGAGGTGGTCAAGACGCTGGCCGAGGCGATCGTGTTGGTGTTCCTGGTGATGTTCGTCTTCCTGCAGAATTTGCGCGCCACCATCATCCCGACCATCGCCGTGCCGGTGGTGCTGCTCGGCACGTTCGGCGTGCTGTCCTTGTTCGGCTATTCGGTCAATACGCTGACCATGTTCGCCATGGTGCTGGCCATCGGCCTGCTCGTCGACGACGCCATCGTCGTCGTGGAGAATGTCGAGCGCGTGATGCAGGAGGAAGGCCTGCCGCCGAAAGAGGCGACGCGCAAATCGATGAACGAAATCACCGGCGCGCTGATCGGCATCGCCACAGTGCTCTCGGCCGTGTTCGTGCCGATGGCTTTCTTCGGCGGCTCCACCGGCATCATCTACCGGCAATTCTCGGTGACCATCGTCTCGGCGATGGTGCTCTCCGTGCTGGTCGCGCTGGTGCTGACGCCGGCGCTTTGCGCCACGATTCTGCGGCCGCCCAAGGACCATGCGACGCAGAAAGGTCCGTTCGGCTGGTTCAACCGCGTCTTCGATCGCGGCACGCTCGCCTATCGCGACGGCTCGCACGGCATCATCAACAGGGGCAAGCGCTTCCTCGTCGTTTTCCTCGCCATCGTCATCGCCATGGGCTGGATGTTTGCCCGGCTGCCAAGTTCGTTCCTGCCGGAAGAGGATCAGGGCATCCTGATCACCAGCGTGCAGCTGCCGGTCGGCGCGACGCAGGACCGGACCGAGCGAGTGCTGACTGAAGTGACCGACCACTATCTCAACCAGGAAAAAGACGCGGTCGAAGGTGTCTTCACCGCCTCCGGCTTCGGCTTCGGCGGCGCCGGACAGAATGTCGGTATCGCTTTCGTGCGGCTGAAGGATTTCGACCAGCGCACATCGCCGGCTTCGGCGGCGCAGGCGATAGCCGGCCGTGCGATGGGCGCCTTCTCCAAGATCAGGGACGCCCAGGTCTTCGCGCTCGCTCCGCCTGCCATCCAGGGCTTCGGCAACACCAATGGTTTCGATTTCTATCTGCAGGACGTCAATGGCACCGGCCATGACGCGCTGATCCAGACGCGCAACCAGCTTCTGGCCTTGGCCGGGCAGAGCAAGCTGCTCGCCAACACAAGGCCCAACGGCCAGGAGGACCAGCCGCAATTCTCGGTCGACATCGACCAGGAAAAGGCCAGCGCGCTCGGCGTCAGCCTCGCCGACATCAACGACACGCTCTCAACCGCCTGGGGCAGCGACTACGTCAACGATTTCATCGATCGCGGACGGGTGAAGCCGGTCTATCTGCAGGCGGACGCGAACTTCCGCATGCAGCCGGAAGACCTGGATAAATGGCAGGTCCGCAATTCCAACGGCGCCATGGTGCCGTTCTCGGCCTTCGCCTCGAGCCACTGGACATTCGGCTCGCCCAGGCTCGAACGCTACAATGGTTCGGCCGCGGTCGAGATCCAGGGCGCGGCGGCCACGGGCGTCAGCTCGGGTGCTGCGATGGACGAGATCGACAGGCTGGTGGCGCAGCTGCCTGCCGGATATTCCCACGAATGGACCGGGCTGTCGCACCAGGAGCGGCTTTCCGGCAACCAGGCGCTGTCGCTTTATGCGATTTCGGCGCTGGTCGTGTTCCTGTGCCTGGCCGCGCTCTATGAAAGCTGGTCGATCCCGTTCGCCGTCATGCTCTCGGTGCCGATCGGCATCTTCGGCGCGCTGCTGGCGGCCAGCCTGTTCGGCCAGACCAACGACGTCTATTTCAAGGTCGGGCTGCTGACCACGATCGGCCTTGCCGCCAAGAACGCCATCCTCATCGTCGAGTTCGCCATCGAGCGGCAAGTCGCCGGCATGGGGCTCGTCGAGGCGACGCTGGAAGCGGCGCGACAGCGGCTGCGGCCGATCCTGATGACGTCGCTGGCCTTCATCCTCGGCGTGACGCCGCTGGCGATCGCCAGCGGCGCCGGCTCGGGGGCGCAGAACTCGGTCGGCATCGGCGTCATGGGCGGCATGATCGCGGCGACGGTGATCGGCGTGTTCCTGGTGCCGCTGCTGTTCGTGACGGTGCGGCGCATCTTCAGGGGCAAGGCGGCCAAGCAGGATACCGGGCATACGGGCGAGACGCCAGCGACAGCCAAACAGCAATAAGGGTTCTTCATATGACAGGTTTTGAACGTGGCTCGGTGGCCGCGAGGCGGACGGTCGTGCCGATTTTCACCGCTGTCCTGCTCGCGGGATGCGTAGTCGGCCCGGACTATCAGAAGCCGCTCCTGCCTATGCCGGTGAACTGGAGCGGTCAGAAGCCGGCAAAGGCCGCCAGGCCGGCCCAGCTGTCGAAATGGTGGCAGCGCCTGCGCGATCCCCAGTTGAACACGCTTGTCGAGGACGCGGTTGCCGGCAATCTCGACGTCGCAACCGCCAAGGCCAGGATCCGCGAAGCGCGGGCCAGCTATCGCCAGAGCATCGGCACATTGTTCCCCTCCATCGACGGCTCCGGCTCCGCCATGCGCAGCAAGGACAGCTCGTCCACATCGAGCAGCAGCGATCCCTACAGCCTGTACCAGGCCGGCTTCGATGCCAGTTGGGAACTCGACCTGTTCGGCGCCAACCGCAGGGGCGTCGAGGCAGCGCGCTATGGGCTGGATGCCTCCGAGGAGGAGCTGCGCTCAACCCTGCTGACGCTCGTTGGCGACGTGGCGTCCAGCTATGCGCAGGCGCGCGGCTATCAGGCCCGTATTCAGCTCGCCCGGCGCGCGGCCGCCTCGCAAAAGCAAACCGCGGTGCTCACCCGCACCATGGCGCAAGCCGGCACGGCGACGGCGGCGGATGTCGCCAAGGCCATGGGACAGGCAAGCAGCACGGAGGCCGACGTTCCGACGCTGGAAGCAGGCTATGCCGAAGCGGTGCACCGCCTCTCGGTGCTCACCGGCCGGCCGCCTTCCGCCCTGAACGAGCGGCTGAAGCGCGGCGCGCCGATTCCTGCGCCGCGCCTGCCGATCCCGGCCGGGATTCCGGCCGACATTCTGCTCGCCCGCCCGGACGTGCGCATGGCCGAGCGGCAATACGCGCAATACACCGCCAAGATCGGCCAGGCCGAGGCGGCACGCTACCCCTCGGTCAGCCTGACGGGAAACATCGACACGTCAGCCTTCAAGCTCGGCGATCTCGGCAAGAACTCCTCGATCGGCTGGTCCTTCGGGCCGACGCTCAGCGTGCCGCTGTTCAATGCCGGCCAGCTGAAGGCGGCCGTCGAGGTCGCCAAAGCCCAGCGCGACCAGTATTTCATCGCCTACCGGTCGTCCGTGCTGACGGCACTCGAGGATGTGGAAAACGCTCTCGTTGCGCTACGCCAGGAGCGCATCAGGAACGGCAAGCTGGCTTCCTCCGCGAAATCCTACGCAGACGCGGCGCGCCTCGAAGGCACGCTCTACAAGGCCGGAGAGACAAGCCTTCTCGAAGTGCTGGACGCGGAGCGCTCGCTGTACTCGGCCGAGGACGATCTGCTGCAAAGCCGCATCGCCATCGCCACCGACTACATCGCGCTCAACAAGGCGCTCGGCGGCGGCTGGGACGGCACGATCGATGCCGGCAAGCCCGCGATCGTTGACGTCAAGACCGGCCCACGGCTGGCGTCGAAGCCTGTGGTGCAGTGAAGAGGGATGCGCCTGGCTTCGCAGGCAGCCCGGCGTCCAACACTACCGGCAATCGACTTTCAAAGTACCTGTCGAGATCCTCTGGAGAACCGGTCCACTATGTCACCTCACATTGATATCGCCGCTTTATGATTGTCCACGGCAGATACTCTTCAGTCGACGAAGCAAAGGCCGACAAATTTCTGACAGCTATCGCATTCACCGTTCTGGATATATTCTACCATCACTTCGGGATGGGAGGAGCCGGTGGTGGGCCGCGAAAAGAAGAACCTGCGTCAAAGCCGTCGCGATTTCATCAAAGCAGGATTGGCCGGCACGGCGGCTCTGACTTTCAGCCACGCATCCGGTGCCGAAATTGGCACTTTTCAGTTTGGGCTGACGCCAGTGTTTCTTTCCAACGACCTTGAGCTCCTCGGTCACCTACGAACCTATCTTTCATCCAAACTTGGCGGTCCCGTCGAGCTCGTGACCCGTCGAACCTATCAGGAAATCACCGCCCTGCTTGTATCTGGCCGGATCCACTCAGCCTGGATTTGCGGCTATCCGTACGTCCAGTACAAGGCCGAGCTCGATCTTGTTGCTACGCCGGTTTGGCACGGAAAGCCGCTCTACCAATCTTATCTGATTGCGGCCGCGGGCCGTTCTGTTGACGGCTGGACTGAACTCAATGGCGATGTTCATGCGTTTTCTGACCCGGATTCGAACTCGGGCTTTCTGGTAACCCGGACGCTTCTCGCGAAGAACAAGCTCCCGCCCGAGTTTTTCTTCTCACGGAGCTTTTTTACCTATGGGCACCGGAACGTCGTTCGAGCAGTGGCATCGGGTCTGGCGCAATCGGGTAGTGTCGACGGTTATGTCTATGAAGTGATGCGCGAGACTGAGCCCGACCTGATCAAACAGACCGAGATCGTTCGCAGATCGGAATGGTTGGGGTTCCCGCCGGTGGCTTCGCCCAAAACCCTGGCTGGCGATGCCAGAGTAAAGGCACTGCAGCAGGCCCTTGTTTCAATGAATGGCGATCCCGAGGGACAAAAAGTTCTCGACCTTCTTCGGCTGGACGGATTCCAGGCAACGGACCCATCGCTCTTCGACACGATAGAGGCAGAAGTTCAAATCGTCAGGCAGTTCGGATGAGCGCGACCCGCCGATTCAGGTCGATCCCGGTCACTTTTCGCGTACCGGCAATGGTCGCGCTGCTGATGGTCGTGATCAGCGCAGCCATTTCCGAGCGTGTCCTCGATCGTCTTTCGAAAACACAGGAGAGCTCCCTGAATGGCCTTGCCGAGACGTATCTCGACGGCCTGTCATCGGCAGTCTTGCCGGCAGTGCTGCGCGGCGACGTCTGGGAAGTTTATGATGCGCTCGATCGATCTTCATCTTCGTACGCCGCGCTATCTCCAGTCGAAACGGTCGTAACGGGTTCGGATGGTCGAATTCTTGCCGCTACTGATCCCAATCGAATGGCCACGTTCTCGCGACTGCAGGATAGCTATCTCAATCGCTTTGGTCCAGGCATAGTGACGATCGATGAGGCCGCATTGACTGGCTTTTCAAAGCGGGAACTCGTCTACCAAGGTCAGCCCATTGGCGCCATTCACGCTACATTCGATGTGTCGCACCTGTTCGCCGAACGACGTGAGATTCTTGTAACTCTTCTGGTGACCAACAGCGTGCTGGCCGTCCTGTTTTCGCTCGGCGGCTTTGTCATCGTAAGGCAGATGATCGCACCGATGCGGATCCTTGAGAACCATATGCGCTCGGCGACGCACGGAGCGGCAGAGCCAATTTCTCCGAACCAAATTCCGGAAGGAGATTCAGAAGTGGCGGGGCTGTTCCGCGGCTACAATACGCTCGTCCATGCCGAGCGCGAGCGGGCAAATTTCGCCATGCAACTCGCCGAGGAAGAAAAATTGTCCAGCCTGGGTCGACTGGCATCCGGAATGGCTCATGAAATCAACAATCCGCTGGGAGGGCTGTTCAACGCTTTGGATACGCTGAAGACGCATGGCGAAACGCCTGGTGTTCGCGATACGTCGATAAGCCTGATCGAGCGTGGCCTCGCCGGCATCCGGGACGTGGTCGAGGCCGCGCTTGCGACCTATCGACCGGAACGGTCGCATCGCCCATTGTCGGCCGACGATCTTGACGACGTCCGCCTCCTGCTGAAGCCAGAGCTGCGCCGAAAACAGCAACGGCTGGACTGGAATATCGTCTGGAACGAGTTGCGGGAATTGCCGATCAAGGGAGGGCCTGTGCGTCAAGCTGTCCTGAATCTCCTTTTGAACGCAAGCACGGTCACGCCCGAAGGAGGAGCGCTTTCGCTGAAGGCGGACAGTTCGGGGAGCTACTTGAGTATAGAGATCGGCGACCAAGGTCCCGGTATCCCGGCCGAGATTGCCGGAATTCTCATCGACAGCGATCCTGGCCCTGCGGTGCGGGCTGGACGGGGCTTGGGCCTCTGGATGGTTCGTCGCGTGGTTGACGATCTCGGAGGAAGTGCCACTATTGCGGTCAAAAAAGATGGAGGGGCGGCGGTCACGCTGACCATTCCATTCGAAGGGGAGAGCATAAAAGCCAATGCAGCCTGACCCCGCCCGTATCGGCCTCGTTGAAGACGATCCTGTGATGGGAGGGTCGATCGTTCAACGCCTTGAACTCGAAGGTTGGCGAGTCACATGGTGGCAATCAGGGCGAGACGCCATCTCGGGAATAGAGGGGCTTTCCGATTCTCTTGATCTGGTGATCTGCGACATCCGCTTGCCAGATATTTCCGGCGAGGTCGTTTTCAGCGAGCTTGCCAACCTGCCGAACTCGCCACCCTTCCTATTCGTGACCGGCCATGGGGAGATTGACCAGGCGGTCCGCTTGATGCGATCCGGCGCCGTCGATTTCATGACCAAGCCATTTGCCATGGAAGAGTTCCTGCGGCGCATCGATGCCGGACGACGCACAACGCATAGCCAGCTACGCCTCAAAGGCTATTTCCTTGGCGAGTCCCCGGCCATCCAGCATGCCGAAGACCTTCTGCGTCGCTATGCGGGACACGATCTGCCGGTGTTGATAACCGGAGAAACCGGTTCCGGCAAAGAGGTGGCCGCCCGCTTGCTGCATGAGGTTTCACCCCGGCGCGCCGAGCCATTCATCGCCGTCAACTGTGCGGCGATCCCGGCCGAATTGCTCGAAAGCGAGATATTTGGTCATGAGAAGGGGGCGTTTACCGGTGCGCAACAGCGGCACCTCGGCTATGCCGAGCGAGCCGGAAAGGGCACATTGTTTCTGGATGAGATCGGCGACATGCCCATGCCGCTCCAGGCAAAGCTCCTCAGGCTGATCGAGGCCGGAAGTTTCAATCGGGTCGGAGGCGAGACGTGCTGCACGTTCCGTGCACGGGTCGTTTCTGCCACCCATCGTGACCTCAGCCAACGCGACCGACCATCCAGCTTCCGGGAGGATCTCTATTTTCGGCTAGCGGTGTTGCCGGTGACAATACCGCCTTTACGCGAGCGGCACGAAGACATTGCCTGGTTGCTCGACAGGTTTCTTGAAAATGCTGCGAGCCGGTCAAATACCCGCATCCGGGGGTTCAGCGCACTGGCCGAGGAGGCAGCTCTGGCCTATCCCTGGCCCGGAAACGTGCGAGAGCTTAGGAACCGCGTCGAGCGGGCGGTGGCGTTGTCGACCAGCGAATGGATCATGCCCGGTGACCTGTTCCCGGAGCGGGCGACGAAGCCGGGTAACGCGGCATTTGTTCCTCTCGCCGATGTTCGCGATGCCGCCGAGCGGCGCCAGATCGAACGCGCGCTCGATGAAACCGGCGGACAAATTGCGAAAGCAGCTAGTCTGCTTGCGATCTCCCGAACGACGCTCTGGGAGAAAATGACGCGGCTCGGGCTTGTGGATCGGGTGCGTTCGACTTCCTGAACCTTCGGCAGCGCAGCATGTTCGGATTTCCGGACGTTGCTGACACTATGCGACACGTCCTTCCTCAACTTTCCCGATGAAACCAACGGTTTTTCCGGTTGGCACAGGCGTTGCAGAGTTCCTGGCGACGAGATTTCGCCAAATGGGAGGAATGCATGGACCGCTGCAACAGACTGGTCGACGTCGGACGCCGTCAATTTCTAAGGGGAGGGGCATTTGCCGCCGCAGGGATGGCCTCGGCCGTGGCATTGCCGGCGCAAGCCCAGACCAAGGCTGCGCCCGGTCTGGCCTTGGTCGACTACCCGTCGCACAAGCTGGCCAATATAGCCGACTTGAAGCCGAACGAGCCATTGGACGTCGGCTATCCTGATGAGAATGCTCCCGGTGTCCTGCTGAAGCTTGGGACCAAAGTGGAAGGCGGCGCCGGACCGGACGGCGACATCGTCGGGTTCTCGACCACATGCCCGCACAAAGGCTTTCCGCTGAACTACAACGCCGACGATCACAGCTTCAATTGCCCCGGCCACTATTCGCGCTTTGACGCGGATGCCGGCGGGCAGCAGATCTGGGGTCAGTCGACCGCAAACCTGCCGCAATATGCGCTCCGCATCGACGACAAGGGCGACATCTATGCCGAGGGCGTGGATGAGCTGCTCTACGGTCGTCTGAGCAACGTACTTTAAGGGAGGATCGGATATGGCTTACAAACGTCACATCGACCGCCTGCCGATCATCCCGGCGGACGCGAAGAAGCAAAACGTCACCTGCCACTACTGCATCGTCGGCTGCGGCTACCACGCCTACACTTGGCCGAGCAACAAGCAGGGCGGAACCGATGCTGCCTCGAACGCTTTCGGGGTTGATCTTTCCGAGCAGCAACCTGCTGAGACCGACGCCTGGTATGCGCCCTCCATGTACAATATCGTCAAGCAGGACGGGCAGGATGTCCATATTGTGCTCATGCCTGACAAGGACTGCGAAGTGAATTCCGGTCTTGGCTCGGTGCGCGGCGCGCGTATGGGCGAATTGCGCTATTCCACCGCCCGCGGTTCACAGCAGCAGCGACTGACGAGCCCCATGGTCTGGCGTTATGGGCAGATGCAGCCGACATCGTGGGATGATGCTCTCGACCTTGTTGCGCGCGTGACAGCAGCCGTGGTCAAGGATCAAGGTGAAGACGGGCTCTTCGTTTCCGTTTTTGACCATGGCGGATCCGCTGGTGGTTACGAAAACACCTGGGGAACCGGCAAACTCTATTTCGGCTCGATGAAGGTGAAGAACATCCGGATTCACAACCGGCCAGCCTACAACTCCGAAGTTCACGCCACACGTGACATGGGGGTTGGCGAGCTCAACAATTGTTATGAAGACGCGGAGCTTGCCGACACCATCGTTTCTGTCGGCAACAACCCGCTCGAAACCCAGACCAACTACTTCCTCAACCACTGGATTCCGAATCTGCGCGGAACCTCGATGGAAAAGAAGAGGGCGCAGCTTCCGGACGAAGCTCACGCGAGTGGACGTATTATCTTCGTCGATCCGCGTCGCACGGTTTCGGTCAATGCGGCCGAGGCGGAGGCCGGCAAAGACAACGTCATGCACCTTGCCATCAACTCCGGCACGGACATGGTGCTCTTCAACGCCTGGCTGACCGAGATCGCTGACGAGGGGTGGGTCGACAAGGCCTTCATCGACGCGTCGACCAAGGACTTCGACAAGGCGCTTGCCGCCAACAAAACCACGCTCGAGGATGCGGCGAAGATCACCGGACTCAGCGTCGATCAGATCCGTCAGTCGGCCGCCTGGATCGCCGAACCCAAGGAAGGCAAGCGTCGGCGGACCATGTTCGCCTACGAGAAGGGCCTGATCTGGGGCAACGACAATTACCGCACCAACGCGGCGCTAGTGAACGTGGCGCTTGCCACCGGCAATGTCGGCCGCGAGGGCGGCGGTTGCGTGCGTATGGGCGGTCATCAGGAAGGCTACGTCCGACCCTCGGATGCGCATGTCGGTCGGCCGGCAGCTTATGTCGACAAGCTGCTGATCGAAGGCAAGGGCGGTGTCCATCACATCTGGGCCTGCGATCACTACAAGACGACGCTGAACGCCCATCAGTTCAACATGGTCTACAAGAAGCGTACGGACATCGTGAAGGATGCGATGAACGCCGTGCCCTATGGTGACCGTGAAGCGATGGTAAAGGCGATCACCGACGCGATCAAAGCAGGCGGCCTGTTTTCCGTTGACGTCGACATCATCCCATCGAAGATCGGTGCGGCGAGCCATGTCTGGCTGCCGGCGGCCGAATCCGGTGAGATGAACCTGACGTCAATGAATGGCGAACGCCGGATGCGTCTCGTCGAGCGCTACATGGACCCGCCCGGCAATGCCAAGCCGGACTGCATGATCGCGGCGGGGCTTGCCCAGCACATGGAGAAGGTCCTTCGCGAGATGGGCGACAACGCCTATGCCGACCAGTTCAAGGGTTACGACTGGAAGACAGAAGAAGACGCCTTCATGGACGGCTACAACAAAAATGCCGGCGGCGGCGAGTTCGTCACCTATGAGCGGTTGAAGGCCATGGGCAACAACGGCTTCCAGGAACCGGCGACTGCCTTCGAGGACGGCAAGATCGTTGGCACCAAGCGACTTTACACCGATGGCAAGTTTGGGACGAAGGACGGCAAGGCGACCTTCATGGAGGCGCAGTGGCGCGGACTGCAGGCTCCCGGCAAGGAGGAGCAAAAGAAAAATAACAAGTATCTCATCAACAATGGCCGGGCGAACCAGGTTTGGCAAAACGCTTTCCTCGATCAGGAGAGCGCGTTCGTGATGGATCGTTGGCCATTTCCCTTCATCGAGATGAGCCCGGACGACATGGCCGAACTCGGCGTGAAGAATGGCGATCTGGTTGAGGTCTATAACGAGAGCGGCTCGACACAGGCGATGGTCTATCCGACGCCGACCGCCAGGAAGGGCGAGACCTTCATGCTGTTCGGTTTCCCGACCGGCGTGCAGGGCAACGTCATCAATGCCGGCACGAATGAGCTGATCCTGCCGAACTACAAGCAGACCTGGGCGAATATCCGGAAGATCTCGGATGCTCCGGAAGGCGTGAAGCACCTTTCATTCAAGTCGCAGGAGTACCAGGCGGGATGAGCCCTGCTGTTTCGCCGCGAGCCGGTCGACTTGCAAGAACACTGCGAGCGTGATGGTGACGCCGTGACGATGTACGAGCGGCCACGTGAGGGCCACCGCCACAGAACGATTTGACCGCTAAGATTGTTGACGGGCCAACGTTTGTGAAGCGAAGGTGTTGGGGGTGGCTGTCGTCATCTGAATGTCATATGTCGGCGATATGAACTCTTAATTCTGGATTTATAGATTTATAGATATATGGATAAGAAGACCGCTCTCCTTGCACTGGCAGCGCTTGGCCAGGACACCAGGCTCGAAGTGTTTCGCTTGCTGGTTCGGGCGGGCGCGGACGGCGTTCCCGCCGGAGAGATCGCCTCGCGTCTCGATACGGTGCAGAACACCATGTCGGCGCATCTGAAGGTTCTGGACCATGCCGGCCTCGTCCGTGCCGAGCGCGAGGGCCGAACGATCCGCTATGTCGCCGACATGACCGGCTTTCGCGATCTGCTTGCCTATCTCATGGAGGATTGCTGCAACGGCGCGCCGGAGCTCTGTCAGCCCGTCATCCAGGCTGTGACCTGCAAGTGTTAGAAGGGAGGCATATTATGAGCGAAACCTACAACGTTCTTTTCCTCTGCACCGGCAATTCGGCACGGTCGATCCTCGCCGAGGCCATTCTCAACCGTGTCGGAGCCGGCAAATTCAAAGCCCATTCGGCCGGCTCGCACCCGAAGGGAGCGGTCCATCCGTTCGCACTCCAGCTCTTGCAGACCCTCAACCACGACACGTCCTTCGCCCGTTCGAAAGACTGGCAGGAATTCGCGGTTCCCGGCGCGCCGGAGATGAATTTCGTTTTCACGGTCTGCGACAACGCGGCCAATGAATCCTGCCCGATCTGGCCGGGCCAGCCGATGACGGCGCATTGGGGCGTGCCCGACCCGGCTGCCGTCGAGGGCACGGACGCAGAAAGGCATCTGGCCTTCGCCGAAGCCTATCGCATGCTCAACAACCGGATCTCGATCTTCGTCAGCCTGCCGATGAACATGATCGACAAACTTGCCCTGCAGAAGCGGCTTGATGAAATCGGCCGCAATCTTCCGATAGCCGGCTAGAGATCATGGCGGCTGATCTTTCCCGTCGCATCGTCGCCGAAGCGCTCGGCACGGCGATGCTCGTCGCCGCGGTGGTCGGCTCGGGCATCATGGCGGACCGTTTGACCGACGACGTCGCCGTCGCCCTGCTCGGCAACACCTTGCCGACGGGGGCGATGCTTGTGGTGCTGATCACCATACTCGGCCCGATCTCGGGCGCGCATTTCAATCCGGCGGTGACGCTGGTCTTTGCGCTCAAGCGGGAAATAGGGGCGAACGCCGCACTGGCCTATCTCCTGGCGCAGGTCGCGGGCGGCCTTGCCGGGACGTTTCTGGCGCACGCCATGTTCGAGCAGCCGATCCTGCAGATAGCAGAGACGGCAAGAACGGGAAGCGGACAATGGCTTGCGGAAGCAGTGGCGACATTCGGTCTTGTCTTCACCATCCTTACGGGTCTTCGCTTTCGCCCGGATGCAATTCCCTGGCTGGTCGGGCTCTACATCACTGCGGCCTACTGGTTCACGGCATCGACGTCCTTCGCCAATCCGGCCGTCGCCATTGCGCGGGCCTTTTCCAACACGTTCGCGGGCATCCGCCCCGTCGACCTGCCAGGGTTCATCCTCGCCGAATTCGTCGGCGCGCTGCTTGCGATGATTTTGGCCGGATGGCTGCTCGCCGAACCAATCAGACAGATGAAGGCCGCCGAATGACCGTCACCATCTACCACAACCCCGATTGCGGCACCTCGCGCAACACGCTGGCCATCATCAGGCAATCCGGCGAGGAGCCGGAGGTGATCGAATATCTGAAAAACCCGCCGTCGCGAGAGCGGCTCGCCGAGCTCATCGCGGCAATGGGGATGACGCCGCGCGAATTGCTGCGCGAGAAGGGCACGCCTTACGCCGAACTCAAGCTCGGCGATCCCAAATGGAGCGACGGCGAGATCATCGATTTCATGCTGGCGCATCCAATCCTGATCAACCGGCCGATCGTGGTGAGCCTGCTCGGCGTCGTTCTGGCGCGGCCGTCGGAAGCGGTTCTCGACATCCTGCCCAATCGCGATATCGGGCCGTTCACCAAGGAAGACGGCGAAGTGGTGATCGATGCGTCGGGGCGGCGCATTATCTGAAGTCCGATATTTCGAGAATCCTGGAAATAGTGCTTGACGCCACGCACCTCCAGGCGCTAGCTTATTTCCATGAAACTCGAACAAGCAGCAAAACAGCTCGAGGCGCTCGGCAATCCGACGCGGCTCAATCTCTACCGCACGCTGGTCAGGGCAGGCGAGGCCGGGCGACCGGTGGGTTATCTGCAAGAGACGCTCGGCATCGCCGCATCGACCCTGTCTCATCATCTCCACCGGCTCATCCTGACCGGCCTGGTCACCCAGGAACGCCAGGCCACGACGCTGATCTGCCGTGCCAATTATCCCGTGATGAGCGATCTGCTCGGTTTTCTCGCCGATGAATGCTGCGCCGATGCCGCTTGCAGCCCGGCCTCCGGCGAGGTGGCCGCGTAAATTTTTTGCCGACTATTTCCATAATCCTAGAAAGATAGAAGGTGAATCATGGTTCTCGACAGCAATCTCCCGGTCGCAATCATCGGCGGTGGACCGGTTGGCCTGGCCGCCGCCGCCCAGTTCATCAGCCGTGGTCTCCCGGTCAAGCTCTATGAGGCCGGGGCAGGGGTCGGGTCGAACCTTCTGGATTGGGGCCATGTGCGGGTCTTCACGCCATGGCGCTATTGCGTCGACGCGGTCGCCCGAAAACTTCTTGAAAGCCATGGCTGGCACATGCCGGAGCCGGAAGCATTCCCCACGGCCAACGAGATCGTCGAGCAATATCTCGCTCCGCTTGCAAGGCTTTCCGAACTGGCGCCATCGATCGAGACCAATGCCCGTGTCGTCGCCGTTTCCCGCTGGGGCGCCGACAAGGTTCCGAGCAAGGGGCGCGAGCAAAAACCCTTCATGCTTGTGGTCGAAACGGCAGATGCCCAGCGGCGCGACACGGCCCGCGCGGTCATCGATGCATCAGGCACATGGCAGACGCCGAACCCGCTTGGCGCGGGCGGTATTGCGGCCGAGGGCGAGATCGAGCTTGGCGAGCGGATCGCCTATGGCATACCGGATGTCCTCGGCCGGGACCGTCACCTGTATGCGGGCCGCACGACATTGGTGGCCGGCTCCGGCCATTCCGCCGCCAATGCCTTGCTGGAACTGGCCAGGCTGGCACAAACCGAACCGGGTACCTCGGCACTCTGGGTAACACGCGGCACCGATCTCGTGCGCATCTATGGCGGCGGCGATGCCGACGCCTTGCCGGCGCGGGGCGAGCTTGGTTCCGATACGCGCGATCTCGTCGAGAGCGGCCGCGTCCGGCTGGTGACGGGCTTTGCCACAATTGCCATCCGTGAGGTCGACCGCCGTCTGATGGTCGAGGGGCAGACGAAGGACGGACTACGCACGCTCGGTCCCGTCGACCGGATCATCGCCGCGACGGGCCAGCGTCCCGATCTCGCCTTGACCCGAGAGCTTCGGCTGGACCTCGATCCGTGGCTTGAAAGCGTCAAGGCGCTCGGCCCGCTCATCGACCCCAACGAACATTCCTGCGGCGACGTGCCTCCGCATGGCCACCGTGAGCTCAGCCATCCGGAACGGGATTTCTACACGGTCGGGGTCAAAAGCTATGGCCGGGCGCCGACGTTCCTGCTGTTGACGGGCTACGAGCAGGTCCGCTCGGTCGCAGCTGTGATCGCCGGCGACATGGCTGCGGCCGATGCCGTGCAACTGGAGTTGCCCGAGACCGGCGTTTGCGTACCTGTTTCAAATACTTCATCGCAAGGTTGCTGCGGCGGGCCGGCGCCGGCGGCCGTCGATGCCTGCTGCGTCGCGGACGCCGAGGCAAAGACCGAAGGCAAGGCGGGATGCGGCTGCGGCGTCGCAGCATGAGCCTTGTGCCGCCTTCCACGGCCGTAATACGCCGCCGCCGCACGATCGTCGCGGCGTTGGGCGTAACACAGATCATGGCATGGGGATCGTCCTACTATCTCCCGGCCGTTATTGCGCCGACGGTCGCGGCCGAGACAGGCTGGCCGCTGGCATGGGTTGTTGGAGGGCTGTCCCTCGGATTGCTGATTGCCGGGTTGATCTCGCCATATGTAGGGGCCGCCATCGAGAGGCGCGGCGGGCGAAGCGTTCTGGCGATCAGCGCCGTTTTCATCGGGATCGGACAGATTGGACTGGCCACCGCTCCCAACCTGATCGTTTACATAGCGGCTTGGCTGGTGATTGGACTTGGCATGGGGGCTGGTCTTTATGACGCAGCCTTCGCGACCCTGGGCCGTCTTTATGGCCATGGAGCAAGATCGGCCATAACCAGCCTTACGCTGTTCGGCGGTTTTGCAAGCACCATCTGCTGGCCGCTCTCAGCCTTTCTGATGGGGGAGATCGGCTGGCGCGGGGCATGCTTGACCTATGCCGCCGTGCAATTGCTGATCGCGCTCCCGCTGTATCTCCTCATTCTGCCGCGCGGCGTTGCCGGGTCCGCCGGCCAAGCCGACCAGAACATGGTTATGGCTTCCAGGCCAAGGACGAGATCGACACCGGTCATGGTCATCCTGGCGACAACCATAACGCTCGCGGCCGTCATATCTTCGACCCTCTCCGTCCACCTTCTGACTGTCCTCCAGGCGAACGGCATGGCGCTGGCCGCTGCAGTGGGACTGGGCGCGCTTGTCGGTCCGTCGCAGGTCGGCGCGCGTGCAATCGAGATGGTTGTTGCCCGCTACCACCACCCGATATGGACCAAGGTCGTATCGGTCGGATGTGTGGCGATCGGGGTGTCGGCTCTCTGGATGGGAATGCCGATCGTCCCGTTGGCCCTGGCGTTTTACGGCGCCGGCATCGGCCTGGAATCAATTGCCAGGGGGACGTTGCCGCTGGCCCTGTTCGGCGCCTCCGGCTACGCCAGGCTTATGGGTCGTCTGGCCATGCCAAGCCTGATTGCTCAGGCCGCCGCCCCTTCCGTGGGCGCGCTGCTGGTCGAACAGCTAGGCGCGCACGGCATGCTTGCCGTGCTGTCAGCACTTGCCTTGGTCAATGTGGTGCTGGTCGGCGGGCTCGCGCTGCTGCTTTTCCGGCCCGGAGCCACGGGAATCGAACCCGTTTCATAATCGCGCACCGCGCTCCAGCAGCCGGCCATGCGACACAAGTCAGATGATGCCGTTCTTTATTCGTCGTGATCACCGCGATCGGCCCCTCGCTGAGTCAGCAAAGGCGGCATCGCGAATGTCGAAGGAGGTCGAAGGCGCGGTCCTATCTGTGATAGGGTCGAGCCGATACCATCCAGGACCAACCTAGAAATGAAACTGTTGTTCAGCCGCAATCCAAATCCTCGCCTGGCGGTCGCGGTGGCGCGCACTCTCAAGGCGAATGTCGAGTTTGAATTCGCTTCACCCATGGCGCCGGGAGAGGTTGAGCGATATCGGCGGCTTAATCCCAATCTTTCATTGCCGATACTGGCAGGCTCGGGAAACAGTCTCTGGGAGGCCGACGCCATAGCTTGCCGGCTGTCGCGCGACGCGCATTCGGATTTCTGGCGCACCGGCGACGACGAACCCGAGATGATCCGATGGCTGAGTTGGGGCAAGGAGAACTTCGTGAGAGCTTGCGACACCGTGCATTTCGAACGCGGGACCAAGCAGCGCTATGGGCTTGGCCCGATCGATCAGGAAAAGATCGAGGAGGGGCTGGGGCAGTTCCGCATTGCGGCGGCGATACTCGAGGCCGAGCTCTTCAAGCGGCAATGGCTGGTCGGGACTTCGGTTTCCTATGCCGACTTTCGAATGGCGACGTTTCTGCCCTTCAACGATGTCGCCGGATTGCCGCTCTACGATTATCCTTCTGTCGCTCGATGGTGCCGTCAGCTTGAAGAGATCGACGCCTGGCGCGATCCGTTCAAGGGACTGGATGCGCCTGAATTACCGCCGATCGGGCCCGCATAGGCGTTTTTCCAAGAGACCGGGACAGGCCGGAGTGTGGCGGTTTCGCCGCATAGGTGTGGAACACCGGCCGGCCGACCATGGGCGCTCGACGGGCCGCGGTCCGGTTGATAAGCCCTCCCCAAGGAGAGTCGAAACATGACCGTTGCGATCGAGATGGGGCACACGAGCGCGGGCGCCCCGGCGGCGCTGGATCTTGAGGAGCTACTGGCGACCCGCCTGCTGGTGCAGGGCAATTCGGGCTCCGGCAAGTCGCATCTGCTGCGCCGGCTGCTGGAACAGAGCGCACCCTGGGTGCAGCAAACCATCATCGATCCCGAAGGCGACTTCGTGTCGCTGGGCGAGCGTTTCGGCCATCTGGTGATCGATGCCGAGGAGCATACCGAGCGCGGCCTGCAAAGCGCCGGCGAGCGGGCGCGCATCCATCGCGTCTCGACGGTGCTCAATCTCGAAGGGCTCGACGCCGAGAACCAGATGCGGCGTGCCGCTGCTTTCCTCGGCGGGCTGTTCGAGGTCGCCCGCGATCATTGGTACCCGATGCTGGTGGTGGTGGACGAGGCGCAGCTCTTCGCGCCGGCGGTCGCCGGCGAGGTTTCGGACGAGGCGCGCAAGCTCTCGCTCGGCGCCATGACCAATCTGATGTGCCGCGGCCGCAAACGGGGGCTTGCCGGGATCATCGCCACGCAGCGGCTGGCCAAGCTCGCCAAGAATGTCGCGGCCGAGGCTTCCAATTTCCTCATGGGCCGGACCTTTCTCGATATCGACATGGCGCGCGCGGCCGATCTTCTGGGCATGGAGCGGCGGCAGGCGGAGGCTTTTCGCGACCTGGAGCGCGGACAGTTCATGGCGCTCGGCCCGGCGCTGTCGCGCCGTCCGCTCGGGGTGCGTATCGGCCCGACGGATACAAGTCCGCGCAATGGCACCCCGCGGCTGATGCCGCTGCCGGAAGCAGCGCTTGAGGATGCGCGCGCCATCATCCTGGCGGCGCCGCCACCGGAGACCGTCCGGCCGCAGCGCCGATCCTCGCCGGACCTGCTCGATCAATTGATGGCAGCGAAGTCGGCGGCGTTGGAAATCCGCCCCGAACCGGTGGAGGCGCCGACCAGCGCCGAGGATCTGGCGGAGCGGCGCGAGCGCGTCGATCGGGTTCTGCGCGCCATTCTGGCGCAGCCGGATGCGGGGTTCCGTGTCATCGGCGTGCTCTATCAGGAGTTCGTGGTCCGCTGCCGGATCGAGGGCCTCGCCTCGGCCGTGCCCGATCTGCCGGAGTTCCGCCGCATGCTGACGCGGGCGCGCGCCGGCCTCGGCTCCGACTTGGCGGGGGATGACGTCTGGCAGGATGTCTCGGTGCGCGCCTCGCTTCTGCCCGAGGATATGCAGGGCGTGTTCATGATGATCGCGCGCGCGGCAAAGGAGGGCTGGCCCTGCCCGAGCGACGCGGCGATCGCCCGTGCCTATGGCTCGCATTCGCTGCGCCGTGCCCGGCGTCTGCTGACCTATATCGAGGAACAGGGCCTCATCGTCTGCCAGTTCGACGGGACCGGTCGACGCACCGTGACGCTGGTCGAACTCGCCTGGGCAACGGCGCCTGGCGACCCCAATGCCGAGGCGGCGGAGCAGGGGAGTTTGGCTTTGTGAGGCTGGCAGCGCACCCACATAAGCGATGGCGACGGTCAAATCGCTCAAGTGGTGCTGGAGAGGGCACGCGCGCTTTACCTGAAAAAAGTGAGCGCGGGCGCCGTCAAGAACCCCTGCTATTTCGCCATGGATGCGACACGCCCCGGCGATTTGGGCAATGGCGTGCTGGGGCGCCGCTACTACGTCATCTGCGAAGCCAGCCGGTCGTTTCGCGCGGTCTCGGCGGCCATGGCGGCGGCCGCAATTTGAAAGGCGTCGTCGATTTCGCCAATGGCAGACGCTGCGCGAAGAATTTCGGCAATGCGATGGATACGGAATTGACGGCCGGCGGGTCCTATGTGACCGGCGAGGCGAAAACGTCGTTCAAAGGCTATTACCGCGTCGGGCGAAACAGGAGCCGTTCTGGCGGACCTTCATCCAGTTTGACGGCGAAGGCGAAGCCGCCAACGCCAGGCAGCGGCGGCGGGCACGCGGCCGCGTTGCTGAGGGGAATGTGCTTTGTCGCGTGCCTGTTGTCTCGCGCCCGGGTTCTATTGGTTGATCTCGGGTTCGACGAGTCTTGCCAGGTTTCTAAGCGACTCCTGCCAGCCGAGATAGCAAGCCTCAGCCGGAATCGCGTCCGGAATGCCGGCCTGCGTGATATCGAGTTCCGTGCCGACCGACACTTTCTTCAAGATCACGGTCACCTGAATCTCGCCAGGCAGGTTGGGATCGTCGAACCTGTCGGTGTAGCGCAGGCGCTCACTGGGAACGAGCTCGACATACTCGCCGCCGAAGGCGTGGCTGTCACCCGTCGTGAAGTTGCGGAAGGACATTTTGAAGGTGCCGCCGACCTTTGCGTCGAGGTGATGAACCGTGCAGGTGAAGCCGTTCGGCGGAAGCCACTTCGCAAGCGCATCGCCTTCGAGGAATGCGCGGTAGACCTTCTCCGGGCTGGTCGCCAGAACGCGGTGCAAACGTACAGTGCTTGGCATATCGTATGTCCTTTCTGATTGCATATCGATGCCCTAAGGACGAACAAACCTTGGCCATCCCGACACATGCCCTCGGATTTTTGTAGCACAAGCGGAGTCCTAGAAACGTGACCCTGACCAATCGAGACATTGTCGAGCTTACGGCGTGGCGCCGCAAGCTGCACCAGCAGCCGGAAATCTCGAATGAGGAGGAGAAGACCGCGAGCGAGGTCATCGGCTTCCTCGCCAATACGAGGCCGGACAAGGTGCTGAGCGGATTGGGCGGCCACGGTGTGGCGGCGATATATGAGAGCGGCCAAGCGGGACCGACGGTCATGTTCCGGTCGGAGCTCGATGCGCTGCCGATCCATGAGCTTTCGGGCGTCGAGCATTCCTCGCTGGTGCCGGGAAAATCACATATGTGCGGCCATGACGGCCACACAGCCATCCTCGCCGCGCTTGGCCGCCAGTTGGGGCGCGAAAGACCGGCCCGTGGCCGCGTCGTGCTGATGTTCCAGCCGGCGGAAGAAACCGGCAATGGCGCCGCCGGCGTCGTCGCCGATCCGCGCTTCGGCGAGATCGCGCCGGATTACGCTTTCTCGCTGCATAATCTGCCCGGCGTGCCGTTCGGCGAGGTGCGGGTCAAAGCCGGTGTGGTCAACTGTGCCTCACGCGGCATGCGGATCGTGCTGGAAGGCAAGACCGCGCATTCGTCCATGCCCGAAACGGGCGTCTCGCCAATGATCGCGGTCAGTCAGCTGATGCCGGCGCTGCCTGCGCTCGGGCGCGGAACCTTCGCCGACGACGATTTCAGCATGGTGACTGTCACCCATGCGCTGATGGGCGAAGCCGTGTTCGGCATTGCGCCCGGTCAGGCGCAGGTCTGGGCGACACTGCGGACCCGGCGCGACGACCGCATGGCGGAGCTTATAGCCGCTGCGGAAGCGCTGGCTACGAAGATCGCGGGCGAGCATTACCTTTCCGTCCGCTGCGACTATCACGAGATATTTGTTGCCAGCGTCAACGCTCCGGATGCCGTGCGGCATCTGGAGCAGGCCCTCGATGAAGAGGGCGTTGCGCGCGGCGAGGAAGACCTGCCGATGCGCGCTTCGGAAGATTTCGGCCTGTTCGGCCATAGTGCTGCGTCGGCGATGTTCTTCCTCGGCGCGGGCGAGCGGCACCCGGCATTGCACAATCCCGACTATGACTTTCCGGACGATCTGATCCCGATCGGATCAAGGATATTCATGCGCACGGCGCGCAACCTTCTGGGCTGATTGGCTACCGGTATACGAAGTTTCCCGTGTGCAGCCCAAAACTGCTGGAAGGCGCGCATCCGCTGCACGCCCGACTGATGCCGGAGCGCGCTGATTTCATTTTTCCCCGGAGACCTCCGCAAGCCAGTTCCGAACCTCTGACACCGTTGCTGGATTGCGCGGCTTGCGGGGCCGCAAAAGATAGAAGTCCGCGTCGACACGCAGTTGCGTTGCGGCCGCGCGGACGAGTTTTCCCGAAGCAATGTCCGACGCGACGAAAAACTGGCTGGCAAGAGCAAGACCCTGGCCGGCGATGGCCGCTTCAATGGCTAGGGACGTTTGACTGAAACGGATGTGCCTTGTCGGCTTTCTTGTACCGGGCGGGAATGCTGCATCGATAAATTGCCGCCAGAAATCATGCGCGTCGTGCAGCAAGGTGTAGCTCGCAAGCACGCCGTCGCCGTCCGGCTGGCCGAGCTGACCGATGAGGTATGTTCGTGGTATGGATGGTAGGACATCCTGAAATCATTCGAAGGTGAACCGTGACCTGCCAGCAAGTGGAGAAACGCACATGTCAGTAGAAAAAGTAGCACTCGTCACAGCGGGCGGTTCGGGGATGGGTGCGGCGGCGGCGAAACGCCTCGCCGCCGACGGCTTCAATGTCGGCGTCCTCTCCTCGTCCGGTAAAGGCGAAGCCTTGGCAAAGGAA
>NZ_CAUM01000038.1 GCF_000350085.1 Mesorhizobium metallidurans STM 2683
ATGAGCGTAGCGAGCTGATTGTAATCGTCGCTGCGGGACACATTCAACTTATACCCCTTTGAACGAGAAAATTGATCGAATATACCACCTGCGAGGTATATACTAGCCGCCATTAGCTCTGGTAGCGTTTCGACATTGGCTACGGTGCCACACGTCCTTTTGGACGCGCAAAGGACGCCGTAGTACTTTGGCGCCTGATCCCCGGCGAAAATCGAAATCGATTTTCGGGGTCAAGCGCCAGCCGCTGGAGCTCGCAGCCTTGACCGCAGTGCCCGACATCGAGTTTCGCGGCGTCACCAAGCGCTACGGCAGCGTGACCGCCGTCAGCGGCATCGATCTTGCCATCCCGCCTTCCGCCTTTGTCGCCTTGCTCGGGCCATCCGGCTGCGGCAAGACAACCTGCCTGCGCATGATCGGCGGCTTCGAACAGCCGAGCGAAGGTGCGGTGTTCATTCGTGGCCGCGACATGGCCGGCACTCCGCCCCATAGGCGGCCCGTCAACATGGTGTTCCAGCAATATGCGCTGTTTCCGCATCTGGATGTCGAGGACAACATCGCCTACGGGCTGCGCCAGGCAAGGCCAAGGCTGTCGTCGCGCGAGATCGCCTCAAGGGCAGGCGCGGCGCTCGCCATGGTGCGGCTTGCCGGCTATGGCCGCCGCAAGATCCACGAGCTTTCCGGCGGCCAGCAGCAGCGTGTCGCGCTCGCCCGCGCGCTGGTCAACAAGCCGGCCGTGCTTTTGCTCGACGAGCCACTGGCCGCACTCGACAAGAAGCTGCGCACCGACATGCAGATCGAGCTGCAGAATCTACAGCGCGAGATCGGCATCACCTTCGTGCTCGTCACCCACGACCAGGAGGAAGCGTTGTCGATGAGCGATTTCGTCTGCGTCATGAATGGCGGCCGCATCGTCCAGCTCGGACAACCGAGCGAGATCTATGACGAGCCCGCCGATCTCTTCGTCGCCGATTTCGTCGGCAAGACCAACCTTCTGAGCGGCACTGTCGCCGGGCTGTCGGGTGAACTCGTCGACGTAGCGCTTGCCGACGGCACCCTCATCGCCGCGCGCAAGCGGTTGCCGCTCCGCCGGGGCGACGCCGTATCGGTCAGCCTGCGTCCTGAAACGCTCAGCCTCGGAGCACCCGGAAGCGGGCGGCTGAAGGGCGTCGTGCGCAACCGCATCTTCCTCGGTTCAACCGCGGAATATGCGATCGAAGTCCAGGGCATCGGAACGCTGCTCGCCAAGGCCGATCACCTGATCGGCCAGGGAAATCTCTTCAAGCCGGGTGAACCCGTCGCCATCGGCTTTGCCGCCGGAACGCCGCTGGCGTTTCCGCACCCCAAGAACAACGGGACCAACCAGAGGGTAAACAAACATGTCGAAATCATATCGTGACGGACTGCCCATAAGCCCTGACAAATTCGTCGATCAACTGATGCGCCTGAAGCGCGGCTCCATCGGCCGGCGCGAGTTCCTCGGACTCACCGGTCTTGGCATCGCAACGGCGGTGATGGCGCGCGAACTCGGCATCATGCCGACGCCGGCCTTTGCCCAGGAAAGCCTTGGCGACCGCATGTCGATCGCCACCTGGCCCAATTATCATGACCCGGCGACGTTCGAGAATTTCAAGGCCGAGACGGGCGTGGCCGTCGAGGTCAATGTGTTCGGATCGAACGAGGAGATGCTGGCCAAGCTGCAGGCCGGCGCCTCCGGCTGGAGCCTGTTCGTGCCGACCAACTACACGATTTCCACCTACAAGAAGCTCGGTATCATCGAAGCGCTCGATATGGCCAAGCTGCCGAATTTCGACGGCTCGCAAGAGGATCCGCGCTTTACCTCGGAGGGCACTATCGACGCCGTGACCTATGCGGTGCCGAAGAACTGGGGTACGACCGGCTTTGCCGTCAACACCAAGAAGCTCGCCAAGCCGATGACGAGCTGGAAGGAGTTCTGGGACACCGCCATGGCGGAAGGCGGCGGCCGCGCCATGGTGCATGACTACCAACTCACCACGATCGGCAATGCGCTGAAATATTTCGGCTTCTCGTTCAACTCCCTGAAGCCGGACGAACTCGCAAAGGCCGAGGAACTGCTGCTGAAGGTCAAGCCGTATCTCTTCGCGGTGTCGAGCGACTACCAGCCGTCGATGCGCGCCGGCGATGCCTGGATGACGATGTGCTGGACCAATGACGGGGCGCAGCTCCACCGCGACATCCCCGAGATCGCCTATATGCTGGGCAAGGAAGGCGGCGAGATCTGGACCGACTTCTACGCAATCCCGAAGGATGCGCCGAACAAGCCGGCCGGCTATGCCTTGCTCAACTACCTGATGAACCCGAAAGTCGCGGTCAAGGAACACCTGGCCAATGGTGCGCCCTCGACCGATGCGCGGGTCAATGCGCTGCTGCCCAAGGAGGTGCTGGACAATCCGATCCTCTACCCTGCGGCGGACCTCTTGAAGCCGCTGGAATTCGGCGCGGCGGCGACGCTGACCGATCCGGGCCGGGCCGAGTTGATGGCGCGCTTCAAGTCCGCTTGAACCGGACAGGTTACGAACCCGATCCAGACAACTCCACCGGCGGACAGATATCCGCCGGTGCCGAAACGGCTTTTTCAATGCGCGGCAACCATCTTCGCAAGACTCTCCTGACCGCGCTGCTGCTCGCTCCGGCGACGCTGTGGATGGTGGTGTTCCTGGTGCTGCCGTTCGTTGCCATCGCCGTCTTCAGCGTTGGCGAGCGCGCGCCCGAAGGTGGCTATCAGGCCGCCTTCACCCTGGCGCAATATGCCAACCTGCCGGCGCGCGCGACCGCCTTCTGGAACACCATGGTGCTGGCGCCGGCAGGCGCGCTTGCCTGTCTGCTCGTCGCCTATCCGGTTGCCTATTATCTCGCCTTGCGCGCGCCGGAGCGGTGGCGGCTGATCCTGCTCGCACTCGTCGTCATCCCGTTCTGGACCAGTCTGCTGATGCGCACCTATGCCTGGATGTATGTGCTGGGTGGACGCGGCATCCCGGCGCTTTTGGCCTATGTCGGGATAGAGGATATCAGGCTGATCAACACGCCGGGCGCGGTGCTGCTCGGCATCGTCTATGGCTATCTGCCGCTGATGATCCTGCCGATCTATGTCAGCCTCGAGCGGCTCGACCGCCGGCTGCTGGAAGCTTCCGCCGATCTCGGCGCGACGCCCGTCGCGACCTTCCTCGGCGTGACGCTAAGGCTGTCGCTGCCCGGCGTGATGACCGGTTTCTCGCTGGTGATGATCCTGCTGCTCGGCGAATATCTGATCCCGACGCTGCTCGGCGGCGGCAAGGTGTTCTTCATCGGCAACGCGCTGGTCGACCTGTTCCTGCAGTCGCGCAACTGGCCGTTCGGATCGGCCATCGCCATCACGCTGGTCCTGGTCTCGGTGGTGGTGCTGATTGCCGCCAACCGCATTTCAACGCGGCTTTCAGGCGCCCGTCGCGTGGATCTGATCTGATGCGCGCTTTCGTCGTGGCGGTCTTTGCCTTCCTCTATCTGCCGATCGGACTGGTGGTGCTGTTCTCCTTCAATGCCGGCCGCCATGCCAGCGAGTTCACCGGCTTTTCGGTGCAATGGTACGGCAAAGCGCTGTCGAACCCGTTCCTGGTCGAGGCGCTGAAGAACAGCCTGTTCATCGCCACCACCAGCGCCTTGCTCGCAGCACTCTGCGGCACGGCGGCCGCCCTTGGCCTGCAGCGCGTCGGCGCGCGGACTCGGGCCGTCTTCGATGGACTGCTCGGCGCCGCGATCGTCGTTCCCGGCGTCGTCATCGGCATCTCGACGCTGGTGGCGCTCGTCCAACTGTTCGGAGTGCTTAATCCGTTCCTGGCCTCGCTGTGGCCAAGCGACCAGCCGCCGCGGCTGGCGCTCGGCTACGGCTCGATCATTGCCGCGCACGGCCTGTTTTCGATGGCGCTGGTGGCGATGATCGTCGGTACGCGTCTCGGCAGCCTCGACCGCAATCTGGTCGAAGCGTCGAGCGACCTCTATGCCACCCCGCTGACGACATTCCGCTCGATCGTGCTGCCGCAGATTATGCCGGCGGTGATCGCCGGCTTCCTGCTCGCCTTCACCTTCTCGTTCGACGATTTCATCGTCGCCTTCTTCGTGGCAGGCGCGCAGACGACATTGCCGATCTATGTCTTCGCCTCGATCCGGCGCGGGGTGACCCCGGAAATCAACGCCATCGCGACGATCGTGCTCGTCGCCTCGGTTCTGCTTGTGGTGCTTGCCCAATGGCAGTTGCGCCAACGAAAACCATCGCACTGAGAGACGGATCATGATTCTGAGAGATCGCATCGCCGTGGTGACGGGCGCAGGGTCCGGCATCGGCCGCGCCGGCGCCATGATCATGGCCCGGGAAGGGGCGGTGGTGGTGATCGCCGACAGGGACAAGGTAGCCGGCGAAGCAACGGCCTGCCATATCCACGCTGTCGGCGGTCGTGCCGAATCGGTCGCCACCGATGTCGGCGACGACGCGGCGCTCGAGCAGCTCATTGCCGGAACGCTGGACAAGCATGGGCGGATCGACATCCTGCACAACCATGCCGGCATCCAGGTCGGCGGTACGTTGACCGAGGTCGGCGCCGACGGCATGGACGCCTCCTGGCGGATCAATGTGCGGGCGCAATTCCTCGCGGCAAGGACCGTCATGCCGTCGATGGTCGCGCAAGGGGGTGGCGTTATCCTCAACACGGCTTCGAATTCCGGCGTGTTCTACGACCGCGAGATGATTGCCTATGCGACGTCGAAGCATGCCGTGGTGGCGATGACCAGGCAGATGTCGCTCGACTATGCCCGGCACAATGTCCGCGTCAACGCGCTCTGCCCGGGCTGGGTCGACACGCCGTTCAACGGGCCGTTCATCGCCCAGATGGGCGGGCGCGACGCGATCGAGCGCTATGTCCGCACCAAGATTCCGATGCAACGCTGGGCGAGCGCCGAGGAGATCGCCGAGGCGATCCTGTTCCTGGTGTCCGACCGCTCGTCCTTCATGACGGGCCAGGCCCTGGTGGTGGACGGCGGTGAAAGCATCGGCTGACGCGACAGCCTCCGTAGCCCTCATACGTGCTTGCGGCCGCCGGCCTCGCGGAACCAGCTGTCGGGATAGGGGTACCACCAGCCCTGGATTTCCGGTCTGTGGTCGATGATGACCATCTTGGAGCGGCGGAAGGCGTCGAGTCCCTGGCGTCCGAGTTCGCGACCGAGGCCCGAGGCCTTCCAGCCACCGAAGGGCAGCGCATCATTGTCGATCAGCGGGTTGTTGACCCAGACCATGCCGGCCTCGAGGCGTTCGGCCGCCTCATGCGCCTCGGCAAGATCGGTGGTGAACACCGAGGCGCCAAGTCCGAACGGGCTGTCATTGGCGAGCCGGATCGCCTCGTCGAAATTTTTCACCCGGCAGATCGCGGCAACCGGTCCGAAACACTCTTCGCGCACGATCGCCATGTCGGGCGTAACGCCGGTAAGGATCGTCGGTTCGTAGAACCAGCCGGTATTGTGCGCCGGCGGAATGCGCCCGCCGGTGACCGCCGCTGCGCCGCTGCGCACTGCATCGTCGACCAGCCGCATGACCTTGGCTCGCGCCACCTCGCTGACCAGCGGCCCGATCTCGCTCTTGTCCAGCCCGTTGCCGATACGCAGCGCCCGCGTCTTTTCGGCGAACAGCGCGACGAAGCGGTCATGCACGGCATCGACGACGAAGAACCGTTCGGCCGAGGTGCAGACCTGGCCGGTGAGGTGGAAGGCGGCGGTGACGGAGCCGGCCGCCGCCACCTCCAGCGGGGCGTGCCCACTGATGATCAGCGGATCGCTGCCGCCGGCCTCGATGACGCAGGGCTTCATGCGCTCGGCGCAGGCCACCGCGACGGCCTTGCCGGCGGCGACCGAGCCGGTAAAGGCAACGGCGTGGGTGCGGTCGGAGGCGATCAGCGCCTGCGCCGTGGCGGCGCCGCCGGGCAGGCAGGAGACCAGACCCTCCGGCAGTGAGCGGAACACCGTCATGTAATCGAGCGTCGACAGTGTCGTCGCCTCGGCCGGCTTGATGACGCAGGCATTGCCGGCGGCAAGCGAAGCGGCGACGGTCCAGCACATCAGCAGGATCGGGAAGTTGTAGGGCATGATGTGCACCGACGTGCCATAGGGCTCGTAGCGCGCATACTGGAACGAACCGGCCTGCGTCGTGCCGGCGACCTTGCCGGCCTCGTCGCGCGCCATCTCGGCATAATAGCGGAAGATCGGCGCGCAATTGGCGATCTCGCCGATCGCCTCCGGATAGGGCTTGCCCATCTCGCGCACCATCAGCTCGGCGCAGCGGGTGAAGTCGGCCGCCTCGATGGCGTTGGCGACGGCATGCAGATGTTTGGCGCGGGTCTTGGCGTCGAGTTTTTTCCAAGCCGTTTGCGCCTTGGTCGCTGCGGTGAGCACGGCGTCGATCTCGCCGTCGCTGGCTGCGGTAATCGCGCCGACGGTTTCGAGCGTCGCCGGATCGATCACCGGTTTTGCCGCACCGGTCATCGGCCGATAATCCGGATTGACGAAGAAAGCCGGCCGGTCAGCGGAGAAATCCATGGTCGTCCTTTCAGGCCCGCTCAGCGGATCATGTAGACCTTCTTGATCGTCTCATGGACGGTGCAGATGCCCTTCCAGTCCTGCGGGAAGAACGCCGCCGTGTCCGGCTCGATCTCGATCACCTCGCCGGACTCATGCACATAGGTGCAGCTTCCCTCGAGGAAGTGGCAGAACTCGTCGCGGGTGACATGGCAGTGCCATTTGCCGGGCGTGCAGACCCACAGCCCGCACTCGGAACGGCCTTCCGGCCCCTTGTGCAGCAGCTTGCCCGAGGTGCGGGATTCACCCTCGATCATTGTCGGGATGATGCCCCAGTCGACGAGGTCGGTGATGGCAAGCGGGGATTTCATTATTGATGTCGGCATGTCGTGAAGCTCCAGTGCGGCAGGTTGTTTGAGCATGATCTTTTCCGAAAACCGGTTCCCACTTTTTGCAATCATGCTCAGGCCAGCATGTAGATGTTGCGGATCGTCTCGTGGACGGTGCATTCACCCGCCCAGCCGGCCGGAAACATGACGACCGTGGCGGCGGAGACCTCGATGACCTCGCCGACATCCGATCGGTAGGTCGCGCGGCCGGCGACGAAATGGCACAATTCGTCGCGCGGGATCGCCAGGCGCCAGCGACCCGGCGTGCAGACCCAGAGGCCGGATTCCGGCTGGTTGTTCGGCCCCTTGTGGACGAGCCTGCCGGTGGAGTGCGAAGTGCCTTCGAGTGCATCCGGCTGGGCGCCCCAGTCGACGAGGTCGGTGCGAGAGGAGGCCTGGTGGAGGTGTGGGGCGGAGGAGGTCACAGCAGCTTCTCCAGCAAACCCGCCGCCTTTTCCGGGCCGTTCTGCGATTGCATCTGCGCTGAGGTCTTGGCCAGCTTCGCCTTCATTGCGGGATCAATCAGGCAGGCTTCGATCTTGGCGATCAGCTCGGCGTCGCTCCAGTCGTAGCGCGGCATGCCGAAGCCGTGGCCGGTTTCCTCGACTCTTGTGGCGTTGTCGTGGCCGTCCCAGACATAGGGCATGATGATCGCCGGCTTGCCGAAATAGAGGCACTCGGTGAACGAGTTGTTGCCGCCATGGTGGATCACCGCATCGACCTGCGGGATGACCGAGGGCTGCGGGAACCAGCCCTCGACAATGACGTTACCGGGCACATCCGTATACTGGTCCTTGTAGCCGCCGACATTGACCAGCGCCCGGTAGCGCGTCCTGCCCAGCGTCGCGATGATGCGCTTCAACAGGTCGACGTCGCCGGCGCCGAGGCTGCCGAAGGACACGTAGAGCAGCGGCTCGTTATTGTTTTTGGCGAAGGTCGGCACCGTATAGGGCTTTTCCTGCCGCACGCAGCCTTCGAGATACTGGAATTTTGCCGGGTCGAGCGGCTGGCGGCGCTTGAATTTAGCCGCCTCGGGATAGAGCAGCAAATTGAGATAGGGCGAGGCCTCGAAAAACTGGCCGATCGGATAGGGGGCTTCGTTGTTGGCGGTGAGGAACGCGTTGAAGTCGTCATGGATCGGCTTGATCACCGCGTTGAAATGGTCGCGGTAGCGCTGATGCCCGGCATGGTCATTCTCGCCGCAGCCGGAGAGATGCGGCGGGATGTCCTCGTCCTCGATCTCGTTTTCCGAGCAGGAGATGACGCGCACCCACGGCTTGCCGTACTGCTTGATCGCCGGAAACAGGATGACGTTGTCGACGCAGATGACATCGGGCTTGATGGCATCGAGAACGCGGGGCAGATCCTTCTGCGCCCACTTCGCGCTGTCGACGATCGCCGTCCAGCAATCCTTCACATAGTTGTCGACCTGGTCGTAGGGCGATTTGCGGAAGTTGGGGATGTGGCCGTTGATGAAGTCCTCCCAGAACTTGGCCATCTGTTCCGGCGGCATCGGCTCGGACAGGTTCACCGGATGCGCTTCGAAGCCATAGCCCTTGTAGACATCGACGAAACCGGGGTCCGACAGGAACACCGCCTTATGGCCGCGCGCCTCGACCGCCTGGGCGATGCCGACGGAATTGAGCGCCGGGCCAAAGGCGGCTTCCGGGAAAAACGCGATCGTCTTCTGCGCCATCAGGCTTCTCCTTCAATCCTTGAAAATTCTGACGTCGGCGGCATCCCAGCCGAGTTCGACAGTGTCGCCGGCCGACACCGGCCGGCGGTCGGCGGCATCGGCGGTAACGCGGACCAGGAACGGTTTTGGCGACAAGGGCGTTCGGACATGCAGTTGCAGGTCGAGCCCCTGATAGGCCAGGGCTTCGACCGTGCCGGAAATGCGGTTGGCGGCCTGAGCCTCTGGGAATAGCCGGACGCGCTCAGGCCGCACTGAAGCGACGGCTGCCGCACCGGGCGAGAGCGTTGCAGGAACCTTGCCCGTGATCCGCGCGCCATTGGCCGCCATCACGCCGCCGGCCATGGCCTTGCCCGGCACGAAATTCATCACGCCGATGAAGTCGGCCACGAAACGATCCGCCGGATGCTCGTAGACGGCGTGCGGCGTGTCGCATTGCAGAAGTTTGCCGTCCTTCAGCACCGCCATGCGGTCGGCCATGACCAGCGATTCCTCCTGGTCGTGGGTGACGATGACGAAAGTGATGCCGACTTCATGCTGCAGGCGCTTCAGCTCCAGCTGCATGGCGCCGCGCAGTTTCTTGTCGAGCGCGCCGAGCGGTTCGTCGAGCAGCAGCAGACGGGGACGCTTGACCAGGGCGCGGGCAAGCGCGACGCGCTGTTTCTGGCCGCCCGACAATTGCTCCGGCTTGCGGTCGGCGAAGGGGACAAGCTCGGTGGTGGTCAGGATGGCATCGACGCGCGCACGGATTTCGGCAGCCGGCAAATGTTCCATTTCGAGGCCATAGGAAACATTGGCCCTGACGGTCATATGCGGGAACAACGCGTAGGACTGGAACATCAGGTTGACCGGCCGCTTGTTGGGCGGGGTCCTGGCGATGTCGCGGCCGTCGAGCAGGATGCGTCCGTCATTGGGCGTCTCGAAGCCGGCCAGCATGCGCAGCAGCGTGGTCTTGCCGCAGCCCGAAGGTCCGAGCAGCGCGAAGAACTCGTTCTCGCGGATGTCGAGCGAGATGCCGTCGACCGCCGTTACCCGGCCGAAATTCTTCGACACATGATCGATTTGAAGCAGCGTGCGGGGTTCGCTCATTGGCCGATGACCCCGCGGTTGAGCCGCTGCGACAGGGTCAGCGCGGTGATCGAGACCGCCATGACGATGGTCGCCAATGCGTTGATCTCCGGCGTGATGCCGAAGCGGATCATCGCATAGATCTGCATCGGCAAGGTGGTCGAGGCGCGCCCGGCGCCGGCGGTGAAGAAGGCGATGATGAATTCGTCGACCGACAGCGTGAAGGCGAGCAGCGCGCCGGCGATCACCGCCGGCGCGATGACCGGCAAGGTTACCCGCCGGAAGGTGGTGAGCGCCGAAGCGCCGAGATCGGCGGAGGCCTCGACGATCGACCAGTCGAAGCTCTTCAGCCGGGCGCGCACCACCGAGCAGACGAAGGCGAGGTTGAAGACGACATGGGCGAGGATGATGGTGTGCAGCCCCATGGTGACATTGAGCATGGAGAAGAACGAGAGCAACGCGATGGCCAGCACGATGTCGGGAATGATCATCGGCGCGAAGATCAGCGCTTCCAACCCCTTGCCGTATTGCCTGCGCATCTCGATGCCAATCGCCAGCAGCGTACCGAGAAGCGTGGCGATCGCGGTCGAGACCAGCGCCACGATCAGCGTGTTGAGGGCAGCGGACAGGATCGCGGAATTGCCGGCGAGCGAGGCATACCATTTCAGCGAAAAGCCCGACCAGGCCGTCGGCAGCCCGCCTGCGTTGAAGGACAGTGCCACCAGCACGGCGATCGGGATATAGAGGAAGGCGAAGACGAGGATAAGAATCGTCCGCATACCGAGGGAGCGGGCAAAGGACTGGGTCATCGCTGTGCCCCGATAGCTTGGAGCCAGGTATGCGGCCGGATGAGGGGCAGCGCCGAGCGTCGCAAAGGCCGGCGCCGCCCCTCATCCGCCCCTGTGAACGAGGAGAAGGGAAGGAGCGCGCCCTCAGCCATCGGCGTCACCTCCGGCTTCAGCGGCGCGGCCGGCGGCGCGATCGGCAAGCAGCGCCTGCGCCATCAGCACCAGCAGCATGATGGCGATCAGCGCCATGGCGAGTGCTGCCCCGAACGGCCAGTCATTGGCGGTCAGGAACTGGTCGTAGACGAGGTTGCCGATCATCTGGAAACGGCCGCCGCCGAGCAGCGCCGGCGTGACGAAATTGCCGATCGACAGCACGAAGACGAAGACGGCGCCGGCGGCGATACCGGGCACGGTCAAGGGCAGGATGACCCGGCGAAACGTGGTTACGGCCGAGGCGCCGAGGTCGCGCGAGGCTTCGGCGAGTTCCGGATTCAACCGCGACAGCGGCGCGTAGCAGGCAAGGATGACGAAGGGCAGATAATTGTACACCAGCCCGGCGATGACGGCACCTTCGGTGTAGAGCATCGATGGCGGCTCGCCGGTGTAGCCGAACCAGCGCAAGAGCTGGGTGACCAGGCCCTCGCGGTTGAGCAGCACGATCCAGGCATAGGTGCGGATCAGGTAGTTGGACCAGAAGGGCAGCACGGCAAAGAACAGCAACACCGGCTGCAGCCGGCGCGGTGCGGCGGCGATGGCATAGGCGGCGGCATAGCCGATGATGACCGCTATGAGGGTTGCGGTGCCGGCGATGCGCGCCGAATTGAGGAAGATGCCGGCATAGAGCGGGTCGAAGACGAGCCCGAAATTCTCCAGCGTGAATGTGTATTCGATGCCGCCATAGGTGCCGCGCCGGAAGAAGGCGAGCGCCAGCACCAGCGCGCATGGCACCACCATCAGGGCGGTGAGCCAAGCCAGCGCCGGCGCCAGCAGCAGGGAGGAGCGGGAGGGGGTGTATTTCACGGAGTACCCACCTCTGGCCTGCCGGCTATATCAAGGATATCCAAATATGTTGGGGCAAGTACCCCCTCACCCGGATTGCCAACCGAATTGCGAAGGGCAATTCGGGGCAATCCGACCTCTCCCCGAGGGGAGAGGAGGTCGCCGGCGTTGAAGCCAGCCTCTTCTCCCCAGCGGGGAGAAGGTGGCCGCGAAGCGACCGGATGAGGGGGCGCTGCGCCGGACATTGGCGAGCGGCTGCAAGCCAGGGAATCTCCCCCTGAGGGGGAGATGGCCGACAGGCCAGAGGGGGGCGTGAAGGAACGCAAGCTGACTTCCAGTAATCGATTTTACTGCGCGGCCTTGATCTCGCTGACGATCTTCGAATAGTCGCGCTGGGCGTCGCCGACGTCGCGCAGCTGCTCGAACTTGACGAGGTCGGCAACCGGCATCGCCATGTTGGGGAACTTGGCCAGGAAGTCGGCCGGAAGGCTCTCCATCGCCGGCTTGTTCGGCACCTTGTAGTCGATGTTCTGGGCTGCCCAGGCGTGGTTCTTGGCGTCGAGCATGAAGTTGATGAACTGGAAGGCGGCGTCCTTGTTGGCCGACGCCTTCATCACCACCATCGTGTCGACCCACAGGTCCGAGCCTTCCTTGGGGATGACGTATTTGATCTCGGGTTTCTCGGCGATGCCGTAATTGCACCAGCCGTCCCAGGCCTGCACCAGCAGCGCCTCGCCGGAGACCAGCTTCGAATAGAAGGTGGTGTCGTCATAGGCGAGCAAGGTCTTCTTGGCTGAGATCAGTAATTCCTTGACCTCGGCCATCTTGGCCGGATCGGTCTCGTTGACCGAAAAGCCCTTGTCGAGCTGCCCGGCGGCCAGCAGCCAGCGGTCCGTCGCCAGCATGGTGGTCTTGCCCTTGAGGTCGTCGGACGGGGCGAGCAAGTCGCTCCAGCTGGTCGGCGCCACCTTCAGCAGATCCGAGCGATAACAGAGGCCCGTCGTGCCCCAGGTATAGGGCACCGAAAAGGCGTTGCCGACATCGTGCGGCAGCTTGGTCGCCTCGGGATAGAGGTTGGCGAGATTGGGCACCTTGGCGTGGTCGATCGGCTCGGTCAGGCCGAGCTTGTTCAGCACCTCGGCGAAGGGCGAGGAGACGAAGACCACGTCATAGCCCTTGCCGCCGGAGGCGACGAGCTTGCCCATGATCTCTTCATTGGTGGCGTGGACGACGACCTCGCCGGAAACGCCGGTCGCGGTCTTGAAGGCGGCCATGGCATCGGGCGCCATGTAGCCGTCCCAGTTGGAAATCACGAGGTCGGCGGCGGAAACAGGCGCCGACAGCGCCAGGGCAAAGCCAAGCGCGATCGAGGACATCTTCAGCGAACGGTGCCGCGGTGTGGTGGCGGTCATGACAGACTCCCATTCTGGTTGATCGTCGAATTTCATTCGTCGGACCAGCGCTTGCGACCATGCCGCCGCTTCGATCCTGTTCCCCGGTCTTTTTGTTGCCGATTGCACTGACAGTACTATTGCAGAAAAAAGTACGTCAATCCATAATTTAACGGACGCCGAAGGAATCTGGCCGATTGCGTTCGCAGCGGTGATCGGCCAAACCGTATCGGAGACGTGCGTTCACGGGAATTGCCATGCAAGCCGCCGCCAGACGACCGCGCACCAACCATCTCGATCTCGCGCAGCGCATCCTCGATGTCGCCCGGCAGCGCGGCTTCGAAGCCGGCGCCCATCTGCCGGAGCAGCAGTTCGCGTCGCTTTGCAACGTCTCGCGAACCCCGGTGCGGGCAGCACTGCGTCTGCTCAGCGAAAAAGGCGTGGTGCGCTGGGAAGCCGCCTCAGGCTATCGCCTGGCCATCGACCTCGCCGCGCAGGCGACCATGACCGCCGACCTGCCTGTTGCCGAGGAGGACGAACTCGCCGAAAAGATCCTGCGCGACCGGTCGGCGCGCCGGCTCGAACAGACGGTCACCGTCGGGGCGCTGATGCGGCGGTACAGTGCCGAGCGCAAGACGGTACTAAAATCCTTAAAGAAACTGACCGAGGAAAATCTGCTGGACCGCGCGCCGGGACAATCCTGGCTATTCCGGCGAACACCGGACGATCCGGAGGCACAAGGCGAAAGCTACGAGTTCCGCCTGTTGCTGGAGCCCGCCGCCATTCAGACCCCGGGCTTTCGGCTGGACGGGACGCGGGCTGCAGCTTTGCGCCAGGGCATGGAAGCGCTGCTGGCGCTGCCCGATGCGGCCTTCGATACCAGGGAGTTCCAGCGGCTGGACATCGAGTTCCACTCGATGATCGCCGACGGTTGCGCCAACCGCTTCATCACCGATGCGTTGTCCGATCACCTCAGGCTGCGCCGGCTGCCGGGCGTCTATGCCGGCGTCAACGTCTTTCGGCTGAAGCAATCGCTGCGCGAGCACCTCACCATACTCAACCATCTGGAGAGCCGCCAGTTCGAGGTTGCGGCGGACCTGCTTCGCGTGCATCTGCGCCTGTCGCGCAACCAGCGGCCGCAGGCGGCCAGTCGCGGGGCCCCTGCACTGTTCGGCATGATCAGCCGGCCGGATTGACGAGGATTGTTTTGACGCGCAAAGCCAGCCCGACCATCGCGCTGTTTCCGGAAGCGAGCTTTGGCGCGGCGCTCAATTGCGTCGGCATCGCGCAGGCGCTCCGCGCCCGCGGCGCCCGGCCTGTGTTCATCTGCCACGCCGGCTTTTCCGGCGTCTTTGCCGACTACGGTTTTCAGGAATACCAGCTGCAGACCGACGATCCGCTGAGCGACAGCGAACGCCAGAGCTATTGGCAGGCGTTCGTGCGCCGCCATCTGCCGCATTTCAGGCTGAGCCCGATCGACCAGCTCGAAACCTATGTCGCCCCGACCTGGCAGGCGATCGTCGACACCGCGGCCAATGCCGAGGCGCCGCTGCGCCAATTGCTGGCGCGGCTGAAGCCGGATGCGGTGGTGCTCGACAATGTCATCATGTTTCCAGCCCTGGCTGCCGCCGGCTGTCCGTGGGTGCGCGTGGTCTCCTGCGCCGAGACCGAGCTTCCCGATGCCGAGGTGCCGCCTTATTTGTCCGGCCTCGCTGCCGACGATCCGGGCCGCGCGACCTTCGAGGCGCGCTACCTGGCAGCGGTCGCGCCGGCGCACGACCGGTTCAACCGGCTTCGCATAGAGGCCGGCCTCGCTCCGCTGCCCGATGGGCTGTTCCTGGAAGCCTCGCCCGACCTCAACCTGCTGTTGACCCCGTCGATCGTGCGCCGACAACGCGCCGAGCCGCTCGACGCCTCGCGCTTTGCCTATCTCGAAGGTTGCGTGCGCTCGGAAGGGCCGTTCGAGGTACCGGTCTTCCCGCGCAATGGCGGGCCGCTGGTCTATGTCAGCTTCGGCAGCCTTGGCGCCATGGATGTCGGGCTGATCGAACGCATGCTGACGGTGTTCGACAGGCTGCCGGCACGCTTCATAGTCAATGTCGGCGGCTTGCGCGACAGCTACCGGGCGGTGCCGGACAATGTCTATCTCGATGCCTGGTTCCCGCAGCCCTCGGTGGTGGCGAAATCCGACCTGTTCATCCATCACGGCGGCAACAACAGCTTTTGCGAGGCGCTGCGTTTCGGGGTGCCGTCGCTGATCATGCCCTATTGCTGGGACGGGCACGACAATGCGCAACGCGCCGAGGAAACCGGCGTCGGCAATCATATCGGCCGTGACGGCTGGACCGAAGGTGTATTGGAGAAAGCCGTTCTCGGCCTGCTGGCCGATGATGCAATGCACGCGCGCCTGAAGGAAAATGCAGCTGATATGGCGCTGAAACCCGGAACGGATGTGGCCGCCGAAGCGATACTCTCTCTGATACGGACATAAACCAATGCCTGACAATCACTCAACCACTGCGTCACCTCTAAGCGGCACCAAAGATCCAAAAAGCTGGCTGGCCGCGCATGCGATCAGCGAAGTCGAGTGCCTGGTGCCCGACTTGAACGGCGTGCTGCGCGGCAAGGCCTTGCCGGTGGCCAAATTCCTCAAGGCGCTGGAGGACCGTGCGCTCTATCTGCCGAGCAGCGCCTTCCTGGTCAGCATAGACGGCCGCTATTCCGGCTCGATCGACGAGGGTTTTGCTTATTCGGACCCTGACATGCGTATGGTGCCCGACGTTTCCACGCTCTGCCTGGCGCCCGGTGCCGGTGCGGGGAAGGCCTATGTGTTCGCCGATGCATTCCACATGGATGACCGTCCCTGGATGGCCTCGCCACGTCATGTGCTGCGCGCGGTGCTCGATCTCTATCGCCAGCGCGGCTGGCGGGCGGTGATGGCGCCGGAGCTCGAATTCTATCTCACCGCACCCAATCCCGATCCCGACCAACCGTTGACCGCGCCGGTTGGTGGCAATGGCCGTGCGGAGACCGTGCAGCATCCCTACGACATGGCGGCACTGGAGGAATTCGAACCGGTGATCCGGCGCATTTATGATCACGCGGCGGCGGCGGGGCTGCCGCTCGACACGCTGATCCATGAATCCGGCACGGCGCAGCTGGAGATCAATTTCCTGCATGGCGATCCACTGGCGCTGGCCGACAAGGTGCTGCTGTTCAAACGGCTGACCAGGCAGGCGGCACATCAGGGCGGCATGCACGCCACCTTCATGGCCAAGCCAATTGCGGCACAGGCCGGCAGCTCGATGCATCTGCACATGTCCGTGGTCGACGAGGCCGGCAATACACTGTTTGCCGGCTCAGATGATGCCGACACATCAATGTTCGGGCATTTCATCGGCGGCCTGCAAAGATACGTTCCTGAGATCATGCCGCTGTTTGCGCCGAACGTGAATTCGTTCCGCCGCATCCGGCCGAACCACAGCGCTCCGGCCAATATCGAGTGGTCGCATGACAACCGTTCCTGCGGTCTGCGCGTGCCGGCTGGCGGGCGCGCCGCACGGCGCATAGAAAACCGGCTGCCCGGCGCTGATGCTAATCCCTACCTGGCGATGGCCGGCTCGCTGCTGGCGGGCTATCTCGGCGTCGAAGAGAAGATCGCGCGTTCGGCCGAAGCGTCGGGCAATGCCTACAAGATCAAGAGCACGCTGCCGAAAACCATGGAGGAAGCGCTCGACCGCTTCACTGCCTGCGGCCCGGTGCGGGCGCTGCTCGGCGAGGATTTTTTCCAATCCTACCTGCGCGTCAAGAGCGTCGAGCTCGACCTGTTCCAGAGCGTGGTGACGAGCTGGGAACGCGACCATCTGCTGCTCAAGGTGTGATTGATGGGATTCAATTCCGGCCTGGATATCGGCAAATCCTATTATGTCGCCACCGCCAACCCGTCGCCGGATCATCCCGCCCTGCAAGGCGAGATCGACGCCGACCTCGTGGTCGTCGGTGGCGGCTGCACCGGGCTCTCCGCAGCGCTTCATGCCGCCGAGCGCGGGCTGAAAGTGGTGCTGCTGGAAGGCGGCAAGATCGGCTGGGGCGCGTCGGGGCGCAATGGCGGCCAGATGATCCCCGGCCTGCGCAAGGGCGCCAAGGGGCTGGTCAAGCTCTATGGTCCGGAGCGGGCAAAGGCGCTGTTCGATCTCGCCTTCGAGGCGCGTGGGCTGGTTCTGGATATCATCGAGCGTCATGCCATCGACTGCGATCTCAGGCTGACCGGCCATCTGGTCGGCGCGGTGAACGGCTCCGATCTCAGGGATCTGGAAGAGGAGGCCGAGTGCCTGGCCACGGTAATGAAGTTCCCGCATGCTGAAATACTGTCGGCGAGTGAGGCGCGCGGCAAGGTCGATACGCCCTATCACGGCGCGATGTACGAGGCGCTTGGCGGCCACATGCATCCGCTGAACTATACGCTCGGCCTTGCCCGCGCGGCTGTCGCGGCAGGTGTCGTCATCCACGAGAATTCGGTTGCCGTGCGGCTGGCGCGCCAGCCGGGGATTCGCGTCTCGACGGCCAAGGGTTCGGTCCGGGCAAAACATGTCGTGCTGGCCGGCGATGCATTGCTCCACGGGCTGGAGCCGCGCGTCAACAGCCGCATCATGCCGGTCGGCAATTACATCGTCGCCACCGAGCCGTTGGAGGGCGAACGCAATGTCATTCCGGCTGATGTCGCGGTGTCCGACACGCGCTTTGTGGTCAACTACTACCGCATGTCGGCGGACGGCCGGCTGCTGTTCGGCGGTGGTGAGCGCTACACGCCGTCGCCGCCGGCCGACATTGCCGGCTTCGTGCGGCCGCATATGGAAAAGACCTTCCCGCAGCTCAGCGGCTGCCGCATCGATCATGCCTGGGGCGGGCTGGTCTCGGTGACGACGTCGCGGCTGCCGCATGTCGGGCACTATGGCGAGGTCTATTTCGCGCATGGCTATTCCGGCAAGGGGGTGATCCTGTCGACGCTGTCGGGCAAGCTGCTGGCCGAGGCGATCACCGGCGATGCCTCGCGGCTCGACCTGTTCTCGACGCTGAGCCCAATGCCCTTTCCAGGAGGCACCGCATTGCGCGGCCCGCTCTATGTGCTCGGCATGCTGTGGTACGCGATGCGCGACCGCATCAAGCATTGAGGGACATCCTCTCCGCATCAGGTTTGCGCGGAAGTCACCAATCGCCGATGTTGGTGCCGCCCCTCACCTGCCTGCCGGCATCCTCTCCCCTTATAGTGACGGGGAGAGGGTACTGACGTTGCCGGTTTCGCCAATCACCAACGTTGCAAGGATGGTGCCGGCGTTGCGGCCAGCTGCTTTCTCCCGTTAGACGACGAAGAAATCCTCGATGCGCCGCTTGGCCGCGAGCAGCGGCCGCGTCGTTCATGTGGCCTCCTGAAAATGGCGGCACTGCCCGATTGACTTCGCGCCTGACCCGGTGACCAAAGGAATTCACGGTGATGTCGCTGCATCCGGGCGTCTCGCGCGCCGAGGTGCAGGCGACCTGCGGCTGGACGGTCAAATTCACCGATGCGCTCGAAGAGACGCCGGCGCCGAGGGCGCTCGAACTGAAGACTTTGCGCGACCTGCAGGCCCGCATCAAGGCGGCGCATGCGGGAACTGGAAAAGAGAAGGCGGCATAGATGGCCGAGGCCTATATTTGCGACTATATCCGCACGCCGATCGGCCGCTTCGGCGGGGCGTTGTCCTCGGTCCGCGCGGACGACCTCGGCGCGATACCTCTAAGGGCATTGGTCGAGCGCAATCCCGGCATCGACTGGCAGGCGGTCGATGACGTCGTCTATGGCTGCGCCAACCAGGCCGGCGAGGACAATCGCAATGTGGCGCGGATGTCCCTGCTGCTCGCAGGCCTGCCCAAGGAGGTTTCCGGCTCGACCGTCAACCGGCTGTGCGGCTCCGGCATGGATGCCGTCATCATTGCCGCGCGCGCGATCAAGGCGGTCGAGGCGGAGCTGGTGATAGCGGGCGGCGTCGAATCCATGAGCCGCGCGCCGTTCGTCATGCCCAAGGCCGAGACAGCTTTTTCGCGCAATGCCGAGATCCACGACACCACCATCGGCTGGCGCTTCGTCAATCCGCTGATGAAGCAGCAGTATGGTGTCGATTCGATGCCGGAGACCGGCGAGAATGTGGCGGAAGAGTTCGCCATCTCCCGCGCGGACCAGGATGCGTTTGCCGTGCGCAGCCAGGACAAGGCGGTCGCAGCACAAGCCAATGGCCGACTTGCGAAAGAGATCACAGCGGTGGTTATCCCGCAGCGCAAGGGCGACCCGGTCATTGTCGAGAAGGATGAACATCCGCGCGCGGGCACGACGGTCGAGGCGCTGGCGAAGTTGCCGACGCCGTTCCGGCAAAGCGGCACCGTCACCGCCGGCAACGCGTCGGGCGTCAATGACGGCGCGGCGGCGCTGATCGTCGCCTCGGAAGCGGCGGTCAAGAAATATGGCCTGACGCCGATCGCCCGCATCCTTGGCGGTGCGACCGCTGGCGTCGCGCCGCGCATCATGGGCATAGGCCCGGCGCCGGCCACCGAGAGGCTGTGCGCGCGACTGGGTCTGAAGCCGGCAGACTTTGGCATTATCGAACTCAACGAAGCCTTTGCCTCGCAAGGCATCGCGGTGTTGCGCCAACTCGGCATTGCCGAGGACGCCGGACACGTGAACCCGAATGGCGGCGCCATAGCGCTCGGCCACCCGCTCGGCATGTCGGGCGCGCGCATAACTGGCACGGCGGCGCTGGAGCTTCGCCAACGCGGCGGCCGCTATGCGCTTGCCACGATGTGCATCGGCGTTGGCCAGGGCATTGCGATAGCGCTGGAACGGGCTTGATTTCAGGCTTTGGGTCGCCCTGGCGGCGGAGCGGCGCTGCTGTTCGCCTTTGTCGGTGCCCGTCGTTTAAGAGAAGAACGTCAGCGCCGGCCGCTGACTTCGATAGCATCACATCGCGGTAAAGCCGTTGTCGACGAACAGATGCGCGCCGTTGACGAAGCTGGCCTCGTCGCTGGCGAGGTAAAGTGCTGCCTTGGCCACCTCTTCCCGCTCGCCGATGCGGCCCTGCTGCGCGGCCAATGCCGCGTCGGAAACATCGACGCCGAGCTTGTCGAGATCGGCGACTTCGCGCAAGCCATGTGGCGTCCGGATGAAGCCGGGGCAGACGGCGTTGCAGCGGATGTTGCGGTCACGGAATTCGACGGCGATGGCGCGCGCGAACATGTGGCAGGCGCCCTTGGTGGTGTCGTAGAGCACTTCGTTCGGCGTCGCCGCCACCGCCGAGATCGACGAGGTGCAGACGATCGAGCCGCCGCCGGCCGATATCATGCCGGGCAGCACGGCGCGCGTCATCAGGAACATCGAACGCACATTGACGGCATGCAGCCAGTCCCATTCCTGAACCGTCGTCTCCAGGAACGGCTTTATCACGATGGTGCCGGCATGGTTGAACAGCACGGTGACCGGGCCGAGTTCTTCCGTCGCGCCCTTCACCGCAGCCTCGACCTGCGCTTCGTCCGAGACATCGGCGACGAAATGCTCGGCGACATGGCCGCGCGCCCGGATCGCGGCGGCGGTGGCGGCAGCCGCCTCGCCATTGCGGTCGATGATCGCCACCCTGGCGCCTTCGGCCGCGAACAGCTCCGATGCCGCCCCGCCCATTCCCGTGGCACCGCCGGAGATGATGGCGACCTTGCCGGCCAGTCTCGTGCCCATGTTTTTTGCTCCCTATACCCTTGTTTCGTGACGCGGCATTCCGCTTGCACTGCGATGCTATCCCCCACGCGCCGGGTCGCCAAGGGAATGCCCTTCTACCCTCGCTTGCCACTGCCTTTTGGCCGCGCCGATTCCTCCGAGCGGCCTGGTCCTCCTCCTTGCCTGATGTCTTCGACAGGACAGATCGTGGTAATCCAAACCAATATTGTCGAGCATTTGAGAAATCCGTTCTAGGAAACGCCAAAAAATAGCACTCGACAAAGTCTACTGATTTTATAGATTAATGGGTGAGACGGAGGTTCGACATGTCCTATATCCAGAACGCTCAGACTGATCGCAACGGCCAAAGGCCGGCCAATGCGCAGACCTTTCGCCCGGCCTATGCGGGCGCTTTTGCCTACCTCGTCTTTGCCCTTGCGTTCGTGTTCACCGGGGCAGTCGTTCTGGGTCTGATTCCCTGATTCGTGGGGCCCTGATCCCCGTCGGTCAGCGGCTGGCCGTTTCAGAAATAGCCGCTTTCAGACGTACCGGAGTTGAATGAGCCGAATGCCGGAGCGCTTTTGCGCGCCCGTGATGCAACGTGATGTCCATATTTCCAACGTGATGAAGGAGATGGCAATGCCGATCGAGTTCACGCATGTTCCCGGTAAAACACACGCCGCCGACGCCAGCTTTTTCTACGATTTCGTCGAGACCGCGACAAAGCTGTCGCTGATCGAGGACGCCGGATTCCGGAAGATCGTCGTCGACGATCCGGCAGGGCTGCTGACCAATATGGATCTTGCCGCCCAGGCGCTGGACCGCACCTCGTCGCTGGAAATGGTCCTCACCCATTGGGCCGGCGTGATCGAGCCGACCGTGGCGGCACGGCAATTGGCGGCCATCGACGCGAAAAGCGGCGGGCGGCTGTCGCTGAGGATGCTCAGCGAGCCGCTGAACGATGACGATGCCGAGACACGCCCGGTCGGGCACACCGTGGTCTGGCAGCGCATCGACGAGTATCTGGTGCTTTTGAAGCGGCTGTGGTCGAACGACCGGCCCTTCGACCATGAAGGCGCCTTCTACAGCATCAAGGGCGGCTATGTGCCGCGCAAGGGACCGCATGGCGCCGATGTGACCATCCGCATGGGCGGTCAGTCCGGAACGGCGCTGAAAGTGGCCGGACGGCATGCCGATGTCTTCGAGCTGACTCCAGGCTCGCTTGACGAGACCCGACAGCTGATCGAGCGGGTGCGCAGCGCCGCCGCCGAGCACGGCCGGGCCGGCAAGCTGCGCTTCGCGCTACCCGTCCGTTTGGGTGCGCAGGGCAATGCCGCCTCCTGCCAAAAGGCGGTCGAGATCGCCGGGCCGCCGGCGCAGGTCGCGCTGTCGCTGCTCCCCTACGCGGCTCTGGGTATTCAGGAGTTCATGCTGGTCGGCGTCGACAGGCCGCGCGAGATCGCGTTCGCCGCCCGCGAAACGATCGCGCTCCTGCGCAATTCGCTGGCGCGTCGCGAGGCCGAGGTTGTGCAGGCTGGGGCGTTTGCGTCACGCGTAACGCCGGAAGTGCGCGCCGCCAGCTGAAACGCCGGCTATTTCAAGACCCGCGCGATAATCGCGCCAAAAGTCGGCGGGTCGAATGCCGGCAGGATGAGCGGCTCGACGAAGCCGTCGCGCCGGGCCGTCAGCACATATTGCAGCATTGCCTCGTTGTCAGGCATTTCGAAGACCTGGACGAAGTCATAGGCGCCGAGCGTGGCATAGAAGGCGAGGGATTTGCCGCCAAGTGCCGCGACCCGCTCCTCGCTGATCTTGCGGCGATCGGGGCTGCCGGCGAGCTCCGCCAGCCCCTTGTCCGTCAACCGCATCAGCGAAATGTAAAGCCGGCTGGTCGCAGCCGGTGTGCCAGCGGTCTCGTCAGGCATCTCATTGCCCCTTGCCGGAGAGTTGCGACAGGGCGGCGATGACGGCGCTTGAATCCGTCAGCGCGCCGAAGATGCCGTTTTCGACCGTCACCATGTGCAGCGCGGCCTCATGCGCATATCTGTCGCCGCTGGCGCAGGCGTCCGAGATGGTCAGGCACTGGAAATTCCGGTCGCACGCCTCGCGCAAGGTCGTGTGCACGCAGACGTCGGTCGTGCATCCCGAAAACATGAGATGGGTGATGCCCCGCGCGCACAGCACATGCTCGAAATCGGTGTAGGTGAAGGCGCCGTTGCAGGTCTTGTCGACGATGATGTCCTCAGCCGCCAAATCGATCTCGGGAACGATCTGGAAGCCGGGGCTCGAACGCAGCAGGATATCGGTCCCCTCGAGCCCGGCCCGTTTGCGGCGCCATTTCTCATAGGGCGTCATGTCGGCCATGTCGGCCCGGTAGCCTTGTCTGGTGTGGATGATTTTCAGGCCTGCGGCGCGGGCGGCCGCGATCAGGCGGTTGATCGTCGGCAGGATGGCCCGCAGCGGGCTTGGATCGTAGCCCTGCTTGGCGAAATAGCCCGATGTCGACAGGAAATCTTCCTGCAGGTCGATGACGATCAGGGCGGTATTTTCAGGCACCAGCCTGCCGTCATAGGGGAAATCGAAAGGTGTCGCCTTGATCATTTTTCTCTCTTCCGCAGCGAGGTATGTTCGCCGGCTCAAGATCCCGAAGCTTCGTTGGGCAGCACGCCGATGGCGGACGGGTCGATCCGGCAATCGATGATCTGCCCCGGCACGGCCGCGACGGCTGCTTCCGAACGCAGCGTCGCCACCATCTGTTCGCCGGTCGCCGTCCTGAGCAGGATGCGCTCGAGCGCACCGACAAAGGCGTTCTCGACCACCGTGGCGCGAAAGCCGATCTCGTCCCCCGTCGCCTGCCCGATGCGGATATCCTCGGGGCGCACCCATACGGTCAGACTGTCGCCCGGCCGTTCGCGGCCTTTGGCCAGGGGAAAGCCGAAGCGCGTGCCGAACGCCTCGACCTTTGTCGCATCGTCATCGGCGCGGTGGCCGCTCAAAAAATTGTTCTCGCCGAGAAAGCCGGCGACGAAGCGTGTCGAGGGTTTCTTGTAGAGGTCGCGCGGCGGTCCGATCTCGACGATGCGGCCGTGGTTGAACACGGCGATGCGATCGGACATGGCGATCGCCTCTTCCTGGTCGTGGGTGACATAGACGAAGGTCACCCCGGTCTCGCGATGCAGCCGCTTCAATTCCTTCTGCATGGTTTCGCGCAGCATGCGGTCGAGGGCCGAAAGCGGCTCGTCGAGCAGCAGAATGCGCGGCCCGAAGGCCAGGGCGCGGGCGATGGCGACACGCTGCTGCTGGCCGCCGGACAGTTCGCGCGGCTTGCGCTCGGCCAGATTGTCGAGGCCGACCAGCGACAGCATCTCGCTCACCCGCGTCGCGATCCTCGCCTTCTCCCATTTGCGGACCCTGAGCGAGAAGGCGATGTTGTTGGCGACGGTGAGATGCGGGAACAGCGCATAACCCTGGAAGACAAAGCCGAAATTGCGGTCTTCCGGATCGACATGGGTGATGTCCTTGCCGTCGAGGCGGATCGTGCCCTTGCTCGGCGTGGTGAAGCCGGCCAGCGACATCAGCAAGGTCGTCTTGCCGGACCCCGAGGGTCCGAGCAAGGTGACGAACTCTCCCGCCTCGACCGAGAGGTTGATCCCGGTCAGGGCGGTAACCTTGTCATAGGTCTTTGCCAGATCGTCGATGACCAGCAATGCCATCAGTTCGAGACCATATCAGATCGGGTCCCTGATCAGCGGCGCCGTCGAGCAATGCAGGCCGCCGCCACCAAGCTCGACCGTCTCGTAATTGCAGGTCAGCACGGTGATGCCGGCGGCGTCGAGCCTGTCGGCCAGGCGCTTCGAGCGGCTGCCATGCATGATCACGCGGCCAGGCGCGACGGCCAGGCAGTTGAGCGACATGGCGCTGTCCTCCGGGGGCAGTTCGATCATCTTGATGCCGCGCTTCTCCAGATATTCGATGAACGGGTAGGGCAGTTCGTTGACATTGACGATCGCCGTCTCGACGTCGACCATAATGAAAGCGCCGTCGATGTGAATACGATATCCGGGCATCGGCACCTTGATCAGCGTCACGCCGAGGCCGGCAAGGATGCTTTCGACCTGGCGCACGCCTTCCGGATTGCAGGCGATGGAGACGGTGCAGACGGCTGTCTTGGCATCGATGAAGGCAAAGCCGCCACCTTCGAAGACGGCCGCGCCGTGGATGGTGCCGAGGATCGGGCAGCCGGCCTTGGCCAGCGCCCGGGTCACCGGCAGCTCCTCGCCGCGGCGCACCCGCCGCGCCAGGCGGGTGACGATGGCGCCGCCGGGAATGCCGATGACGCTGTCGCGCGTGTAGATCTGCTTCATCGCGCCGGGGGCGGCCTTGTCGACGAGGATGACATCGACGCCTTCGGAACGCAGCAGGCTGGTGAATTCGTCATGAGCGCGCTGCATGGCGGGCAGGTCCGGCATGGTGCGGCCCATCCAGTACCAGCCCTTTTCCGGATCGCCGAAACCGCCGACCTCGGGCATCGGCTTGTTCTCGACGACGGAGAGCTCGTCGCCGGGCCGGTGCATCAGGACGGCGCGTAGCTTGCCGACATCGTTCGAGCAGCCCCAATGGCGGCCCCATACCGGGATCTGCTCCTCAGCGGTGTCGAAGCCCGGCTCCGGAACCGAGCCGAAGATGCTGAAGAACTTGTTCTCCCGGTACTCGTTGTCGCTCATCGCGGTGCTCATGGATATTCCTTTCCTTTCGATTGTTCCCGACGATCGGGGTGTTTGAACTAGAACTTCTGCCGCTGTTGCCGGTGTTCGATCAGCGCCCGTGCGACCAGCGCCAGCACGGTGACGACAAGCAGAACGGTGGCGATCGCCGCCAGCGCCGGATCGACGGCATCCTGGATGCTCGTCCAGATGCGGCGCGGCAGGGTGACGACGGCGCGCCCGGTGATGAACAGCGTCACCGTGATCTCGTCCCAGGAGGCGACGAAAGCGAGCAGCGCGCCGGCGGCAACGCCCGGAACGATGTTCGGCAGTATCACCTTGCCGAAGACCGTCATCGGCCTGGCGCCGAGGCTTCGCGCCGCCTGCACCAGCCGCTGGTCGAGATTGGAGAGCGACGCGCCGATGGCCAGCACCGTCAGCGGCAGGGCCAGCACGACATGCACCAGGACGACGCCGGTATAGCTGTCAAGCAGCGACAGCCGTGCCCACAGCTTGACCATGCCGACGGCGTAGATGATCGGCGGCACGATCATCGGCGACAAAAGGAGGATGCGCATCAGCGACGGCCACCAGCCGCCCGCCGCCCAGGCGCCGACGGCGAAGGCGACGCCGAGCGCCGTGGCGATCGCGGCGCAGGCCAGCGCGATGCCGGCGCTGGTCAGCATGCTCGGCAACCAGCCCTTGCTCCAGTCGGCAAGTGCCGCGAAATGCTGCATCGACACACCGTCCTGCGGCAGCGACAGGTAATCGCGGTCGGTGAGCGCGACCGGGATGACCACCAGGATCGGAACGAAGAGGAAGCCGAGCAGGCACCAGGCCAACAGACGCGGCAGGCCGACTTCGATGATGCGCCGTGGCTTCATTGCTGCGGTCTCGCGACGAAGGCGGCGCGCAGCGCCGGGCTGCGCATGGCGGCAAAGACGATGATGCCGACCACCAGCAGCAGCATCGTCGACAGCGATGTCGCGAGGTCCCAGCGCGAGGTGCTCGAAATCTGCACCGAGATGTATTCGGCGATCATCAGGGTCTTGCCGGCGCCGAGCAAAGCGGGCGTGACCAGGAAGCCGAGCGAGAAGACGAAGACGAACAGGGTTGCCAGCGCGATGCCGGGCAGGCTGAGCGGCAGCCAGACGCGCCAGAAGATCGTTGCCGGACGCGCACCCAGAGAGCGTGCCGCCTGCATGATGCGGCGGTCGATGTCGGACAAATTGGCGTAGAGCAAAAGGATGGCGAACGGCATCATGTAGTGGATCATGCCAATGGTGACGCCGAAGAGATTGTAGACCAGGTCGAGCGGCGTCGAGATGACGCCCATCTCCATCAAGGCGCTGTTGAGGACGCCACGCCGGCGCAGGATGGTGATCCAGGAGAACGCCCTGACCAGCACCGATATCCAGAACGGCACCAGCACCAGGAACAGCGAGATGCGGCGCCATCCGGCCGACATGTGGATGATGGCGAAGGCGACGATATAGCTCGCCAGCACGGTCAGCACCGTCGTCATGACCGACACTTTGAGCGTCGTCATCACCACGCGTCCGACCGCGGCGTTGGCGAACAGGCTCTGGTAGTTGGCCAGCCCGAACTTCGGCTCGGTCAGGCTCAACGCCAGAACCTGCAGGATCGGCGCCGCATAGAGCCCGATCGCCACCAGGCTGGCGGGGACCGTCAGCAGCAGGGCCGTTGTCTTGAAATTTCGCATCGGATCAAATTCGCATCAGATCGATTCACATCAGATTTGGGGGCCGCCGCCTTGCCGGCGGCAGCCCTTTCTTCTGTTGGCGTGCGGTCAGCTCGAAATGAAATCCAGATACTTGTTCTGGAGCTCGGTCTCGTGTTCGGCGTAATAGGCCGGGTTGAGCATGATCTGCGAGGCAGCATTCTCCTTCGTCGTCGGGTTCACCAAGGCGTCCGCCGGGGTCATCAAGGCCAGGGTCTTGGGGTTGGAAGGCCCGTTGCCCATGATCTGCAGCAGCACGAGCTGGCCGGCCGGATCGAGCGTCGAATTGATGAAATCGAACACTTTCTTGCCGGCGGGATTGCCCTTGGGAACCGACCAGGCGCTGGCCGAAAGGATGTTCTGCTCCCAGATCCACTTGAACTTGTCGGGTGTCTCCTTGTTGAGCAGATTGGCGCGGGTGTGCCAGATATTGCCCATCACGACTTCGCCCTCGCGGAACAGCTGCTGCGTCTGCGCCCCGCCTTCCCAGAAGATGATGTCGGCCAGCATCGGCTTCAGCTTCTTGAACGCCCGGTCGACATCGAGCGGATAAAGGTCGGCGGGCGCGACGCCGTCGGCCATGAGGACGAATTCGAGCTGGCCCTGGATCCATTTGCACATGGTGCGCTTGCCCGGGAATTTCGCCGTGTCGAAGAAGTCGGCCCAGCCGGTCGGTGCGGCCCCCTTGGTGGCGTCGGCGTCATAGGCGAGCACGTTCGAATAGACATAGTTCGAGACGCCGAATTCGCCGGCGAAATTCTCCGGCACCTGCGATTTGTCGACGATCGTGTAGTCGATCTTCTCGACCAGATTGCCCTTGCCCAGCGTCAGCGAGTCGATCATGCCACCGTCGGTGGCGTCCCAGATGACCTTGCCGGACTCGACCATGGCGCGGATGGTGCCGACCGCGGGGCCGGCCCCGTCGATCACCACCTTCATGCCGCTCTTCTTGGTGAAGGGGTCGCCATAGGCCTTGGCGAAGGCATCCGCCGCCGCACCGCCCCAGTTGCAGACGACGATTTCGGAGGCGTCGGCCCGGGCAACGCCAGGCTTGAAGGCGGCCGCAAGTCCGAGGCCGCCAAGTGCTATCAGGAACGAGCGGCGATCGATCTCACCGCGGTTGAATTTCTCCAGCGCGATCTCAGCCGCGTCTTTTGCGAAGTGCGAGATTGTCATTGTTCATTCTCCCATTTGTTGATGTTGATGGCAGGCTTTCGCGGAGTTGATCCGTCTCTATTGTCTTTCTGGGCCATGATCTTTTCCGAACCGAAGGTCAGCGAAAGCAAAAACCGGTTCCCACTTTTCGCTAACGCAGACCTTCGGTTCGGGATCATGGCCTAAATTCCCACTCTTGCCGGCGGGATTTTTCCCGCCAAGGCGTTTCCAGCCAGTTTCCAATGCGCCTTGCGCGGTGCGGCCACGGAATGGCGCACGATGAGCTTCCCTGCGACCGGCGCTGCGTCCGGTATCTCGGCGCCGTTGATATGGTCGATCAGCAGGCCGACCGCGCGGCGGCCGAATTCCTCCGCCGACTGGTGCACGGCCGTCAGCGGCGGGTCGAGAAGATCGACATTGCGGATGTCGTCGAAACCGACCAGCGACAGATCGGAAGGCACGGCGATGCCGAGTGTGCGGCAGCCTTGCAAAATCCCCAGCGCCAGCATGTCGGCGGAGGCGAAGATGGCGGTCGGCGGATTGTCCAGAGCGGCAAAGCGCAGGAATGCGTCAAGACCGGACTGCTCATCATAGTCGCCGAAGAAGACGTAATCCGGGTTCACCTTCAGGTCTCGCCGCTTGAGACTGTCCTCGAAGGCGCCGAACCGTTCCTTGCTGCTGAGCAATGCCGGCGGTCCGCCGACAAAGGCGACCGCCCGGTGACCATGATCGAGAAGATGTTCGGTCGCAAGCCGGGCGCCGAGACGATTGTCGGCAAACAGGCGCGGCGCGACGGCGCCGGGAACGTCCTCGTCGACCAGCACGACATTGCTGCAGGCATTGATCTTCTGGACCAGCGCGCCGTCGTCGGGATGGTTGGTCATCAACAGTATGCCGTCGACCTGCGCGTCGTCGATACGCGACAGGAAGCCCAGTTCCTTGGCCGCGATGTTGCGGCTGTTGAACATCACCAGGCTGTAGCCGAGACGGCTCGCTTCCTCTTCAGCCGCGCTCGCGATGGCGGCGAAGAACGGGTAGGAGATGTCGGAGACGATCAGGCCGATGGTTTCGCTGCTGCCTTTGCTCAAACGCCGCGCAATGGCGTTGGGGCGGTATTCCAGCTTCGCCACGGCTGCCCGGATGCGCTCGCTGGTTTCGGCGGGCAGCTTGATGCGGCCGTTCAAGTGACGCGAGACGGTGGTGACCGACACGCCGGCCGCGTGCGCCACATTCCTGATCGTCGATGCCGTAGGCTTCTTCATAGAGGCGGTTTCGCCATGTTCCCTTTGACCAGGATTTCAGCATAGGAAATGCTAGATGTAAACCGCTTTACTAAACCGGTTTCATAAATTACGCTTTTTCTCCAGATCGGCAGGGCCGGTCCACGCCCAAAAGCGGCGCGACGGTGGTCGCGAAGGTCGGCGATGACCCGCTGATCGTCGCCGGCCAATACGGCGAGGGCAGGAGCGTCGCCTTCGCCTCCGATTGCGCGCCGCACTGGGCGCCGGCCGCCTTCGTCGAGTGGCAGGGCTACGCGCCGCTGTGGCGGCAACTAACGGCCTGGGCGTCGGGCAAGTGATCGCGCGTTTTATGGAACCAACCGCTGCTTCTGGCCGCCGGAGAGCTTGACGCTACGCTTGCCGATGAGGTGGCGTGGCCCGCCGGCAGTCCGGCGATCATGCCGTCGAGCCGCGCCGCCTCGGCGATGGCCTCGTCGGATGCGTCGAAGCGGCCATGGGCGATGTTTTCGCGAACCGTGCCGCCAAACAGGAACACGTCCTGCCGGACGGTGCCGATCTCGCCGCAGCGGGGCGAGCGTCATGTCTCTCTGATACCGAAGCCGTCGATGCTGAGCCCGAAACAACCTCGTAGAGGCGCGGCAAGAGCGAGCAGATGATGGTCCTGCCAGCGCCGGACGGGCGCGGATGCGCATTCCCACTTTTTTCGGATTTCGACGCAACGTCGACGTGTCACGTCATTTTGTTGACTCAAATAGTCATCTTCATTGTTGACTAGTAAAGTCATGTTTCATAGTCAACCGGCATCGCTCGCCGAAAGCCGGATTGTGGAAATGCGCGCGAAGCCGGAGAGAGGCCAACACCGTGGCTGGAAATCAGACTGCCTTCCACATAGACGCCGTGCGCTTTGCCGTCGGCGAGCGGACGCTGCTCGGTCCCGTTACGCTCGAACTGCAGCGCTCGCGCGTCTACGGGCTGATCGGGCACAATGGCTCGGGCAAATCGACGCTGATCAAGCTGATGGCGCGCCAGCAGCCGGCAAGTGCCGGCGGCATCACCTTCGCGCGGCGCCCGCTGGTGCAGTGGGGTGCGCGGGAACTCGCCCGGGCGCTCGCCTATCTGCCGCAGACGACGCCGGCGGCGACCGGCTTGACCGTGCGCGAGCTGGCGAGCCTCGGGCGCTATCCCTGGCATGGCGCGCTCGGCCGTTTCGGGCACGAGGACAGGCGGCATGTCGACGAAGCGCTTGTCCTGACCGACATGGCGGATTTCGGCGACCGGCTGGTCGACGAACTGTCGGGCGGCGAGCGCCAGCGCGCGTGGCTGGCCATGCTGGTGGCGCAGAATGCCGGCGTCATGCTGCTCGACGAGCCGATCTCGGCGCTCGACATCGCCCATCAGGTCGAGGTGTTGGGGCTGGTCAGGGAGCTCAGCCGCAAGCGGGACCTCTGCGTCGTCGTGGTGCTGCACGATCCCAACATGGCGGCGCGCTACTGCGACGAGCTGATCGCGCTGAAGGAGGGCCGGCTGCTGACGCGCGGCACGCCCGACGAGATCATGCAGGGCGACGTGCTCAAAGGCATTTTCGGCGTCGAGATGGGCGTGTTCGCGCACCCCGTCACCGGCCAGCCCATCGGCTATGTGCAGTGAGGCCAGTTGTGAGAATTGCGAGAATAAGGAAGAAGCCCTTGTCCAGACATCATTTGCCCAGACATGGTTTGTTCGCGGCATTGATCGCATCCGTCCTCGTGTCGGCCGGCGGCGTCACGGCCCAGGAGCAACCGGCGGCCCCCGCCCCGGCGATCGAGGCTCCCGCTTCGCCTCCTGCCGCCGTCTCGCCCCCTGCCGCGACGCCCGATGCGCCCGCGGCGTCCGAAGCCGGCGTGTCCACGCAAGCGGAGGCGGATCCCTCGGCGATATCGCTGACCCTGCCGCATGATCTGTCGCCATGGGGCATGTTCATGGCGGCCGACATTGTCGTGAAAGGAGTGATGATCGGGCTGGCCTTTGCCTCCCTGGTCACCTGGACGATCTGGCTGGCCAAGTCGCTGGAGATCCTCGGCGGCAAGCTCAGCGCCCGCCGCGCCGCCAGCGCGATCGGCAATGCCGCCACGCTGAACCAGGCCAGGCGCGCGCTTGGCCATACCGGCGGCCCTGGCGCCCTGCTGGTGCGGGCCGCCGAGGAAGAGGCGGCACTTTCGGCCGGCGCGCTCGAGCATGTGTCCGGCGACGGGCTAAAGGAACGGGTTACCTCGCGCCTGTCGCGCATCGAGGCGGCGGCGGCGCGGCGCATGTCGCGCGGTACCGGCGTGCTCGCGACAATCGGCTCGACCGCGCCCTTTGTCGGCCTGTTCGGCACCGTCTGGGGCATCATGAACGCCTTCATCGGCATCTCGCAGGCGCAGACCACCAACCTCGCCGTCGTGGCGCCAGGCATCGCGGAGGCGCTGCTAGCCACGGCGATGGGCCTTGTCGCGGCGATCCCGGCAGTGGTCATCTACAACGTCTTCGCGCGATCCATAGCCGGCTACCGGCAGATGCTCGCCGATGCGTCGGCCGGGGTCGAACGGCTGGTCAGCCGGGATCTGGATTTCCGCACCGTGGCACCGGCGACGGCGCTGGCCGCGGAATAGGGAGCGGCGCCATGGCGGCCAGAATTCGAGAAAACATCGACGGCGATCTCGAGGAAAACCACGAGATCAACGTCACCCCTTTCATCGACGTCATCCTGGTTCTCTTGATCATCTTCATGGTCGCGGCGCCGCTGGCGACGGTCGACGTCAATGTCGACCTGCCGGGTTCGACCGCGACACCCGCGCCGCGACCGGAGACGCCGCTGTTCCTGACACTGAAAGACGACCTCACCCTGGCGATCGGCAATGACAGCGTGCCGCGCGGTTCCTTCGCCGCCACGCTGGACGGCAGGACGAAAGGCGACAAGCAGACGCGCATCTTCCTGCGTGCCGACAAGGCGGTCGGCTATGGCGACCTGATGGAGGCGATGAACCTTCTGCGCGGCGCCGGCTATCTGAAGATCGCACTGGTCGGACTGGAGACCGTGCCTGCGGCCGATGCCGCTACACCGGCACCGCAAGACGGAACGGGTCAATGACATCGCTGGCCACCGCGTCGCCCATGGTTGGCCTGCCGCGTTTCAGCGTGCGCCAGATTGTCTTGTGGGCGGCGGCGGCGGCAGTGGTCCTCACAGCACATGTCGTGATTGCCTATGCGGTGCAGGATTTGCGGCCAGCCGAGATGGATGGCGGGCCGCCACCGGCGCAGCTGATCGAGCTGGCACCGATGGTGATCATGCCGGCGGCACAGGAAGCGCCGGCGCCGGATGTGGTGACGCCCGATACGGCCGAGCCGGTCGAGGAGGAGGTCGAGACAGCCGAGGCCAAGCCGGTGACGGAGCCTGAACCACCCGTCGAGACGGCTGAACCGGTGGCCGAGCCGCCCGTCGAGCAAGCAGAGCCGGCGGCCGGGCCATCGCAAGCGGCTGCGACCGATGCGATCGAGCCCACCCGGTCGCCCACACCTGAACGGGTCGACCAGCCGCCGCTGGAGGAGGTCGTGCCCGATATCGTCGACACCGTCGCGCCGGACGTGGTCATTCCGCTGCCGCAGCCGAAGCCGGTCGAAGCCCCCGTCGAGACCAAAGTGGCGAAACCGGTCGAGCCCAAGGCAAAGACGCCGGTCAAGGCCAGGAAGCAGGCCGAAGCCAAGACCAGGGAGCCCGTCGAAAAGGCCAAGCAGCCTTCGAAAAAGGAGAAGACGGCGTCGCCCCGGACGAAGACGGCCAGCGTCGCCGCGAAATCAGCGCCCCGGGCGGCGGCCCCGAAATCGGCCAAGGTTGCGGCCTCGGCTTCCCGCGGGGATTCATCGAAGTGGAATTCGCAGCTGACATCGTGGCTCAATCGGCACAAGCGTTATCCGAGAGCCGCCAAAGCCCGCCGCGCGGAAGGAACCGTGAGGGTCTCCTTCACGGTCGCCACCTCCGGCCGAGTGACGTCCGTTCGCATCATAGGCTCCTCCGGCGACTCCGATCTCGACCGCAGTGTCCTCGACATGCTGCAGGGCGCCACAGTACCGGCGCCGCCCGAAGGCGCTAACTCGCGTGTCAATGTGCCCTTGAGGTTCAGCCTACAGTAGTCAGGCAATACGGCGATGCCGTGCGCTGAGAATGGCGCTAACGTCAAACGCTGCGTCAGGAGACAGCGTCGAAAACCACCTTCTGGGAAAGGCCGCCGCCTGGGCGGTTCTCCAGGGTGATGGCGCCGCCGTGGCGTTCGATGATTTCCTTGGCGATGGCGAGGCCGAGGCCGGCGCCCGGAATGGACTGCCGGCGGCCGGGATCGACGCGAAAGAAGGGCTCGAACGCCTTGCCGAGCAACTCCGGCGGAATACCGGGTCCGCGATCGGCGATGGTGAGGGTGGCGCGGTTGTCGGCCGCCGACAGGGAGATGCCGCAGCCCTTGCCGTGCGTGGCGGCATTGACGATCAGGTTGCGCAGCGCGCGGCGCAGGCCGAGCGCGCCTGCCCTGACCGAGACCTTGTCGAGATGGCCGATCGACACGGCACGGCCGAGCGAAACCATCTCGGCCTCGATGTCGCGGACCAGCCGGTCCAACTCGACCGGCTCGACGGCATCCTGGTCGACTTCCTCGCGCACCAGCCGGATGGCGCTGTCGGCGATACGGTCGAGCTCGTCGAGGTCGTGAAGCCATTTCTCGCGGTCGTCGTCGAGGAATTCGGCGCGCAGCCGCATCCGCGTCATCGGCGTCCTGAGATCGTGGCCGGCGGCGGCGACCAGCCGCATGCGGCTTTCCATCGCGGTCTTCAGCCGGGACGAGAGCTGGTTCAGCGCATGGGCCGTCGCCTTGACCTCGGCAGATCCCACTTCCGGCACCGTCGCCAGTACGCCATCCGACCCGATCTTGGAGACGGCGGCCTCCAGCATTTCAAGCGGCCGGATCAGCACAGAAGTGAAATAGACCGAGACGGCCGTGGCGCCGGCCACGATCAGCGAGATCCAGCCGGCAAGTACCAGCCATTCGCGCCTTGGTGGCTTGACGTGCGGAACCTCCATGATCGCCCAGCGATTGTCGGGCAGGCGCACCGATGCAAGCTGGCCGGGTTCTTCCGCCTTCTCGCTGACGACAGCCGAAACGTCGAGGCCCCGGCGGCGAAGGATGTCGTTGAGCATCGCCGTTTCCGCGCGGTCCACCGTGCCACCGGCCGGATGGTCGCTCAGCTCCACCGGGAAGACGTCCGGAATCTGGCCAGGGCGGAGCCGCATCACGATTTCCACCTGCTGGGCGACCCAGGGCATGGTCAATTCCGGCGGTGGCCCACCGCCGCGCACGCTGATGACGGCGGCCGTCGCCAGGCCGACCACGCCGACGATCGAAGCGACCAGCAACAGGATGAGACGCCGGCGCAGCGAATTCACGCGTGGTTCTCCACCGTATCGACGCGCGCGGTCAGCTGGTAGCCGCCATTGCGCACGGTCTTGAACAGTGGCCCGTCGCCGGTGTCGGCGAATTTGCGCCGCAGCCGGCTCATCAATACGTCGACCGAGCGTTCGAGCGGATCGCGCTCGCGGCCTTGCGTCAGATCGAGGAGCTGGTCGCGCGACAACAGCCGGCCCGGACGGTCGAGGAACACCTGCAGCAGGTCGAACTCGGCGCCGGTGAGATCGACGGCCACGCCTTGCGCATCCGTCACCTTGCGGGTGTCCGGCTCCAGCCTGTAGCTGGCGAAGCGGTAGATGCGCGGGCGCGGCGCCGCCGGCGCCTCCTCGGGCACTGAGCGCCTGAGCACGGCGCGGATGCGGGCAGTGAGCTCGCGCGGATTGAACGGCTTGCCGAGATAGTCGTCGGCGCCGAGCTCCAGGCCGATGATGCGGTCGACATCCTCCTTCAGCGCCGTCAGCAGGATGACCGGGATATGCGGTTTGCGGTCACGCAGGCTGCGGCAGATATCGAGCCCCGAACCATCGGGCAGCATGACGTCGAGCACGATCAGGTCGAACTGGCCGGTGGCGAGCCTGTGCTCGCATTCGCGCCGGTCCGCCGCCACCGAGACGCGAAATCCCTGGCCGTCGAGATAGCGCTGGAGAAGCGTCCTGATCTCGCGATCGTCGTCGACGACGAGGATATGGGGTTGTGACTGCATTGCCGTGCCTTTGCTTGCCCTTGATATAGCGAGAGCCACGCCCGGCGGCATGGAAAATTGCAACAGATTGTTTCCAGCCCGGGCGCGGAAACATTCGGAAACAAATTGCCTTTTTGCGGAAACCTTCGGCAACACGCCGAAGCGAAGCGGAAAAAGACACTTCCTATCCTCCTGCAGTCCGAAGCATGAGAGAAAGGAACACCATCGTGCAAAGCAGACTTCTTGCGCTCGGCCTGTTTTCCCTCGCTGCCATCCATCCCGTGCTGGCGGCGCAGCCCGACCCCGCCGGAGTACCCGGCAACGAACCGCCGGCGATGGCCCGGCAGGACGATGCGGACCATGGCCCGATGTCCTGGCCCGGCCCGCACGGGCCGATGCGGCCTGGACCGGACGGTTTTGGTCCCGGCCGCATGGGACCGCCGCCGGAGATGCTCGCGGCCCGGCTTTCCGCGCTCGAGACCCGCATCGGCGTCAGGACCGAGCAGCTCGACGCCTGGCGCGACTACACCAGCGCGCTGCAGGCGGTGCTGGCGCGGCCTGAGCATGGCCCGGATGGTCCCGGCAAGCGCGGCCCCGACGCGGGAGGCCCCGGAGATCAGGGTCCGCGCGCTTTCGCTTTCCAGGAAAGACTGGCCGACGATCTCACCGAACGCGCCGCCTCGGCCGCAAAGCTGAAGGATGCGATCGCCGCACTTCGCGTCAAGCTGACGCCCGAACAGCTGAAAATCCTTGCTTCGGCGGACAGGCCTCATGGACCACCCCGCGGCCCATGGGGCAATCCGCCGGATGATGCAGCCGGCCCCGGAGGCCTGCCCGATTCTGGCAGGCCGCTCCCGCCACCCCTACCCCGGACGGGCGAGCAACTCTGACCGGGCTGCACCGGCCGGTCCCTTGGCCTACCCCGCTATCGGGCCGGCCGGCTCTTCTTGTGAAAGAGGACTCCCATGTGGGAATTGATCGTGATGCTGCGGCTGCTGACGGCAGTCGCACCAGAGCAGCATCGGCGTGGTTCGTCGACAGCGCTGCGTTCGCTGCAGGCTTTCACCGGCGCGACCAGGCTCGTCTTCGGCACCTGGCGGCTTTCGCTCGGCGCTTCCCTTATCGAGAAATCAGTTGACGGCGAAAAGAGCCATGGCCA
>NZ_CAUM01000037.1 GCF_000350085.1 Mesorhizobium metallidurans STM 2683
TGTCACTCTTCTTGGATGAGTGGACTGTATGTCGTTGTTTTGTAACATTCATCGCTCATCCTAATCGAGTGGATTCGTCCCGGTTAGGTAGATTCTTACCCTGATTTGGTGGACGAAGGCGAGGGCGATAGTCATGGGTCGTGACCCCGACAAGTTCGCGGCCAATGATGCCGTCTGGCGCCGGGCGGTAGCGCGCGAGGCCGTCATTCGCCCTTTGGCGTCGAAGGATCGCTTGTCTCCCGCCGACATAGGCCTCGCGTGCCGCCAGCTCGGTGTGAGGCGCGCACGACTATATGAACTTGTCGGTCGATACCGGGTCTCTCCTGTCACCAGTTCGCTGCTTGGCCACAATCCCGGCCCGGCGAAAGGGCGGCGGCGCCTGTCGGAAGAGATGGAGGCGCTCATCGAGACCGCGATGCGCGACACCTACCGCAGGCGGGAGAAGCCATCGATCACCGCCCTGCATGACCGCGTTCGAGAATTGTGCCACAGCCGCGGAGAGGTGGTGCCTTCCTGGAAGGCGGTAAGAGCCCGTGTGAAGCTTGTCGATCCGCGGCTACTGATGCGTGATCGGGAAGGGGCAGAAGCCGCGCGCGAACGGTTTGATCCCGTGGTGCAGGAGTATCGCGCTGATCATGCGCTTCATATCATCCAGATCGACCACACATTGGTCGATCTGTTTATCGTTGATGCCGTGCATCGCCGGCCTCTTCAGCGGCCCTGGCTGACGCTGGCCATCGATATCGCAAGCCGCATGGTGGCGGGGTTCTATCTCACTCTGGAAAGTCCGTCCTCGGCATCTGTAGCGCTTTGCGTTCAGCACATGGTGATGCCGAAGGAACCCTGGCTCGAGGCACGCGATATCAAGGCGGCGTGGCCGGTTTTCGGGCTGCCTGACGTGATCCACGTCGACAACGGCAGAGAATTCCATGGAAAGGCGCTGACCCGTGGGACGGCGGAGCACGGCATAGCCCTTGAATATCGGCCCGTCGCAAGGCCGCATTATGGGGGTCATATCGAGCGGCTGATCGGCACGATGATGGGTGCGGTCCACCTGCTTCCGGGCACGACGTCCAGCAACATCGCCGCGCGAGGCTCCTACGATCCGCAAAAACATGCCGCAATGACGCTCGACGAACTGGAAGAGTGGCTCGCGCTGCAGATTGTCGGCCGCTATCATGCGGAAATCCACAGCAGCCTGCAGTTACCGCCCGCCAGCGCCTGGGACGACGCAGTTGCGGCACGTCGCCATCCCTTGCGGCTGCCCCATGACCGCCAGCGGTTTCTCCAGGATTTCCTGCCCTTCGAGGAGCGCAGCATCCGACGCGACGGCGTGCATCTGTTCGGACTTCGCTATTGGGACGATGTGTTAAGTCCCTGGGCAGGTCGGTTTCCTCACCGGATGCGCGTCAGATATGACCCGCGCGACTTGTCGTGCGTGTTTGTGGAAGGCCCCGATGGCACGAACTGGCCGGTCCGGTTTGCCGATCTCAGGCGGCCGCGCATTACGCTCGGCGAGCATCGTCTTGCCCGCACGGAATTGAAAGAACGCGGCGTCAGGGCGGTGGACGAGCAGCTGATTTTCGAGACGGTCGAAAAGCAGCGGCAACTCGTCGACGCAGCCGGACATAAGACCAGGAGCGCGCGCCGGCATGCCGAGCGCCGCGACCGATCCTTGATGGCGACCGAAAACAGGAACTTTGCGGCGCCGGAAACCGATCGCGACGAAGAATGGGATACCAATCTGCCGTCGTTGGTCGTGGAAGAATGGTCTTGAGCGACTACCAGCATCTGCTCCCCGCCTATCGTTCGCATGCCGCTCTTGGCGATGCCGAAAGGATCGCGTGGATCCGCGCCGACCGCTGGCTGGAAACCGCCCAGGCACGCGCGGCGCTGGCGCGGCTGGAGGACCTGCTGTCCTATCCTGCGCGCGACCGCATGCCCTGCCTGCTGCTTTATGGCGACACCGGTATCGGCAAGACCAAGATCATCCGTAAATTCCTGCGCGATCATCCGGCCTGTTTCGACCGCGGCACAGGCATCAGCAGCATGCCTGTCGTGGCCATGCAGATGCCGGCCGAACCGCTGGAACGGGACGTTTATGGCGGACTTCTTACCGCGCTCGGCGCGCCAGGCCCGATGACGGACTCGACCTATCGTCTGAAGGAGGTCTGCCTGAGCCTTTTGCGCAGCATGGGCGCCCGCATGCTGATTATCGACGAAATCCACGCGCTGCTTGTCGGCAGCTTCCGCCAGCAGCGCATTTTTCTCAACGTCATCCGATTTCTGGCCAATGACCTGAGGGTTCCGCTGATCTGCGCCGGAACCGAGGCGGCCCGGCAGGCGCTGCTGACCGACCCGCAGCTGGCCGAGCGTTTCGAGGCCTTCCACCTTGAGCGTTGGACAGATGACTTCCAGGTTTCCCAGCTTTTGACGAGCCTGGGCGGGATCCTGCCGCTGCGCCGTCCCTCCGATTTGGCAACGACGGCTGTCCGCAGAAAAGTGCTCGCTCTGACCGACGGCATGACCTCCCGGATCTTTCGCCTGATGGAGACGGTGGCGGTTGAGGCGGTCCGCAGCGGCGATGAGTGCATCACCATCGACAGTTTCGACGGCGACAATCTCGTCCTGCCGCTTGTGTCGATGACGCGCCACATGGAAAAGGGACTGCGGCACCGGGCGAGCCGGTGAGGCCGGTGCGCGTCCTCCCCCTTGCGCCGCGGCCATTCGACGACGAGTTGCTTTCCTCCTGGCAGGGGCGGTGGCCTGTCGCTACGGATGCACGCTGCGCGAGGTTGAAAGCTGGCTCGATCCGGATCCGGGACAGCGAGGCAATCTGATCGGGCGGGACTTCGATCCTGGCGATGCCATGATCACGCTTTGGGCCCGCGCCTGCCGGATGGATGCGGGCCGGCTTGCTCGGATGACGTTGCGCCGGCAGGCGCGCCCATCCAACTGGTACATTCAGGATCGCTGGCATCAGGGCGTCTGTCCCGCTTGCCTTGACGACGATCACACTGCCGGGCGGGATCATTATCTTCGCCGCGCGTGGTCTCGGGTCGAAGCAATCGTCTGTCCCCGGCATCTGACCATGCTGCGGGAGATGTGTGGGCATTGCTTCGCCCGCACGGGATTTCGCTTCGATTGCCGAGAGGGGAGGGGGCGTCTGGTTTGTGGGAGCTGTTCGGCTCCCGTGTCTTTCGGCCGCTCGGATGGGGTCGTTTTGGAATGGCAAGGCTTCCTTCTGGCGCTTGCCGACACCGTCACATTGGCCATCGAGGAGGGGCCGCAGGGCGCGGCGGCCAAGGACATCATGCGGGCGGCGCGATTGTTGTGGTCGTCGTCGCAGTCAGGCGGAAAGCCGTTCATCGCATGGCTGGGACAGCCGCGGCTGAGCGGCAACGACATGCCGGCTGATCGCGACGAGCCGCTCGCCACCGCCTCATTGCAAGGCCGCATGTTGACCCTGTTCGGAATTGCACGGCTGCTGGATCTGGCCGATGCCAGAAACCTCATGGGGCCGCCGCCTGTCTTTCTGGCGGAAGAATTCGCGGCGGGCGACCTGTCACGGTCTGGCGCCGCACGCCGTGTCGTGCGGCAGACCCGGAGTGTCGAACGCCCCGCCAAGACATACGCGCCCCGCCCGGACGCCGAATACCGTGCATTGGCCGAACAGATCCTCGCCAGTCCGCAATGGAGGGCCGTTCAGGGCGCCGCACGGAGCGTGCGCGAGCGGGCGCTGGCACGCCTCATGACCGAAGCCCTGGATCGGGCACCACGAGACCGAGCCGCCGGGCTCGGTCCAGCAGCGCCTTGACCGAGGAGGGCTGCCATTGGCGAGCGCCACGCGGCGTGCGTTCATGCATCCGTTCCAGCTGTACGCCGATCTCGAGCAGGGTAAGATCCGGATCGGCGAGCGCAATTCCGGCGACCAACGTCATCAGCCGGTCCTCCGGCGGGCGGCGAGGGGCGCGTTTGATCAGCGCCGGTTCGGCGATGCGTTCGCGCACCAGCCGATGCACCGCGCGCCGCAGCCGCTCGATCGTCCAGTTGTGCCCCTTCCGGTTCAGCACCCGCACCACGTCGTCCCAGCTGTGCTGCGGCCGCAAGCGGCGCACGGTCGGCAGCCAGGTCTGCGCCGAGGTGATGAGATCGTCGAGATAGGCGCGCTCACGCGCTGCGGCGATCGCCCTGACAGCTTCGGGACGGCGTTCGCGAAGCCCGGGGTTGCCGGCCAGCCGGCCGCGGGCCTTGGCCGCCTTCATCCCCGCCTTGGTGCGTTCAGCGATCAGGGCACGCTCGAGCTGCGCCACGGCGCCGAGCACCTGCAGCGAGAACATGCCTTGCGGCGTCGACGTGTCGATCGGATCGCGCAGCGAGCGGAAGTGCGCGCCCCGCGTCTCGAGTTGCTCGATGACCTCAAGCAGATGGCTGACCGAGCGGGCGAGGCGGTCGAGCCGCACGACGACGAGAACGTCGCCGGCCGCGATCTTGCGCATCAGCTTCGCCAGCACCGGCCGGGAGCGCGATGCGCCGGAGCCATGCTCCTGGTGAACCATATGACAGCCGGTGGCCTTGAGTTCGTCGACCTGAGCGTCGTTGAGCTGGTCTTCGGTGGAAACCCGAGCATAGCCGATCAGGCGGCGTGAGCGGGGAGGGGGTGTGGCTTGGGTGCGCGGTTTGGCCATTTGCGGGACAATTTGGGCCGGTTTTTGCAATAGTGCAATGTGTCAGAAAAGGTTCCTTTGCAGGCGTGTATTATCGACCGATTTGCAGGCCCATAGAGCACGATCGCGGCCTTCGGACGTGTCGGAGGACTCAGGAGAGGCCAAATCGCGCCCACGAGGCCGCTATGGCCGAAACCGGGCAAACTGGCCGTTTCGAGCCCTGGCACCCTGACGGACCGGCACCGGTGCACAGGAAATGCCCCATTTGGTCCCTGTTTCACCCGGCGGGCGGAGCGGATTTGATGAGACTACGTGATTCCGAGTCGGAAATAGTGAGACTGCGTGACAAAGCGCGCCTTGCGCACCTGGCGTCAGCAAGCGAAAATAAGGAAATTCAAATGGTTAGCAGCCAGAAGGCGATCTGATCTGGCGCGCAGTCTCACGAAAACCGCTCCAAATCCGCCGATCCTGGTCGGTCTGTCCACCCAATTAGGGTGAGAATCCACCGAATAAGGGTGAGAATGACGCCTGAAACCGTGGAACAGCGGGTTTTTCCAGCGATCCAGGACGAGCGACA
>NZ_CAUM01000036.1 GCF_000350085.1 Mesorhizobium metallidurans STM 2683
TGACGACTGTCCTAAATTACGTTTTCGAAACGATTTTCTGGCTTTGACGCGGTGCAAAAAGAGCATTAGAAACCGGCTGTCCGAAGTCGCAACCGGAAGCGGTAACGCCGCATTTCCACCTGGGGCTCCAGAGACGTCGAACTGGGGGAGCCATGAGCAAATCACCAGCCACCCGCGCATCTGCCAGACGTGAACGGCCGCTTTCGCCGCATCTGACCGTCTACCGGCCGCCGATCACCATGACGATGTCGATCATCCATCGTATCACCGGCGGTGCGCTCTATTTCGGCACCTTGCTGGTCGCTATCTGGCTGATGGCGGCGGCGAGCTCGCAAGGCGCCTTCGACTGGGTCAACTGGGCGTTCGGTTCGTGGCTGGGGCGACTGGTGCTGTTCGGCTACACCTGGGCGCTGATGCACCACATGCTGGGCGGCGTGCGCCATTTGGTCTGGGACACCGGCGCCGGCCTCGAAAAGCACACCGCGTCGAAGATCGCCTGGGCGACGCTCGCCGGCTCGATCGTGCTGACGCTCTTGATCTGGATCGCCGGCTACATGGCGCGGGGAGCCTGACATGAGCGGCGGCAAAACCGACATGCGCACGCCGCTGGCCAAGGTCCGCGGCCTCGGTTCCGCCCGCGAGGGCACCGGGCATTTCTGGCGCCAGCGGCTGACGGCGATCGCCAACATCCCGCTGATCCTGTTCTTCGTCGGTTTCCTGATCGCGCTCAACGGCGCCGGCTATGCTGAAGTGCGTTCCGCGCTTGCCAATCCGTTCGTGGCGCTGGTCCTGGCGCTGGTGCTCATCTCCGGCCTTTACCATATGCGGCTCGGCATGCAGGCGATCATCGAGGACTATGTGCATGGCGAAGGCATGAAGCTGGCGCTGATAGCGCTCAACACATTTTTTACCATAGCGGTCGGCGTCGCCTCGCTCTTCGCCCTGCTCAAACTGGCATTCGGAGGCTGATTTGGCCAAGGACGCGAAATCGGCCAACCCGGCTGGTTACACTTATGTCGATCACAAATTCGACGTGGTGATCGTCGGCGCCGGCGGCGCCGGCCTGCGCGCCACGCTCGGCATGGCCGAGCAGGGTCTGCGCACCGCCTGCATCACCAAGGTATTTCCGACGCGCTCGCACACCGTGGCGGCGCAAGGCGGCATCGCCGCCTCGCTGTCCAACATGGGGCCGGATTCCTGGCAGTGGCATATGTTTGACACCGTCAAGGGCTCGGACTGGCTGGGTGATGTCGACGCCATGGAATACATGGTGCGCGAGGCGCCGGCGGCGGTCTACGAGCTCGAGCATTACGGCGTGCCGTTCTCGCGCACCGAGGAAGGCAAAATCTACCAGCGGCCGTTCGGCGGCCACATGATGAATTACGGCGACGGCCCGCCGGTGCAGCGCACCTGCGCCGCGGCCGACCGCACCGGCCACGCCATCCTGCACACGCTCTACGGCCAGTCGCTGAAGAACAACGCACAGTTCTTCATCGAGTATTTCGCGCTCGATCTAATCATGGAGTCGGACGGCACCTGCACCGGCGTCGTCGCCTGGAACCTCGACGACGGCACCATCCACCGCTTTTCGGCCAAGATGGTGGTGTTGGCGACCGGCGGCTATGGCCGCGCCTATTTCTCGGCCACCTCGGCGCACACTTGCACCGGCGACGGCGGCGGCATGGCCGCGCGCGCCGGGCTGCCGCTGCAGGACATGGAATTCGTGCAGTTCCATCCGACCGGCATCTACGGCGCCGGCTGCCTGATCACCGAGGGCGCGCGCGGCGAGGGCGGCTATCTCGTCAATTCCGAAGGCGAGCGCTTCATGGAGCGCTACGCGCCGTCGGCCAAGGATCTGGCGTCGCGCGACGTCGTCTCGCGCTGCATGACGCTGGAAATTCGCGAGGGTCGCGGCGTCGGCAAGAACAAGGATCATATTTTCCTCCACCTCGACCATCTCGATCCGGCCGTGCTGCACGAGCGGCTGCCGGGCATTTCGGAATCGGCGAAGATCTTTGCCGGCGTCGACCTGACCAAGGAACCGATCCCGGTGCTGCCGACGGTGCACTACAATATGGGCGGCGTGCCGACCAATTACTGGGGCGAAGTGCTCAATCCGACGGCGAGGAGCCCGGATAAGGTGTCGCCCGGCCTGATGGCGGTTGGCGAGGCCGGCTGCGCCTCGGTGCATGGCGCCAACCGGTTGGGCTCGAACTCGCTGATCGATCTGGTGGTGTTCGGCCGCGCCGCCGCGATCCGCGCCGGCCAGATCATCGACCGCACATCGGCGATCCCATCGCCCAACGAGGCTTCGGTCGAAAAGATCATGGATCGCTTCGACAAGCTGCGCCACGCCAACGGCTCGACGCCGACGGCGGTGTTGCGCGAGAAGATGCAGAAGGCGATGCAGGAAGACGCGGCGGTGTTCCGCACGCAGCACTCGCTGGACAATGGCTGCAAGCGCATTTCGCAGATCTGGGGCGAGCTTAGGGATATCAAGGTGTTCGACCGCTCGATGATCTGGAACTCCGATCTGGTCGAGACGCTGGAGCTGGAAAACCTGATGGCCAACGCCATCACCACGGTCCAAGGCGCGGCGGCGCGCAAAGAGAGCCGTGGCGCGCATGCGCGGGAAGATTTCTCGGCTCGCGACGACGCCAACTGGCGCAAGCATACGCTGGCGCGGCTCAGTGAGGACGGCAAGGTGACACTCAGCTACCGGCCGGTGCACACCGAGCCGCTGGTCGCGGAAAAGGACGGCGGCATCAGCCTCGCCAAGATCGCGCCGAAGGCCCGGGTGTATTGATCATGGCGCTGGCGGCCTCAGGATATTCCGGTACGCCCCTCCCGGCCAAGCTTGGCCTGAAGGACGGGATGACCGCGGCCTTCATCGCTCTGCCGGCGGAACTCGGCGATCTGGCCGATGCCGTGTACTTCGCCCATGTCGACAGGCTGGCGGACTGGTCGAAGATTTCCGGCGCTGTCCTGAAATACGATGCCGTGCATGCCTTCACCCGGCAGCGGGCCGAGATCGAGGATCGGCTGAGCGATGTCGAGACGGCGATCAAGCGCGACGGCATGGTCTGGGTCTCCTGGCCGAAGAAGGCATCGAAAGTGCCGACCGACGTCACCGAGGACGTCATCCGCGCCGAAGCGCTGAAGCTCGACCTTGTCGACGTCAAGGTCGCCGCCGTCAACGATGTCTGGTCCGGGCTGAAGCTCGTCATCCGAAAGGATTTGAGGTAATGGTCGAACTGACGCTCCCCAAGAACTCGCAGATCAAGCAGGGCAAGACCTGGCCGAAGCCGGAAGGTGCCGCCAATCTCAGGGAATACCGCATCTACCGCTGGTCGCCGGACGATGACGAGAACCCGCGCATCGACACCTATTTCGTCGACATGGATGATTGCGGTCCGATGGTGCTCGACGCGCTGCTCTGGATCAAGAACAAGATCGACCCGACGCTGACCTTGCGCCGCTCCTGCCGCGAAGGCATTTGCGGCTCCTGCGCCATGAACATCGACGGCTCCAACACGCTCGCCTGCACCAAGGGCTGCGACGACATTTCCGGCGCGGTCAAAGTCTATCCGCTGCCGCATATGCAGGTGGTCAAGGATCTGGTGCCCGACCTTACCAATTTCTATGCCCAGCACGCCTCGATCGAACCATGGCTGAAGACGGTGTCGCCGCAGCCGGCAAAGGAATGGCTGCAGAGCCATGAGGACCGCGAAAAGCTCGACGGGCTCTATGAATGCATCCTGTGCGCCTGCTGCTCGACCTCCTGTCCGAGCTATTGGTGGAATGAGGACCGCTATCTCGGCCCGGCGACGTTGCTGCAGGCCTATCGCTGGCTGATCGATTCCAGGGACGAGGCCAAGGGCGAGCGGCTCGACAATCTCGAAGACCCTTTCCGGCTCTATCGCTGCCACACCATCATGAACTGCGCCCAGACCTGCCCCAAGGGGCTCAATCCGGCCAAGGCGATCGCCGAGATCAAGAAGATGATGGTGGAGCGAAGGGTTTGATTTGAGATACTTCGCGGGTTGCGCAAGGCCTATATGGCGAAGCCCCGCTTCATGTGCGGTTAACCCGGAACCGGCGACACTGCAACACGTTGTGATTCGCTCAATGGTCAAACTTGGATCATAATGTTCCTGTTATGTTCGCTGTGACTCGAAAGGCACGCACAAGGTAAATGTGACAAAATCGTGTCACGACCGTATCCGAATCAGATTTTCGAGATCACTCTGAACAAAAAATAGAACCAGCACGGGAGATAGGACATGAGAGTTAAGGTCGAAAAAATTCGCGGAGGTAGTCATCCAAGCGAGGTATTAGTATCCGTAAAGACTACGCAGGGAGAGGAGCGCCTTGTCGTACACCCGCGCTCTTTGCGAGAAGGCGATACGTTGGAAATCGGCTATCCGATCAACCAAGAATCAAGTAATTATTTGGTCGAACTTCCACGCGAAACAATCAGCGGATCTTGGAGGGTTTGGGTGCCTGCTGAATTAGTTTCATAGGGAAAACTCGCCGGGGGGGCGTAAATGATCTTAACCGATCGAGAAATTCAAATTGCCTTGGAAAGCAAGGCAATTGTTGTTGAGCCAACTCCCGGCGAACTCCAATACAGTTCTACCAGCCTAGATCTCACGCTCGATAAGATCTTGACCGAATTCAAACGCCCAAAAGGCGGCGTAAGCGTCTGTATCGACCCGTCAAGCAAAGAATATAATCACGAGGACGTGCTCTCGGAACTGAGTACGGAGTTCGAGATCAGCGAAAAAAACGGCTATGACTTCCAGCCGGGAGATATGATCCTAGCGTGGACCCGTGAGTACGTTGAGCTCACATATCATTCGAGAATTGCCGCCCGTGTTGAGGGAAAGAGCTCATTAGCCCGACTAGGCATTGGCATTCACCTAACGGCACCCACGATACATGCTGGTTTCATGGGCCAGATAAGGCTCGAAATGGTGAATCACAACGTTATCCCAATAAGGCTCAGGGTTGGTATGCGTGTCTGCCAGTTGATTTTTGAGCAAACGGTCGGAACCCCCGTTCAGGGGTATAAGGGACGTTTCGCCGGCCAGACTACCGCTAAGAAGGGCTAACTGGCCACAACCATACCATGAGCGACGACCTTCCCATCCTCTCCCCCGCCGAAGCGCGCGTGCTCGGTAGCCTGATCGAGAAGAAGGAACTGACGCCCGACATCTATCCGCTGACGCTCAATGCAGCACATCAAGCCGCCAACCAGAAGACGGCGCGTGAGCCGGTGATGGCACTGGAGCTCGGCGAGATCGCCAGGGCATTCGGCCAGCTTGAGCAGAAAGGTCTGGTCCGGCGCGCCTTCGCCTCGCGCGTCGAGCGCTATGAGCACACTGTCGCGCAGCATTTTTCGCTGACCTCGTCGCAGATCGCGGTGATCGGCCTGTTGCTGTTGCGCGGCGCGCAGACGGCGCATGAATTGCTGGCGCGGGCCGAGCGGATGGCGCGGTTCTCCTCCATCGAGGCGCTTCGCGGCGATCTCGACCTTTTGATCGGCCGCAGGCCGCCGCTGGTTCAGTTGCTCGACCGGGCGCCGGGCCAGCGCGAGGAGCGCTATGTGCATCTGCTGAGCGGGGCACCGCAGGTGCCGGTGGCCGCAACGCCGCTGCGAACGCCTTCGCCGGCCTCGGACCTGGAAACGCGCGTGCAGGCTCTTGAGGACGAGATCGCGCGGTTGCGTGCACGCATCGACGCCCTCACCGGCGAAGACCGCCTGAACGATTGACCGGTAACGGAAACGCTGGCCGCGAGGCCGGCGTTTCCCAACGCGAGGTCGTCTCGCTCAGCCTAACCTGGCGTCGAGCGAGACATTTATGGCGCCGAGCGCCTTCGACACCGGGCAGCCGGCCTTGGCCTTTTCGGCCAATTCCTTGAATTTCGCGGCATCGATGCCCGGCACCTTGCCGACCACGGTGAGAGCGCTGCCGGTGATCCCGGTGCCGGGAACCAGCGTGACCACCGCCTTGGCGTGGAGTTCGGCGGCGGGTGTGCCGTTCTCGGCCAGGAAGTGGGAGAACTGCATGGCGAAGCAGCCGGCATGGGCGGCGGCGATCAGCTCTTCCGGGTTGGTGCCGGATTTGCCACTCTCGTCCTCGAAGCGTGCCTTGAACGAATAGGGCGTGCCCTTCAGGGTCCCGCTCTGGGTGTCGAGCGTACCCTTGCCCTCCTTCAGATTGCCTTTCCAGACGGCGTTTGCGGTGCGGTCCATGAAATCCTCCTTGGTTGTCCGGCCGGCCCGGCGCCAGCGTTCTTCACGACTATAGCGCGGGCGCGGTCGAAGACCACCGCGCTCTTTGCGCAGTCGCGCAAGTTGGCGGCGGGGCTGAATTTTTTCTTGAAAAAAATGCGCGTGCAAAAATGTCGACTTCCATCGGCCTCGACCGTCCTGCGGGCGGTCGCGGATTTCGCGGCCGGATGGAGGTTCACATGGACAATCAGTTTTTCGCACTGTGGAAGATGCCAGGTCGCAAGCCCGAACGACGGGAAGATTACTGGTTGCATCCGCCGCCTTCCGGTTTCGGCCGGCTGCTGGCGGCGCTCGCCATCATCGGGATCGCGGTATGCCTTCTCGACCACGCGGCAGGCAAAGGCGCGGCTGACACCGTGGTGGCCGCATCCTATGGTTCCTCACAACAAGGGAGATAGACAATGAAATATGTCCTGCTGGTTTATGGCCAGGAAAAAGACCTCTACGCGCTCACGCCGCAGCGATCGGCAAAACTCGACGCCGATTCGCTGGCCTATGACAGGTCATTGGACCGGCAAGGCAAGTTGATCATCGCGCAGGCGCTGCAGTCGGTGAAGACGTCGAAGTCGCTGCGGCGGCGCAAGGGCAAGCGGCTGGTCATCGATGGCCCCTTCGCCGAGACCAAGGAGCAACTGCTCGGCTTCGTCATGATCGAAGCCGAGAACCTCGACGAGGCGCTGGCGATCGCCGACGGGATTCCGTTGGCTGAAATCGGCACCGTCGAGGTCAGGGCGATCTACGATGTGCCTGGTTCCTGAGCGCCCGTCGTTCGGGCCAGCTAGATCGCCTCGCCCTTCAGTAGCCGCGGCGTATCGCCCGACAGCCCCGACGCCTGGCGGATGAAGAAGTCCTTTAGGCGTGGCATGCGTTCGACCAGGCCAAGGCCGATGTCGCGGGCGGCACGCAGCGGGCCGATGTCGTTGGAAAACAACCGGTTAAGCACATCCGTGGTGACGCCCATCTGCACCGTGTCGAAGCGCCGCCACTGCTGGTAGCGTTCGAGCACGTCCAGCGCACCGATGTCCTGGCCGAGCCGGTCGGCCTCGACCACCACTTCAGCCAATGCCGCCACGTCCTTGAAGCCGAGATTGAGGCCCTGGCCGGCGATCGGATGGATGCCGTGGGCGGCATCGCCGACGAGCGCGATGCGCGGCGCGACGAAGGCGCGGGCAAGCGTCAGGCCGAGCGGCCAGGCGCGCGGCTTGTCGGCAACGCGGATTTCGCCGAGCTTCAGGCCGAAACGCAGTTCGAGCTCATGCTCGAAGACGAGATCGTCGCCATCGACCAGCTTCTGCGCGTCCTCCATTCGTTCGACCCAGACGATCGACGAGCGGTTGCCATCCTTGCCAGGCTTCAGCGGCAATGTGGCGAAGGGGCCGGCCGGCAAGAAATGCTCTTCGGCGTGGCCATTGTGCGGGCGCTCGTGGGCAACGGTGCAGACGATGCCGGACTGGCCATATTCCCATTTCACCGTCTTGATGCCGGCCATGTCGCGCAGTTTCGAATTGACTCCGTCGGCGGCGACCAGCAGCCGCGCCTTCAGCGTCGCGCCATCGGCAAGATGCACGGTGACGCCGGCGCCGCTCGGATCGAAGGCACTGACGGCAACGCCCTCGATAATGTCGATGCCGAGTTTTTCGGCACTGCCACGCAAGGCGCCGTTCAAGTCCTTGTTTGCCACCATATGCGCGAAGGGTTCGCCGGGCGCGACCTCGCCGTCGAAGGTTAGAAACACCGGGCGCACCGGATCGGCGGTGCGCGAATCGGTGACGATCATCTCGGTGATCGCCTGCGCTTCCGGCGCGATCTCGGCCCAGACGCCGAGCTGGTCGAGCATGCGGCAGGCGGCGGCGGCGATGGCCGAGGCGCGGCCGTCCTTCCGCCAGACGCCGGCGGGTGCCGCGTCGACAACGGCGACGGCGAGGCTCGGGCGCGCCTGTTTCAGCGATACCGCCGCGGCAAGCCCGACATAGCCGGCGCCGGCGACCAGAACGTCGAGCGAGGTTTTTGCATTCGCCTTGCGGTCCACCATGGCAAATTCCCTTCCGGCCAAATTCCTTCCGGCCAAATTCCTTCTGGCCTTGACTGCCCGCCATTCCTGTCGGAAACCGCCATAACACTTTTGCAGTGAGGGCGCGAAACATGACGGCGGCCATGGACGAGCTTCTCGACATTCTCGACCTCGAGCAGCTCGAACACAACCTGTACCGTGGTCGCAGCCCCAAACTCGACTGGCAGCGGATTTTCGGCGGCCAGACCATCGCCCAGGCGCTGGTCGCGGCGCAGCGAACGGTCGAGCCCGAACGCCATGTGCATTCGCTGCACGGCTATTTCATGCGGCCCGGCGACACCAAGGTGCCGATCATCTACGAGGTCGACCGGATCCGCGACGGCGGTTCCTTCACCACGCGCCGCGTCGTGGCAATCCAGCACGGCCAGGCGATCTTTTCGCTGGAGGCCTCGTTCCAGCAGGACGAGGTCGGCCTCGAACATCAGGTGCCGATGCCGCTGGACGTGCCGGCGCCCGACACATTGCTGTCGCAGCGCGAATTGCTGGGCAAGTTCGGCGAGGCCGTGCCCGACGGCATCAAGCGCTATTGGGAGCGCGACCGGCCGATCGAGATGAAGCCGGTGATGCTGAAGCACTACACCAGTCGCGAGAAACTGGAGCCGAAGCAGAACATCTGGATCCGCACCACCGGCCCGGTGCCGGCCGACCGCGGCATTCAGGCGGCGGTGCTCGCCTACCTCTCCGACATGACGCTGCTCGACACCTCGACCTTCGCGCATGGCCGCGCCATCTTCGACCGCGACATCCAGGCGGCAAGCCTCGACCATGCCATGTGGTTCCACCGCCGCCACCCGCTCGACGACTGGATCCTGTACACGCAGGACAGCCCGTCGACGCAGGGGTCGCGGGGCTTCACGCGTGGCTCGCTGTTTGCGCGCGACGGCACGCTGATCGCCTCGGTTGCGCAGGAAGGCCTGATCCGGCTGAAGCGCCCGCCTGCGGAATAGGCATTTTCTAAAAATTGCCTATTTTTTAATCAGGCACAGTGCCGAAACTCTGAACAGTCGGCTGTTGGTGGCCGGCTAATCTCTTTGTTTACAACAGGTTAATAGCCTGCTTCGGCAATTGGCACGGAGCTTGAATCCTAGCGGGCACTCTCCGGCTCTCATGGGATCGGCGAAGTCGTGCAAACGCGGGGGACCCGCAACAGCAAAGGGTGAAACCTTATGAAAATCGTGATGGCAATCATCAAGCCGTTCAAGCTCGACGAGGTGCGCGAAGCGCTCACCGCAGTCGGCATCCAGGGCCTGACCGTCACCGAAGTCAAAGGCTACGGGCGTCAGAAGGGACACACTGAAATCTATCGCGGGGCGGAATACGCGGTGAGCTTCCTGCCGAAGATCAAGATCGAGGTCGCGGTCGGCGCCGACATGGTCGACAAGGCCGTCGAAGCAATCACCGCCGCGGCCAAGACCGGACAAATCGGCGACGGCAAGATCTTCGTCTTCGGCATCGACCAGGCCGTGCGCATTCGCACCGGCGAAACAGACACCGACGCGCTTTGAGCCGCGCACGTATTCCAATGGAGAGTTCAATGAATATTTCTTCCACCTTGAAATCAGCGGCGTGCACCGCGCTGCTGGGCGCGGCTACGCTCGCGGCATTAGGCACGGTTGCCGCTTTCGCGCAGGAAGCAGCTCCCGCGGCGGCCGCGCCAGCGGCGGCGCCGGCCTTCACCGTCGACAAGGGCGACACGACGTGGATGTTGATTTCCACCGTGCTGGTGCTGTTGATGACCGTTCCCGGCCTGGCGCTGTTCTATGGCGGCCTGGTTCGCACCAAGAACATGCTGTCGGTGCTGATGCAGGTCTTCACCATCACCTGCGTGGTCATGATCATCTGGGTGTTCTATGGCTATAGCCTCGCCTTCACCCCCGGCAATGCCTTCGTCGGCGGCCTGTCCAAGATGTTTCTGGCCGGCGTCGACGTGACGACGCTGTCGGAAACCTTCACCAAGGGCGTCGCCATTCCCGAGCTGGTGTTCGTCCTTTTCCAGATGACCTTCGCCTGCATCACGCCTGCCCTGATCGTCGGCGCCTTCGCCGAACGCATCAAGTTCTCCGCCGTGATCCTTTTCACCATCCTGTGGGTCACGTTCGTCTACTTCCCGATCGCGCACATGGTCTGGTTCTGGGGCGGCCCGAGCGCCTATAGCGACCCGTCCGGCCTTATCTTCGGGTTCGGCGCCATCGACTTCGCCGGCGGCACGGTCGTCCACATCAATGCGGGCATTGCCGGCCTTGTCGGCGCGCTCATGATCGGCAAGCGCATCGGTTACCAGAAGGACGTCATGGCGCCGCATTCGATGACGCTGACCATGGTCGGCGCCTCGCTGCTGTGGGTCGGCTGGTTCGGCTTCAACGCCGGTTCGAACCTCGAAGCGAACGCCTATGCGGTGCTGGCCATGGCCAACACCTTTGTCGCCACGGCAGCGGCGGCATTGACCTGGATCGTGCTTGAAACACTGCTGCGCGGCAAGGCGTCCATGCTTGGCGCCGTTTCGGGCGCTCTTACCGGCCTTGTCGCCGTCACGCCCGCCGCCGGCTTTGCCGGACCGATGGGCGCCATCGTGCTCGGCATCGTCGCCACCTGCGTCTGCTACTTCTTCGTCTCGGTGGTGAAGAACAAGTTCGGCTACGACGACAGCCTCGATGTCTTCGGCATCCACTGCGTCGGCGGCATCATCGGCGCGCTCGGCACCGGCATCCTGGTCAATCCCGCCCTCGGCGGCGCCGGCATCGTCGATTATTCGACGGCCGACTTCGCCGCCGGCTATGCCGGTACGGCGACCCAGTTGTGGGCGCAGTTCAAGGGGGTCCTGGTAACCGTGCTCTGGTCGGGCATCGGCAGCGCCATCCTGTACAAGATCGTCGACATGATCGTAGGCCTGCGTCCGACGGCCGATGCCGAGCGTGAAGGTCTCGACCTCACCTCGCACGGCGAAGCGGCTTACCACCCGTAAGCCATGTCGGGGGCGGCTTTCGCCGCCCCGCATCCTCCCATCCCGTCGTGGCGCTCCCGAAAGGGGCTCACGCCTTGAGGCCCGGGCATGTTCCGGGCCTCTTTTTTGGGCGCCGATGGCGAGTGCTGCCCGATCACAATCGCTTGATCAGGGTCCGATCGGCCGAAGACCATGAAACATCGGCACTGCCGGCCCCGAACTGTGGTGGCGACCGTCGTCCGGGCGCTCGCAAAAACCTGGGAAGGAACCATTCCATGAACATCAGAAACATCTGCCTCAAGTCGGCCTGCCTCGGGGCACTTGCTTTTGCCATGGTCAGCGGCACGGCCTTTGCCGGCGCGCTCGACTCGCCGGACAACATGGCGCCGTTCTTCACCGATTCCGGCATGAAAACCATGAAACCGATGGAGGAGTTCAAGTCCGCTTTCAAGGCGATGCCGATGGAAAGGCAGGAAGCGATGAAGAAGGAATGCAATGATGCGGCGATGAGCAAGCCGTATGCCGAATTCTGCGCCAATGTGCAGGCGCTCGGCGGCGCCAACTAAGTGCGGGGCCAGGCTGAAGCCTGAATCATTTCGCTTCCAGCCGAACGGTGGCGGGCCAGCGTGCCCGCCATCCGCATCTGCCTCGGAGAGAGCATCGTCGGCTCACGAGCGTCTCAAGCGATCGTGATTCCGCGCCGGCTCCGCTTGCTGGTAGAACCCATCCCGATCCACCCCCCGGATCGATCTGAGGGCGAAATCCCACTCTCGCCTGCTCAAGATAAGGCCTCGCTGGCTCCGGCCCGCGAGGCTTTCTTGTTTGCGTCTCGTCCGGCCGTGCCGGACGTGTTGCTCAACCGCCGGTGATGAGCAATAGCGCGCTCAACCTCTTATAGTTAATGCGACCTTAACCTTCCCGCCGGTAGTCTGGTGGCCGAATCTGCCGGAGTGCGTCATGCGCTCGGGCCGGGCAATGACAGACGGGGAAGAGCATGCGTTCAGGGGCTTCAGCACCGCTCGCGCTGGCCGATACGGGGCAGGGCATCCGGGCGTTCGCGCGGCGTCAGGTCGGCCGGCTGGTCGGCGCCGGCCTGTTTGCGCTGGTCGCCTTCGGCGTCGCCAGCCTCGCCACCTGGAACGTCGCCGATCCAAGCTTCTCCCACGCCACCGGCAACATCGTCACCAACGCCATGGGCTATGTCGGCGCTGTCTTCTCCGACCTTGCCATGCAGTTCTTCGGCCTCGCCGCCGTCGCGGCCCTGGTGCCGGCGGTGATCTGGGGATTTCTGCTGTTTTCGGCGCGTGGCGTCGACAGGTTGCCGAAGCGCGGGCTCGCCTGGTTCGGCTTTGCGCTCATTGCCGCCGCGATCGCCGGCTGCGTGGTGCCGCCCAAGACCTGGCCGCTGCCGACCGGCCTCGGCGGCGTGTTCGGCGACATGGTTCTCAATATTCCGGGCGTCGTCATCGGCGGCTATCCGACCGGCCTTATCGCCAGCGTGATCGCCGTGTTTCTGGCCGCGCCGGCGCTGTGGCTGTTTGCCTATGGTTCGGCGCTGATTGCGCGCAAGAACGGCTTTGCCGTCATGGAGCCGGCCGCGCCCGATGCCCGTGAGGACGAGCTGCTCTTCGACGATGACGAGGACGAGGGCGACGAGGGCATATTGGCGCTTGGCGCTATCACTCATTGGTGGCTGTCGTTTCGTGGCTATCTGCGCCGCCGCGCGGCGCGGCGGCGCGAGCATGACGATTTCGAACCCGAGATGGAGCCGCGTGCCAGCGCCTGGCGGCGTGCCGCCGAGCGGGTCGAATCGGCCGAGTTCGCCGAGTCACGGATGAGCCTGGATGGCCGCGCCCGCGTCGAACCGGAATTCTTCGCCGCCATGGTCAACGACCGCGGCGCCTCGCTCGACCCCGACGATGCCGATGTCTTCGACGATGACGACGACATGGACTTTGCGCCGGAACCGATGGGCCAGCGCCGCGCCGCGTCCAATGCGAAGGTGCAGAACTTCCGCTCCGATGCGGCGACCCGCGTCGAGGCGCCGGCGCCGCGTCCGGCCCCGGGCGCCCGCGCCCAGCGCGAGGCGCAGACCTCGCTGATCGGCCCGGACACGTTCGAGATGCCGTCGCTGCATTTCCTGTCCGAGCCTAAGAATGTCGTTCGCGACGCCAGCCTGTCCAAGGACGCATTGGAGCAGAATGCCCGCCTGCTCGAAGGCGTGCTGGAGGATTTCGGCGTCAAGGGCGAGATCATTGCCGTGCGCCCGGGTCCGGTGGTCACGCTGTACGAGCTCGAACCGGCCCCAGGCATCAAATCGTCGCGGGTCATCGGCCTGTCCGACGACATCGCCCGCTCGATGAGCGCGATCGCCTGCCGCGTCGCCGTGGTGCCCGGCCGCAACGCCATCGGCATCGAACTGCCGAATGCCAAGCGCGAGACCGTGTATCTGAGGGAGATCATGGCCAGCCGCGATTTCGAGACGACCAAGGCCAAGCTGGCGCTGGCGCTCGGCAAGACCATCAACGGCGAGGCGGTCATCGTCGACATCGCCAAGATGCCGCACGTGCTGGTCGCCGGCACCACGGGTTCGGGCAAATCGGTCGCCATCAACACGATGATCCTGTCGCTGCTTTACCGGCTGACGCCGCAGGACTGCCGGCTGATCATGATCGATCCGAAAATGCTGGAACTCTCCGTCTATGACGGCATCCCGCATCTTTTGACGCCTGTCGTCACCGATCCGAAGAAGGCGGTGGTGGCGCTGAAATGGACGGTGCGCGAGATGGAGGACCGCTACCGCAAGATGTCCAAGGTCGGCGTGCGCAACATCGACGGCTTCAACGCCCGCGTCAGCCAGGCCGACAAGAAAGGCGAGAAGATCTCGCGCACCGTGCAGACCGGCTTCGACCGCCAGACCGGCGAAGCGATCTACGAGACGGAAAACCTCGATCTCGAGCCGATGCCCTATATCGTCGTCATCATTGACGAGATGGCCGACCTGATGATGGTCGCCGGCAAGGATATCGAAGGAGCCGTGCAGCGCCTGGCGCAGATGGCGCGCGCCGCCGGCATCCATGTCATCATGGCGACGCAGCGTCCCTCGGTCGACGTCATCACCGGCACGATCAAGGCCAATTTCCCGACCCGCATCTCCTTCCAGGTGACGTCGAAGATCGACAGCCGAACCATCCTTGGCGAGCAGGGCGCCGAACAGCTGCTCGGTATGGGCGACATGCTCTACATGGCCGGCGGCGGCCGCATCCAGCGCGTGCACGGTCCCTTCGTGTCCGACGACGAGGTCGAGAGGATCGTTGCGCATCTGAAGCTGCAGGGCGTGCCGGAATATCTCGACGCCATCACCGAGGACGACGATGAGGACGACGACGAACCGTCGGGCAAGGGCGGATCCGGCGGTGGCGGCGGCAATTTCGAGGATTCCGACGATCCCTACGACCAGGCGGTCGCGGTGGTGCTGCGCGACGGCAAGGCCTCGACCAGCTACATCCAGCGCCGGCTCGGCATCGGCTACAACCGCGCCGCCTCGATCATCGAGAAAATGGAGAAGGAAGGCATTGTCGGCCCGGCCAACCATGCCGGAAAACGCGAGATCCTGGTACCGACGGAGGATGACAAGTTCTGAGTCGCCTAGGCGAGCCGGCAACCTTTGGACCTTCTGGCGCGTTCAAGCGATCGAGCTCTGTTTGATCCGCCAAACTTAAGCCCAACTGGGGGTCCAGGACATCGACAACATTTAATTCGCGCATGATCCTTTCCGAAATCCGATTTCCGGATCATGCGCCGGAACCACGAGAGAGTGACCGGCATGAACAACTCATCTTTCGCCCAAACCCGCCGCCAGGTGCTTGGCCTCGGCCTGGTGCTCGCCGGCGCCGCGGCCATCAATGTCGTGCCAGGGTTCCAGCTGCTGGCATCGGCGCAAGCGGCGGTGCCGGCGACGGCGCAGAAGATCGCCGACCGCTTCTCCTCGGTCAAATCGATGAGCGGCGAATTCGTGCAGTTCGGACCCAAGGGCGAGCAGACCGGCGGCAAGTTCTTCCTGGAACGGCCGGGCAAGATCCGCTTCAACTATGACGGCGCGTCGAATTTCAGGGTGATTTCCGACGGCCAGTCGGTGGTCATCCTCAACAAGCGGCTTAACACGTCCGACCTCTACCCGCTGTCGAAGACGCCGCTCAAGCTGTTGCTCGACAACAGGATCGATCTCTCCGGCGGCCGCGTCAAAAGCGTCAAGGAAGAGAACGACCTGACCACCATCCAGCTCGCCGACAAATCGGTGTTCGGCAATTCGAAGATCACCATGATGTTCGATCCGAAATCCTACGAATTGCGCCAGTGGACCATCACCGACGCGCAAGGCAAGGACACGACGGTGATGATCTTCAACGTCAAGGAAGGCGTCAGCTTCGCCGCCGACACCTTCGCCATCGATTATACAGCCAACCGCGAGCTCAACACCAAGTCGCGCTAGGCATTCCGATAGCTGTGGATAGAAGCGAGCCGCGCCCTGCAGGACGCGGCTCAGCTTGTTTTTGAGGCCCACGGCTGGCAGGTTCCGGCGTCGATCCCTGGATGCTGCGCATGCCCTTTTCCGTCGCCACCTGGAACATCAATTCCGTCCGCCTGCGCATGCCGATCGTCGAGCGCCTGCTCCTGGAGCAAGCGCCGGATGTGCTTTGCCTGCAGGAGACGAAAGTTCCCGACGAGCTGTTTCCCGAGAAGGCCTTCCGCAAGCTCGGCTACGAGCACATCGCCTTCCACGGCCAGAAGGGCTATCACGGCGTGGCGACGGTGGCGCGCCGGCCGATCGAAGTGGTCGAAAAGCGCCGCTTCTGCGAGATCGACGATAGCCGGCATCTGTCGGTCACCGTGCGGGCCGGCGGCAAGGCGATCCTGCTGCACAATTTCTATGTGCCGGCCGGCGGCGACGAGCCCGATCCCGAGATCAACCGCAAGTTCAGGCACAAGCTGGATTTCGTCGCCGAAATGAACGCCATCCGCGCCGAGCATGACGAGGTGTCAGGGTCGATCCTGGTCGGCGATCTCAACATCGCGCCGCTCGAGCACGATGTCTGGTCGCACAAGCAGCTCCTGAAGGTGGTCAGCCACACGCCGGTCGAGACGGAACGTTTCGAGGCGATGCGGCTGGCCGGTAACTGGGTCGACCTGATGCGGCTCAACGTGCCGCATGAGCAGAAACTCTACACCTGGTGGAGCTACCGCGCGCAGGATTGGGAAGCGTCGGATCGCGGCCGGCGGCTGGACCATGTCTGGTCGTCGCCAAACCTGGTGCCGAACTTTGCCGGCTACGAGATCCTGCGGCCGGCGCGCGGCTGGGAGCGGCCGTCGGACCATGTGCCGGTGATTGCGCGGTTCGATTTAGAGTAAGGGCGCCGCTCAACCCTCGAAACGCGTTGCCAGCTTCTCGATGCGGCGGATCATTGCCTGGAAATCCTCGGAGATGCGCTGGTGCAGATGGACCGCGATATCGGGATATTCTTCCAGGATGCGGCGGAACATCTTGCGGCTGAGCCGCAGCACTTCCGAATCGATTTCGGCGAATGCGCTGGTCAGCCGGTTGGTGTCGGCGATCAGCGCCAGCTCGCTCAGCATCGTACCGGGGCCGGCCGTGCCGAGCGGCACGCGATCACCATTCTGCTCGCGATAGAGCACGATGCGCCCGCTGACCACGATATAGGCCGAATCGGCCACATCGTCCTCGCGGTAGAGCTTGTGGTCGGCCTGCAGCAGGGTGGTTTCAGCGCCGAAGGCCAGCAGACGCAGCTGTTCCTCCGTGAAGTCCTCGAAGAGCCTCACGGTGGACAGGATGCGAATGTCGTCATCCAGCGCCATCTAGCTATGTCCCCGAACCGACAGTCCGACGCCTCCCTCTAGAGCTCGACCCGGAACCACCTCCAGTTTCAGGATCGTACCGGAATGCAGTCCTCGCCCCGACCGCTTAATAGATGATGAAATGTTTAAGGAACCAGCTTGTAGCCGCCGCTTTCTGTCACAAGAATTTCCGCATTGGAAGGATCGCGCTCGATCTTCTGGCGCAGCCGGTAGACATGGGTTTCCAACGTGTGCGTGGTGACGCCGGAATTATAGCCCCAGACTTCCTCGAGCAGCACGTCGCGCGTCACCACCTTCTGGTCGGCGCGGTAGAGATATTTGATGATCGAGGCTTCCTTCTCGGTCAGCCGCACCTTGGTGCCGCGCTGGTCGATCAGAAGCTTCTGGCTGGGCTTGAAGGTGTAGGGACCGACCGAAAAGGTCGCGTCCTCGCTCTGCTCGTGCTGGCGAAGCTGGGCGCGGACGCGAGCCAGAAGCACGGCGAAGCGGAACGGCTTCGTCACATAGTCGTTGGCGCCGGCTTCGAGACCGAGAATCGTGTCGGAATCGGTGTCGTGTCCGGTCAGCATGATGATCGGCGCCTTGTAGCCGCCCTTGCGCAGTATCTTCACCGCCTCCCGGCCATCCATGTCGGGCAGGCCGACATCCATGATGAGCAGATCGATGAGGCCGCCGCGCGCCGCGGCGACGCCTTTGGCGGCGGTTGCTTCCTGCAGGACATCGAATTCCTCGTAGAGAGACAATTGCTCGACGAGCGTGCCGCGCAGGTCGTCATCATCGTCAACGATCAGAATGGTGCGTGAGGTCATGGATCAATCCGTTGTTTTGAAAAGAAAATTCAGTTGACCGCCCCCCGTTTATGCTGAACCTGACCGGCACAACAGCCGATCACAGTGATTTGTTCCGTGACACGATCATACAAGAAAAAACGGCAGCGCAATGCAGCCGGCGCATTTTTGCCAAAAGGGCTTCGCGTGCTCACCGTGCGCGCCAGGCCCGGCAATGCCAGCCAGGGGTTCCTGCAGGCCGGCGGACTGGTGTTTTTCTGCGCGCTGGGACGCGGCGGCATCTCGGCCGGCAAGCGCGAGGGCGACGGCGCCACGCCGCTTGGCTCGATGCGGATATTGTCAGGTTATTTTCGCGGGGATCGTTTTTCCGGGGCCCGCAAAACCCGGCTGGCGATGGCGCCGATCGGGCCCGACCTCGGCTGGTGCGAAGTGCCCGACGACCGCAACTACAACCGCCCGGTGAAGATACCTTATGGCGCCAGCCATGAGCGGATGCGGCGCGCCGACCGGCTCTATGACGCCTGCCTGGTGCTCGACTGGAACATCGCGTCGCGCCGACGCGGGCGCGGCAGCGCCATCTTCTTCCATCTGGCGCGCCCCGATTTTACGCCGACGCAAGGCTGCGTGGCGGTGACGGCACGCACGATGGCGCGGCTGTTGCCGTTGCTGTCGGATCGGACGGTGGTGAAGGTGGTAAGGTAGGGAAATAGGGCAGTAGGGCAGTAGGGCAGTAGGGCAGTAGGGCAGTAGGGGGTGTGATCAGCAAGACGCGCGGCACGCGCCGCTTAGCCTTCCCTACTCCCGTACTGCCATACTGCCTTACTCCCCTAGCGCCGCCGCTTCTGCCAGCCAATGTCGAGCAGGCCGAGCCGGCCTAGCTCCCTGTCCATGGCGCGGGTGACATCCTCGCGTTCGGCGCCGATGTCGCGCAGCTGGCGATCCGAGAGGTCCTCGACATCTTCATGCGGGAGACTGGGCTCATGCGGGAGTTTGAGCGCGATCTTCGCGTGGCGGAACCACTCAATTGCCGCGCGCAGCCAGGTTGGCCCTACGGCCGGAGACTTCAAAACGATGTGTGACATGACGTGCTCCGTTCCATCTGGACATCAAATCCGGTTTGATAGTTTCTCGATGGGCACATCATGCCGTATTGAAATTTAAGAGGGAAACGAGTAGTTTTTTCCAGATCATCAAGTTTTATTTGTGGATCAAGAGCGATGATCCTGACAAAAATCGTCCCGCGCTGATGGCCCGCCTGCTGCCGGGAACCCGTGCCCTGAGGACGCTGGAAGCGGCGGCCCGGCACCTCAATTTCACCCGTGCCGCCGACGAGCTCGGCCTGACGCCGGCGGCGGTCAGCCACCAGATCAAGGAAATCGAGGATCAGCTCGGCATCGTGCTGTTCACGCGCACCAGCCGTAGCATAAGGCTGACCGAGGCGGGAGCGGTGCTGTTCGAGGCCTCGGCCGACGCGCTCGACCTGCTTGGCCGGGCGGTTTCACGCGCGCACAAGATGACGCGCGGCACGGCTTTGCTGAAGATTACGCTCGACGCCCAGTTCGCGACAAAATGGCTGATGCGGCGCGTCGACGATTTTCGCAAGCACCAGCCTGAGATCGACCTGCGCTTCGACATCACCTATGAAGTGCGCGATTTCGAGCGCGACGACGTCGATGTCGGTATCCGCTTCGGCACCGGGAAATATCAGGGGCTTTGCAGCCATCGCCTGTTCGACAATGTCATCATTCCCGTGTGCAGTCCGGCGCTGCTGCGGGCGGGACCGCCGCTGAAGGAGCCGCGCGACCTGTTCCATCATACGCTCGCCCATATCGCGTGGTCGCGCCAGGGTGTGACCTGGCCGAACTGGCGCATGTGGATGGCGGCGGCCGGCGTCGACGATTTCGATGACAGCCGGACCATCGTCTTCGGCAGTTCATCGGATGCGGTGCAGGCCGCGCTCGACGGCAATGCAGTGGCGCTCGCCGAATTCGCCATGGTGGCGAACGATCTTTCCGAAGGCCGTCTGGTGCGGCCATTCGCGCTGGGCATCAAGGTTGCGCCTGACTTCGCCTATCACCTGGTCTATCCGCAGGGCTCTGCTGATGACGCCAGGATCGTAGCGTTCAGGGACTGGCTCCTCAACGAAGTCCACAAGCCGCAGCCAGACCCGACACGCCAAAGTTGGGACGAGCTTTAGGGTCGCCCCATTTCGAGGGGCAACGCTCAGCCAGCGACTTCCGCCATGCCGAACCAGCCGATCACCGCGCCGATGAGCAGCAGCACGCCAAGCCAGTGACCGGTATCGATCAGGGTGAGATCCCAGCCGAAGCCTTCGTAACGATGGTTGACGGAAAGCGTCGTGGCGACGAAACCAAGCCACAGCACGAAACCGAAGACCAGCCCGGCGACCAGGCTCGGTTCGCCGCCGGTCATCGCGCCGACGATCAGGGCGGTGACAAATGCCATCAGCAGTTCCGCGATGAAGGAGATGACGAAGGGCAGCGGCGATTTCTTCATCGTCGCCGGATCAAGCTTGGCGGCCTTCAGCCACGGCTTGCTCAAACCCATGTACCAGATCGCGCCGAACAGCCACGCCACCACGGCGGCGACGACCACCGCCAGCCAGTTCACTGCTGAAAAATCCATGAGTTTCCCCTCCCATGTCGCCCAAAAGTGCGCAGCGGTTTTGGGACAACGACATTCTCAAAATCGATGCGCGATGGAACGCCTGTTCGGCGCTGCCGTCAAGCAAGGCGCCAGACGGTGGTGCGCTTGACCTCGGCGTCCTCCAATGCCCGCGTCACCGCCACCTCGTAGACGGCAAGCGGCTCCAGCCCCGTCTTCGGCAAATAGGCGCGGCCGGGATCGCCGACGAGGATCTCGGCGCCGCGCGCTCTCAGCATCGCGAACCACGGTATCAGACGGTCGGCGAAAGGCCTGTCGTAAAAGACGTCGCCGGCCAGAACCACGTCCCAGCCGTCATCGGCGCCGATGCAGTCCGTGCCGAGGAACTTTATCCCGATGCCATTGGCCTCGGCATTGAGGCGGATCGCGGTCGCGCAGAACGGGTCGATGTCGGCGGCGATCGCCTCCGCCGCACCGGCCTTAACTGCGGCTATGCCGACAAGGCCGGAGCCGGAAGCGAAGTCGAGCACGCGCTTGCCGCGCACCGTATCGGGATTGTCGAGGACATGGCGGGCAAGTCCCTGGCCGCCGGCCCAGGCAAAGGCCCAGAAGGGCGGCGGCAGGCCGATTTCGGTCAGCTCATCCTCGGTGCGCAGCCAAAGATCATGCGCCTCGTCGGCCAGATGCAGGACAATCTCCGGCACATGCGGCGGCGCCATCAACGCCGTGTTGTCGAGGATGAACTTTTTCGCGCTGTCTGGCGTCAGCGCCGTCACGGAGCCGGCGTCAGGCCGCCCATGCGGCAGACCTCTTTCCATTCGGCCGGGGTCACCGGCTGCACGGAAAGCCGCCCGAGCCGGACCAATGCCATTTCGGCAAGTTTGGGATTGGCCTTGACCTGTTCCAGCGTCGGCGGGTTCGGCACGTCCTTGAAGGCGCGGATGTCGACGCATTCCCAGCGCGGATCGTCAGTGGTGGTATCTGGATGGGCCAGCGCGCAGACCTCGGCGATGCCGACGACGTTGAGCCCCTCGTTGGAGTGGTAGAAGAAGCCGAGATCGCCGATCTGCATCGCCTTCATGTTGTTGCGGGCCGCATAGTTGCGCACGCCGTCCCATTGCGTGCCGGCCTTGCCCTTCGCCTTCAGCGTCTCGAAGGAGAAGACCGAGGGCTCGGATTTGAACAGCCAGTAGTTCATTTTTGCTCCTCCTCGCAACCAGAGATCAGTTCGCTGCCGGCGTGTTGAAGACCCAGTTCCACTGCCGGATTTCGACGCTCTCGAAAAGCCCGGCCTTGGCATAGGGATCGGCAGCCGACAGCGCTTCCGCCGCGGCCAGATCTGGCGCCTCGACCACGACGAGACTGCCATTCGGCTTGCCGTCGGCGTCGAGGAACGGACCGGCAAAGGCCAGTTTCTTCTCACCGTTCAGCCCTTCCAGGAAGGCAACATGCTCGGGCCGTGCATCGAGCCGCACTTGCAGCTTTCCAGGCTTGTCCCTGCAAATCCACGCAAACAGCATTTTTTTCAGCTCCGGATTGTTCGAGATTATATGTCGGTTTCGATCTTCAGCGGTCGCGTCATTAGCGCCGTCACAGCCTGGCTTATGGTGATGGCGCCGTCCAGTATGGCTGATACAGCTGTGATGATCGGCGCGTCGATGCCACGCTCGATGGCGATACGGGCGGCGATTGCCGCCGTCGGCACGCCTTCGGCCAATGGCAGGCCGGCTAGCGGCTTGCCCTGCCCGAGCGCCAGCCCGTAGGCGAAGTTGCGCGACTGCGTGGACGAGCAGGTGAGCAAAAGGTCGCCGAGGCCGGAAAGCCCCATCAGCGTTTCCGGTTTCGCTCCAAAGGCGGCGCCAATACGGCGCAATTCGACGAAGCCGCGCGTCACCATGGCCGCCTGGGCGCTGGCGCCGAGCCCGGCGCCGGTGACAGCACCCGCGGCAATAGCAAAGACGTTCTTCAGCGCGCCGCCGATCTCGACGCCGATCAGGTCGTCGCTCGAATAGCAGCGCAGGTTTTCCGCCGAAAAGCGGGCGGCAAGGTCCGCGGCCAGATCCGCGTCGCGGGCAGCGACGACCACGGCCGTCGGCAGGCCTCTGGCGACGTCGGTAGCGAAGCTTGGGCCGGACAGGGCGGCGACCGGATTGCCGGGCAGGATCTCCCTGGCGACGGCCGACAGCGGCGCGCCGGTGTCGCGCTCGATGCCCTTGGCGCAGAGAACCAGCGGGACGCCTTGCGGCATATGGTCTTTCGCGGTGGCCAGCATGGCGCGCAGCGATTGCGCCGGCGCCACCGCCAGCACGCAATCGGCGCCGTCGAGCGCGGCCTTGATGTCGCTCGTCGCCACGATGCCGGGCTCGATCGCAATACCCGGCAGATAGCGCGGATTTTCGCCGTGGTCGATCGCCGCGACGGTCTGCGGGTCGCGCGCATAGAGGCGGACGAAATGGCCGGCACGCAGCATGGCCAGCGCCAGCGCCGTGCCCCAGGCGCCGCCGCCAAGCACGGCGACGCGCCAGCCGCTTGGCGCCCCATCCTCGCCGCCGGTCATGCCCCCCTTGGTCATGCTTTGGCTCCACGCCGGCCCGAACCGACCATCGGGGCGGAGACGCTGTCCAGCGGCCAGCGCGAACGCGGCACGAAATCGGCGGCGTTTTCTTGCGCGATGCCGGCGCGCAGCCTTTCAATGCCGGCCCAGGCGATCATCGCGGCGTTGTCGGTGCAGAGTTTCAGCGGCGGCGCGACGAAGGCAAAGCCGGCCTCGGCGCACAGGGCTTCCAGTGTCGCCTTGATCGTGCGGTTGGCGGCGACGCCGCCGGCAACGACCAGCGCCGGCCCGGCCTTGCCCGGAAACTCCAGACGGAACCGGGTCAGCGTCCGCGAAACACGATCGCCCAGCGCATCGGCCACCGCCGCCTGGAACGAGGCGCAGATGTCGGCGACGTCCTGGTCGCTCAACGGGGCAATCGCCGTCGCTGCCTGGCGCACGGCGGTCTTCAGCCCGGAAAAGGAGAAATCGGGCTGCGCCGAGCCCTTCATCGGGCGCGGAAAAGCGAAACGCGTGGCATAGCCACTTGCTGCCGCCTTCTCGACATTCGGTCCGCCGGGATAGGGCAGGCCGAGCATCTTGGCCGTCTTGTCGAAAGCCTCGCCCAGCGCATCGTCGATGGTGGTTGCCCAGCGCTGATAATCGCCGACGCCACGCACGGCGACGATCTGCGTGTGACCGCCCGACACCAGCAGCAAGAGATAGGGGAAGTCGAGCCCGTCGGTCAGCCTGGCGGTCAGCGCGTGGCCTTCGAGGTGGTTGATGGCGATCAGCGGCTTGTGTGCCGCCGCGGCAATCGCCTTGGCCGTCATCAATCCGACGATCAGCCCGCCGACGAGGCCGGGACCGGCGGTCGCGGCGATGGCATCGATGTCGGCGAGTTTTGCGCCCGAATCGGCAAGGGCTGCTTCAATAATCCCGTCCAGCGCCTCGACATGGGCGCGCGCCGCGATCTCCGGCACGACGCCGCCGAAAGCGGCATGTTCCTCGATCTGGCTGAGCACGATATTGGACAGGATTTCGGGCGCAGACGTGCCGTCGAGCGCCACCACGCTGGCAGCGGTTTCGTCGCAACTCGTCTCAATGCCCAGAACGCGGATCAATTCGTCGCTGTCCCTAGAGATTGTATAGCCCAGCGTTCCCCGGTAGGAGAAAGCCCGACAACCTGCCGGGGGTTATCACGGACCGCGCGCCATGCAAACAACCTTGAAAATCGGAACACGCGGCAGCCCGCTGGCGCTGGCGCAGGCGCATGAAACGCAGGCGCGGCTGATGGCGGCGCATGGCCTGCCGGAGGACGCGTTCGAAGTGGTCGTCATCTCGACCAGCGGCGACCGCATTCAGGACCGGCCATTGTCGGAAGCCGGCGGCAAGGGCCTGTTCACCAAGGAGATCGAGGAAGCGCTGCTTGAGCGGCGCATCGACATCGCCGTGCATTCGTCGAAGGACATGCCGACGCTGTTGCCCGACGGGCTGGAACTCAGCGCCTTCCTGCCGCGCGAGGATGCGCGCGACGCTTTCATCGGCAAGGCGGCGAAGGCGATTGTCGAACTGCCGCAAGGCGCCAAGGTCGGCTCGTCGTCACTGAGGCGCCAGGCGCTGATCCGGCGCATGCGGCCGGATCTCGACGTGGTGATGTTTCGCGGCAATGTGCAGACGCGGCTGCGCAAGCTGGACGAAGGCGTCGCCGACGGCACCATCCTTGCCTATGCCGGGCTGAAGCGGCTCGGGCTCGAACACGTCGTCACCGACCTGATGCCGCTCGAGACTTTTCCGCCGGCGCCCGGGCAAGGCGCGATCGGCATCGAAACCCGCATCGGCGATGGCGATGTGGAAAAGATGCTGACGGCGATCCATGATTTGGCGACCGGCCAGGCGCTGGCCTGCGAACGGGCTTTCCTGGCGGCGCTCGACGGTTCCTGCCGCACGCCGATCGCCGGCCATGCGACGATCGCGGAGGAGACGGTCTTTTTCGCCGGATTGATCATCTCGCCGGATGGCACGGACTGGCATGAGGTCAAGACGCAAGGCCCGGCAGGGGATGCCGCGCTGATCGGCGCGGACGCCGCCCGGACCGTGCGGGCCAAGGCCGGCGAGAAATTCTTCGACGGCTGGGCCTGACATGGTCCGCGTCCTGGTGACGAGGCCGGAACCGGGCGCCTCGCGCACCGCGCGGCGGCTGCAGGACACGGGCTTCCTGCCGATCCTGCTGCCGCTGACGGAAACGGTTGCCTTGCCAGCCGAGGCAGGCGCGGTTCCGGACAATGCCGTGGCCGTTGCCATTACCAGCGCCAATGCGGTACGCCATGCGCCGAAGGGGCTGATTGCGACAGTCGCGGCCTTGCCTTGCCATGCCGTCGGCAAAAGAACGGCGGAAGCGGCCCGCGCAGCGGGATTTCTGTCGGTCAGCGAAGGTTCCGGAGATGCCGAAGCGCTTGCCAGTGCGATTGCGGGCAGCCTGTCCGGCAAGACGATCGCCTATCTGTGCGGTCGCGTGCGCTTTGCAACCTTCGAGGAGCGGCTCGAGGCGGCCGCGGTACATGTCCGCGCCGTCGAGACCTACGACACAATTGCGCTGGACTATTCCGACGCTGATATCATCGAACGGCTGGCCGGCCGGCCGGTCGAGACGGTCCTGCTTTATTCGACCAAGGCAGCGGAAGCGATGCGGATCCTGACCGGACGATCAGCGCTACACGATCTTTTTGAAAGCACTCGTTTTTTTGCCCTGTCGGGGCGTATCGCCGCAGCGCTTGGGGATATTTCCAGCGAAGGAATTCAGATTGCGAAAGAGCCTGATGAAGAGGCGCTGCTGGCGCTTTTGCAGAAGCGGCGTTGAGCCGCGTCATCACACCGCCCCTTTTCACCGCTTGGTGATGTGCTAGACCCTTCCTGAACCATCCCGAGCGAATTCTGCGGAGCCCAAGCATGGTCAAGACGCCGAAAATGCGACATTCGAAAAACCGTCGCGAGCCGGTGACCATCGAGCTCGAGCCCGGCTCCGTCTCGCGCATCGTCGAGGAGGATGCGGCCAAAGCACCGAACAATGCGGCGCAGACCGACGAGGCGAAGGCCGCGGAAGCAGCTCCGCAGCCGGAAGTGCCCGAAGAGCCGGTGCATGCCGACCAGACCGATCTCGAGCCGTGGGAGCACGCCGATACGGCGCCGCGAATCGGAGCGGAGGAGCCGGCAGAGGCCAGCGCCAGACGTTCCGAAGAACCGGAATCTCCTTATCCGGCCAGCTCGGATGCTTCGCCGAGCCAGGCCAGATCTTTTGACTACGGTTTCGATGACGCGACCGCCAAAGCCGGTGGGACAGGGTCCCGCGTTACCGAAGACGCGCCGAAAACAGGCCAAACGAGGAGCGCGGACATGGCAGCGCAGCCGAAGCGTGGCGGCATCAACGGCATCGCCGCCGGCCTCATCGGCGGAGTCATTGCGCTGGCCGGGGCGGGCGGGCTGCAGTTTGCCGGTCTGCTCGGCGCGCCGGGTTCAGCTGCAGGCAGTGTGTCGCTCGACGGCGTCAACGGTGAAATCGCTTCGCTGAGGAGCGAGATCGCAGGCTTGAAGGAAGCTGGCGGCAACAGCGACGCATCGGCCAAGGTGGACGGGCTGGCGTCGGCGCTGGATCAGGTCAGAACGGACGTCGCCGCGCTGAAATCGGCAGTCGAGCAGGGCGGAGCAGGCGACAATGCCGGGATTGCAGCGCTGGGCGACAAGGTCAAGCAGATCGAGACGGCGGTCGCAGCACTTGGCCAGGCCGGCAATACGGCGCCGGTCGACCTCGGCCCGCTCGACGAAAAGCTGGCGGGGCTCGACGCGGCGCTGAAATCCGCCGGTGAGGCGGCGACGGTGCAGGAGGGCCGGCTCGGCGCGCTGGAACAATCGGTGTCGCAGCTTTCCGGCAAGGTCGAGGCGCAGTCCTCGCAGCCAAAGATCGCGCTCGCCATCGCGGCCTCGGCGCTGAAGGCGGCGCTCGACCGTGGCGCGCCGTTTGCCGCCGAGCTTGAGACCTTCGCGGCGATCTCGCCGGACGCGCCGGAGTTAGCTGCGCTGCGTCCCTATGCCGAAAAGGGCGTTGCAAAGCGCGCCGATATCGCGGCCGAAATGGAGGCCGCGGCCAATGCCATGGTTACCGCGGCGGCACCTGTCGACCAGAATGCCGGCTTCCTGCAGAACCTTTTGTCCAGCGCCGAATCGCTGGTCAAGGTCAGGCCGATCGGCGCGGTCGAAGGCGCCGGTGCGCCGGAAACCGTCGCGCGCATGGAGGTGGCTGTCAACCAGGGTGACTACGCCAAGGCGCTCAGCGAGTACGCCGCGCTGCCGGAGGATGTGAAAACCGCCGGCGCAGACTTTGCCGGCAAACTGAAGGCGCGCATCGAGGTCGAGACAAAGATTGATTCGCTGATCGCCGGCGCGATGAAGGCATGAGGAAAACCAGATGATCCGAATTCTCATCTTCCTCGCCGTCGTCTTCGCGCTCGGGCTCGGCTTTGCCTGGCTGGCCGACCGGCCGGGCGAGATGATCGTCACCTTCAGCGGCTATCAGTACCAGGTCAGCCTGATGGTGGCGGCGGTGGCCGTGGTCGCCGTGGTTGCCGCGGTGATGATTGTCTGGTGGTTGATCAAGTCGCTGTGGAACAGCCCCTACACCATCTCGCGCTATTTCCGCGTGCGCCGCCGTGATCGCGGCTACCAGGCGCTGTCGACCGGCATGATCGCCGCCGGCGCCGGCGACGGGGCGCTGGCGCGCAAGAAGACCAAGGAAGCGGCAAAGCTGATCCGCTCCGACCAGGAGCCGCTGATCCAACTGCTCGAGGCACAGGCCTCGCTGCTCGAAGGCGACCATGAAGGCGCGCGAGAAAAGTTCGAGACCATGCTCGACGATCCCGAAATGCGGCTGCTCGGCCTGCGCGGCCTCTATCTCGAGGCCGAACGCCTCGGCGACCGCAACGCGGCCAGACATTATGCCGGGCGTGCCGCCGTGATGGCGCCGCAACTGGCCTGGGCGGCCGAATCGACGCTGGAGGACCTGACCGGGCGCGGCGACTGGGACGGCGCGCTGAAACTGGTCGAGGCGCAGAAATCGACGCGGCAGATCGAGCGCGACGCGGCCAACCGCCGCCGCGCCGTGCTGCTTACCGCCAAGGCGCTAGCGCTGACCGACAGCGATCCCGACGCCGCCAGGACCGCCGCCCTGGAGGCCAACCGGCTGCGGCCCGATTTCGCGCCGGCGGCGGTTGCCGCCGCCAAGGCGTTGTTCCGGCAAAACGACATGCGCAAGGGCTCGAAGATCCTCGAAGCGGCATGGAAGGCCGAACCGCATCCCGAGATCGCCGAGCTCTATACCCACGCCCGGCCTGCCGATGCCGTACTCGACCGTCTGAACCGGGCAAAGAAGCTGCAGGAGATGAAGAAGAACCACGCCGAATCCTCGCTGACGGTGGCGCGCGCCGCGCTCGACGCGCAGGATTACAAGACCGCCCGCCAGGAGGCGGAGGCGGCCATTCGCATGGATCGCCGCGAAGGCGCCTATCTGCTGCTGGCCGACATTGAGGAGGCCGAGACCGGCGATCAGGGCAAGGTGCGCCAGCTCTTGTCCAAGGCGGTGCGCGCGCCGCGCGATCCGGCATGGGTTGCCGACGGCGTCATCTCCGAACATTGGGCGCCGGTGTCGCCGATCACCGGCAAGCTCGACGCCTTCGAATGGCGCGCGCCGATGGAGCGGCTTGGCCAGTTGATCGACAGCGATGAGGACAGGCCGGACGCCGTGGTGCCGGTCATTGCAGCACCGGAGAAGCCGGCGAAGGAAAAGGCGATCGAGCTGACGCCTGCTGCCGCTGCCGAAAGATCGACTGCCGCGGCCGGGGCGGCCTCCGAACGGGGTGAGGATCAGGTCGCGCCGGTCACGGCAGCCGCCTTTGCCGCGGTGCCGGCCGATGCCGAAGCCGTCGAGCCGGCGGAGGAACTGGCCCGGCTTCCCGACGACCCCGGCGTCGATCCGGACGACGGACACGAAAAATCGCCGCGCCGGTTCCGCTTGTTTTGACCTGGCCCGAAATCGATGATTCTGGTCTGTTGGGAATAGCCATATGTTCGAACGTGTCCTGTCATTTCTGAGGGATCTGCCGGCTGGCGGCGGCGCTCGCAGCAGCGGTGATGATCCGCGCATTGCCGCATCGGCCCTGCTCTACCACGTGATGAGCGCCGACGGCGTGCGCCAGGACGTCGAATGGGAGCGCTTCAAGGCGGTGCTGGCCGAGAGCTATTCGATCAGCGGCGATGAACTCGATGCGCTGGCCGCGGCCGGCGAGCGCGCCGACAACGAGGCGATCGACCTCTACGCCTTCACCAGCGTGCTGAAGCGGCATCTCGACGCGGACGCGCGCAAGGCCTTTATCGGCCTGATGTGGGAGATCGTCTATGCCGACGGCGAGCTGCATGAGCTCGAGGACAATACCGTCTGGCGCGTCGCCGAGCTGATCGGCGTCGATCGCCGCGACCGTGTCGAGGCGCGCCGCAAGGCGGCGGCGCAGGCGCCCGGCGCCACCGGAACGTCGAGCGACGAATAGGACCCCGCCTTCCCATGCCATCCAGACCGAGGCCGAAACCAAAAATCCTGATCGTGCTGCATCAGGAGAATTCGAGCCCCGGACGCGTTGGCCATATGCTGATCGAGGAAGGTTTCGACCTCGACATGCGCCGCCCGCCGCTCGGCGACGCCTTGCCGGAAACACTGGACGGCCATGCCGGCGCGGTGGTGTTCGGCGGGCCGATGAGCGCCAATGACGAGGACGAGTTCGTCCGCCGCGAGACCGACTGGCTGAACGTTCCACTGAGGGAGAACCGGCCCTTCCTCGGCATCTGCCTCGGCGCGCAGATGCTGGCCAATCATCTCGGTGGCAAGGTCGAGGGTCATGGCGAGGGGCTGGTCGAGATCGGCTGGTATCCGCTGAAGGCGACCGAAGCGGGCCGCAAGCTGATGCACTGGCCCGAAATGGTCTACCAGTTCCATCGCGAGGGCTTTTCGCTGCCGAAGGATGCGACGCTTCTGGCGACGGCCGAGACCTATCCCAACCAGGCCTTCCGCTATGGCGACAATGCCTGGGCCATCCAGTTCCATGGCGAATTGACCAGGGCGATGATGCAGCGCTGGGTCGTGCGCGGCGCGCATCGCTTCGAACTGCCCGGCGCCCAGCCCGGCCGCGATCATCTCGGCGGCCGGCTGATCTGGGACATGCATCTCAAGCGCTGGCTCGGCGAATTCCTGCAGACGATCTTCGGCAAGCAGGCCGCGCGGTAGAGGTCAGTTTCGCCCGTTGAGATGGCGCACCTTGCGCAATTGCGGGAACAGCACCGCCCACAATCCGGCGACGATCACCGCCCCGACGCCGCCTATCACCACCGCCGGAACGGTGCCGATCAACGCCGCCATGGTGCCGGCGCGGAATTCGCCGACCTCGTTGGAGGCGCCGACGAAGACCTGGTTGACAGCATTGACGCGGCCGCGCACCTCGTCCGGCGTCCACAACTGGATCAGCGTCTCCCTGATATAGACGCTGAACATGTCGGTGGCGCCGAGGAACGCAAGCGCGACAATCGACAGCCAGGTGAGGGTCGACAGGCCGAACAGCACGGTAAAAGCGCCAAACAGAGCGACGAAGCCGAGCATGATCACGCCGGCATGGTTGCGGATCGGATGGCCGGCCAGCCAGACCGCGACGCAGATGGCGCCAATGCCTGGCGCCGAGCGCAGCAGGCCAAGGCCCCAAGGGCCGAGTTCGAGGATATCGCGCGCGTAGACCGGCAGCAGCGCCGAGGCGCCGGATAGAAGCACGGCGAAGAGGTCGAGCGAGATGGCGCCGAGCACGATCTTCTCGCTCCAGATGTAGCGGAAGCCGGCAAACAGTGTCTGCATCGACGGCTTGTCGGTGGCGGTCCGTTGGGCCGGCTTCGGAATGGTGTAGATCAGCAGGGCGGCCACCGCCATCAAAACGGCGGCGGTGGCATATGCGACTTCGGCCGAGAGGCCATAGAGCAGGCCGCCGGCTACCGGGCCGACAATGGTCGCCGTCTGCCAGGCGGACGAGTTCCAGGCAATCGCGTTGCCGAAATCCTCCGGCGGCACCAGATTGGCGAACAGCGAGGACGAAGCCGGTCCGTAAAAGGCGCGCGCTACGCCAAACAGAGCGAGCACGGCGAAGATCGGCAGCGGGCTGACGAGACCGCGCAGCGTCAAATACAGCAGGACGAGCGCACAGGCCGCCTCGATCAGCGTCGACAGCGCCATGATCAGACGGCGGCCGAAGCGGTCGGCGACGACACCGGTGACCAGCACCAGAAGCAGTGACGGCAGGAACTGGACGATGCCGACAATGCCGAGATCGAAAGGATCGCGCGTCAGGTCATAGACCTGCCAGCCGACCGCGACGGAGACGATCATGGTCGCGAAAGTGGTGAGGAAGCGCGCCGCCCAGTAGCTGAGGAAGGCTTTGTGCCGGAAGGCGGCATAGCGCTGGTCGGGTGAGGTCTGTTCGGCTGTCATCCTAGAGTGGCCCCGGCGTGATTGTGTATCGGCCGGCGGGGCTCTTCCATGATGGGCGCTGGTCCGGCCACCACGCTTTTAGTCCGGTTCGGTGCAACGCGCGCGCAAAAAACGGCTCTGGATCAAGGATTTTCCGGGCATGCGCTTGGCGGAGATGGAGAGGTTGGCGCCCCCTCTGTCCGGCAGGACAGAGGGGGCTGTCCCGCCGAGCTTCGAGGCTTTGCCAGGCTTCGAACGATGCCTCAGGCCGAAGCCTTGACCTTCCTGTCCTTGCCCTTGACGGGCGCCGGCGGGGCGGCCTTGCGGCCAAGGCCGATTGCCTTCGCCAGTTGCGAGCGCGAGGCGGCATAGTTGGGAGCGACCATGGGATAGTCCGATGGCAAGCCCCATTTTGCGCGATAGGCGTCCGGCGTCAGCCCGAAATGGACGCCGATATGGCGCTTCAGCGATTTGAACTTCTTGCCGTCTTCGAGACAGATGATGAAATCCGGCGTCACGGACTTCTTGGGATTGACCGCGGGCGTCAGCGGTACCGGAGCCGGGATGGCGGGTTGTCCGAGCCCGCTTATCGAGGCGCTGACGCTGGCGATGAGATCGCCGAGACCGGAAGCGGGCAGGCGGTTCTTTTCGACGTAGGCGGACACGATGTGGGCGGTCAGCTCGAGAAGGTCAATGTCCTTGCGAGCGTTGTTGCTATCGTCGGTCAATCTAATTTCTCCATCCGTGGGCTGGCAGAATTCCTAGTCGGCAAATCTGCGCAATGCAATGACGCCGCACCACGCCACACATTATTTTGAAACAATAATACTAATGGCAGGACCAGATCAACAGGTCAGGCCTCCAGAGCATGTTGCCTGAAAAGTGAGCAGCGGTTTTGGTACAGCGACATGCTCAAATAAAACTTCACACCATCACAATATCAGACGATCAGTGATTTGTCGCGCCACAGTCGAAATCCGCCTTCGAAGGCGCGCGTGTTGTCGCCGCGCCTGGAATCGACGGGCAATTCGTCGAGTTTGTCGACATTGCCGCCGCCGATGACCACGTAATCAGGCTGCATGGCGGCGCGCAGCCGATCGACCACGTCGAAAACGTATTTGCGCCATTTCTTCTTGCCGCGCTTTTCCAGCCCGCGTTCGCCGACGTAATCCTCGAAACTGCCGCCCTTCCTGTAAGGCAGATGCGCAAGCTCCATCGGCTGGGCGACATTGTCGACGATCATCGCGGCGCCCAGGCCGGTGCCCAGGCCGAGGAACAGCATGCGGCCACCCTCATAGCTGCCGATGGCCTGCATCAGCGCGTCGTTGACGACTTTCACCGGCTTGCCGAACGCGGCAGCGAAATCAAAGCCGGCCCAGCCCTTGCCGAGATTGGCGGGGTCCATCAGCGGCCTGTTGTGGTTCACCGGGCCGGGATAACCCATCGAGATGACGTCGTATGGCAAGCCCTCGGCGAGTGTCTTGACGGCCGCGATCATCTGTCGCGGCGTCAAGCCAGGTCCGGAATCGACCCGGCGCTCCTCGCCGCCGGTGCTGGTCAGGATCTTGACGTGAGAGCCGCCAATGTCGATCGACAGCACGATCTGTTCGCCATTCGCCGCGGCCGGCTTTGCCGTCTTGGCCATCTCTTTGTCTCTCCGGAACTTATTTCGATGGATTGATCCAGCCATTCGGTGGCCCGAAGCCGTCCATGGCGTCGACCGGCCCCCAGGTCTTCGGCTGGTAGATGTGCGGCTCCGTCTTGTCGCCGAGCACCGGGCCGACGATGCGCCAGGCAAGCTCGGCCGCATCCTGGCGGGTGAACAACTGGCCGTTGCCGTTCATGGCGTCGCCGATCAGCCGCTCGTAGGGCGGCATGTCGCCCTTCGAGTCGTCGAGCGCCGTCAGTTCCACCTGCTCGCCGACCATGTCGTCGCCGGCGTCCTTGCGCTGGGCGCCGATCGCGATCACCACTTGCGGGTCGATGCGGAAGCGGACGTAGTTCTGGTCCGCCGGCTTGATCGGGTCGAACACGTCGAGTGGCGGCCGCTTCAACCGCACCACCACCTCGGTGACATGCACCGGCATATTCTTGCCGGCGCGGATGAAGAAAGGCACGTCCTGCCAGCGCCAGGTGTCGACGAAGAAACGCACCGCGGCGAAGGTCTCGACCGGCGAGTTCGGCGCGACGCCAGGCTCGGCGAGATAGCCCTTGAACTGACCGCGCACGACATCGTCCCTGGTCAGCGTGCGGATGGCTCGCAGCACCTGCACCTTCTCGTCAATCAGGTCGTCGGCCGAGCGGCCGACCGGCGGCTCCATGGCGAGCAGCAGCAGGATGTTGAGCAGATGGTTCTCGATGACGTCGCGAATGCAGCCGACCTCGTCATAGAAGCGGCCGCGGCCCTCGACGCCGAAATCCTCGGCCATGGTGATCTGCACGCTCTCGACGTAGTTGCGGTTCCAGATCGGTTCGAGAAAGGAATTGGCGAAGCGGAAATAGAGCAGATTCTGGATCGCCTCCTTGCCGAGATAGTGATCGATGCGGAAGATCGACTGTTCGTCGAACACCAGATGCAGCACCCGGTTCAGCCAACGCGCCGATTGCAAATCATGGCCGAAGGGTTTTTCCACCATCAGGCGCGCGCCATTCGCCGTTCCGGATTGTTCCAGCCCCTGGACGACGGTCTCGAACATGGTCGGCGGCACCGCCATATAGTGCAGCGGCCGCTGCGCCGATCCAAGCGCGCTCTTCAACTTCTCGAAGGTCGCCCCGTCGCGGTAGTCGCCGCTGACATAGCGCAATTGCGAGGCGAATTTGGCGAAGATCTTTTCGTCGATCTTGCCGATGGCGTTGACGATGCCGTCGCGGGCGCGCGCCTGCAGCTTGCCGATGTCCCAGGGATCGAAGGCGACGCCGATCACCGGCTCGGTGAGGGTGCCCTTGGCGACCATCTGGTAGAGTGCGGGAAATATCTTCTTGTGGGCAAGATCGCCGGTGGCTCCGAAGAGCACCAGCGTGTCGGACCGTTCCTGGCTCATCCTGTCTTCCCCGCTCACACGCCGGTCTTCGGCTTCTCGACATGGCCGCCGAAGGCAAAGCGCATGGCGGACAAAAGCTTGTCGGCAAATTCGGATTCGCCTTGCGAGGAAAAGCGATCGAACAGGGCCGAGGACAGCACCGGCGCCGGCACACCGGTGTCGATCGCCGCCTTCAGCGTCCAGCGGCCTTCGCCGGAATCCGAAACCCGGCCGCCGAACTGGGCCAAAGCGGAGTCGCTCTTCAGAGCGCCAGCCGTCAGGTCGAGCAGCCAGGAGCCGATGACGCTGCCGTGCCGCCAGACCTCGGCCACCTCGGCAAGGTCGATGTCGAACTGGTAATATTGCGGGTTCTCCAGCGGGCTGGTCTCGGCATCGGCCGTGCGTTTGCGCTTGCCCGCATTCGCCGACTTCAGGATGTTCATGCCTTCGGCATAGGCGGCCATGACGCCGTATTCGATGCCGTTATGGACCATTTTGACGAAATGGCCGGCGCCGCTCGGTCCGCAATGGAGATAGCCGAAGGGCGCTGTTCCGGCGTCCTTGGCCGGAGTGGCGCCGGCATCGGCGCCCGGCGCCAGCGTCGCGAAGATCGGATCGAGGTGCTGGACCGCGCCATCGGGACCGCCGATCATCAGGCAATAGCCGCGATCGAGGCCCCAGACACCGCCGCTGGTGCCGACATCGACATAGTGCAGTCCCTTGGCCGCGAGCTCGGCGGCCTGGTCGACGGCGTCGTGGTAATAGGAATTGCCGCCGTCGATGATAATGTCGCCGGGCTCCATCAGCGCTGCCACCTGGTCGGCGATCTTGCCGGTGATCGCCGCCGGCAGCATCAGCCAGGCGCTGCGCGGCTTGGCCAGCTTGCCGACGAACTCTTCCATCGAGGCAGCGCCGATCGCGCCATCCTTGACCAGGGCCGCGACGCTGGCCGGGTTGATGTCGTAGACGACGCATTCGTGGCCGTCGCGCAGCAGGCGCCGCACCATATTGGCGCCCATCCTGCCCAGTCCCATCATTCCTATTTGCATGGTCTTGTCCCGGTGGCTTGAGGAATCGAAATCATTGGCCGTCCGACCTATCGATGGCGACGGAAAAGTCGACATTCTCCCATCGGCCTGCATCGGACCAGAGAAAAGTAAAGACGATCGTATCGCCGGGCGGAACGTCGGCAACCGGCAGATCCGCAAGATGGATGCCAAAGGCGTTCTCGGTGGTCCGGCTGTCATGGGCGGTCGCCCAGTTGTCGCGGCTCCAATGGACGATCGCCGGTGCCAGCAATTCCAGCCGCAAGAGCTTGCCGGCGGGGATGGCGCGGACCTTGTGGTTGAAGCGCCATGTCCGGAACGGCGAGACTGTTTTATCCCTGATGTAGCGCTTCACCCCTTGCGGCGGCATGTCGAAGACCGCGCCATCGCGGAGCGACCGCAGCAATTTGATATGCTCCGAATGCGCCCAGACCAGCGGCATGGCGCTGCCCGAGGGTCCGCCGCGCCGCAATTCGCGTTCCGGCATGTCGGGACCGTCCCAGACCTGCTCCGGCAGCAGGCCGCCATGCCCGGCCGAGCCCTCAAACGTCCTTAGCAGGCTCGCCGCCCTCTCCTTGCGCCCCGCCGCCAGCTCGTAATGGGCGCGCTCGCCGGCGAGCAGCGGCCAGGCGCGGCCCTGGCCGGTCCCGTCGAAGGGCGTGCCACCTTCATGTTCGCCGTAGCCGTCGCCGGTATAGCGATACCAGACCGGCCCTTGCGGAAGGTCGCAGCGCAGCGTGGCGTCGACAATCTTCAGCGTGTCGACGATGCGCGGGTCATCGGCGGCTCTCAGACCGAAGCGGACGAGCGCCAGCGCATCCGGGCTGACGATCGCCTCCGCCGGCCGGTCGGTATCGCCGGGCGGCCGGTTCTTGATCGGCACGTAGCCGTCCTTTGGTGAGGCAGCACCCGCGGCGTCGCGTGGCGCGATGCGGACGTAGTAGCCTTTGACACCGACCTCTTGGCACAGCGAAGTGCCGGTGACATAGGTCCAGCGCTCGATCTGGTCGTTCCAGATATCGGCGGTTTCGCGCAGATAGTTTGCCGGCTGATGTTTATCGCAAGCATCGAACATGTCGGCGGCGGCGAGCAGTGCTGATATCTCGACGGCCAGCGTGAACGGGCTGTAGCCGGCATCCTCTTCCCAGCGATCCTCGCCGGTGACGGGACCATTGCGCATGACATAGGAAGCAGCCCGCTCGATCATCGGCATGAAGGCCGTCAGTTCGGGGCGCGGCAGGTGCCCGGCGCGGCGCAGCGCGTCGGCAAGCAGCAATGGAAAGGCGCATTCGTCCATCTGGATGCCGGGCCAATAGGCCGTTCCATTGAGCCAGGCGTTTTGCGGCCAGTGACCGTCGGGCTGCTGTATGGAACGGAGATAGTCCAGAATCTCCAGTGCCCGCTCAGGATCGCCGCTGGCCAGGAAGCCGCCGGCGGTTTCGACCAGATCGCGCGGCCAGACCAGATGATAGCCGCCGAGATCGTCGTCGCCCTTGCTGAAACCCCAGGGGATCGACAGGCTGGCGACGGCCGCGCCTGGCGTGGCGATCGACCGATGCGCCGCCAGAACCGCGGTGCTGACGCGGTAGGTGTTGAGCCCTTGCGCCGTGCGCCGGTCGAGCGGCAGCAGCCCCGCCTGCCATCCGCGCCATTTCTCGACATAGGCCTTGGCGGCGGCCTCGAAGCCCTGCTTCAGGCTCGCCGAAGCGACTTCCGCAGCCTCGTCCGGCGTTGCGCCAAAGCCCAGCGCCAGCAAGACCTTCGGGTTCTCGGCCGAAAAGCCGATCGCGCCGGTCAATGCCACATTGCCGTCCTCTGCCCTTTGGCAGGCCGGATCGAGCCGGCCGCCGTTCTGCAATTGCTGCCAGCCATCGGAGAAGCCGACATAGCCGGCGGAGCATATGCTCCAGGGGAGCGAGGAGGCGAGCGCCAGGCAGACACCACGCCCCGATGCAAACAGGACAGGCTTGCCTTCGTGGTCGCCGATCCAGGCGGTGTTGCCCATGCCGGCATTGACGAGATGTGGCGCCAGCAGCGCATAGACGCTGAAGTCGGAAGCGCCACCTTTCAGCGACGTGAAGGTGATTTCCTGCAGCAGAGCGGGGCGTTTCGGATCCGTAATGATCCGCTTTTCGATCCGGTAGGTGCCGTCGGCCGCTATGTTCAGCAGCCTGTAGGCAGGCACGCCATCCTCGAACGGCTCGACACTGTGCTCGGCGTCGCGCTTTTCCTCGGAGAAATAGCCGCCGGGGCCAGTGACGATCAGTCCCATGTCGCGCGTGCAGGCGCTGTCGAGGTGGGGATAGTAGATCTCGTTGAGGATGCCGTGGCTGATCGTGAACCAGACACGGCTGGCCAGAGAAAGTGCTGTACCGACGCCACTCTTGGCGCTTGAGGTCCAGCGCGCCGGGATTCCGGGCGCGCCCGGCGCAACTGTCGGCGTCACTGCCATTTTGGCCTCCAGTCTCTTCCCTAGCCCAAGAGCCGGCGGCTTTTCAATCTTTGCACCGCAAGTTGATCGCCAACCCAGCACGGATTGCAGTTGACAGCTTGCGAGCCATCTGCATTTGTCTGACAATAGATAAAAAACAGGGACGTGAGTTCTAACAGCCATCAGCAGTCAATAAAGACCAGCAACTCAGGGAGGAGTATGACATGAAGAAAATGCTCGTTTTGGGCGCACTCGCGGCAATGCTCGCATCAGGCACCGCGCTTGCCGACACCAGCGGCAAGAAGATCGCCTTCTCCAACAACTATGCCGGCAATTCGTGGCGGCAGGCGATGCTCGACAGCTACAGCATCGTCACCAAGAAGGCGGTCGAAGACAAGGTGGTCGCCGCCGCGGATATCTTCACGACGGCCGACAAGGAAGTGCCGACCCAGGCGGCCCAGGTGCAGAACCTGATCTTGCAGGGCTATGACGCCATCGTCATCAACGCCGCTTCGCCCGATGCGCTCAACGGCGCCATCAAGCAGGCCTGCGACGTCGGCATCGTCGTCGTCTCCTTCGACGGCATCGTCACCGAACCCTGTGCCTACCGTGTCGTCGTCGACTTCAAGGACATGGGCAGGCAGGAAATCGAGCAGATGGCCAAGTTCCAGCCCAAGGGCGGCAATCTCCTGGAAATCCGCGGTCTTGCCGGCACCTCGATCGACGATGCCATCCATGCCGGCATCCTGGAGGGTGTCGCTGCCCGTCCCGAGTTCAAGATCGTCGGTTCTGTCACCGGCGACTGGGACCAGACCACGGCACAGAAGGCGGTCGCGACGATCCTGCCGTCGCTGCCCGATATCGTCGGCGTCGTCGATCAGGGCGGCGATGGCTACGGCGCGGCACAGGCCTTCGCCGCCGCCGGCAAGCCGCGCCCGACCATCATCATGGGCAACCGCCAGGACGAACTGCAATGGTGGAAGGAGCAGAAGGACAAGGACGGCTACCAGACCTGGTCGGCGTCCATCGCGCCAGGCGTGTCGTCGCTCGCCTTCTGGGTGGCGCAGCAGGTGCTCGATGGCCGTACCGATATTCCGCACGATCTTCTGGTACCGTACCTGGCCTTCACCCAGGACGATTTCGAGGCCGAGCTGCCGAAGATCGTCAAGGGCGGCGTCGCCAGCCATGAATATACGCAGGAAGACGCCATCGCGGCCATCAAAGCCAACATCAAGTGAGTGTTGCACAATCGTTGCCAGGGGCATTGCCAACCGGATATCGCTAGGAATGGCCGAGGCTAACGCAGACATCATCAGGCGGGACGGCGCCGAAAGGCACTTTGGCGCCGCCAGTATGGACATCATCAGGTTGGACGGGGCCGAAAAACACTTTGGCGCCGTCCGGGCGCTTGCCGGTGTCGATTTCCACGTTGCGGCTGGAGAGTGCGTCGGTCTCGTCGGCCACAATGGCGCGGGCAAATCGACGCTCATGCATATGGTGGCGGGCACGCTGATGCCCGACAGCGGGCGGATCGCCGTGCGTGGCGGCATCGAGGAGCATTACTCGGTGCCGCGTGCGCTTGAGCTCGGCATACGCTGCGTGTTCCAGGAACTGTCGCTCTGCCCGAACCTCAGCGTCGCCGAGAACACGCGCATCAACCACGCCTCGCTCAGCGGCTTCGGCTGGCGGCGCAGGGCGGCCGAGCTCATCGCCGCCAAGCTCGACGAGATATTCCCGGACCACAGCATTTCCGCCGACGACATCGCCGGCGCCCTTTCCATCGGCAGGCGGCAAATGGTGGAGGTGGCGCGCGCTTTCACGGTGACACAGGATCCGCTCGAACTGGTCATCCTCGACGAGCCGACATCCTCGCTCGATGCGCATACGGCCGGCCAGTTGCTGGCCTTCGTGCGGCGCTTCGTCGCCAGCGGCAAAAGCTGCATCCTGATCTCGCACCTCCTGGGCGAGGTGCTCGGCAATGCCGACCGCATCGTGGTGATGCGCGACGGCAAGATCGTCGCGTCCGATGCAGCGAAGGCTTTCGATCGCGACAGGCTGGTCACGGCCATGGGCGGAGCGGAAGCGCGCGAGAAGATCACGGCCGAGATCGCGAAACGGGAGGCCGGGCCTCTGCGGGTGCGGGCGCGCCCGGCCAGGCAGGACGATGGCAAGGAGCTCGTGGCGCATGCCGGCGAGATCATCGGGCTTGCCGGACTTGCCGGCCACGGCCAGACCGACCTGCTGCTTGCGATCTTTGCCGCGGCGTCGCGCGCCAAGACCGGCATCGAGGTTACCGCGCCGGTGGCGCTGGTGGCCGGTGACCGCCAGTCGGACGGGATTTTCCCGCAATGGTCGATCGTGCAGAACATCGGCATCCGCTCGCTGGCGCGGCTGCGCAACGGCCTCTTGATCTCGCCGCAGCGCGAAGCCGAACTCGCCACCTTCTGGCGCGAGAAAATCGGAATTCGCACCCCCGATATGAACAACAACATCTTCTCGCTGTCCGGCGGCAACCAGCAGAAGGCGCTGTTTGCCCGGGCGCTCGGTTCCGACGCCAAGATCGTGCTGATGGACGACCCGATGCGCGGCGTCGATATCGGCACCAAGCTGGAAGTCTACGATTTGGTGCGCGAAGAGGCCCGCAACGGCCGCACCTTCCTCTGGTACACAACCGAAACCGAAGAGCTCGACAATTGCGACCACATCCATGTTTTCAAGAACGGCCGCATCGTCGCCAATCTTCGCCGCGACGAGCTGACGGAGGAAAAGATCATCCAGTCGTCGTTCGGCGACGCGGCCTGAGATGACGGCAGCCTCTTTGGGAACCAGCCGCAACAATTCCTCGGCACGGGGCGCTGCAAGGGCGCGCATGCTGCGCAGCCTGCTGCCGGCCCTGTCGCTGGTGCTGGTGCTGCTGGCGATCGCCTGGCTCAACCCGCGCGCCATCAGCTATTTCGGCTTCAGCCTGATGCTCAACCTGGCGATCCCGATCGCGCTGGCGACGATCGCGCAGATGTTCGTCATCGCCGGCAACGAGCTCGATCTGTCGATCGGCACCTTTGTCGGTTTTGTCGGCTGCGTCACGGCGACATGGCTGAAGGATGCACCGCTCATCGGCGTCCTGATCCTGCTCGGGTCGATCGGCGTCTACGCGCTGCTCGGCGCGCTGATCCATCTGCGCAATCTGCCCTCGATCGTGGTGACGCTGGGCATGAGCTTCGTCTGGCAGGGGCTGGCGATCCTCGTCCTGCCGAAACCCGGCGGCAAGGCGCCGGACTGGCTGCTGTCGCTGATGGCCTTCAAGCCGCCTTTGGTTCCCTTCCCGATCATCGCCGCGCTGCTGATCGCGGCCGTCGTCCATTTCGGATTGATGCGCACCTCCTATGGCGTGATCCTGCGCGGTTCGGGCGGCAATGCCGCGGCACTCGAGCGCGCCGGCTGGTCATTGCTCCGCACCAAGATCGTGCTGTTTGCGCTGGCCGGCCTGTTCGGCGTGCTGTCGGGCATGGCGCTGATCGGCATCACCACCTCGGCCGACGCCAATATCGGCAATGGCTATACGCTGCTGTCGATCGCCGGCGTCATCCTTGGTGGCGGCGAATTCGTCGGCGGCCGGGTGTCGCCGATCGGCGCGGTGCTCGGCGCGCTGACGCTGGCGCTCGCCGCCTCGCCGCTGCTGACCTTCATGCATATCCCGCCCGACTGGCAGGTGGCGGCCAACGGCGCGATCCTGATCATCGTGCTGGCGGCCCGGGTGCTGATCAGCCGCAGGGAGAGGTGAGCGATGGCTTCGTTGCGATTGCTGCTCGCCAAACCCTGGGTGTGGTCCTTCATAGGCGCGGGCCTGGTGTGGCTGGCGACGGTCGCCTTCACCGGCGGCTATGGCGGCGGCGGCATGATCACGGCCGCACTTTCGCTCGCCGTCTTCACCGTCATCGTCGGCGTCGGGCAGATGTTCGTCATCACGCTCGGGCCGGGCAATGTCGACCTGTCGCTGCCGGCCAATATCGGCCTTGCCAGCGCGGTGGCCATGAAGGTGATGGACGGCAATGATGCGATGATTGTCGTCGGGCTGCTGGCGGCGCTCGCCTGCGGCATGGCCATCGGCGCCGCCAACTATCTCTTGATCCGGGCGCTGCGCATTCCGCCGATCATCGCCACGCTGTCGGCCAGCTTCATCATCCAGTCGATCGACATCAGCTATGGGCGCGGCCTGCAGATCAAGCCGCCGCCGGGCTTTGCCGATTTCACCAACTGGCAGGTTTTCGGCATTCCGGTTCTGGCGATCCTGACAGTGGTGTTCACCATCGGCGCAGCGATCGCATTGCAGCGCATGATCTATGGCCGCTCGGTGCTGGCGATCGGCCAGAACATCCGCGCCGCCTGGCTCGCCGGCGTCAATGTCGGCCGCACCCGCTTCCTTACCTACACGCTGTCGGGCGCACTCGGTGGCCTCGACGGGGCGCTGCTCGCCGGCTATTTCCGCGGCGCCAATGTCGATATCGGCAACGAGTATCTCCTGGCATCGATAGCCGTGGTCGTCATCGGCGGCACGTCGGTGGCGGGCGGCAAGGCCAATGTGCCGGGCGTCTGGGGCGCCGCACTGTTCCTGGTGCTGCTGCTCACCATGCTCAACACATTCGGTGTAAGCGCCGGAGTGCGGCTGGTGCTGACGGGGCTGATTATTGTGGGTGTGATTACGGCTGCGGGTGGGCAGAAGGCGCTGCGCTGAGGCGGCTTCAATTCCGGTCGACCAGTGCCAATCGAGCATACCTGTCCTGCCGGAAAACATCCGGTTCCCATCCGGACATAGGCGCTGTAAGTCCTGTCGCGCGGTTGCGGTCGGCCAATATCATTGCGAGAGGTTTTGCTTGTCCAATTTCGTCAGCGTTACCAGGGATGGCGGCGTCGCGGTCGTCAGCATCGACAATCCGCCGGTCAACGCACTGAGCTTCCATGTCCGCGAGCCGCTGATGCAGGCGCTGGTTTCGTTGCGGGACGATCCCGAGGTCGCCGCTATCGTCATCGCCTGTGCCGGGCGGACCTTCGTTGCCGGCGCCGACATCACCGAATTCGGCAAGCCGATGCAGCAGCCCGAACTGCGCGCCATCATTGCCGTGTTGGAGGCTATCGCCAAGCCGACGGTCGCCGCCATTCACGGCACCGCGCTCGGCGGTGGTCTGGAACTGGCGCTCAGTTGCCACGTCCGTGTCGCCGATGCGGGCGCCAAGCTCGGCCTGCCGGAGGTGAAACTCGGCCTGCTGCCGGGCGGCGGCGGCACGGTGCGCCTGCCGCGCCTTGTCGGCGCAGAGAAAGCCCTCGGCATGATTGTATCGGGAACACCGATCGGTGCAGCCGAGGCGCTCGCCGCAGGCCTGGTGGATGCCGTCTTCGATAGCGACCTGACGGCGAAGGCGATCAGTTTCGCCAGGGACATGGCCGCCAAGGGAGGCCGGTTTACGCCGGTGCGCGATCGCCTCGATCGCCTCGATCCGGCCGAATTGCCTGAATTCGACAAGCAGGCTGCTGAGCTTGCCAAAAAGGCGCGGGGCCTCGAAGCGCCGATCGCCTGCGCGCAGGCAGTGCGCAATGCCATCACGCTGCCCTTTGACGAAGCGCTGGCGGCGGAGCGCACGCTGTTCCTGAAACTGGTCGGAGGCGACCAGTCGCGCGCCCAGCGGCATCTGTTTTTCGCCGAACGTGAGGCGGCAAAGATTCCAGGCAAGGATCTTTCACGGCGCAAGATCGCCCGCATTGGCGTTATCGGCGCCGGCACGATGGGCGGCGGCATCGCCATGGCCTTCGCCAATGGCGGCTACCCCGTCACCTTGCTGGAAACCAGCGGCGAGGCGCTGCAACGCGGCTTGGCGACGATCGACAAGAATTATGCCGTTTCCGTCGCGCGCGGCTCGTTGAGCGAAGAGGCCAAGCGCCAGCGGCTCGGCCTGTTCAAGGGCACGACGGATTATAACGATCTCGCCGACTGCGACCTGATCGTCGAGGCGGTGTTCGAGGAGATGGCGGTCAAGAAAGAAGTGTTCGGCAGGCTCGACGCGGTGGCCAGACCGGGCGCGATCCTGGCCACCAACACCTCCTATCTCGACGTCAACGAAATCGCTGCCTCGACCTCGCGTCCCCAGGATGTGCTCGGCCTGCATTTCTTTTCGCCGGCAAACGTCATGAAGCTGCTGGAGATCGTGCGGGCCGAGAAGACGGCCCCCGATGCGCTGGCGACGGTCGTCGAGCTGGCGCGGCGGATCGGCAAGGTGCCGGTCGTCGTCGGCGTCTGCCATGGTTTCGTCGGCAACCGCATGCTGGCGGCGCGTGGCGCCGAATCCGAGGCGCTGTTGCTCGAAGGCGCGACGCCCAGCCAGATCGACCGGGCGTTCACCGATTTCGGTTGGCCGATGGGGCCGTTCCAGATGGGCGACCTTGCCGGCCTTGACATAGGCTGGCGCAACCGCAAGGCGCGCGGCCAGACAGCCGCGATCGCCGATGCGCTGTGCGAACAAGGGCGTTTCGGCCAGAAGACCGGCAGGGGCTTTTATCTCTATGAGAACGGTTCACGCGTACCGGCTCCCGACCCGGACGTCGAAGCGCTGATCCGCGCCAAGGCGGCCGAAAAGGGTATCGCGCCGCGCACCATCAGCGCCGATGAGATCATCGAGCGCACGCTCTATCCGCTGATCAATGAAGGGGCGAAAATCCTCGAGGAGAAGATCTCCGCCCGCGCCTCCGACATCGATGTCGTCTGGGTCAATGGCTACGGCTTTCCGGTGGGCAAGGGCGGGCCGATGTTCTGGGCCGGCCTCGAAGGGGTGGACAAGATCGTCGCGCGGCTCGACCATTGGCACGAGCAGACCGGCAAGGAGATCTTTCGGGTAACGCCCCTGCTCCGGCAGATGGCAGTGTCCGGCTCATGGGAGGGCGTCGCCAGCTAACCGCTTGAGCAAGGCCATTGCGAAATTATGGACTACTGATCCGCGCGTCTATGATCTCGACGAAGCGCGCGAAGAGACCGGCCTGCGACTTGATCTTCAGCTTGCGGTAGATATTGCGGCGGTGGACCTTCACCGTTCCCGGCACGATCCGCATGGCTCTGGCGATCGATTCCGTGGAATGGCCCTGCAGCACCAGGTCGACGACCTGCTTTTCGCGCGGCGTCAGCGAAAGGCTCTTCCAGATGTGGGCGCGGTCGAACTCATGGGTCGGAGCGATCGCTTCGTATTGTTTCGTCCTCGCCGGTTCGTCATTCGGAAGAGCCGGCCAACGCAGCCTGGCGAAACCGATCACTGCCGGCGCCATATCGCGCAGCAGCCTGGCATCGGCGGTTCCGAATGTCCCCGCAGTGCGCAACCGCATCAGCGACAGCACCAGCGCATCCTTGCCTGGCAGCGGCACGAAGAAGCCGACCTCCTCGGCCAGTTTGGTCTGGCTGTAGTAGGAGCGGTAGTATTCGCTGGCATAAAAGCGGTCAGGCGCCAGTTCGCGCATGCGCCAAAAACCTTCCTTGCGCTCGACCGCCGCGTGATGGAACGGATCGAGCAGATAAGGCCCTTCCTGGTACAACGCCACGAAGACGTGGCTTTCGGCCGGCGAGAATGTCTCGAAAAGCAGCGGTGGGCGCGAGGCGCCGCGATAGCCGAAGATCACGCAGTGATCGAAGCGGACATGCTGCCGAAGCCAGGCGACCATTGCCTTGCCGAAAAGGTCGCCGCTCGTTTCCCGTGTCGCCGCGATGAG
>NZ_CAUM01000035.1 GCF_000350085.1 Mesorhizobium metallidurans STM 2683
CTAATGCATGTCGCGCAAAAGTGTGCAGCGATTTCGCGATTACGACATGCATAAAAACAACAACCTAAAGCGGGTCGCATGAGTTCGGTCAAACGCGGCGCGCTTTAGTTGTCTAGACTCCGAAATAAACGGCGGCCTATTGTCGTCTCCGTTCACGGCGTTGGCGAATTTGCGTGTGAGCCGCCCCGTTCGCTCCCCAGCCGATCAAGCCATCAACGTGAAGCACGAACTGGCGTGGTTGGCGCAGTGTCGGCCTGCTTGTCGAACCACTCTTCTGCTCCGCAGAACGCCTTCAGCCGGGCTTCCTGCAATTCCAGGATCTTGTTGCAGGTCTTCCGCAGCAGTCCGTGATTGTGGCTCGCCAGCACGATGATCCCGGCCTTCTCCGCCAACTTCGCCATGCGCTCCCGCGCTTTCTCTTGGAAGCTCGGATCACCAGCGCCGATCCACTCGTCCATGAGCAGGATCTCGGGCTCGAAGCTCGTGGCGATGGAAAAGGCCAGCCGCGCACCCATGCCCTGGCTATAGGATTTGAAGGGCAGGTCGATGAAATCGCCGAGTTCGCTGAATTCGATGATCGCGTCCATGCGCGCCCCGATCTCATCGGGGCTCCAGCCATTGATGAGGCCGCGCAGCTCAATATTGCGTCGCCCGGTGGCCTCGGGGCGGAAGCCGAGGGTGATGTTGAACAGCGCATCGACCCGTCCGTCGATTGCGACCGTGCCGCTTGTCGGCTCGTAAATGCCATAGAGCACCTTCAAAAGCGTGGTCTTGCCGGCGCCATTGGCGCCGACGAGGCCGAGACGATCGCCCGCCTCGAGCGAAAAGCTCACGCCTTCAAGCGCCGTCACATGGCGGGCCCGGCCCATCCCTTCGATGCGCCCGCCCGTCGGCATGCGCCTGTCGCGCGGGGCCAGCGTCAGCTTTTGGCGAACCTTGTAGGTGAGGCCGAGATTGTCGGCGCGGATCGAAACCATCAGAGCACGAACACGATTTTCTTGCGGTAGCCACCTAAAAGCAGTGTGGCCAACACCCATAGGAAGAGGATGATCGTTGCGCAAATGCCGAAGGCGGTGACCGGAAATTCGGCATTGGTCACCGGCTGGCGTACCATCTCGAGGAAATAGGTGAAGGGGTTCCAGCGGTAGAGCTCGCCGCGGATGCCCCCGCCTGGGTGCATCCAGAATACCGGGGTGAGAAACATGCCGATGCGCATCAGGTTCTGCACGATGAAGCTCAAATCGGGGAAGAAGGCGCCGGCGACGGCGAAGATCATGATCGCCGCCGGCGTCGCCACAATGATCATGATGAGCGCCAGCCCCGACCAAAGCCAGTCAACGGTGAGTGGCGTGCGTACCAGCAGCAGGATGGCAACGCAGCCGGCCAGCGCATAGCTCGCCCGGATCACCGATTGCATGGTCATGCGCATGACATAGACGGTGAGTGGCAGGGTGGTGCCCTTGATGAAGCCCTCCTCGCGGTTAAAGAGCGTGACGCTCTGGGTGATCACTTCCGTGAGATAGAGCCAGACGAACAGCCCGGTCGCCACATAGGCGGCAAAATGCGGCACCGAGCGATTGTCGCCGAACATGACGACGAAAGTGCCGGCAAAGGCGAGGTAGTTGATCAACAGCCAGACGGGGCCGAGCGTCGTGCGCTTGTGCTGGTCGCCGATATCCTCGTGGGCCAGCGCCATCCACACGCTGCGCATTCTGAGGCCGCGATCGAAATCGGCAGCGGCGCTTCGTACTACATTCAATATTGTCGTCCCTACAAAGTTTGGCGCTAGTATCACAGTCGCACCGTGGCGCGAAGCGGGTTCGTCATTGCGGTCGTTCGGCCGCCAATGCCAAGTCTTCATAACCATCGCCATGCGAATTTGGCAATGGACCGCACCCAAATGAAGCTGAGGCTGCATTCACATTAGTATTAGAACATTGGCATCTACCATGTCGAGCCGAAGTCGAACCGCAAGCGAACCAGTCGATTGCACGTTTTCCACCCTGTTACCCTGCGGAACTTCCAAAAAACATCTGGCGATGCCCGCGACTCCACGCTATGCCGATAGCAGTTGAATTGACACTTTGGAGGGGCTACGGACTATAGGGGTCCGGTGTCAGTCAACGGCCGAGCGTTCGCGCCAGGAGTCCATACTATCCAATGACACCATATGTAGAAGCCGTATTCGGACTTCGACCGGACATACGGCGTTTTTTTATCATGATCCAGGATGCAGTCATGGTCCTGGTCGCGGTCGCGCTCAGTCTGGTTCTTTCGCGGTCCAACCTCTCGTTCGAGGCTTTTTCCTACGAGGGTCTGACCACCTGGGCGTGCATCGTCGTTTTCAGCCATTTGCTGTTCAGATATTGCGGCCTCTACAACACGGTCTGGCGCTTCGCCTCGACCCCTGACTTTTTCAACATCCTGAAGAGCTGCGCGATTTTAACCGTCGCACTCTATTGCGCATCGCTCGCGTTCCGTTTCTTCAAGCCGGTGACGGGCATCAACGAACGCCAGTTCATAGTCTTTTTCCTCGTGTCCTTCACGATCATATCGGCGCCTCGGCTCTTCTACCGGTTTTTTCGCGACGGAGCGAGTTGGAGCATCATGAAGAGGGCCGCCGACAAGGGGTTGACCAGGCAAGCCCTCTTCGTCGGCAGTCTTGGCGAGGCCGATCTGATCATCCGCTTTACGCGCACGGCCGAGCCCGGGGATTATTCCATCGCGGGCATCATGGCGATCGAGAACGACGCTCCGCTGCGCACCCGGATCCAGGGGGTTCCGGTGGTGGCGATCCGGCCTCGTTTGACGGAATTTCTGGAGGACTACATAAGGGGCACGAAAAGTCTCGACATGCTGATCTTCGGCAATGGAGCCGGACGGGAGATCGAGGAGTATGCGGAGCTGGTCCGTGTCGCCCGGCACGATGGCATAGCCGTCCTGCAGTTCTCGGGGTTCTCCGAACTGGGGCAGAGAGGAAAGCTGGTCCTCGCCGCTGTCGAGATGGAGACGATCCTGCGCCGTCCAGCTGTGCCTTCCGACATTGAACGCATTGGCACTTTCATCCGCGGCAAGCGTGTCCTGGTGACCGGCGGAGCCGGTTCCATCGGGCGAACCCTGGTCAGACGGTCGCTGGAACTGGGCGCCGAGGCGGTTCTGGTTGCCGACCTCTCCGAGTTCGGAATTTTCCAGTTGAGCCAGTATATCGACGGGAAGGATCACCATCGTCTCAAGGCCCGTATCATCGACGTGGCGGACCGGCGGCAGATGACGCGTGCCGTCAGCGAGTTCAAACCCGACATCATCTTTCATGCCGCCGCGCTCAAGCACGTCCCCCTTCTCGAAGAAAACTGGGACTCGGCGATCCAGACGAATGTTTTCGGAACGCTCGTCTGTGCCGAGGTTGCCGCAAAGTGCGGAGTTCCGCAATTCGTGCTTGTCTCGAGCGACAAGGCGGTGGATCCGACGTCGGTGCTTGGCATGACAAAACGAGCCGCCGAGCAGATCGTGAGCGCGTTGCATGAAACGCACGCGGCTCCGCCAAACGGGTCTCGCGCCGATGGGCTTCACTCCGGCACCAAGTTCATTGCTGTCCGTTTCGGCAACGTCTTTGGCAGCAACGGGTCGGTGGCGACCATATTCCAGGCGCAGATCGAGGCCGGTGGGCCGGTCACCGTTACGGATCAGCGCATGACGCGCTATTTCATGACAGTGGCCGAAGCCGTCGACCTCGTCATCATGTCGGCAGCCGATGCGGCGCTGCGGCAGGGCAGGGACGACTATGCCGTCTATATGCTCGACATGGGCAAGCCGGTGCCTATCGTTGAAGTTGCCGAGACGATGATCCGCATGGCTGGAAAGAGCCCCTATACGGATATTCCCATCCGGTTCACCGGGATCAGGCCAGGTGAGAAACTTCATGAGAGGCTTAACGGCGACAATGAGGAGGTCGTCGAACTCAGCACCTCGAAGATTTTTGGCCTGAGGACCGATGTCATCGAATGGCCGCGGGTCAAGGCCGCCCTCACGGCGTTGGAGACGGTGGTGAAAAACCAGGACAAGGTCTCGGCCCTTGCAGTGCTGGACGGCTTTCATGAGGCGGAAAAATCAGCGGGCGACGCGTATCGGCAGACAAGTCCGAAAACAGTTGGACATGCTGGGTGAAGCGAACAACCCCATGATCGTTCCCAGGCGTTTGCAGACGACACCAAGCCCGTGAGCAAGCAAGATCAGCGTGTGGCCATATTGATGGGCACGAAGGACGGCGCGGCTTTCATTGAAGAACAGCTGCGCTCGCTGCTTGCGCAGTCGCATTCCGCCATCGACCTGTGGGTCTCCGACGATGGCTCGATCGACGGCACGACCGCCATCGTCGACGCCTGGAAAACCCGCTGGCACAAGGGTCGCTTGACGCTGGTGGACGGGCCTCGCCAGGGCTTCGCCGCCAATTTTCGATCGATGATCGTCGATCCGCGGATCGAGGCGGACTGCTACGCCTTTTGCGATCAGGACGACATCTGGGAGCCTGACAGGCTGGAGAGCGCGCTCTCCTGGATGCAAACGCGGGACGCAACCGTCCCGCTTATGTTTTGCTCCAGAACCGTGACCATGTCCGAAACCGGAACCATGGTCGGCTGTTCGCCGCTGTTCCAGCGGCCGCCGTCCTTCCGCAACGCCCTCGTGCAAAGCATCGCCGGCGGCAACACGATTCTGCTCAACCGGGTGGCGCGCGACCTGCTGGCCAAGGCCTCGTCAAGAACGCATTTTGTCAGTCACGATTGGTGGGCTTATCTCATAGTGACAGCAGCCGGCGGCGTTGTTCGCTATGAGCCGCGGCCTCTGGTACGCTATCGCCAGCATGAGGCGAATCTGGTTGGGGCCAATGTTTCATGGCGAGCACGATTTTCCCGGCTCGAGCATCTGCTGAATGGCGGATTTGCCCGTTGGACAGATGAGAATCTCAATGGCCTGGCCGCCAATCGGGACCTTCTCACGACAGATGCGGCCGCCTGCCTCAGCCTGTTCACACAGTCACGAAAAGGCAATGTCTTGAGCCGCTTGAACCTGTTGCGCAGGAGTGGTGTCTATCGGCAGACACCTTTTGGAACATTTGGGCTATATCTCTCGGTCGTCGCGGGCCGGGTTTGATGCTGGTCGCCCAAAAGTGTGCAGCGGTTTTGGGGCAACGACATGCACAAACAAAAGTTGCGTCTAACCCAGTCTAATCCAAAGCCTGCGCCTTTGGCTGACCCGAGGCCTGAGCGTTTTTTGGAATGAAGCATTTATTCTTGGACAGGAGCATTGTCGGGCATCCATGAAGGCGGCGAAGCGGATCTTCGACCTCGTATTGGCGGCGCTGTTGTTGCTGGTCACCTCGCCGGTCCTGGTGCTTGCCAGCCTGGCAATTCGGTTGTCGTCGCCCGGGCCGGCGCTCTTTTCTCAAACGCGGGTCGGCCGCAATGGCAGGCTTTTTCGCTGCCACAAGCTCCGAACGATGGTTGTGGGAACGCCCTCATTGCCCACGCATGAGGCGCCGGCAAAATCGGTCACGGCGGTCGGCAGGATTCTGCGGCGGTTCAAGGTCGATGAATTGCCGCAGCTCTGGAACGTCCTGAAGGGCGAGATGAGCCTGGTCGGGCCAAGGCCGTGCTTGCCCACGCAAACGGAGCTCATCGAACGTCGCAGAGAATTGGGCGTGTCGTCGCTGCTTCCGGGCATAACCGGCCTGGCCCAGATCCGGTCCATCGACATGTCCGACCCGGCGCTCTGTGCCGAAACCGATGCCGCTTATCTCAAGGCATCGTCGTTCGCTCTTGATCTCCGGATCATGCTGGGAACGTTCTATCGAGGTTGAGCAGGTCGAAGTTAATGCATGTCGCGCAAAAGTGCGCAGCGGTTTTGCGATCACGACATGCATGAAGAAAGGAATCCAAAGCGCGTCGCCTGTATCCGTTCAAACGCGCCGCGCTTTGGAGTTCCGCGCTACTTCGCTCAGCCGTTGAAATGTATCGGTTTCAGGCGACCAGCCCGCCGAAATGAGCAGCGACGGATCGCATATCTGCGTCGCGCTCAAGCCGTCCCAGAATTTGCGTTTGCCCAGCAACGACGCAACTGGTTGCATCAGGCCGGCAGGCAAGGCAAACAGGCGCTTCGGTCGCCCGAAGCCTTGCCGAAAGGCTTCGATGATGGCCGCGATGGAAATTGGCGACAGATCGCTTGCGACATAGACCGGGCGAAGCGGGCCTGAACGGGTCAGCAAATGCAAGACCGCTCGTGCCGCCGTCTCGGACGATATCAATGAACGGACGCCTGCCAGGGTGGCTGCGGGCAACGGCAAGGCGGTGTCGGCCAGGCGCATCAGTATCGCCAGACTTCCCCTCATGCCGGATCCGTAGACCGGCGGCAGGCGCAGCGCGGTGGCGTCGCGGCGGCCGGACGAAGTATAGGCGTCCAGCATCCTGATCTCGCCTTTGCGTTTCGAACGCCCATAGGCGCATTGCGGGGCAGGGGCCATGTCTTCGTCGATCGTTCCGCTGAAATCGGGGCCGGTCGCGGCCCTGATAGACGACAGATAAACCAGGCGTCCGCTGACCTGCGCCGCGGCGGCGCGTGCGAGCTGGCGGGTCAGTTCGGCATTGGCATTCAGATAGTCGGCTTCGGTTGCACTGCCCCGATCATTGTTCAGCCCGGCGCAGTGAACGACATGCGTGACGTCCTTCGTGATCGCCAGGAAGGCTTGCGCGGGCGCGTTGAAATCCGGCAGCTGGACGACGTCATATGCCGCGCCGGGCTCCGGGCGCCGGGAGGCGATCCGAACCTCGATCCGGGCTTGGCGAAGCTGCTGCACGACAAGGCGCCCGATAAATCCCGTGGCGCCTGTCACCAACACCTTCATCGCCTTAGCCGACGACCGTCGATGCCGCGGGAGGCGTCGGTTCGTCCATGGTCGGAAGGGTGCGTCCCGACGCAAGATAGGTCCCGGACACCAGGAAGATCATCAGCACCGAATCCAGAATATCATGACCGACCAGAATGCCGACCATTCCGCCTGTGAGATAGGTAATCACGACAATGACGATCATGGTGGCGCCGAACCGCTCGATCGGATCGACACTCATGCGCAGCACCCTGGCTGCGTTTCTGGCGGCAACGGCAAATATCGACGCCAGCGCCAGGGCTCCCACAATGCCCGCTTCCACCAACGCGGTCAGAAAGCCGTTGTGGAAGTGGCTGAAGCCTTTGTCCATGCCGAATTGGTCAAGAAATCCCTGTTTTATCAAAGCCCCGCTGGCTCTCACCCCATGTCCAAAAAACGGCATTTCGCGAAATGCGTCGAGGCCGATTTGCCACATGGCAACGCGAAATCCCAAGGCGGTGTTGTGGTCGCCATGCGCAATGAGTGCCTCCCAGTCGGAGCGGAGGAACTCGGCGCGCTCCAATATTATCTGGAATCCAAGGGCAGCGATCGCGAGACCGACCGCGCCAGATACCAGCAACAGGCGACGAGCGTTCCTGCTCCTGAGCTTCCGCCGGTGGATCAGCAACACGGCGATACCTGCGATCAGCATCGCCAGCCACATGATACGCGAACCGGAATAGAGGATGGCGATTGTCCCGGCCAGCGCCGCGCAGACGAGAAGGCCTCGGTTCCTTTCGATGCCCGACAAGGCGCCAGCCATGCATACCATGACGCTCAGGCAGACGACTGTCGCGAACACGATCGGATTTCCAGCGCCCCCTTCGACCCTTTCCATGCCCAGCCAATAGTACTGGATGCCTGTCAGCAGCAATGCGCCGAAGCAGGCGGCCATGCTGCTGAGTATGATGATGCGTGCAAGGGTGGGTTTCTGCGAAATGCTCCAGGCCGAATATGAGAAGGGGAAAAACAGGAAGGTGATCAGTGGCACAAGCTGCGCCGCATCCGTCACGATCGAATTGTTGACGATGGAAGCAAGAATAATGGCGCCGCAATAGGCATAGATCGCGACAGTGAGGGCGACCATCGGCCGATCGACATTGAAGCGCCGTCTCTTCAGGGCAACCAGCAAGGTCGACCACAGACCACCGCCATTGAATACGAAGCTGACCACCGATCCCAAAACGGGAGGAGAAAAGAAACAGAGAACGGAGAAGTAAATATTGACCCGCGACGGTGTGAATTGCTGTTTTATCGATGCAAGCCAGCTCAAGGTTTTAAGTCGCATTCTGCAAGGGTCTTTGGGGATCTGGTTTGACCGTGGCCGGTGCACGATCTTCAGGATGTCACGCACGTGACGCCACGCACGGTGGCCGATTTGCGGGAACCTGTATAGCGGCTGAGATTGATTTTCGATAGTCCGGCGGAGACAGGCCATCGTTAAAAATCAGCAGTGTCGTTCATGCGTCAGTGCATTGCGCCGAACTGATTGACGCTCGTTCCGCCCATATAGGCAATATTTTTCTCGGCCTACCAAGCCCGTCCGCCCGGTGAGTAGGAATTTCCGGGTTCCGGGCCTTGAGTAGAAGATTCATTCCCGAAGCACTTTGCGGCAGGCCTGTCTTGCATTGTTATAGACAATGGCGATCTGCTAGAACGCCTGCACGAAAACAAGATTGTCCAGAAGTGAAGCTGAGCCGGGCGGCTGTGAATTGCGCCCGATGCATCGATGCAAGGTCTGGATGGCACGAGAGAACGCTCACAGTCCATGAACATCACGCTGACGCATCTGCAGCGGCTTGAAGCCGAATCCATTCATATTTTTCGCGAAGTCGCGGCAGTCTTCGCCAAGCCGGTCATGCTCTACTCCGTCGGCAAGGACTCGTCCGTGCTGATGCATCTGGCGATGAAGGCGTTTTACCCCGCCAAGCCGCCTTTTCCCTTTCTCCATGTCGACACGACCTGGAAGTTCCGTGAGATGATCGCCTTTCGCGATCAGATGGCGCAAAAGCTCGGCTTCGACCTTCTGGTCCATGTCAACGAAGACGGCGTGCGCGACAACATCAATCCCTTCGACCATGGCTCGAACACCCACACCCATGTGATGAAGACCGTGGCGCTGCGCCAAGCGCTCGACAAATACGGCTTCGATGCAGCCTTTGGCGGCGCCCGCCGCGACGAGGAGAAGTCGCGCGCCAAGGAGCGGATATTCTCCTTCCGCAACGCCCAGCACGTATGGGATCCGAAGAACCAGCGGCCGGAGATGTGGAAGATCTTCAACACCCGCATCGCCTCAGGCGAATCGATCCGGGTCTTTCCGCTGTCGAACTGGACCGAGCTCGACATCTGGCAATACATCCTGCAGGAAGATATCCCGATCGTGCCGCTCTATTTCGCCAAGGAACGCCCGGTCGTCGAGCGCGACGGCATGCTCATCCTCAAGGATGACGAGCGCATGCAATTGCAGCCCGGCGAGACGGTCGAGAACCGCCTGGTGCGTTTTCGCACCCTTGGCTGCTATCCGCTGACCGGCGCGATCGAATCGGATGCCGACACGCTGGAGGCCATTGTCGGCGAGATGCTCACTGCGCGCACCTCCGAGCGCCAGGGCCGCCTCATCGATCGCGATGAAGCCGGTTCGATGGAGAAAAAGAAGCGCGAGGGGTATTTCTGAGCATGCGCCACATCTTGGCCAAGAGCCTCGCCCCCACTGACGGCGTCCGCGACTACATGGCGGCACAGGAAAAGAAGTCGCTGCTGCGCTTCCTGACCTGCGGTTCGGTCGACGATGGCAAATCGACGCTGATCGGCCGCCTGTTGTCCGATACCAAGCAGATTTTCGAGGACCAGCTCGCCGCACTCGAGCGCGACTCGCGCAAGCATGGCACGACCGGCGACGACATCGATTTCGCGCTGCTGGTCGACGGCCTCGAGGCCGAGCGCGAGCAAGGCATCACCATCGATGTCGCCTATCGCTTCTTCGCCACGCCGAAACGCAAATTCATCGTTGCCGACACGCCCGGCCATGAACAGTACACGCGCAACATGGCCACCGGCGCATCGACCGCGGATCTGGCCATCGTGCTGATCGACGCCCGCCAGGGTGTGCTGCGCCAGACAAGGCGCCATTCGATCATCGCCTCGCTGCTCGGCATCCGGCACGTCGTTCTGGCCGTCAACAAGATCGATCTGGTCGGCTTCGACAAGGCCGTCTTCGAACGCATCATCGAGGACTATCGGCAGTTCTCGCACAAGCTCGGCTTCGAGACGATCGTGCCGATCCCGATGTCCGCCCGTTATGGCGACAACGTCACCAGCCGCTCCGACAAGACGGATTGGTACTCCGGACCGACATTGATCGAGCACCTGGAAACCGTTTCCGTCGACGAGGCCGCGGTCGAGCTGCCGTTCCGTTTTCCGGTGCAGTATGTGAACCGTCCCAACCTCGACTTTCGCGGTTTTGCCGGCACGATCGCTTCCGGCTCGGTGTCGCAAGGTGACGAGGTCGTCGTCGCCAAATCCGGCAAATCGTCTCACGTCAGGCGCATCGTCGCGCATGGCGGCGATCTGGACCAGGCGGTGGCCGGCCAGGCCATCACCCTTGTTCTCGACGACGAGGTCGAGGTCTCGCGCGGCAACATGCTGGTATCGCCGGCGGCGCGGCCGCAGGTCGCCGACCAGTTCGCCGCCAACATCGTCTGGTTCGACGAGCACGCGCTGTTGCCGGGCCGCTCCTACATCCTGCGCACGGAAACCGACCAGACCAGCGCCACCGTCACCGACCTGAAATATCGCGTCAATGTCAACGACTTCGCCCATGAGGCTGCCAAGTCGCTTGAAATGAACGAGGTCGGCATCTGCAACCTCTCGACGCGGGCGCCGATCGCTTTCGATACGTTCGGCGAGAATCGCACGACCGGCGCCTTCATCCTGATCGACCGCATCACCAACGCCACGGTCGGCGCGGGCATGCTCCTGCACTCGCTGCGCCGCGCCGAAAACATCCACTGGCAGTCCCTCGATGTCGGCAAGCGCGGCCGCGCCGACATGAAGAACCAGCGGTCCGCCGTGTTCTGGTTCACCGGGCTGTCGGGATCGGGCAAGTCGACCATCGCCAACCTCTTCGAGAAGAAGCTGTTCGCCACCGGGCGTCACACTTACATCCTGGATGGCGACAATGTTCGTCACGGGCTCAATCGCGATCTCGGCTTCACCGACGCCGATCGCGTCGAGAATATTCGCCGCGTCGCCGAAGTGGCGCGCCTGATGGCCGACGCCGGGCTGATCGTCATCGTCTCCTTCATTTCGCCGTTCAGCGCCGAGCGGCGCATGGCCAGGGAATTGATGGCCGATGGCGAGTTCGTCGAGGTGTTTGTCGACACGCCCTTCGAGGAATGTGCCAGGCGGGATCCGAAAGGTCTCTATGCGCGGGCATTGAATGGCGAGATCAAGAATTTCACCGGCGTCGATTCACCCTACGAGGCTCCGGAAAATCCCGAAATCCATCTCAGGACGCTCGGCAAAACGGCCGAGGAGATGGTAGAGGCCCTGGAACTCTGGCTGAACGAGCGTGACATTGCCGAAGACCAATACGACAGCGGCGGCGGCATCTGACGACGAGCGGATGCTCGATGTTTTCGAGCATCTTGCCTTGGCGGCTGGCCGCGAGGTTATGCGCGTCTTTCACGATGGCTGCGCCGTCGACCGCAAATCCGACTCTTCGCCGGTGACGGAAGCCGATCGCGAAAGCGAGAAGATCATTCTCACCGGGCTGCGCGCGGCATATCCCGATATCCCCTGCGTGGCCGAGGAAGACGCTTCTGCCGGCATCATGCCGCCGGATCTCGGCGATGCGTTCTTCCTGGTCGATCCGCTCGACGGCACTAAGGAATTCGTCAATCGCCGGACCGATTTTACCGTCAACATCGCGCTTGTCCGCGATGGCGTGCCGGAGGTCGGCGTCGTCCTCGCGCCCTGCACCGGACGTTTCTTTTCCGGACGGCCGGGCAGGGCCGAAACAATCGAGATCGATGACGACTACCAGATCGTCGGCCGTCAGCCGATTTCGGCGAGAAGCGGCGTGGTGCCGCTGACCGTCGTCGCCAGCCGCTCCCACAACACGCCGGAAACCGAAGCCTATATCCGTGATCTCGGCGCCGCCGAGATCGTCTCGGTCGGCTCGTCGCTGAAATTCTGCCTCGTCGCCGCCGCCGAGGCGGACGTCTATCCGCGCTTCGGCCGCACCATGGAGTGGGATACGGCGGCCGGCGATGCGGTGCTGCGCGCGGCCGGCGGCCTGACGCGCACGCTGGACGGCCAGCCGCTCACCTATGGCAAGCGCGACCAGAGCGACGACGAGGATTTCGCCAACCCGCATTTTATTGCCAGCGGCAAGGTAGCCGGACCAACCTGACGACCATAGTGTCGGTGGCCCTGCAGGAATCGCCGAGCAAAACATAAATCTGCCTGAACCGCGCGTCACGATCCATGGCACCCCATCATCCGCCGTCCACAAAACCTCATGCTCTCCTGACGGGCAGTTGCCGCCATACGTTGGCATCGCCGTGTTTACGTCTACACACAGGAGCATTGGCAATGCCGCTCAACATTCGCAGTGAAGAGATAAACACGCTTGCCGAAAAGCTGGCGGCGCGCACGGGGTTGAACAAAACGGCTGCCGTGAAGCTGGCCCTGGAGAACGAATTGCGCCGTATCGAGGAGGCGATCCCTCTGTGGGAGCGGGTGAAGCCTTTGCGCGCGAAAATCGCGGCTTACCCGGACACCGGCCTTGCGGCAGACAGGGCGTTTTTCGATGACCTCAGCGGTGACTACTGATGTTGGTCGGCGATCATCGCAATTATGACGGACGAGCCTGAGGCCGCCAAGACCTGAGATTTCGGAAGGGAAGGGCGGCCTCCGCCATGCGCTGGTGCCGGGAAAGCGCGTCGTCGCAGCAAGATGCCCTATGCGGCAGCAACGTGCGCCGAATTCGAGCCGATATAGTTGCGGATCGTCTCGATGATCCGGTCCTGGTCGGCCTCGCTCAGATAAGGATGCATAGGCAGGCAGAGAATCCGCTTCGGCAGTTCTTCCGAAACGGCAAGGCCTGTCGGCGTGCGCGGATAGTCGCGATAGGCGACTTGGGCATGCAGCGGCTTCACGTAATAGATGACCGAGGGAATGCCCTTTTCGCCGAGATGGGCCTTCAGACCGTCGCGCTTTGGCGTCTCGATCGCGTATTGCGCCCAGGCCGAGCGGCTGCCATCCAGGTTGCGCGCCGCTTTGACGATGTCGCCCAGGCCCTCGGCGTAGCGCTTCGCAACCGCTTGCCGGGCGACCATCTCGTCTTCGAGAATGGCCAGTTTCTCGATCAGGATCGCCGCCTGCAGCGTATCGAGCCGCGAATTGATGCCGACGCGGACATTGTCATATTGCGTCTCGCCCTTGCCGTGGAAAGCGAAGGAGCGGAGTTTTTCCGCCAGCGCATCGTCGTTGGTGAACATCGCGCCGCCATCGCCATAGCAGCCGAGCGGCTTGGCCGGGTAGAAGCTGGTCGAGCCGACATGGCCGAACGCGCCGCACATCTCGCCGTCGATGGCGCCACCCATCGACTGGGCGGCATCCTCGATCACCAACAGTCCTTCACGGTTGGCGATCGCCATGATTGCCTCGTAGTCGGCGGCGAGCCCGAACAGGTCGACCGGAATGATCGCCTTCGGCTTAAGCCGGCCTTCCTTCTTGATCATCGCGATCGCCGCCTCGAGGCTGGCGATGTCGATATTGTAGGTCTCGGGGTCGACATCGACGAAGACCGGTTCGGCCTTGGCCAATGCCACCACCTCCGCCGTGGCGGCGAAGGTGAAGCTCGGCACGAACACCGCGTCGCCCGGGCCGATGCCGGCCGCAAACAGCGGCAGCAGCAGCGCGTCGGTGCCGTTGGCGCAAGCCACGACATGCTTGGTGCCGACATAGGCGGCAAGCTTGTTCTCGAATTCAGTGACCTCTGGCCCGAGTATGTAGCGGCCGTCGTCGACGACGCGGTCGATCGCCGCTTTCAGCCGGTCGCGGATGCGTTCGCGCTGCGCGCCAAGATCGATGAACTGCATGTCGGCCTCGTTCTAGCCAGATGGTCGGCGGGTTAGCCAGATAATTGGCCGCTGGTACCAGACTTGGGTCGGCCGAGAAAGCCGAACCGGCTAAACGGCGAATTGCCTAGGTGTCGCAGCCTGTTACCTCTGTTTTCGAGCCTGTCTTGGCAAGATGGCGGAAATCCGGCCTTCGCGAGTCGTTGCCAGGCCTTTCAATCGCATCCTTCCGATCCTGCGAAACATAAAGTGATCGCGGAGTCGGTGCTGTTTCAGGGTTCTCTGCCTGCTCAGGCGATTTCATGCCGCCATGGCGGATTGGCGCCGGCTCGCGATACCGTCACCGCCGCTGCCTTGGCGCCAAGCGTCAAAGCCTTGTGGATGGCCTCCTTCGATAGTTCGGTGATAGCTGTCTTCGACAGCATGCCTTGCTCGTGCAGTGAGGCCAGGATGCCGGCGTTGAAAGTATCGCCGGCGCCGACCGTGTCGACCACCGTGACCTTGTCCGGCATGACCGTGACCTTGTGCTCCCTGGTATAGCCGACCGCGCCTTCGCTGCCATGGGTGACGACGATCAGCTTCGGGCCGCGGTCCAGCCAGTTGCGCACGACGTCCTCATGCGAACCGGCTTCATCGAACCAGTTCAGGTCCTCGTCCGACAGCTTCACGATATCGGCCATTGCCATCATGGAGCGGATGCGCCTGAGGTGCCTGGCCTTGTCCGGGATGAAATTCGGCCGGATGTTGGGGTCGAGCATCATCAAGCGGCGCTCATGCTCGCGCCGCATGAACTCCTCATAGGCCGCTCCGGCCGGCTCCGAGATCAGGCTGATGGCGCCGAACAGCATGGCTTCGATCTCGCTGCCGAGCTCCGGCAGGTCTTCGATGGTCAGCATGCGTCCGGCCGTGTTCTCGTCATAAAAAGTGTAGGTCGCCTGGCCGTTGGTGAGCCGCACAAAGGCAAGCGTGGTCGGCCGCGGCGATGTGTGTGCATAGGTGGAACTGACCTTGCTTGCCCCCAGCGCGTCCCGGAGCTGGCCGCCGAACAGGTCCGACGACAGGCCGGAAAAGAACCCGGCGGGCGCGCCGAGCCGGCCAAGCGCGATGGCCGAATTGAACACCGCGCCGCCGACATAGGGGGCAAAGGCCGGCTCCCCATCCGTGGTGGCGCGAGGCAGCATGTCGATGAGGGCTTCGCCGCAGCAAAGGATCATGATTTCCTGTTCTCCGGCGGATAGATCACGCCCTTGCGGATGATGATGTTGGCGTAGAGCCTGGGCTCGCTTGTCGCGATGATCGCGTGCGCGGACCTGACGCGTCCATAGAAGTCGGCGCCGGCCAGCGCAACCACCTTGTGGCCCGGCGCGCGGTTGGCGCAGATCGCCTCCATTTCGCGATGAACCGGATCGGCAAGCGAGGGATCGCCTTTGACCGAGGCGCGAAACAGCGCCTCCGGCACGGCGTCGTCCACCGGCAACACGCTCAATATGGCATCGAGCATTGGAATGAGATGATGGCCGTCGGCGCGGATAAGCCGGTGTGCCTGCTCTTCGGCCGGGTAGTTTCCGTCGACAAGCGCGATCTCATCGCCATGGCCCATGGCACGCAGCGTCGCCAGGAGCTCCGGGCCGAGCAGCGCCGGGATGCCGATCAGCATTCAGGTGCTCCTGGAAATCGTGGTCGATCCGATCAGGAAGCGCTCGGAAAGCGGTAGGCTGGCGCCGCCCAGCGCGCGTGCATGAATGCCGACCGTACCCTCGCGCACGGCCGGAAGCTTCAGGCCCTCGCAGTCGATCTTGCCGACCGCCACGACGACGGCATCGACGAGGCGCCGTCGCACCGTCAGTGGCATCCATCCGTCGATCACCGCCGCCTCGAAATCGATGACCGAGGCCGCCGCGACAATGGCATAGGCGAGCGCCTCGGAGGCGCCGGCGATCCAGTCGTCGAGTTCGACGCCGATCTCGCCCCAGTCCTGCGGCGATGTCCACAGATGCGAGGCCTCGACGCCACGCGCGTTGAGCGCCTTTTCCAGCATGGCGATCGATGCCACGTCGATGAGCTGGGTCGGCTTTCCGTCGGGTCCCGGCACCGGCATCGAGCCGAGCGCGCCGGCATTGCCGGTCGGTCCGCCGAACAGGCGGCCGTTGAGCACGATACCGCCGCCGGCAAAGGCGCCGATGTAGAAATAGACGAAGTCGCGCGCAGCACCCGCCTGGCCGAACACCAGTTCGGCGCCGCAAGCCGATGTGGCGTCGTTCTGCAGGTAGACGGGAAATTCGCATTGCGCCTGGATGTCGGCGCGAATGTCGCGGTGGCGCCACTCATCCATGATGTCGCGTGGCGCACCGGCGGTGTCGGCCCAGTTCCACAGCTCGAACGGCATGGCGATGCCAAGTCCGGCAATGCGCTTGTCCTGCGCCGGGGTCAGCTCCCCGCGCATCTTCTTCATGCCGGAGGTGACGAACTCCACCGTCTCGCGCGGAGCTGGATAGCGGTAGGAGTGCTGCAGCATCGAGCGCACATTGCCGAGGAAATCGATCAGTACGAGTTCGGCGCTGCGCCGGCCGATCTTCAGGCCGATGAAGAAGGCACCTTCAGGATTGAGCGCCATCGGGATGGAGGGCTGGCCGATCTTGCCGCGTAGCGGCGCCTGGCGCACCAGCAGGCTATCCTGCTCGAGTTCGCGCATGATGACAGACACCGTCTGCGCCGAAAGCCCCGTCATGCGGGCGATGTCGGACTTGGCCAGGCTGCCGTGCTGGCGCACCAACGACAGCACCAGCCGCTCATTGTGGTCCCGCATGCCGCTCTGGTTGGTGCCGCGGTGAATTTGGCTTTCGGCTGCCTCGGGCGAACCGTGCCTCGCAATGCCGGTCTCCACCCTGTTCCTCCCGTCGTTTCCCCTCAATGCTTTTGGGCCAGAATGAGTGAACGATGCAAGGCTGTCAATAATAAATAAGAGTGATTTAATTATTGACAGGAACTCCGGGCTGGTGTCTGTTGACGACGGCGCCCGCGCTGGGAGAATTCGTCAGGGCGCCTGTGCGGAGACCGGTTGGCCGGTGTCCGAAAATGGTTCCACTGGGAGGAAAATCGTGACCAAGACAACACTACTGAAGTCCACCGTTTTTGCGGCGGCCGGGCTGGGCCTGATGGCGTTCACCTCTGCTGCATCGGCCGCCGGCGTCGGCGCCTGCCTGATCACCAAGACCGACACCAACCCGTTCTTCGTCAAGATGAAGGAAGGCGCGACCGCCAAGGCCAAGGAGCTTGGCGTCGACCTGAAGTCCTATGCAGGCAAGATCGACGGCGACAGCGAGAGCCAGGTGGCGGCGATCGAGAGCTGCATCGCCGACGGCGCCAAGGGTATCCTGATCACCGCCTCGGACACCAAAGGCATTGTGCCGACGGTGAAGAAGGCGCGTGACGCCGGCCTGCTGGTGATCGCGCTCGACACGCCGCTCGATCCGATCGACGCAGCAGACGCGACTTTCGCAACCGACAATCTCGAAGCCGGCAAGCTGATCGGCGCCTGGGCCGCCGCGACGCTTGGCGACAAGGCCAAGGATGCCAAGATCGGCTTCCTCGACCTGACGCCCTCGCAGCCGACGGTGGACGTGCTGCGCGACCAGGGCTTCATGATGGGCTACGGCATCGATGTGAAGGACCCCAACAAGATCGGCGATGAGGACGATCCGCGCATCGTCGGCCACGACGTGACCAACGGCAACGAGGAAGGTGGCCGCAAGGCGATGGAAAACCTTCTGCAGAAGGACAACACCATCAACGTCATCCACACCATCAACGAGCCGGCAGCCGTCGGCGCCTATCAGGCGCTCAAGGCTGTTGGTCTCGAAAGCCAGGTGCTGATCGTGTCGGTCGACGGCGGCTGCCCCGGCGTGAAGTCGGTCACGGAAGGCGTGATCGGTGCGACCTCGCAGCAATATCCGCTGCAGATGGCCGCACTCGGCATCGAGGCGATCGCCGCTTTCGCCAAGGATGGGACCAAGCCAAAGCCGACCGAAGGCAAGGATTTCTTCGACACGGGCGTCAATTTGGTGACCGACAAGCCCGCGAACGGCGTGAAGTCCATCGACACCAAGGAAGGCCTCGCCAAGTGCTGGGGCTGATGCTGGTCTGACCGGCAATAGAACCGATCGGCCGGGGGGACTTGATCCCCGGCCGCTTCGGGTGGACGATGGACGACTTATACGCGAAACAATCCCGGCGACAGACCGGAAGGGCGTGGACGGGTGTCAGCGCGTGGCTGAGGCCCAGACGGGGAGGAAGCATGGCTCAGGCAGCTCAGGAATTCGAGAAGGTTCTCTCGAGTAGCGACACAAGCGTTGCGGCTTTTGACGAGCACAAATCGGCCGTCAAGCGCATCCAGCATTTCCTGCATTCAACGCCGGCCGCGGTGCCGCTGATCGTGCTGGTTCTGGCGATCATCATCTTCGGCATGACGATCGGAGGGCGGTTCTTTTCGTCCTACACGCTGACACTGATCCTGCAGCAGATCGCCATCGTCGGCATTCTCGGGGCCGCGCAGACGCTGGTCATCCTTACCGCAGGCATCGATCTGTCGATCGGCGTGATCATGGTGATCTCGGCTGTGATCATGGGAAATTGCGCGGTCAGCTACGGTATGCCGAGCGTGCTCGCAGTGGCAATCGGGCTTGCCGCCGGAGCGGCCTGCGGGCTGCTCAACGGAGTGCTGGTGGCCTACATGAAGCTGCCGCCCTTCATCGTGACGCTGGGCACCTGGAACATCGTCATGGCCACGAACTTCATCTATTCGGCCAATGAGACGATCCGCGACACCGACGTCAACACCCAGGCGCCGCTGCTGCATCTGTTTGCCCTGAGCTTCAAGGTCGGCACGGCGGTGCTGACGCTCGGCGTCATTGCCACGGTAGTGCTTGTTCTGATCCTGTGGTACGTGCTCAATCACACCGCATGGGGCCGCCATGTCTACGCCGTTGGCGATGATCAGGAGGCGGCGAAGCTGTCGGGCATCCAGACCAAAAAGGTCTTGATGACGGTCTACACCCTGGCCGGGCTGATCGCCGCCTTTGCCGCCTGGGTCTCCATCGGCCGCAACGGCTCGATCTCGCCGTCCGCCGCCGTCACCGACTACAATCTGCAGGCGATCACCGCGACGGTGATCGGCGGTATTTCCCTGTTCGGCGGCCGCGGCTCAATTCTGGGCACGCTGTTCGGCGCGATGATCGTCGGCGTCGTCTCGATGGGCCTCAACATGCTGGGCGCCGATCCGCAATGGAAAGTGCTGCTTACCGGTGTGCTGATCATCGGCGCCGTGGCGATCGACCAATGGATCAGAAAGGTTTCGGCATAGCCATGACCCAGGAACCCATCCTCACCGCGCGCGGCCTGGTCAAGCGCTACGGCCGTGTCACCGCCCTCGACAATGCCGACTTCGACCTCTATCCCGGCGAAATCCTTGCCGTCATCGGCGACAATGGCGCCGGCAAGTCGTCCCTGATCAAGGCGATTTCCGGCGCGGCCGTGCCCGACGAGGGCGAGATCCGGCTTGAAGGCAAACCCGTCGCCTTCAAATCGCCGATGGAGGCCCGCGAAGCCGGCATCGAAACCGTCTACCAGAACCTGGCGCTGTCGCCGGCGCTGTCGATCGCCGACAACATGTTCCTCGGCCGCGAGATCCGCAAGCCGGGCCTTCTGGGCGAATGGCTGCGCATGCTCGACCGGCCGGCGATGGAAAAGCGCGCCCGCGACAAGCTCACCGAACTTGGCCTGATGACCATCCAGAACATCAGCCAGGCGGTGGAGACGCTTTCGGGCGGCCAGCGCCAGGGCGTGGCGGTGGCGCGCGCCGCCGCCTTCGGTTCGAAGATGGTGATCATGGACGAGCCGACGGCCGCGCTTGGCGTCAAGGAGAGCCGCCGCGTGCTCGAGCTGATCCTCGACGTCAAGAAGCGCGGCCTGCCGATCGTGCTCATCTCGCACAACATGCCGCATGTCTTCGAGGTGGCGGACCGCATCCACATCCATCGGCTGGGCCGTCGCCTCTGCGTCATCGATCCCAAGCAATATACGATGTCCGACGCTGTCGCCTTCATGACCGGAGCCAAGCTGCCGCCTGAAGCAGCGCTCGCTGCCTGAGGCGCTTGCGGGTGGCCTGAATTGCCAAATTGCCGCAGGGCTACCTTGCCCCGTGGCTGCCTAAATCGATTGAACATATGGCCATATGCGCTAGCATGGGCTGGGAGGAATGGTGAAAGCCGGTATGATCATGGCAACCGCACGAGAGGCGACATGACACGCGCGATGACATCCGAAGCCCCCTTTCTCGAAATCCCCGATCCCAAGACCCTTGCTGACGAAGTCTTGCTGGCCCTCAAATACAGGGTCGGCAAGGGCACCACCGTCGCCACCCAGTACGACTGGCTCACCGCGTCGATCAAGGTGGTGCGCGACCGCATCGTCGATCACTGGATGCAGGCGACGCAAGAGGCTTACGCCCAGCAGGAAAAGCGCGTCTACTATTTGTCGCTCGAATTCCTCATCGGCCGCCTGATGCGCGACGCCTTCTCCAATCTCGGCCTGATGGACAATATGCGCGAAGCCCTGTCGTCGCTTGGCGTCGACCTTGACCTCATCGCCGCGCTCGAACCGGATGCGGCCCTTGGCAATGGCGGTCTCGGCCGCCTCGCCGCCTGCTTCATGGAAAGCATGGCGACTGTCGATATCCCGGCGCATGGCTACGGCATTCGCTACGCCAACGGCATGTTCCGGCAGGAAATCCACGACGGCTGGCAGGTGGAGCTGCCCGAGACCTGGCTCGATCACGGCAATTCCTGGGAGTTCGAGCGGCGCGAACGCTCCTTCGAGGTCGGCTTCGGCGGCTCGGTGGAATCGATCACCTCGAAGGACGGCCGCCTCGAGCGCCATGTCTGGAAGCCGACCGAACATGTGCTCGCCGTCGCCTATGATACGCCGGTGGTCGGCTGGCGGGCCAAGCGCGTCAACACGCTGCGCCTCTGGTCCGGCATGCCGATCGATCCGATCCTGCTCGACAAATTCAACGCCGGCGACCACATCGGCGCGCTGGCCGAAAGCAACAAGGCCGATGCCTTGTCGCGCGTCCTTTACCCCGCCGATTCCCACAAAGCCGGGCAGGAGCTGCGGCTGCGGCAAGAGTATTTCTTCTCCACCGCATCGCTGCAGGACATTCTCCAGCGCCATCTCAGCCAGTATGGCGACCTGCAATCGCTGCCCGACAAGGCGGCGATCCATCTCAACGACACTCATCCGGCCATCGCGGTGCCTGAGTTGATGCGCCTGTTGATGGATGTCCACGGCATGGATTTCGACCTTGCCTGGAGCATCACCAGGCGCACCTTCGGCTACACCAACCACACGCTGCTTCCCGAAGCGCTCGAAAGCTGGCCGGTGCCGCTGTTCGAGCGGTTGCTGCCGCGCCACATGCAGATCGTCTACGCCATCAACGCCGAGGTGCTGCTTGAGGCACGCGCCTCCGACCAGTTCTCCGGCGAACAGATCAGCCGCATCTCGCTGATCCAGGAGAATGGCGACCGCCGGGTGCGCATGGGCAATCTGGCCTTTGTCGGCTCGCACTCGATCAACGGCGTCTCGGCGCTGCATACCGAATTGATGAAGCAGACGGTGTTTGCCGACCTTCACAAGCTCTATCCGGACCGCATCAACAACAAGACCAACGGCATCACGCCGCGGCGCTGGCTGATCCAGTGCAATCCCGGCCTGACCGCTTTGACCCGCGAGGCGATCGGCGACCGCTTCATGGACGACATCGATGCCATCAAGGGTCTCGACGCCTTTGCCGACGACGCCGCTTTCCGCGAGAAATTCGCCGCCGTCAAACGGGCGAACAAGGTGAGGCTCGCCAATCTCGTTGCCGACCGCCTCGGCATCAAGGTCGATCCCTCGGCGCTGTTCGACATCCAGGTCAAGCGCATCCACGAATACAAGCGGCAGCTCCTGAACATCCTCGAAGCGATCGCGCTCTACGACCAGATCCGCTCCCATCCCGAGCGCGACTGGATGCCTCGCGTAAAATTCTTCGGCGGCAAGGCGGCGCCGAGCTATCACAACGCCAAGCTGATCATCAAACTCGCCAATGATGTCGCCAAGGTCATCAACCGCGACCCGGCCGTTCGCGGCCTGCTGAAAGTGGTGTTCGTGCCGAACTACAATGTCAGCCTGGCCGAGATCATGATGCCGGCGGCCGACCTTTCCGAACAGATCTCGACCGCCGGCATGGAAGCCTCCGGCACCGGCAACATGAAGTTTGCCCTCAACGGCGCGCTGACCATCGGCACGCTCGACGGCGCCAATGTCGAGATCAAGGAATGCGTCGGCGACGACAACATCTTCATCTTCGGCCTGACCACCGCCGAGGTCGCCGAGCGGCGCGGCAACGGCTACAATCCGCGATCCGTGATCGAAGGATCGCCCGAACTGGCGCAAGCGGTGGCCGCTGTTTCGTCGGGCGTCTTCTCGCCTGACGATCCGGAGCGTTATCGTGAGCTGATCAACGGTCTCTATCAGAGCGACTGGTTCATGGTGGCGGCCGATTTCGATGCCTATGCCGACGCGCAGCGCGCCGTCGACGCGGTTTGGCGCAACAGCCCGGACTGGTACGCCAAGGCGATCCGCAATGTCGCGCGCGTCGGCTGGTTCTCTTCCGATCGCACCATCCGTCAATATGCGAAAGAAATCTGGAACGTACCCGTTTGATATGATTGCATAGGCCACGAGCAAGTGGGGTGAGTTTGACCTTCGCACCGCAGAGGAGCGCGCCAGGCGGCAACGCGAATGTCGAATTCAAAATTCCACTAAAAACAAACATTTGGTGCCGGGGAGGGACACTGCCTGATGAGGAAGCCGCGCGTGACCGCTGCGACAAGCGGGCCGGACGGACTGGCGCCAGCCGGCGATGTCGCGGCGATTGTCGCCGGTACGCATGGCGATCCGTTTGCTGTCCTCGGCGTGCAGGAGGCAGGCAAGGGATTTGTCGCCCGCTGCTTCGTTCCGCATGCGGAGTCCATTACCGCCTATACGCTGACCGGCAAGAAGGTGGGCGAACTGTCGCGGCGCGACGACGGCGGTTTCTTCGAGGGCAGACTGTCGCTCAGGAAACGCCAGCCGCTACGCTATCACGCCAGGAACGCCGGCGGTGACTGGTGGCTGACCGACCCTTATTCCTTCGGTCCGGTGCTTGGGCCGCTCGACGATTACTACATCGCGGAAGGATCGCATCTCAGGCTGTTCGACAAGCTCGGCGCGCATCTGATCGATCACGAGGGTGCATCCGGCGTGCATTTCGCGGTGTGGGCGCCCAATGCCAAGCGCGTCTCTGTCGTCGGCGACTTTAACGAATGGGATGGCCGCCGGCACCCGATGCGCGACCGCCGCGACACCGGCATCTGGGAATTGTTCGTTCCCGATATCGGTGCGGGCCGGCCCTACAAATACGAGATCATCGGCCCCGACGGCGTGCGGCTGCCGCTCAAGGCGGATCCGTTTGCCTTCAGGTCCGAACTGCGCCCGGCCACCGCTTCGGTGACAGCACTTCCGCCGGCGCATGAATGGGGCGACGAGGCGCACCGCAATTTCTGGCGCAATGCCGACCACAGGCGCGAAGCGGTATCTATCTATGAGGTGCACGCCGGTTCCTGGCAGCTCAACGACGATGGCAGCTTCCTGTCGTGGGACGAACTCGCGCATAGACTGATCCCCTATGTCGTCGATACGGGCTTCACCCATATCGAATTCATGCCGATCTCCGAACATCCCTATGATCCGTCCTGGGGCTACCAGACGACCGGTCTCTACGCGCCGTCGGCGCGCTTCGGCGATCCGGATGGGTTTGCCCGTTTCGTCGACGGCGCCCACCGCGCCGGCATCGGCGTCATCCTCGACTGGGTGCCGGCGCATTTCCCGGTGGACGAGCATGGTCTGGCCAAGTTCGACGGCACCGCGCTCTACGAGCATGCCGACCCGCGCAAGGGCTTTCATCCCGACTGGAACACCGCGATCTACAATTTCGGCCGGCGCGAGGTCGTCTCCTTTCTCGTCAACAATGCGCTGTTCTGGGCCGAGAAATACCATGTAGACGGCTTGCGCGTGGATGCGGTCGCCTCGATGCTCTACCTCGATTATTCACGCAAGGCCGGCGAATGGATTCCCAACGACAAGGGCGGGCGCGAAAACCTCGAAGCAGTCAGCTTCCTGCAGAGGATGAACAAGGAAGTCTACGGCCACCATCCGGGCGTGATGACGATCGCCGAGGAATCGACCTCCTGGCCGAAGGTTTCGCAGCCGGTGCATGAAGGCGGACTGGGCTTCGGCTTCAAGTGGAACATGGGCTTCATGCACGACACGCTGGAGTACTTCTCCAAGGAGCCGATCTTCCGCAAGCATCACCACAACGACATCACCTTCGGCCTGGTCTACGCCTTCTCCGAGAATTTCGTGCTGCCGCTCTCCCATGACGAAGTCGTGCACGGCAAAGGCACGCTGCTTAACAAGATGGCCGGCGACGACTGGCAGAAATTCGCGACACTGCGCGCCTACTACGCCTTCATGTGGGGCTACCCCGGCAAGAAGCTTTTGTTCATGGGACAGGAATTCGCCCAGCGCCGCGAGTGGAGCGAGGCGCGCGCGCTGGACTGGAACCTGCTCGATTTCCGGCTGCATCGCGGTGTCTGGCAGACGGTGCGCGATCTCAACTATCTCTACCGTTCGCGCCCGGCCCTGCATGGGCGCGACTGCGAGCCCGAGGGCTTTTCCTGGCTGATCGTCGACGACAGCGCGAACTCGGTGTTTGCCTGGCTGCGCAGCGCGCCGGACGGAAATCCTGTTGCTGTCATCTCCAATTTCACGCCGGTGCCGCGCGACAATTACCGCGTGCCGCTGCCGCAGGCCGGCAAATGGCGCGAGATCATCAACACGGACGCTGCCGATTATGGCGGTTCCGGCAAGGGCAATGATGGCGTCGTCGAGGCGCGGGCGGATGGAGCAAGCATATCGGCGACGATGCTTTTGCCGCCGCTGTCGACGATCATGCTCGAATTTGCTCCGGACTGAGTTATTTCCGGACTGAGTAAATTGGGAGGGTAGAAAATGGCAGAGACAAAACGAACCCAGCCGCTGGCCCGCGATGCCATGGCCTATGTGCTGGCCGGCGGGCGCGGCAGCCGCCTCAAGGAATTGACCGACCGGCGCGCCAAGCCGGCGGTCTATTTCGGCGGCAAGACGCGCATCATCGATTTTGCGCTCTCGAATGCGCTGAACTCAGGCATCCGCCGCCTCGGCGTCGCCACCCAGTACAAGGCGCATTCGCTGATCCGGCACTTGCAGCGCGGCTGGAACTTCCTGCGCCCTGAGCGCAACGAGAGCTTCGACATCCTGCCGGCCAGCCAGCGCGTATCGGAAACGCAATGGTATGAAGGCACCGCCGATGCCGTCTACCAGAACATCGACATCATCGAGGCCTACGGGCCCGAATACATGGTGATCCTTGCCGGCGACCACATCTACAAGATGGACTACGAGCTGATGCTTGGCCAGCATGTCGACGCCGGTGCCGATGTCACCGTGGGCTGCCTCGAAGTGCCGCGCATGGAAGCGACCGGCTTCGGCGTCATGCATGTCGATGCCAAGGACAACATCATCGCCTTCGTTGAAAAGCCGGCCGACCCGCCCGGCATTCCCGACAAACCGGAGTTCGCGCTGGCCTCGATGGGCATCTATGTCTTCAAGACCAAGTTCCTGATGGAGCAGTTGCGCCGCGATGCCGCAGAACCGGGCTCAAGCCGCGATTTCGGCAAGGATATCATCCCCTATATCGTCGAGCACGGAAAGGCGATCGCCCATCGCTTCGCCAAATCCTGCGTGCGCTCGACCGCCGAGAACGAGGCCTACTGGCGCGACGTCGGAACCGTCGACGCTTATTGGGAGGCCAATATCGACCTCACCGACGTGACACCGGAACTCGACCTTTACGACCGCGACTGGCCGATCTGGACCTATGCCGAGCTGAAGCCGCCGGCAAAGTTCGTGCATGACGAGGATGGCCGCCGCGGTTCGGCCGTGTCCTCGCTCGTCTCGGGCGACTGTATCGTCTCGGGAGCTTCACTGAAAAGAAGCCTGATCTTCACCGGCGCGCGGATCAATTCCTATTCGACGCTGGAAGAAGTCGTCATGCTTCCGGACTGTCATGTCGGCCGGAACGCAAAGTTGAAGCGTGTGGTCATCGACCATGGCGTAAGGATACCGGAGGGCCTCGTGGTCGGCGAGGATCCTGCTCTTGACGCCAAGCGCTTCCGCGTTTCCGAAAAGGGCATCTGCCTCATCACGCAGGATATGGTCGACAGGCTGGGATCGTAATCGCATGCAGGTTCTGTCGGTCACGCCCGAAATATTCCCGCTGATCAAGACAGGCGGGCTTGCCGACGTGACCGGCGCCTTGCCGGTCGCGCTTGCCGGCAAGGGGGTGACCATGCGCACGCTCATTCCCGGCTATCCCCAGGTGATGGATGCCTTCAAGAAAAAGAAAGCCGTTCACCAATATCCGCTGCTGCAGGGAGGCAAGGCTTCGGTCCATGCCGTTGCGATCGCCGGGCTCGACCTGTTCGTGCTGGACGCGCCGCATCTCTTCGACCGCCCCGGCGGTCCCTACGGCAACGCGAGCGGCGCCGACTGGCCGGACAATTGGCGGCGCTTCGCGGCGCTGAGCCAGGTTGGCGGCGACATCGCCGGCGGCGCCATCTCCGGCTACAAGCCCGACATCGTCCATGCTCATGACTGGCAGTCGGCGATGGCGCTGGCCTATATGCGCTACGGCAAGGCGGTCGGCACGCCGTCGATGATCACCGTCCACAATCTCGCCTTCCAGGGCCGGTTCGGCGCCGGCATCTTCGGCGAGCTTGGCCTGCCCGCGGTGGCCATGGCGCTCGACGGCGTCGAATATTATGGCGGTGTCGGCTTCCTCAAGGCCGGCCTGCAGGCCGCCTGGGCGATCACCACGGTCAGCCCGACCTACGCCCAGGAAATCCGCTTGCCGGAATTCGGCATGGGCCTCGACGGCCTGATCAACATGCGCTCCACCGATCTCCACGGCATCGTCAACGGTATCGACACCGAGATCTGGAACCCGGAAACCGACACGCATCTGGTCTCCAGCTACACAGCCAGGACGTTGCAGGCGCGAACGCCCAACAGGGTTGCCGTCGAGGATCGTTTCAGCCTTGACCGCGACGACAGTCCGATCGTTTGCGTCATCAGCCGGCTGACCTGGCAGAAGGGCATGGACATATTGGCGGCCGTCGTCGACGGCATAGTCGCGGCGGGTGCGCGCCTTGCCATCCTGGGATCCGGCGACGCCGGCCTCGAAGGCGCGCTGCTCGCCGCGGCAGCCCGCCATCGCGGCCGTGTCGGCGTCGTTATCGGCTGGGACGAGGGCCTGTCCCACACCATGCAGGGCGGTTGCGATGCCATTGTCATTCCCTCGCGCTTCGAGCCTTGCGGGCTGACGCAGCTTTACGGCCTGCGCTACGGCTGTGTGCCGGTCGTTGCCCGCACCGGCGGCCTGGCAGACACTGTCATTGACGCCAATGAGGCAGCCGTCTCGGCCGGCGTCGCGACCGGATTCCAGTTCGCGCCCAACAATGGCGGCGCCTTGCTGCACGCCATCCGCCGCCTCGTAGAGGCGCACGGCGCCTCTACCGTCTGGACCTCGATGCAGAAGCAAGGCATGAAGGCCGATGTGTCGTGGGACAAGAGCGCCGAAAAATACGTTGAACTCTACCGCTTGCTGCTTTCAAAAAGGGCTGCCTGACGCATGATACGCACCGTCGCCACCAAACCCTATCCCGACCAGAAGCCCGGCACGTCCGGGCTGCGCAAGAAGGTGCCGGTGTTCCAGCAGGAGCACTATGCCGAGAACTTCATCCAGTCGATCTTCGACGCCTTGGACGGCTTCAAGGGCAAGACCCTGGTGATTGGCGGCGACGGCCGCTTCTACAACCGCGAAGTCATCCAGAAGGCCATCGCCATGGCGGCGGCCAACGGCTTCGGCAAGGTGATGGTCGGGCAGGGCGGCATATTGTCGACGCCGGCGGCTTCGCACGTTATCCGCAAATACAAGACGTTCGGCGGCATCATCCTGTCGGCGAGCCACAATCCAGGCGGCCCGCACGAGGATTTCGGCATCAAGTACAATGCCGGCAATGGCGGTCCGGCGCCGGAAAAGCTGACCGACGCGATCTTCGCCAGGACCAAGGCGATTTCGAGCTTCAAGATCGCCGATGTCGAGCCGATCGACATCGACAGAATCGGCACGGTCGAGGCAGGCGGCATGACCGTCGAGATCATCGATCCGGTTGCCGACTACGCCGAGCTGATGGAAAGCCTGTTCGATTTCGACGCGTTGCGCAAATTGTTCAAGTCGGGCTTCCGCATGCGCTTCGACGCCATGCATGCGGTGACCGGCCCCTACGCCAAGGAGATCCTCGAAAACCGGCTTGGCGCGCCCAACGGCACCTGCCGCAATTTCAAGCCGCTGCCGGATTTCGGCGGCCACCATCCGGACCCAAACCTCGTCCATGCCAAGCATCTCTATGACGAGATGATGGGACCGGATGCGCCGGATTTCGGCGCCGCTTCCGATGGCGACGGCGACCGCAATTTGATCATCGGCAAGGGCATTTTCGTCACCCCGTCCGATTCGGTCGCCATGCTCGCCGCCAATGCCCGCCTGGCGCCCGGCTACAAAGACGGCCTCAAAGGCATAGCCCGCTCGATGCCGACCAGCGGTGCCGCCGACCGCGTCGCGGAAAAACTCGGCATCGGCATCTACGAGACGCCGACCGGCTGGAAATTCTTCGGCAATCTGCTCGATGCCGGCATGGCGACGATCTGCGGCGAGGAAAGCGCCGGCACCGGCTCCAACCATGTCCGCGAAAAGGACGGCCTGTGGGCCGTGCTTTTGTGGCTCAACATCCTGGCCGCGCGCGGCGAAAGCGCTAGGCAGGTCGTCACCGAGCATTGGGCGACCTATGGCCGCAACTACTACTCGCGCCACGACTATGAGGAAGTCGAGACCGAGCGCGCCAATGCACTGGTCGACGAATTGCGCGCCAAGCTTGGTGCGCTGCCCGGTACCAGCGTGCGCGGCATGACAATCGCCAGCGCCGACGACTTCGCCTACCATGACCCGGTCGACGGTTCGGTGAGCAAGAACCAGGGCATCAGGGTGCTATTCGAAGGCGGATCACGTGTCGTCTTCCGCCTTTCCGGCACCGGCACCTCGGGCGCGACGATCCGCGTCTATATCGAGCGCTACGAGCCGGACAAGTCGAGGCACGATCTCGACACGCAGGAAGCGCTGGCCGATCTGATCGCGGCGGCCGATGATATTGCCGGCATCAAGAGCCACACCGGCCGTAACAAGCCGAGCGTCATTACTTGAGGCTTTGGAGATTGGCCAAAACGCCTATCGCTTCGTCATCCTGGGGCGGAGCAAGGCGCGAAGCGACGCGGCGCAGACCCCAAGATCCATGCCGTGACATCAGGGCGCCGTTACGGTGCAGAATTCTGCTCCGTTGCACTCTTCGATCGAGGTTACGGCATGGATCCCTGGGTCTTCGCGACGGAGCTTCGCTCCTGCTTCGCCCTGGGATGACGAAGTGGAGGCGGCCTCGGCCAATCCCGAGCGTTTGCGGCAATGCACCGCAAGGCTGGTTCGCGTGAGCCAGCTCGGCGCAACCATCACCAACGAAGGCATCCGCTTTGCCGCCCGGTCGTCATCGGCCAGCAAGCTCTGGGTCTCGATCTTCGACAAGCAGGGAAACCGCGAGCTCGACCGGCAGGAACTCCAGCCGGAAGGCGAGGGCGTTCATGCGCTTTTCGTCGCCGGCCTTGCCGCCGGCACGCGATACGGCTTCCGCGCCGACGGCGACTACGCGCCCGAGCGCGGATTCTGGTTCGATCCCGACAAGCTGCTCGTCGATCCCTATGCCCTGGAGGTCGACAGGCCTTATGCCTATGACGGCAGGCTCGCTGCGCGTCGAGGCGAGGGCGCCGACACCGCTCCGCTGATGCCGAAGGCGATTGCCGGCGCTTCGCCGAAACCGCTGCCTGTCTTGCCGCCGCTCTTCCGGCCCGGCGGACTGATCTATGAAGTGCCGGTGCGCGCCTTCACCATGCTGCATCCGGACATCCCCGAAAAACAGCGCGGCACGATTGCAGCACTCGCTCATCCGGTGATTGTCGAGCATCTGAAAAGACTCGGTGTCGGCGCCGTCGAACTGATGCCGGTGACCGCATCGATCGACGAGCGGCATTTGCCGCCGCTCGGGCTGCGCAACGCCTGGGGCTACAATCCCGTGACCTTCATGGCGCTCGACCCGCGTCTTGCGCCCGGCGGGCTGGCTGAGTTGCGGCAGACTGTCGCCATGCTGCGTGAGGCGGGCATCGGCACAATTCTCGACCTTGTGTTCAACCATACCGGCGAAAGCGACAGGCTGGGGCCGACACTGTCGCTGCGCGGCCTCGACAACCGCGCCTACTACCGGCACGCGGCGGACGGCGGGCTGGCCAACGACACCGGCACCGGCAACACGGTTGCCTGCGACCATCCGGTTGTCCAGGAAATGGTCCTCGATACGCTTCGCCATTTTGTCGGCCATGCCGGCGTCGATGGCTTCCGTTTCGATCTGGCGCCTGTTCTGGGCCGTGTCGAAGGGGTTTTCGATCCCGATGCGCCGTTGCTGAAAGCTATCCGGAACGATCCGGTTCTTGGCGACCGGGCGCTGATCGCCGAGCCTTGGGATATCGGGCGGGACGGCTACCAGCTCGGCAATTTCCCCCCGCCCTTCCTCGAATGGAACGACAAATATCGCGACGATGTCAGACGCTTTTGGCGCGGCGATGCAGGCATGGTCGGCACGCTGGCGACACGGCTTGCCGGCTCGTCCGATGTGTTCGGCAGGGCAGGGCAGCGCACCGGCCGCTCCGTCAATTTCATCGCCGCGCATGACGGCATGACGCTGGCCGACATCGTCGCCTACGAGCACAAGCACAATGACGCCAATGGCGAGCAGAACCGGGACGGCCACAGCGAGAACCTGTCATGGAACAACGGTATCGAGGGCACCACATCGGACGCGGCTGTCGCCAAGGCCCGCTTCGATGACCATTGCGCGCTGCTGGCCACGCTCTTTGCCTCGCGCGGCACCATCATGCTGACGGCGGGCGACGAATTCGGCCGCACGCAGAAGGGCAACAACAATGCCTATGCGCAGGATAACGGGATCACCTGGCTCGACTGGGCTGGACGCGACCGGGCGCTGGAAGGATACGCGGTCTTGCTCGCCACGCTGCGCCGCGCCGTGCCGGCGCTCTCGGACACGCATTTTCTGACCGGGAAGGCGGCAGATGCGTCAGACATTCCCGACGTCGCCTGGTTGACCGAGACCGGCGCGCCATTTGGCGAAGCGGACTGGAACGATCCCTCGCGACACCGGCTCGTCATGCTGCTCGGCGATACCGGAGGCGGCCGCCTTGCCGTCATGGTCAACGGCGACCGCCGCCAATGTGTCTTCACCTTGCCGGCGCGCGAAGGGTTCGAGTGGCGCCAGGCGATCGAAACGCAGGCGATCGGCTCTGCACGGCCGCTGCCGGGCCGCAGTGTGAATTTCATGATTGAGCGCAGGGCCGGCACAGCCCGTGCCGGGAAGGGTGCGTGATGGCCGACGAGAAGACCGAGTGGTGGCGCGGTTGCGTCATCTACCAGATCTATCCGCGTTCCTTCCAGGATACGACTGGCGACGGCAGCGGCGATCTCAAGGGTATCACGTCGCGGCTTGCTCATGTTGCTTCGCTTGGCGTCGATGCAGTCTGGCTGTCGCCTTTCTTCAAGTCGCCAATGGCCGACATGGGCTACGACGTGTCGGATTACTGCGCGGTCGATCCGATGTTCGGCATATCAGAGGATTTCGATGCGCTGGTTGCCGAAGCCCACCGGCTCGGCCTGAAGATCATCATCGATCAGGTGCTGTCGCATTCCTCCGACAAGCACGACTGGTTCGTCGAAAGCCGCGCCAGCCGCGACAATCCCAAGGCCGATTGGTATGTCTGGGCCGACGCCAGGCCCGATGGCAGCGCGCCCAACAACTGGCTATCGCTCTTCGGCGGCCCGGCCTGGGAGTGGGACTCGACCCGCAGGCAATATTACATGCACAATTTCCTGGCCTCGCAGCCGGATCTGAATTTCCACAATCCCGAGGTCCAGGATGCGCTTCTGGACACGGTGCGGTTCTGGCTGGAACGAGGCGTCGATGGCTTTCGGCTGGACACGGTCAACTATTATGTCCATGACCGCTGGCTACGCAGCAATCCGCCCTTGGCGTCAAGTGTCGCCGGCACCAACGCTGAAACCAATAGCTATCTCTATCAGGAACATCTGTTCGACAAGACACAGCCGGAAAACCTCGCTTTCCTCAAGCGCTTCCGGGCGCTGCTCGACGAGTATGGAGGCCGCGCCGCCGTCGGCGAGGTCGGTGACGAAACTCGCTCGCTGCAAACGCTCGCCGCCTATACCTCCGGCGGCGACAAGCTCAACATGTGCTACACTTTCGACCTGCTCGGGCCGCAATTCTCGGCCGCGCATGTGCGCGGCTGCGTCGAGGCGTTCGCGGCTGCCGTCGCCGATGGCTGGGTCTGCTGGGCCTTCTCCAACCATGATGTCGTGCGCCATGTCAGCCGCTGGACAAGACCCGGCGACGATCCGGATGCCGTGGCGAGGTTCTCGATTGTACTGCTGTCCTGCCTGCGCGGATCGATCTGTCTCTACCAGGGTGAGGAACTCGGACTGGAAGAGGCGGAACTGGCCTTCGAGGATCTGCGCGATCCGGTCGGCATCCGCTTCTGGCCGGGGGTCAAGGGCAGGGATGGCTGCCGCACGCCGATGGTCTGGGAGGCCGGCGCCGACAATGCCGGCTTTTCCCTAGGCAAGCCGTGGCTTCCGGTTCCGGCAGGCCATCGCAGCCGCGCCGTCGACGTCCAGAACGGCAAGGATCACTCGGTGCTGTCGGCCTACCGTTCGATGCTTGCCTTGCGCAAGCGCCATCCGGCCCTGATCAGCGGTTCGATCCGCTTTCTCGATGCCGGGGGCGACGTGCTGGCCTTCATTCGCGAGCGTGATGGCGAAAGGCTGCTCTGCGTCTTCAATTTCGCCGGTGAGCCGGCAGGCTGGGCGCTGCCGCCCGATTTGGGCGGTGTCGAGGTGGTTGCTCTCGCCGTCGACGCCGCCGGCTCTCCTGCCGGCGTTCTCGAAGAAGCCGGACTGGCGCTGCCGCCTTTGGGCTGCTTCGTCGGGCGGATTGACTGACGGCCGGACTACTGGACGAGCACGGAGCGCCCGCAGGTCGCGCCGACGACCCGGACATCCGCCTCGCCGACGCGCACGCCGAGTGCCGCAAGTACGTTGTAGACCAACTCGTCGACGGGCGCGGTCACGCCATTCAGCAGCGTCACCACCGCCGGCTTCACCGCTCCGAGCAGGGCGGTCACGTCAAGGCCGAGGCCCAGCGCGCTGACCGAAAGCGACAGATTGCTGACGAGCGAGGTGGTGAGGGATTGCGTCAGGTTTTTCGTGGAGACGGTCTTGATCGTCTTGTTGGCGATGTCGGTGCTGTTGAAGGTCAACGTCGTCGGATCGTTGTTGGTGATCGCAAGTGCCGAAGAACCGTTCACTCCCAGCAGATTGAGGGTAAGGAACAGAAGCTTCACCTCTACCGCCGCGATCGTGGCATCGGAGAACGACTGCGGGTTGCTGAAATCGGCGAAGGCGGAGGAACTGCCGTCGGCGTCGCTGTTGGCAAGGTGTAGCGCGGCGACGCCCGGCCGTGCTTCTATGGTAACCTTCAAGCTGTCCGGACGCCCCGTTGGACAACTTATATCGGTCAGTTTGGCTTCGGCGTAGGCCACTTCCACATGCAAGGGCAGATTGACCGACAGGAGCTTGACGCCGCCGCCGAGGGCGGCGTTGCCGATGCCTACGGACGCCAGCAGCTTGATCCGCGTCTGCGCTGTGCGCACCACGGCGCCTTTCTCGCCGATTGTCAGCCATGGCGAGAATTGCATGGGTTCGCCGATGGCGATGGCAAGGGTGGTTGAGGTAAGTCCGGGGATGGTGGCTCCGAGGTTGACCTGGACCTGGTTCGAGCCGTTGGCCAGTGCCGCGGCAGCGCTCAGCATTCCCATGGCGCTTGCGCCGACCGAAAGGCCTGCCGACTCTTGTCCGAGGCCCAGTTGGCCGACGGAGCCGAGATCGACGAGATGACTGAGCGGGATCTTGACCGTGCTGGTGGCCTTGGACGCGATCGTCTGAAGGGAGAGCTTGGCCGCGCTGCCAACCCCCGGAACATTGGCCATGGCGGTGGCGATCTGGCCGACCGTCGCCTTTGACGCCAGCACGTCCGAATAGGACACGCCTGTCAGGTTCAATTGCACCGCAAGGGCGTCGACAAACGAAAGCACATTGACGTCGGCCGAGATCAGCGCGTTGTAGTCCATGACGCTGAGCGAGATGTTGCCGCCCAGGAGCCCGCTGAGAAGCGCGTTGAGAATGCCGCCATTGACGCTGAGAAGCCTGGACCCGATCGAGAACATCGCCTGCGGCGTCATGCTGGCGATGGCCTCGGTGCCGATGACCGGGGTCGGAATAAGCGAACTGGCGAAATAGCGGGCGGGAATCTTGTTGAGGGCGACATGGACAGCGTTGTAGGGCGTCTTGCCGGCCTCGAAGCGTTTTCCCACGCTGAGCGACGATGCCGCCGAATATCGGCCGGGGGTGACCGATACGACGGTCTTTCCGAGAGTGGGAACGACTGTCTGGCCTGCCTTCTTGACAATTATACCCGGCATGCCGTTGTCGCCGAGCGTGGTCACCACTGCGGCCTCGATGTTGGTCATGTTCGAGGCCGCCGTGATTGCCGCCAGGTCGGTCATTGCCTGGGCTTCCCGGCGCTCCACATAGATCGAGCCTTCGTCGATGGCGAAAGCCGCCGCCGCCAGCGCGACCGGCGCGCTTAGCGCCGTCATCACGGCGAAGTTCGCCCTGAGATCGCCGAACATCGATCGCAGGATCCCGCCGATTCTCCGCTGCAAGGACTTCGACATTCAGATGCCTCCGATCCTTATCGTCGACTTGCGTGAAATCGTGGTTCCCGGCATTGGCAGGGCGGGCAACAGGTTCCAGATCGGCAGGTTGCGCGCATCGTATTGGATGGACACGACGAACTGGTTTCCATCGGCGGTGCTGTCCTTGGCCTGGTAGGTCAGCTTGGCGGAATCGACGAACGGATATCCGCCGGCGTTGTTGGCGACGAAACTGGCAACCAGCGTCTGACGCTCGGTTTCGTTTAGCCCGGCAATCGCGGTGCGCGCGGCGTCCGCAGCAATTTGCTGGACCGAATTGCTTGCGCCGAAATAGATACCGTATGCAACCATTCCGAGCAGAAGCAGGATAAAAATTGGCGAAAGAAATGCGAATTCGACTGCGGTGGTCCCGGATCGTTCTCTCAATTGAAGTAGTTTTTCGCTAAATCCGCGTATATTTTGCTTCATTTTGAAGTTTATTTTACTTTCTATCTTATCCATGTCCTTCGCCCATCAAAGATGTGTGGAAGACGTACAGAGGCCAGTTAAAGATGTTACCGAAGGTTGCTTAAGAACGCATTAAGGTTTTGGCGAACTGCAAATGAATGCAGGTACCTTGCCCGAAGCGAAGGCTTCGCGGCGAGAAGAACGGGGGGCGGCGGCTCATGGTTTCGATCGGCGGTCTGGCTGTCGTGCGGAGGCCTTACTTTGGGTGACCCCGAGAGTCTGTTGAAATAAAAAATCTCCGCGTTACTGTCTGGGCACCAAGCCGACGGAAAGGGAACCGGCGGCGCGCTCAAAGAGGCCATCGATCGGTTTCAGGGCGACAACACTCAGAGGCGTCGCCAAAGGGCCGTCTCGACAGGGAGAACTTCATGCTGAAAAACATGCTGAAGGCGACAGTATTCGCCACAACCATGGCCCTCGCTGCTGGCGCCTTCCTTGCGCCGGCTTTCGCCGAGGTCGTCTATAACAGAGGCACCGCCGCCGAATCGGAGTCGGTCGACCCGCATAAGACCTCCACGGTCTACGAAGCCAATATCTTGCGTGACCTGTACCAGGGGCTGGTCATGCAGGACCAGAACGCGAACCTCATCCCGGGCGCCGCCGAGAGCTGGACGGTATCGGATGACGGCACCGTCTACACGTTCAAGCTGCGCAAGGACGGCCAGTGGTCGGACGGCAGCCCGGTGACGGCTGAAGACTTCGTCTTCGCCTTCCGTCGGCTGGAAGATCCGGCCACCGGCGCCGAATACGCTTCGATGCTCTATCCGGTGAAGGGCGCCGAGGACGTCAACACGAAGAAGGGCAAGCCCGAGGATATGGGCGTGAAGGCGGTCGACGCCAACACGCTGGAAGTCACGCTCAAGGCGCCGACGCCTTATTTCCTGGAGATGCTGACCCACCAGGCGACCTATCCGGTCAACAAGGCCTCAATGGACAAGCTCGGCGCCGACTGGATCAAGCCGGGCAATCTGGTCTCCAACGGCGCCTATACGCTGGCCGAGTGGGTTCCCAACGACCATATGAAACTGGTCAAGAATCCGAAATTCTGGGACGCGGCAAGCGTCAAGATCGACACCGTCAACTACATCCCGACCGAAGATCGCTCGTCGGCGATGAAGCGCTTCGAGGCAGGTGAACTCGACAGCTACGACGATCTCCCGACCGAACAGCTCGCCGACCTCAAGACCAAGTTCGGTGACCAGATAAGAGTCGGGCCGTATCTCGGCACCTACTACTACGCGATCAAGACCGACAAGGCGCCGTGGGACAATGTTGAGCTACGCAACGCCATCTCGATGGCGATAGACCGCGACTTCCTCGCCGAAAAGGTCTGGCAGAATTCAATGCTGCCCGGCTATTCGATGGTGCCTCCGGGCATTGCGGGCTACACGCCGGCAGTGGCCAAGTACGCGGACATGTCGCAGATCGACCGCGAGGACGCAGCCAAGAAGATCCTCGAGAAACTCGGCTATACGCCCGAGAAACCATTGAAGATGGAAATCCGCTACAACACCTCGGAAAACCACAAGAACACCGCCGTGGCCATCCAGGAGCAGCTGAAGCCGCTCGGTATTGAAGTCACCATGGTCAACACCGACACCAAGACCCACTACTCCTTCCTCGAGCAGAAGGGCGACTATGACGTGGCGCGCGCCGCCTGGATCGCCGACTACAAGGATCCGGAAACCTTCCTCGGCATCTCCCGCAAGGCGAGCGGCAACAACTATTCGAATTACAACAGCCCGCAATACGAGGCGGCCATGGACAAGGCGGCCGCCGCCGGCGGCAAACCCGAAGAACGCATGAAGGACCTCGCTGACGCCGAGCGCATCCTCGTCGACGACGTCGGCAACATCCCGCTTCTCTACTTTAGCTACAAAGATATCGTTTCTCCGAAGCTTCAAGGCTTCGTCGACAACGTGATGGATGTGCATCCGTCGCGCTTCATCTCCAAGGAATGACAATCATCCTTGGCTGGATCGCCGCGCTCTCTTCCGGGGGCGCGATGGTCCGGTCGGTCGTCGCATCGGTCCGAAAGTCGTGGTCGATTTTCGGCAAACACGATGCGAAGATTTGAAGGCGCTGGAGCGTGGTTATGCGTCCGCATGGACGCGTGTCGCTCTGGCCGAAGCGGGGCGCCGATGCTGCGTTATGTATTCCGGCGGCTTCTGACCGCCATCCCGACGCTGTTCGTCATCGTGACCACGGCGTTCTTCCTGATACGCGTCGCGCCAGGCGGCCCGTTCAACCAGGAGCGGGGCCTGAGCCCCGAGATCAAGGCAAATCTTGATGCGCAGTTCGGCCTGGGCGATCCGCTCTGGCTGCAATATGTCCACTATCTCGGCAATCTGCTGCGCGGCAATTTCGGCCCGAGCTACAACATGCCGGACTTCACGGTTGGCGAATTGTTTGCCAAGGGCCTGCCGATCTCGGTCCAGCTCGGTGCCTCGGCGCTCATTCTGGCGCTGCTGCTCGGCAGCGTTCTCGGCACGATCGCCGCGCTCAACCAGAACAAGCTCGCCGACTATTCGGTGATCGCGCTGGCGACCGCCGGCAGCACCATTCCGACCTTCGTCATCGCCCCTGTGATCCAGCTTTTGTTCGGATTGACCTGGAAGCTGCTGCCGATCGGCGGCTGGGGCGATGGCGCTCTGATCAACAAGATCGGCCCGGTGCTGACGCTCGCCTTGCCGCAGATCGCTATCGTTGCCCGCCTGATGCGCGGCTCGATGATCGAATCGCTGCGCTCCCACCATATCCGCACCGCCCGTGCGCTCGGTCTGTCCGACTGGTCGGTAGTGGTGAAACATGCGCTGCGCGGCGCCATCCTGCCGATCGTCTCCTTCACCGGTCCGGCAGCGGCGGCGCTTCTTACCGGCTCGGTCATCGTCGAGACGATCTTCTCCATTCCAGGCGTTGGCCGCCATTTTGTCGTTGCCGCGCTCAACCGCGATTACACGCTGGTGATGGGAACGGTGGTGGTGATCGCGCTGTTCACCATCATCTTCAATCTCATCGTTGACCTCATGTATGCCGTCGTCGATCCGAGGGTGCGCTATGACTGACATCGCAGCCACCGCTTCGGCCGTCGTCGGCCGCTCCCTGTGGGGCGATGCCTGGGCGCGTCTCAAGGCAAATCGCGCCGCCATGTTCAGCCTCTACTATCTTGCTTTCATCGCGGCCATCAGCGTCTTTGGCCCCTGGTTCGCGCCGCATCAATACACCACCATCTATGCCGACTATGTGCGCACGCCGCCGAGCTTTTCGCCATATCCAAAAGCCGACATGATCGAGGTTGCGCTCGATGAAGCGATCAAGCGCATGCGTACCGACATCAAGGAGTGGCGCCAGGAAGGCAACAAGGTCTTCGTCACCGTCAAGTCGACCAGGCCGATCGACGACCGCAACATCCGCTATCTCGACCGTTCCGATGCCTTTGACGACACAAAGATCGAGAGCAAATCGCCCGACGGTCTCGAAGTGACGATGAGCGCCTCGATCAAGCAGCAATATTTCCTGTTCGGCACCGACAACACCGGCCGCGATCTGTTGTCGCGCACGCTGATGGCGGGACGCATCTCGCTGGCCATCGGTCTGCTCGCCGGCGTCGTGGCGGTGGTGATCGGCGTGCTCTACGGCGCCACCGCCGGTTTTGCCGGCGGCAAGGTCGATGAGGTCATGATGCGCATCGTCGACGTGCTCTATTCGCTGCCGTTCATCTTCTTCGTCATCATGCTGGTGGTGTTCTTCGGCCGCAACTTCGTGCTGATGTTCCTGGCGGTGGGCGCCGTGCTGTGGCTCGACATGGCGCGCATCGTGCGTGGCCAGGCGCTGTCGATCCGGCGCCAGGAATATGTCCAGGCGGCCGAAGCCCTGGGCGTCGGCCAGCGCGGCATCCTGGTCCGCCATGTCATACCCAACCTGCTCGGACCGGTGGTGATCTACATGACGCTGCTGGTGCCGCAGGTCATCATCCTGGAGAGCTTCCTGTCGTTCCTCGGCCTCGGCGTCCAGGAACCGATGACCAGTTGGGGCGTGCTGATCTCGGTCGGCGCCCAGAACATCGGCTCGGCGAACTGGTTGCTTCTGTTCCCGGCCTTCTTCCTCGTCTCGACGCTGTTTGCGCTGAACTTCGTCGGCGACGGCCTGCGCGATGCGCTCGACCCCAAGGACCGCTGAGATGGCTGCCTCCGAAACGATCCTCAGCGTCAAGGACCTTCGCGTCCGCTTCCGCACGCTCGACGGCGCGGTCGAGGCCGTCAAGGGCATCAACATCCACGTCAAATCGGGTGAAACCGTTGCCGTTGTCGGCGAGTCCGGATCCGGCAAGAGCCAGACGATGATGGCGGCGATGAGCCTGCTGGCCTCGAACGGCGAGGCATCAGGCGCCGTCGACTATCGCGGCCGCAACCTTTTGGCGCTGAGCAAATCCGAATTGAACAAGGTCCGCGGCCGCAAGATCAGCATGATCTTCCAGGAGCCGATGACCTCGCTCGATCCGCTCTATTCGATCGGCAACCAGTTGATCGAGCCGATCCGCCGGCACCGCGGGCTGAACGCGGCCGAGGCGCGCGAAGAGGCGCTCAAGCTGTTGCGGCTGGTCCAAATTCCCGACCCCGAGCGGCGGATGAAATCCTACCCGCACGAAATGTCGGGCGGCCAGCGCCAGCGCGTCATGATCGCCATGGCCTTGGCCAACGATCCCGACATATTGATCGCCGACGAGCCGACGACGGCGCTCGATGTGACGATCCAGGCGCAGATCCTCATGCTGCTGGCCGAACTGCAGCGCAAGCTCGGCATGGCGATCGTCTTCATCACCCACGATCTCGGCATCGTCCGGCGTTTTGCCGACCGGGTCTATGTCATGCGTTACGGCGAGGTCGTCGAGGAGGGCGAGGCCGAAGCGATATTCGCCAATCCTCAGCACGCCTATACCAAGATGCTGCTGGCCGCCGAGCCGACCGGCACCAAGGCGCCGCCGCCGCCAAACGCGCCTGTCCTGCTCGAAGGCAGGAATGTCGAAGTGACCTTCAAGATCGGCGGTGGATTCCTTGCCGGAGAGCCGCTGCTGCTGCGCGCGGTCGACCGCATTTCGATCCGGCTGAAGCGGAATCAGACCATCGGCATCGTCGGCGAATCCGGTTCGGGAAAATCGACGCTCGGCCGGGCCCTGCTGCGGCTCCTGCCGAGCGACGGCGTGATCCGCCTCGGCGACCGCGACATTTCCAGCGCCGACCGCCAGGCGATGCGGCCGCTGCGGCGCGAATTGCAGCTCGTCTTCCAGGATCCGTTCGGCTCGCTGTCGCCGCGCATGACCATCGGCCAGGTCATCACCGAAGGGCTTCTGGTGCATGAGCCGGCATTGTCGGGCAAGCAGCGCGACCAGCGCGCGGTCGAGGCTCTGCGCGAAGTCGGGCTCGATCCGAATGCGCGCAATCGCTATCCACACGAATTCTCCGGCGGCCAGCGCCAGCGCATTGCCATCGCGCGCGCCATGATCCTCAAGCCCAAGGTGGTGGTGCTGGACGAGCCGACCTCGGCGCTCGACCGCTCGGTGCAGAAGCAGATCGTCGAGTTGCTGCGCAAGCTGCAGGCCGACCACGAACTGTCCTACCTCTTCATCAGCCACGATCTCGCCGTCGTGCGCGCCATGGCCGACTACATCATCGTCATGAAGCAGGGCAAGATCGTCGAGGAGGGGCCGACCGAGGCGATCTTCAGCGATCCGCAGGCGGCCTACACACAGACGCTGATGAACGCCGCCATCGATGTCACGCGGTTTCGGTTGAGCGCGTGAGGCGGAACCTCTTTTACTCTCGAACGATCGCGATTTCTCGCGACCAACTGCCCGGACAAATGCTCCTAAAAGGGCCGTCGACACTATAGGGAAAAATTTTCCGCTTGGAATCTCCGGGTGAAGGTTTCCAGTCCAAAACGGCACCACCGTGCCAAGCCCTCTCCTTCTGCTTTTCGTGGAGATATATTCGGCCACGGGTCTGCTTCAATTCGTCGGCTGTATCGTCAGAAACTACCCATTCTCCGGCTTCAAAAAGGCCATCTTGGAGTTTGGCCCAGTTCATTTTATGCTGACAAATGACGTGTATGTCGGTCATCCTCTCACGATGATCTCAATACTATCAGGAGAAACGCCAAAACTTTCCGCAAGACCCCGTTTGGCTTCTGCGATCGTTAACTTGAAAGGCTGATGAGTTGGGGTTCCCTGCGTTGTCGAATCATCATTTGAGGCCACTGTCGGAACCAGAGGTACTGCTTCCGACCATAAGGCCATCTTCCCAAAGCCCGAGCCGGTCAGCCGCCAACCTTTCTCTTCATCAGGATTCACCCATGAAGGAAACCGCGACTAAAGTCCTGCGGCCATTTCGTCAAAGTCGACATCTATTGTCGATATTGTCGAGCACGATCGCAGTGAGCTTGGCCGGCGCGTTGCAGTCCGTGACCAGATATGAGTCATTGGCATAATATGCCATTATCCTATATGCTGCTCAACAGCTTCAAGGAGATTCCGGTGCCAACGCGTAACGTCGTCCTGACGGAACACCATGAAGAGGTGATCGAGGGGCTGGTGAAAACCGGCCGCTACCAGAACGCCAGCGAAGTGCTGCGTGATGGTCTGCGTTTGGTCGAGCAGCGTGAGGCGCGGGAGAAGGCAAGGCTAGCCGCACTCGAAGAGGCGGCGCGCATCGGATTTCGGGACCTCGAAGAGGGAAGATTCCGCGACGTGAGCAACGACAGGCTTGAGAAATTCATGAGCGGCTTGGGACGGCAGGCAAGCGTAAAAAACGCCGGTCGGTGAGGCGGTGGCTGTCTATCGGCTTGCTGCGTCCGCCGAAGAAGATATCGTCGAGTTGCTGGCTTACACGGAAGCTAATTTCGGTGAGATTGCGCGCGTCCGCTACGAACGGTTGCTGATCACGGCGCTGCGCGACATCGCGGCCGACCCTGAACGGCCAGGTAGCTTTGCCCGCAATGAACTCGGCGGCAAAGTCCGCAGCTATCATCTGCGGCACAGTCGCGAGCGCGCAAGGACCGAGCACGGCATCGTCCTGCGCCCGCGCCATCTCCTGCTCTATCACGTGGCCCGCGCCGATTTGATCGGTGTCGGCCGCGTTCTTCATGACGTGATGGAACTCGAACGCCATCTCCCGGCGAGCTACGGCGAGGACTGAGCGTCCGTGCTCTGAATACGCTCGTTGAGGGTTATGCCCTACTGAGAATGGGCCCCCATCCCAGGGGCTTCGGGAAACAACTAAGTCGCTTTGTTTTTCTGGTCGGAGTGGCAGGATTTGAACCTGCGACCCCATCGTCCCGAACGATGTGCGCTACCAGGCTGCGCTACACTCCGTGACCAGACCGCGGGCTTATAGCCGCCGCACCTCGTTCCTGCAAGCGCCAATGGAAGCGCCTTTGTCGCATTTCCTCGGCTTTTGCGGCAACGTCATACAGGTTTCGGTTTCCTGCCGGATAAACACGGCTTAAAGGCTTGTTTGGTAAGCGATCCACCGATACTGCCTCCGTGATTTCCAGCCACTTGGAGTTTTGCTGTCTTGCCCCTGAAGATCGTTAGCGAATCCCGTCCCAACACTTTCGAGTTCGAAACATCGGCGCTGATCAAGCCGTCCGGCTTTCGCGAGTACGATGCGCGCTGGTGGTTCGGCCATCCGGCCTCGGCGGAGCCGCCGGAGCTCAATCTGATCGGTGTCCAGGCGCTCGGCATGGGGCTCGGCACGCTGATCCGGCGCCTGGGCGCGGGACCCGATATCGTCACCGGGCATGATTTCCGCTCCTATTCGCTGGCCATCAAGCTGGCGCTGGTTTCCGGTCTGATGGCCGCCGGCGCCCGCGTCAAGGATATCGGGTTGGCGCTGTCGCCGATGGCCTATTTTGCCCAGTTCGCGCTCGACACGCCGTCCGTCGCCATGGTCACCGCCTCGCACAACGAGAATGGCTGGACCGGCGTCAAGATGGGCGCGGCGCGCCCCTTGACCTTCGGTCCCGAGGAGATGAGCGCGCTGAAGGCGATCGTGCTTGCCGGCGACTTCGACCTTGTCGGCGGCGGCTCCTACGACTTCGTTGCGGATTTCCGCAAGACCTATCTCGACGATCTGACCCGGGACAAGCGCATCTCGCGAAAGCTCAAGGTGGTCGCCGCTTGCGGCAATGGCACCGCCGGCGCCTTTGCGCCCGAGGCGCTGGAACGGATCGGCTGCGAGGTGATCCCGCTCGACGTCGAGCTCGATCATACGTTTCCGCATTACAATCCCAACCCCGAAGACATGCAGATGCTGCACGCGATCCGCGACAAGGTGTTGGAGGCGGGAGCCGATGTCGGACTTGGCTTCGATGGCGACGGCGACCGCTGCGGCGTGGTCGACAATGAAGGCAACGAGATCTTCGCCGACAAGGTCGGCGTCATGCTGGCGCGCGACATTGCGCGCCTTTATCCGGGCTCGACCTTCGTCGTCGACGTCAAGTCGACCGGCCTGTTCAACACCGACGCCGCCTTGCGCGCCGATGGCGCCGTCACCGACTACTGGAAGACCGGCCACTCCTACATCAAACGGCGCGTGGCCGAGCTCGGCGCCATCGCCGGTTTCGAGAAATCCGGCCATTTCTTCTTCAACCCGCCGATCGGGCGCGGCTATGACGATGGCCTCATCACAGCCATCGCCATATGCGAGATGCTGGACCGCAGCCCGACGAGCAGCATGGCCGATCTTTATCGCGATCTGCCGCTGACCTTCGGCACGCCGACCATGTCGCCGCATTGCGCCGACGCGGTGAAATATGGCGTTGTCGAGCGGGTCGTGTCCGACTTCCAGGCCATGAAACAGGATGGCGCGGCGTTTGCCGGGCAGAAGATCGTCGACCTGATCACCGTCAATGGCGTCCGCGTCGTTGCCGAGGACGGCACCTGGGGCCTGGTGCGGGCATCATCGAACAAGCCGGAACTCGTCGTCGTGGTCGAGAGCCCGGTGTCATCAGAGCGGCGCCGGCAGATGTTCGAAGCCGTCGATGCCGTGCTGCGCCGCAGCCCGGAAGTCGGCGCCTACAACCAGACTTTTTAGCTAGGCCGCGAATAGCAAGGAATTTTTGAACGTGGTATGAGCGACGTGCCGGCCAGCATCCTTTGCCCTCTGATCTGCGCGCTGACCCAGTATCTGGACAGCACCAGCGACAAGGTTCCTTAGCTGGCAGCCTCAAATAACGGAGGTGCAAACTTGATAAGTACGATGGCTTGTTGGCGTTGGCAATGAAGTTCGTGCAGATAGTCCCACTCGTGGTATCATAGTGAAACGTTTGATGTACAAGGGCTTGTTTCAGGCGTCGATCTCTGGCCACGCCAACTAGAGTTGCCAATTGCTATGCCACGTAAACCCAAAATCGCGGGGCGGGGTGACGGTATCGAATACCGATTCAAGATCGATGCCTATAGCCCGGACACCATGCCTATGGCGCGGCTCGCACAATACATGGGCGAACTCGCTGCGTTGTTGGGCGAACAGAATGCCGTGCACTTTAGGCGTGTGACGAAAGGCAGCACTGTCCTAAATGCGAGGATTGATCGTGAGGCGGCGCCGAAAGTTCGGGACCGTGTTGCTTCCGTTCGTGCCGGCGACGCGCCCGGTGAGCCCATGCGCGCGTTCAACATGCTTAACAAGTTTCTTAGGGACGACAACGCAATCGGGATTCTGCGTGATACGGCCCCGAGTGGCATCATTGTGCGCTTCCCAGGCAGGGAAATTGCAGAGGAAAAGTTCGCTTCCATTCGGCAGCAAGGGTCTATCGACGGCCTCGTGACAGGTATTCGAGGGAAAGACGATACAATTCACATAACCATTCAATCCGAAGGGCAGCAAATCAGTGGTTGCGAAACCAATCGAACAATCGCGAAGCAGCTTGGAGCCAAGCTCTTTGAGCCAGTGCGGTTGTTCGGGCGCGGTCGCTGGAGTCGTGATGCCGATGGGGAATGGGCTCTTCAATACTTCAAGATCGAAAGCTTTGAAGCGTTGCAGGATGTGTCTTTGACTAATGCTCTGGCCGCGCTCAGAGAGATTCCAGCCGAGTGGGGTGACGACGCATACAGCGAGCTTGAGAAGCTGCGTCACGGACCAGGGGGCCAACGGAATGGTGGTCATTGACGCCACCACGTTGTTGCTAATGCTGCGTCCCGATACACCAGTTCCGCGCGGTCCAAACGGAGTACCGATTGATAGACCCAAGGATCGCATTGATTACTTGGTGCAGCAGCTAGATAAGGCAAAGGCGAAAATCGTCATACCGACGCCTGCGTTGGGCGAAGCGTTGGTGAAGGCTGGAGCCGCCGCGACACAGCAGATCATTGACCACTTACAGCGCTATTCGGTTTTCAGTATTGAGCCGTTCGACACTCGCGCCGCTATCGAGGTAGCCGCAATGTCCCGCGAGGCGATGGGGAGCGGTAACAAACGGGGAGGTTCGGGCGCGACATGGGCGAAGGTGAAGTATGACCGCCAAATAGTCGCTATCGCCAAGGTCAATGGCGCAACGACGATCTATTCAGACGATGGCGACATCGCGACGTTGGGAAAACGCGCCAAAATAAACGTGATCGGTCTGGCTGAATTGCCACTTCCACCTCAAAAAGCCCAGCTGGATTTGCTTGAACATGCCGCAGATATCACGAGGGCCGCAGGTGACAAGAAAGACCAAAACCAAGAGCCGCCCGAGCAAGAATGACCCCGAGCAATCGGAGCTGCTTGTTCGGAAATTGCGGCGGACGAAGAACATTCGGTTGCGGACGAACTCATGAGACGACTAGCGAAGACACCGCCTAGGCCGCGCGTGAGGCGTAAGTAGATGGCGGTTCTCCGCAGCATCTTTTGGTTCGAGAAGGGGGAACTGCGGGAGATCAGCGGGAAATTCACTTTGCGAAAGTGGGGCTATGAGGCGCGCTGGGAAGGCGAGGTCTTGTTAGCGCTGGCGATCCTTGCGGTGTTAGGGTTTGAAACGAACATCTGGATGGGAC
>NZ_CAUM01000034.1 GCF_000350085.1 Mesorhizobium metallidurans STM 2683
GCCGGTTCGGCGGGCTTCATCGGCTCAGCGGGAGCCGGGGCAGGCGCCGGTGTGCTGGCGGCCGGCGGTTCGGCAGGCGCGGGCGCCTCGCCACTTCTTCCAAAAACATAGTAGGCGACAATGGCCAGGATAAGAACGACAAGGGCAATCAGCCAGCCGCTGCCGCCGCCGCCCGCCTTGGGCGTGGGGCTCGGAGTGGTGAACGGGTCGTTTGGATTCGCCATAAAAGTGTCCTCCGTGGATGAAAGATATCAATCAACACACATCAACGCACAATCGTTGAACAGGTTTCACATAGCGCCCGAAAACGCCGAAAGCAGGGCAATTTGCGCCTGAAATCCTTTAGCTGCAAGCATTTAACCGGCAAATCCCCCAGAGATCGAGCCAAAACGAGCCGTTTCGACCTTCCTTGAGTGATACGGACCGAGCGTTGTGCGCTGGTGATTCGCGCAAGGCTTGGAGGAGGCATCGGTGATTCGGGCTGCAACTCAGCCGTGCAGATCAGCCGGCGGCGATGATAACAGACCGCACCGAATCGTGTGTCTGCGGGAGCGACAGCGTGTCGGCGCCGGTCCGAACCGGGATTTCGGCCTGTACTTTGCCGGCGGCAAGCAGTGCGACGACGAGGAAAGACAGGAAAAACAGGACATTGAGCGCGACAAGCAGCTTCAGCGACCCGAGCGCGGCGCGGTCAGCGATGGCGATAGCACGTTTCATGGTACTCTTTCCTGCTTGACCATGATCTACTCCGAAAACCGGATTCCACTTTTCGGGACCATGGTCTTACGCGCAAAAAAGCAGCGAAACAGTTAACCGGCGCTGCAAAATTGGATGCAGTTTCCACTGCGCGCGATGTTGCGTCCTCACTTACGCCCGTGGATGGGATGCTTCGTAGATTTCGAGCAGCCTTGCGGTGTCGACGCCGGTGTAGACCTGGGTGGTCGACAGGCTGGCATGGCCCAGCAGCTCCTGGATGGTGCGCAGGTCGCCGCCGCGCCCGAGCAGGTGCGTGGCGAAGGAATGGCGCAAGGCATGCGGCGTCGCGGTGTCAGGCAAATTGAGGGCCGAGCGCAGCTTCGCCATGTCGCGCTGGACGATGGCCGGGTTGAGCGGGCCGCCACGGGCGCCGCGAAACAGAGGACCCCTGGGGTCGATGTCAAAAGGGCAGAGCCGGCGGTATTCGGCGATGGCCCGCAACGCCACCGGCAGCACCGGCACCAGCCGCGTCTTGCCGCCCTTGCCGGTGATGCGCAGCATCGTGTCGCCGGGCAAGGCCAGCTCGGCGCCAGAGAGGCCGAGTGCCTCGGAAATGCGCAGGCCCGAACCATAGAGCAGCGTCAGCACGGCGGCGTTGCGGGCGGCGATCCATGGTTCCTCGGCCAACTGGCCTTCCACCGAAACGACGTGTTTGGCATCGCTTGCCGTCAGCGGCTTGGGCAGCGATTTCGGCTGCCGTGGCGCACGCAATGCCGCCGCGCCCGCTGCGTTGACGAGGCCGCGCCGCTCGAGAAAGCGCAGCAGCGACCGGATGCCGGCCAGGCCGCGCCCGAGCGTGCGGGCGCCGACCCCATCGGCGCGGCGGGCGGCGAGGAAGCCACGCAGATCGGCCGGCCGCAAATTGGCGATGTCGGAAATGCCCGGCGAACCGCCGCAATGGCCGGTCAGGAAGTGCAGGAACTGGCGCGTGTCGCGCTCGTAGGCTTCCACCGTTTCGGCCGCCAGCCGACGCTCGCGCGCCAGCATCTTCAGCCAGCTTTCGCGGGCCGCCTGGAGATCCGGCTTCGCCGGGATGAGGAATTCCTGCATGGCTTTGTTCCAACTCCGGATCATTTTCCGGCAGCCGGGTTAGGAAGCGGTGAAGAGGCCGTCATTGAAATGACAATCGGGGAGGGTTAGAGCAGCACAAAGGATGTTCCACGATGAGCAAGCCGCAAAACCCCGTCCAGATGGCCGTGATCGGCGCCGCGCACGGCATCAAGGGCGAATTGCGCGTCAAGACCTTCACCGGCGAGCCGCTGGCGCTGGCCGATTACGGCCCGCTCTACGCCAAGGACGGGCGCGCCTTCCAGATCATCGACATCAGGCCCGCCAACACCGTTGTCGTGGTGCGCTTCAAGGGCATCAGCGACCGCAATGCCGCCGAGGCGCTCGCCGGCACGGAGCTGTTCGTCGACCGTTCGATGCTGCCCGACGATGGCGAGGAGGACGAGTTCTACCACGCCGACCTTGTCGGGCTCGAGGTCCGGGACGACAGCGGTGTCATCGGCAAGGTCGTGGCCGTGCACAATTTCGGCGGCGGCGACATTCTCGACGTGACCTTGGCAGGACGCAAAGGCGTGCTGATCCCGTTCACGCAGGCCGCCGTTCCCGCAGTGTCGATCGCTGAGGGTTTTATCCGTCTCGATCCGGCAGCAGCCGGCCTCGTGGACGATGAGCATGGCGAGGCGCCCGGCCGCGAGGGCTTCGATCCGAAGGGCAGGCCGCGCGGACCCAGGGACGCCGGGGGCAACCGGTGAGCTTTGCCGCCTCGGTGCTGACGCTCTATCCCGAGATGTTTCCCGGCGCGCTCGGTCTGTCGCTGGCCGGCAGAGCGTTGGAGGCCGGCACCTGGTCGCTCGAGACAGTTCAGATCCGTGATTTCGCCTGCGACCGCCACCGCACCGTCGACGACACGCCGGCCGGCGGCGGCGCCGGCATGGTGATGCGCGCCGATGTCTTGGCCAAGGCGATCGACCATGCATCGCCACCTGGCGATCCGCGGCCGCGTTTGCTGATGAGCCCGCGTGGAAAACCGCTGACGCAGGCCCGCGTGCGCGAACTGGCCGCCGGCCCGGGTGCCGTCATCGTCTGCGGACGCTTCGAAGGCGTCGACCAGCGGGTGATCGAGGCGCGTCGGCTGGAAGAGGTTTCGGTCGGCGACTTCATCCTGTCCGGCGGTGAGCCGGCAGCCCTTGTGCTGCTCGACGCCGTGGTGCGGCTGTTGCCCGGCGTGATGGGCAATGCGGTGTCGGGCGAGGAAGAAAGCTTTGAGAACGGCCTGCTCGAACATCCGCATTATACAAGGCCGCAGGAGTTCGAAGGGCGGGAGATTCCCGACGTGCTGATCTCGGGCAACCACAAGAAGATCGCGGCGTGGCGACGTGCCGAGGCTCAGAAGCTGACGCAAGAGCGACGTCCGGACCTGTTGGGCGCCGCGCCTCAGCCCTTGGTGAAGTAGTAAAAAGCAAGAAAGAGGCCGACGGCGACGACGAAGCCGCGCACGAAATTTTGCGGCACGCGCTTGGCGATCCAGACGCCGGCATAGCCGCCCAGCGCGCCGCCCGGTATCATGACGATCGCCTGCGGCCAGGCGACGACGCCGCCCGAAACGAAGACCGCGATGGCGACCGCGGCGATGACCATGGCCAACATGTTCTTCAGCGCGTTCAGGCGGTGATAGTTGCCGGCCTGCGTCAGGCCGAGCGTCGCCAGCATCATGACGCCCATGCCGGCGCCGAAGAAGCCACCATAGACGGCGGTGGCAAACTGCGCCAGCGAGCCGACGAGGGAGCCCACCGCCGCTTCATGGCCAGGCTTCGGGGCCGGCTTCAGCCACGGCCCGGCGGCAAACAGGGCGGTCGCCGCCAGCAGCAGCCAGGGCACCAGGGCGCGGAACGACGGATTGTCGAGCGCCAGCAGGATAAGCGCGCCGGCCAGCGCGCCGAAAGCCGAGATGACGCAAAGCAGCAGCGCGCCGCGCCAGAAGGTCTTGATGTCGTCCGAATAGGCCAGCGTCGAGGTGATATAGCCGGGAAACTGTGTCACCGAAGAGGTGGCGTTGGCGACGATCGGCGGCAGGCCGACCAATGTCATGGCGCCAAAGGTGATGAACGTGCCGCCGCCGGCGACCGCGTTGGCAGCGCCTGAAGTGAAACCCGCGAGGAAGAGCAGGATCGCGTCGAAAACAGACATCGGGGTGCCGCCGCAGAAAACTATGCTTTGCCCGGCTTAGGAAGCTTGAAGGGCGGGCGCAACCCGCAGTGGACGAATGCGATGATGCCATGTGTCCAAAAAAGACGCGGCCAAGACGTGACAAAGCGTCGAAATAGCTGTATGTGCCCGCCCGTACCGGCAAGAACAATCTGCCGGACCCGTCAACAATGACGGTGTAGTCGCCCCTGCCCGATGTCTCCCGATACAATGTCTTGGGACAAAGGGCATAGCCGAGCGGTCAATGGAACTGCAAGGCGAGTGCCGGACGCTCTGACTGTCGGAAGAACAAGAAGTGGATTACTGAGATGGATATCCTCCGTCAGCTCGAGGCCGAACAGGCCGCCAAGATCGAAGCCAAGCGCAAGCTTCCCGAATTCCAGCCCGGCGACACCGTGCGCGTCCAGGTCCGCGTGACAGAAGGCACCCGCACCCGCGTCCAGGCCTATGAGGGCGTCGTCATTGCCCGTTCCGGCGCCGGCTTCCAGGAAAATTTCACCGTTCGCAAGATCTCCTACGGCGAAGGTGTGGAACGCGTGTTCCCGGTCTATTCGCCGATGCTGGAGGGCGTCGAGATCGTGCGCCGCGGCAAGGTGCGCCGCGCCAAGCTCTATTACCTGCGCGACCGCCGCGGCAAGTCGGCCCGCATTTCGGAAAACACCGGCGTGCGCGCCCGCAAGCTGAACGATGAGGAGCGCGATGCGCTGAACGCCGAGAAGGCGCGCCTCGAGGCCGAGAAGGTGGCCGCCGCGCAGGCGCTGGCCGCCGAGAAGGCAGCGCAGGACGCCGCCGAGAAGAAGGCGGCTGCAGAAGCCGAGGCTGCCAAGGCAGCCGACGAGGCCGCCAAGGCCGCGGAAGCGACCCCCGCCGAATAATCTTTCGACACGCATGTTTTCGGAAAGGCGGCTTCGGCCGCCTTTTTCGTTTCGGGTGGAACAGCCAAAGCTTCCAGCCAAAAATCTCTTAGTTCCTTGCGGAGCCGGCTAGTGCTCACGTCGGCAGATCGCCTACCTTGGAGATGGCCGCAACACCTATCCCTTCGTCATCCTGGGGCGGAGCAAGGAGCGAAGCGACGCGACGCAGACCCCAGGATCCATGCCATAACTTCGAGGTGTCGCGACGGTGCAGAATTCTGCTCCGCTGCACTTTTCGGCTGAGGTAACGGCATGGATCCCAGGGTCTCCGCGACGGAGCTTCGCTCCTGCTTCGCCCAGGGATGACGAAGTTGGGGAGGCTTGGTTCAACCCATACGTTGCGACGATTCACTCAGACGATCGAAGAACCAGAAACATATTGACGAACTGTTTGATCGTGTACTAAATGATCGCGTACAAGATAAATGGAGATACGAAATGCCTGCGCTTTATTCCACGCAAGCCCGCGCCGTCGGTGGCCGCGCCGGTCACGTCCAGACCAGCGATGGCCTGCTCAGCGTCGATCTCGCTCTACCGAAGGAACTCGGCGGCAAGGGCGGCGCCACCAATCCCGAGCAACTCTTTGCCGCCGGCTATGCCGCCTGCTTTGAAAGCGCCATGCGCTTCATTGCCGGCAAGCAGAAACTGCCGCTGAGCGATGCCGCGGTGACGGCCAATGTCAGCCTGCACGATAACGGCCAGGGCGGCTTCGCGCTCGGCGTGGCGCTGGCGGCGGAGACGAAAGGTCTTGATCAGGCGGCCGCGGAAGCGCTTGTATCGGCTGCGCATCGGATCTGCCCCTATTCCAACGCCATCAGGGGCAATGTCGAGGTGGCGCTTTCGGCAGTGGCGCTCCCGCCAAAGGCAGCATGACGACAAAAACGACAACCGGACGCAAGCAAGCCCCGGCGGTTCCCGCCGGGGTGGCAAGGCTCGACCAGCAGCTCTGTTTCGCGCTCTATTCGGCGAGCGGGCTGATGACGAAGCTGTACCGGCCGCTGCTCGAACCGCTGGGCCTGACCTATCCGCAATACATCGCCATGCTGGTGATATGGGAAAAGGCGCCGCGCACGGTGGGCGAGCTTGGCGAGGCGCTCGGCCTCGATTCGGCGACACTGACGCCGCTGCTCAAGCGGCTTGAGGCAAACGGGCTGGTGACGCGCCGGCGCGACGCTGCCGACGAGCGCCGGGTGCTGGTCGAGCCGACAGCAAAAGGCCAGGCATTGCGCGAGCAGGCGAAAAGCGTGCCCGCTGCCCTGGCTTGCCAGTTGCCGCTCAAGCCTGGCGAATTGAAATCCCTGCACGCCACCTTGACCCGGTTTATCGGCGAACTGCGCAAGGCGGCCGCGACTTCGCCGGACGGCGATTGATTTAGGCACGGATCGTTCCGGAATCTTGCAGTCGAGAAGCAACGGAATCCGTTTTCCCGACACGCCGCGCATTGGGCCAGCTTGCATGGCGCTTGCGGACTACAGCGCCGCGCGCCCTTGGGCGCGCAAAGGACGCTGTAGCACTTTGATTTGGCGCATGATCCTTTCCGAAAATCGATTCCGATTTTCGGGGTCATGCGCTAAAGTCGGCGCTTCCTGCAAGCCCCGACGATGCCGGGGCCGGTTCAAGTCCTGGGAGCGTGTCATGACCAAATCGAAACTGCTGCTGGCCGGCCTGCTGGCCCTCATTCTCGCGCCTGTCGCCGCTATCGCGCAGACGCTGCCCGATCTCGGCGGCAGACAAGTGGTGGTGGTGACGGAAAACGCCTATCCGCCGCTGCAGTTCATCGACGCCAAGACCGGCAAGCAGATCGGCTGGGAATATGACGCGATGGACGAGATCGCCAAGCGGCTGAATTTCAAGGTCGAGTACCAGAACACCTCCTGGGACGCGATGATCCAGGCGGTTTCCGACAACCAGTACAATATCGGCATGACCGGCATCACCATCAAGGACGACCGCAAGCAGAAGGTCGACTTCTCCGACCCCTATATGCGTTCGGAACAGTTCATGCTGGTGCGCGGCGACGAGAAGCGCTTCACCGACGCCAAGACGTTCGGCGCCTTCAAGGACGGGCTGATCGGCGCGCAGGCCGGCACGACGCCTTTCTACACCGCCGTCTACAGCGTGCTCGACGGCAACGAGCAGAATCCGCGCATAAAACTTTTCGAGACGTTCGGCGCGACGGTGCAGGCGCTGAAGTCGGGCGACGTCGATGTTGTGCTCACCGACGGCACCGCGGGGAAGGGTTATGTCGATGCCTCCAATGGCGGGCTGAAGCTGATCGGCGGACCGCTCGGCACCGAGGATTTCGGTTTCATCTTCCCCAAGGGTTCCGATCTGGTGAAGCCGGTCAACGCGGCGATCGCAGCACTCAAGACCGACGGCACGCTCGATGCGCTCAACAAGAAATGGTTCCTTGATTACAAGATGGGGCAGTGAGCTCTCTTGTCGCGAGCGTGGGGTGATGCGCGGGAACTTGTGCTGACTCTGCGCCAAGGCACCCCCCTCTGTCCTGCCGGACATCTCCCCCTCAAGGGGGGAGATCGGATTTTGCATCGGCTTTCGCCAATTTTCAACGTTGCAGAATGGGCGACGACGCCAAAACTGCCAATCTCCCCCCTAGGGGGGAGATGTCCGGCAGGACAGAGGGGGGCGACTTGGCGCGACGTTGTTTCGTCGGCGCGCCCTGATGCCCACGCCCGCGTCTTCCACCGCCAAATCCGACTTCCCCTGGTGGCTGGCCGCGGCGGTGACGCTCGCCGTGGCAGCAGCCATCTTCATCGCCGCCAGCGATCTCTATGCCCAGGTCTTCGCCACCGTCGCCAAGGGCATCGGCATCACCGTCTTCGTCACAGTCGTGGCCTTCGCGCTGGCCTCGGCCATCGGGCTCGGTATTGCGCTGATGGGCCTGTCCAACTCGCGGTGGCTGCGCCAGATCGCCCGCTTCTATGTCGAGATCATCCGCGGCGTGCCGATCCTGGTGCTGTTGTTCTGGATCGCGTTTGCCGGCGCGCCGGCTTTCGTCGTGGCGTGGAACGCGTTGACCGCGCCGCTGCAAAGCGCCGGTCTCCTGGGTGAGTTGCTGGTGCGCGACGTGTCGCTATTGTGGCGCGCCATCATGGCGCTGACCATCGGCTATTCGGCCTTCATCTCGGAAGTGTTCCGCGCCGGCATCCAGGCGGTCGAGAAAGGCCAGATCGAGGCGGCCAAGGCGCTCGGGCTGACGCGCGCGCAGCGCTTCCGGCTGATCGTGTTTCCGCAGGCGATCCGCACCATCCTGCCGCCGCTCGGCAATGATTTCGTCGCCATGGTCAAGGATTCCTCGCTGGTCTCGGTGCTCGGCGTCGCCGACATCACCCAGATGGGCAAGATCTACGCCGCCGGCTCGTTCCGCTTCTTCGAGACCTATTCCATCGTCGCCTATATCTACCTCATACTGACCGTCGGCCTGTCGCTGGCCTTGCGCGCGCTGGAGAAACGGCTACGCCGCCAGCATGAGGAATAGAAGCGAGCGAAGACGGCGCTACATCAGGGGAAAGCCAAACTTGCGGGAGAATCCATGAACATCGACAAGGCCAATGCCGCGCTGGATTCGGTCTATGCCGCCGAGACGCCGGAGGCGCTGGCTGACGCCTATGCCGCATGGGCCGCGACCTATGACAGCGAGACCGCCTCGCTCGGCTATCTCCTGCCGTTCCTGATCGCCGCCTGGGTGGCGCGCCATGTGCCGGCGGGCGAAGGGCCGCTGCTAGACGCCGGCTGCGGCACCGGCCTGTCGGGACCGTCGCTTAGGGCGCTGGGCTACCTGGACATTGCCGGGCTCGACCTCTCCGACGACATGCTGAAGATCGCCGGCAGCCGACAGGCCTACAACGAGCTGAAACAGGCGATGCTCGGCGGACCGCTGCCGTGGCCGGACGGCCATTTCCGCGCCTTCTTCTCGACCGGCGTGTTCACCATCAGCCACGCGCCGGCTTCCGGCCTGCATGAACTGGTGCGCATCACGAAAAAGGGTGGCCACGCCATCTTCACCGTGCGCGACCAGGTGTTCGAAAGCGGCGGGTTCCAGGCCGTGTTCGGCGAACTGGAGCAAGCGAAGAAATGGCGGCCGGTCGAGGAAAGCCCATGGTTCCGCTGCTATGCGATCGCTGAGCCGGACGCGCTGGTGAAGACGTTTGTGTTTGAGGTGGTTTGAGCGGCGACGCTTTCCCGCCAATTGCCGAAAAACCAAAACATTGATATGAGCAGCGCCATGGAAGAGCTTTTTGGCGATCCGGCCTACAAGGGTTTCGTGCTGCAGGATAGAAAACGCCTGCCGTCGCGATTCTCCGCGCGTATTTCTGGCGCGCTGACCAGCCGACTTCGCTGAACCGTTTTTCGCCGGGCCAACCCGGCGCCTGCCCCTTCCCATTTTCATATCGACGGATTTACGCAAATGAGCGCACCGCGCACCCTCTACGACAAGATATTCGACGACCATGTCGTCGACCGCCAGGACGACGGCACCTGCCTGCTCTATATCGACCGCCATCTCGTCCATGAAGTGACCAGCCCGCAAGCCTTCGAAGGCCTGCGCATGAGCGGCAGAAAAGTCCGGCATCCGGAAAAGACGCTGGCCGTGGTCGACCATAATGTGTCGACCTCGCCGGAGCGCAAATTCGGCATCAAGAATGAGGAAAGCCGCATCCAGGTCGAGGCGCTGGCCAAGAACGCCAAGGATTTCGGCGTCGAATATTATTCCGAGAACGATATCCGCCAGGGCATCGTCCACATCATCGGGCCGGAGCAAGGTTTTACTCTGCCCGGCATGACCATCGTCTGCGGCGACAGCCACACCTCGACGCATGGCGCTTTCGGCGCGCTTGCGCATGGCATCGGCACCTCGGAAGTCGAGCATGTGCTGGCCACGCAGACGCTGATCCAGCGCAAGGCCAAGAACATGCTGGTGCGCGTCGACGGACAGTTGCCGGAAGGCGTCACCGCCAAGGACATCATCCTGGCGATCATCGGCGAGATCGGCACGGCCGGCGGCACCGGCTACGTCATCGAATATGCCGGCGTGGCGATCCGCGCGCTGTCCATGGAAGGCCGCATGACGATCTGCAACATGTCGATCGAGGGCGGCGCGCGCGCCGGCCTGATCGCGGCGGACGAGACGACCTTCGCCTATGTCAAGGACAAGCCGCGCGCGCCGAAGGGCGCGGCCTGGGATGCAGCACTTGCCTATTGGAAGACGCTGCAGTCCGACCAGGGCGCGCATTTCGACAAGGTCATCGTGCTCGACGCGGCCAAGCTGCCGCCGATCGTCTCCTGGGGCTCCTCGCCCGAGGATGTCGTGTCGGTGCAAGGCATCGTGCCGAACCCGGACGACATCGCCGACGAGAACAAGCGCACCTCCAAGCAGCGCGCGCTCGATTATATGGGGCTGACGCCGGGAACGAAGATCACCGACATCTCGCTCGACCGCGTCTTCATCGGCTCCTGCACCAACGGCCGCATCGAGGATCTGCGCGCGGTCGCCAAGGTGGTCGAAGGCAAAAAAGTCAGCCCGCATGTCGATGCCATGATCGTGCCGGGCTCCGGACTGGTCAAGGAGCAGGCGGAGGCCGAGGGTCTCGACAAGATCTTTGTCGCCGCCGGCTTCGACTGGCGCGAGCCGGGCTGCTCGATGTGCCTGGCCATGAACGACGACCGGCTGAAGCCGCATGAGCGCTGCGCCTCCACCTCGAACCGCAATTTCGAGGGCCGGCAAGGCTTCAAGGGCCGCACCCATCTGGTGTCGCCGGCGATGGCGGCGGCGGCGGCGATCGCTGGCCACTTCGTCGACATTCGTGAGTGGAAATAGACCGGGCGTGAGTGGAAATAGACCGGGCCGCAGCAGTTCGGATTCTCGTATACCGAACCCCGGGCCGCGATGCGGTTCGGGGTTTTGTTTTGGCCCGATCCCTTCCAAGGCTTCTTCGCGACGGCCTGACGATTTTCGGCTGCGCCGCGCATATTCGATTTTGCTTAACCGCTTGTTTGGGCTTCCGCTTTAAGGTCTTCCCTCACGTAAGCGAGGGGAAGTCATAGTCCTTTGGACACCGGTCTGCTGATAGCGCTGCTCAACCCGACGATCGCGCTTGCGCTCGGCACGTCATTCCTCGTTCTATGGTTCTATCAACGCCATCGCCCCTATCTGGCCGTGCTGGCCGCAAGCTACTCGCTCTCGGCGGCCGGCTTCCTGTTCCAGGCCTTCACGCTGCCCATCGGCCTGATGCCGTCCAAGCTGCTCTCCAACCTATGCTTCAGCCTTGCCGCCTGCTGCCTGTGTAGCGCGGTGGTGGCGCGCTATGGGCGGCGCGTGCCCTATGTCGGGATCGGCGTCCTGGCGGGTAGCGGGCTCGCCGCTCTCTGCTGGTTCATGTTCGTCCAGCCCGATCTCACCTGGCGAATCCTGGTGATCAATTTCGCGTTCGGCGGCCTCAGCCTGCTTGTTGCGGCCGAGCTGCGCGTGGTGCGCAACGAAGGCCCGACGGAAATGATCCTGTTCGTGCTGTCGCTGCTTTCCGGGCTCAACTTCTTCGTACGCACCTTGATCGTCATCATCGCGCACGGACGGTTCGAAAATTATGCCGAGCTCTATACCTCGTCCTACTGGACGACGGCGCTGTTGTCGCATGCGCTGCTGTCACTGCTGATTGCGCTCTGCCTGATCTGCGCGGCCGGGCTCGACGTGATGAAGGCGCTGAAGACCGAGACCCACACCGATCCGCTGTCGGGCCTGCTCAACCGCCGCGGCTTCGAGGAACGCGCGACGCTTGTCCTTCAGCACTGCATCACGGCCAAGTTACCTGTCGCGCTGGTACTCGCCGACCTCGATCATTTCAAGACGCTCAACGATCTGTACGGGCATGCGGCGGGTGATCGCGTGATCGCCGACTTCGCCGCCAAGTTTCGGTCGGCCGCCGGGGCGCGCGGCGTTGCCGGCCGCATCGGCGGCGAAGAGTTCGCGGTGCTTCTGCCGCTGAGCGACCTTGCCGCGGCACGGCTGTTCGCCGAAGCCGGGCGCACGCTGCACTCGGCGGGCAGCGTTGACGGGCTTCCTACGGGCACTAGGGTGACCGCGAGCTTCGGCGTCGCGGCCCGCACCAACCACGAAGGACTCGAGTTGTTGATGTGCCACGCCGACGAGGCGCTCTACGAAGCCAAAAGAAGTGGCCGCGACAGTGTGCGCCTGTCCCAGGAGCGGTTGGAAATGGTCGTCGTTACGGGATCGCTCAAAGCCGGCTGATCATCCACGTCTGTCGCGCAGGGAGTGCAAAGGACCACATGGGCGGCGCGGGCTTCATCCTTGCAATCAACCTGTTCGTCGCGGGCTTGCTGGCTGCTGCCTTCATGACGATCACGCGCTACGATGTGGGGCGGGCGTCGGCGCGCTGGCTGGCCTTCGGCTATCTGCTGGGGATGGCCTACTACGCCATCGAATTCAGCATTCCGGTCCTCGACAATGCGCGGCCCGCGGTCGTCGCGGCATTCTCGGTTTTCCTGGGCGCCACCATCGCCTTCAATGGCGGGCTTGCGCATAAATACCAAGTGGCGCCGCCCTGGCTGCCGATGCTTCTCTTCCTGCTTGCAGCCAGCATCGCCGTGTATGCCGTGCAGAATCTGCCGCGTCAGTCGCTTGTCCGCATGATGGCCTACCAGCTTCCCTATGCCGCCATGCAATTCGTCGGCCTCGGCATCGTCTGGTCGTCCGGGCAAAGACGCGACCGGCTCGACCGCGTGCTGATGGCCGTTCTGGGTGCCAGCGCCCTGCAATTCGTCAGCAAGCCGTTCATCGCCGCCGCGCTGGGCGGCTGGGGCGCCAATCCGCAGGCCTATCTGCAGAGCAATTACGCCCTGGTGTCGCAGTCGCTCGGCACCGTGTTCGCCCTGGCGATCGCGCTTCTCATCCTGGTCATCATGGTCCGTGACGTGGTGGCCGAGGTGACGTCGAAATCGGAGATGGACACGCTTTCAAGGCTGCTCAACCGGGGCGGTTTCGAAAGCCACGCCGAGCGCGCCATGCTTGAGGCCGCGCGCAAGGGTGTTCCGGTCACGCTGGTCATCGCCGATCTCGATCATTTCAAAAATATAAACGACAATTTCGGCCACGCGTCCGGCGACCGGGTCATCGAGGCTTTTGCCGGTCTGCTGCGCGAGGTGGCAGCCGATCATCACGTCGCCGGCCGCCTCGGCGGCGAGGAATTCGCCATCATCCTGCCGGGAACCAACCTCGCCGCCGCCCGGCTCTTCGCCGAAGGCACGCGCAGTGCCTTCGGCACGCTGCCGGTCGACGGACTGCCGCAGGATCATCGCTGCACGGCGAGCTTCGGTGTAGCCGAACTCCAGCCGGGCGAAGGTTTCGCCGGGCTGACGCGGCGCGCCGACGAAGCGCTCTATCAGGCCAAGCGCGGCGGACGCGATCGCGTGCGCATCTCGCTCGGTCCGGCCCGGCCGGCGGTCGCCAGCGCGGGATAGGGTATACCTGTTAGCGGCAGGGACTGAGTTCGGGCATCTCGCCGTCGGAAAGGCCATACATGTAGCTGCGACCCTTCACGAAAACCGGCGGCCTGTAGCAGTCGCGGCTGGAGACGTCGTCGGATTGGTTTTCATAGACGACGCTGGGCTGGCCGGCGCTGGTGTAGTCCGACAATTCCTTGGCCAGCTTGCCCTCGCCGACGAGGATGCGCTTATAGCCGGCGGCGCTCTCGATGACGAGATTGCCGAAGGAATCGGCATAAACGCGGTCGTGATCGCCTCCCGCGAGCGCCGGCACGGCGAAGCCGGTGGCCAACGCCACCAGGACGAGCGCCGGAAGGCGCGATTTGCCTGAATTCGAACGCATGGCGTGTTCCTTGGTTAGAGGCAGCCTCCTCGAATCAGAAATTAACCTTTTCTTAACCTTTGTTAAGAGGGCAACCTCGCTTGGCCCAAGGTCTCGGCAAACATGGTTAATATCCGGCGGCTCGACGGGCTGCGGCCATCATTCGGCCATGCTTGCCCGCACCATCGCGGCCGATGTCGAGCGTGTCGCCGGGTGACCTTGACTTGGCATGGCGGCTGGTGTGCTGCGTGAGGAGGAAGCGTATGGCGTTATACCGGACGGTTCGGATGACGCTTGTTCTGTGCCCATTGCTGATTGCCACGGCCTGCGTCCCGCAGACCAATGCGCCGAAAGCTGGAAATCCGGCCGCGGCTGCCGCAACCGATCTGACGCCGCAGCCGCGCACAGCGACCTACAATTGCGCCGATGGCGGCAGGATGACCATCCAGAATCTCGGCTCGTCGCTGCGTGTGATCGGGCCGGATGGTATCCCCGAGGAGTTTGCGGCCTCGCCCGCCAACCAGAGCAGCCGCTACCAAGAGCCGGCGACGCATGACGCAGTCGTGATCGACGGACGCGAAGCGCTGGTGATGAAGAGAGGGTCGACGCCGCAAACCTGCACAAGATAACCGCAGTTGCCGCACTGCAGCGAACATTGCGCCGGCTCTCGGTCGCGGCCTAATCGATTGAAGCAAAGAGCGCCCCTTTTGTCAGACT
>NZ_CAUM01000033.1 GCF_000350085.1 Mesorhizobium metallidurans STM 2683
GGAGAAGGAGCCGGCAGGCGGATGAGGGGCAGCAGCGACGTCTGAAGCTGGCTGCGCAGGCGACGAGGTCGGCGGTGGCACCTCGGGCGCCGGCGTCTCCGCCGGAACTTCTGCAGGCGGCGTCGGCACTTCGACGGGCGCGGGTTCCGGCTGCGGTTCCGGACGGGACGGGACGATCTCCGGCTCGGCTGGCGCGGGAGGCGGTACTTCCTGCGGCTGCGGTTCGCGGGCAGGCTCGGGAACGACTGGCGGTGTTGGAATTTCCTTGGGCGCCGGCGGCTCGGCGGGCGTCTCCGGCGCAGGTTCCGGCTCTTCTACAGGCTCGGGCTCCGGCAGAGGTTCCGGCTCCGATGGAACGGTTGGCTCCGGCGCGGGCGGGATGGCCGGGGTCTGCTCAGGCTTTGGCTCTTCAGGTGCTGGCTGGGGTGGTGGTGCCTCGGGCTCGACCGAAGGCTTTGGGGCGGCTTCCGCTCCGGGCTCCGTCCCTTCGCGCTTCAGGAATTCCGGAACGGTCTGCTCGGCCGCCGGCTTCAGCGCCTCCAGCGCGTCCCATTTGATCGGCGGCAGCGGGGCGGTCTCGTCGATGCGCTCCTCGACGACTTCCTTCTTGCCGAACGAAAATATCTTCTTGAAAAAACCGGCCATGCTTCAGCTGTCTCAGGCGGCGCGGGCAGCAAGCGGTGCCGCGATCAGGCGGGCGCCGTCATGGCCGGCGATATCGGCCTCGACAATCTCGCCCGGCGCGCCTGCAGCGATCGCGGCAAGGGTAAACCCTTCAGTGCGGCCGAGGCCGTCGCGTTCGACCAGGATCGATTGGCGGGTGCCGGCGAGCGAAGACAAATGCCTGACATAAGCGGCTTCACCGGCTGCGCGCAGCCGGGCGGCGCGCTGCTTGACCACTTCGCGGCGGACCTGCGGCATGCGCGCGGCGGGCGTGCCTTCGCGGGGCGAAAACGGGAAGACGTGCAGATGCGTCAGCCCGCATTCCCTAACGATTTTTTCGGAATTCTCGAACATCGCCTCGGTCTCGGTCGGAAAGCCGGCGATGATATCGGCGCCGAAGACGATGCCAGGGCGCAGTTTCCTGACATCCTCGCAGAAGCGGATCGACTGGTCGCGCAGATGCCGCCGCTTCATCCGCTTCAGGACCATGTCGTCGCCGGATTGCAGCGACAAATGCAGATGCGGCATCAGCCGCGGCTCGGTGGCGATGGCATCGAGCAAATCCTCGTCGGCCTCGATCGAATCGATGGAAGACAGCCGCAGGCGTTTTACGCCTTGCACCTGCTTCAGGATCGTCTTGACCAGTTTACCAAGTTTCGGTGCGCCGGGTAGGTCGGCGCCGAAGCTGGTCATGTCGACCCCGGTCAGCACGATCTCGGCATAGCCATTGTCGCTGAGCCGCTTGATCTGCTCGACCACGGCGCCCATCGGCACCGAGCGCGAATTGCCGCGGCCATAGGGAATGATGCAGAAGGTGCAGCGGTGGTCGCAGCCATTCTGCACTTGCACGAAGGCGCGCGCCCGGCCCTCGATGGCGTCGACCATGTGGCCGGCCGTCTCGCGCACCGAAAAGATGTCGTTGACGCGCGCCTTTTCGGTGTCGTTGACGCCGAAGTCGGGCAGCGCGCGATAGGAGTTCGCCTTGAGCTTCTCCTCGTTGCCGAGCACGAGATCAACCTCGTCCATGGCGACGAAATTCCGCGGCTCGGTCTGCGCTGCGCAGCCGGTGACGATGATGCGGGCGGCCGGGTTCTCGCGGCGGGCTTTTCTGATCGACTGCCTGGCCTGGCGCACCGCTTCGCCGGTGACGGCGCAGGTGTTGAAGATGATGGCGCCGCCTTCCAGCGCACCGAGGCCGGCGCTTTCCGCCTCGCGGCGCATCACTTCGGACTCATAGGTGTTCAGCCGGCAGCCGAAGGTGACGACCTCAATTCCCTTGGGAAGAACCGGCCCCTTGTTGGGAAGCGCGGGCATCAGGCGGCGCTTTCGGTGTCGCGCGCCCAGGCGCCGCTCGACGGGTCGAAGCTGCCGGAAAATTCCCATTCGGCAGCCCCGGTGAGGATGACGTGGTCGTCGTCGCGCCATTCGACATGGAGCGCACCGCCGCCGGGGGTCATCAGCGTGACGCTGCGCCCGGTGCGCTTGGTGCGGGCGGCAGCGACGACGGCGGCACAGGCGGCCGAGCCGCAGGCCTTGGTCAGACCGGCGCCGCGCTCCCAGGTGCGGATGACCATGGTCTCGGGCGAAGTGACCTGCGCAATGGTGATGTTGGCGCGCTCGGGGAAGATAGGATGGTTCTCGAGCAACGGGCCGAAACGGTCGAGTTCGTAGGACCAGACATCGCGGTCGACCCAGAAGATGGCGTGCGGGTTGCCCATCGAGACGACAGAGGGCGAATGCAGCACCGGCGCATCGATCGGGCCGATCTGCAACTCGATCATTCGGGTGTCGCGGAACTCCTCGGCCAGCGGGATATCCTGCCAGCCAAAACGCGGTGCGCCCATGTCGACCGAGATCGACCCGTCGGCATGCTCGCGCGCGTTGAGGATGCCGGCAACGGTCTCGAAGATGAAGGTCTTCTGGCCGGTCTCGGCGGCGAGCGCCTGGACGACGCAGCGCATGCCGTTGCCGCAGGCCTGCGCACTGGAGCCATCGGAATTCAATATGTCGATGAAGAAGGCGGTGCCCGGGGTTCTGGCGTCGTGGATCGCCATGATCTGATCGAACTTGGTCGCAGCATCGGCGTTCAGCGCAATGGCTGCCGGAGCGGTCACCCGGTCGGCACGACCGCGCATGTCGGCAACGATGATCTCGTTGCCGATGCCGTTCATCTTGGCGAAAGAGGCCGTGCCTGCCATTGTTGGGGTCACTCAGTGTCCGTTTGGCGCTATATGGCGGAAACGGGCGGGAATTACCAGTGCGGCGCTATCTCACGTCACCGCGAAGACGCCAAGCACGATCAGCAGGAAGATCAGGAGAACGATGCCGATGAGGATGCGAGCGCCGGTGGCGGCGGCTCCGGCCAGCGCCGGCATGCCGAGCAGGCTTGCCGCGGCAGCGACGATCAGAAGAATGATGATCCATTTGATCATGGAAATCGGCTCTCGGCCAAAATGCGTTGTGGAGGCAACGCGTTTCGAAGGCTTGGGTTCCGCCGTCCGGCCCCTGCCGTTCAGACCGCCGGCACGTCCCAGACCTCGCCGGGCCGCAAGGCGCGAAAGCATTCCTGCGGCAGGCCTTCGGCGTCCAGCGCCTCGGCCAGTTTCCGGGCCGGCTCGTCGATCGGCTCGTTGGTGAGCTGGAACGTGCCCCAGTGGCAGCCGGCGGCATGGGCGGCGTTGCAAAGCTTCATGCCTTGCACCGCTTCTTGCGGGTTCTGGTGCTGTGGCGCCATGAACCAGCGCGGCTCGTAGGCGCCGATCGGCAGGATGGCGAGGCGGAAGCCGCCATGTCTCTCGGCCATCAGCCGGTAATTGGCGCCATCGTGAAAGCCGGTGTCGCCGGCGAAATAGACCTTTCCGGCCGAAGTCTCGATCACGAAGCCGGCCCAAAGCGCCATGCGACGGTCGCGCGTGCCGCGCGCCGACCAGTGATGCACCGGCTCGACATACACGGCGGCGTCCTTGCCGATATCGACCCGGTCGCCCCAGTCATGTACCGACAGCCGCATGCCGGGCACAGCTTGATCGATGATGGCGTCGTTGCCGAGCGGCGTCAGCACCAGCGGGTCGTGCCTGGCCTTCAGCCGCCTCAGCGTGGCGAGATCGAGATGGTCGTAGTGGTTGTGGCTGACCAGCACCAGGTCGATCGGCGGCAAATGGGAGAAGGCGATGCCCGGCGGATTGACCCGTTTCGGTCCGGCAAAGGAGAGCGGCGAGACGCGCGGCGACCAGACCGGGTCGGTCAGGATGTTCAGGCCAGCAATCTGGATGAGCAGCGAGGAATGGCCGACCATGGTGAGCCGCAGCCCGGCGCCATCGATGCGCTCGGCCGGCCTTGCCTGATGAAACGGGCTTGGCTGGGCCGCCGGCCATTTCGAGCGTTCGCCGCCCAGCTGCCATTTCAGCAGGTCGGAAAAACGGCCGGGCGGCTTGCCGTTGGGATTGAAGAACAAGGTGCCGTCGAAATGATCGCTGGGCGGACCGCTGTAATAGCGGTTGGCGGCTCTCTTTCTCGCGGCCAAGGTTTCGGCTCCGGCGGGTTTCGGTTTATCAGAGATAGGGCTGAAGCCGGCTGGCGCAAGCGCTTGGCGACCCGACGCCAGGACTGCGGGCGGCCCTGGCCCGTCGCCTGAACCGGATGGCTCTTAATCCGTGCCGAGTGTCGCCAATCGTGATAAATTTGCCACAAATCTTACCGCAAACCGTATTTTAACCATATCGGGTTGAAATTTCGCCACCTTCTCCATCTTGTTGGGGGAAGCGGACGGCAGCCCAGCCGGATCCGACGGAGGTTGGAATGAATTTTTCGAAAGCCGGTCTCGTGGCCGTGTCGCTTGCCGCCCTCGTTGCGAGCGGTTGTTCGACCTCGCGCTTCTCGTCAATGGATGAGCAGCAGCCGGCGCCGCTGGAAGCCGCGCCCGCCGGCAAGGTGACCCAGAATCAATTGCCGCCGCCGGCGTCGCCCGGCACCACCGACCCGGCGAAATTTCCGACCGCGCCGCAGACCGCGCCGAACACGCAGATCGCCTCGCTGCCGCCGGATGGAACGGCGCCGGCCGGAGCTCCCGATCTGACGGCGGCCAGCGTCGCCGGCGTCTGGAACGCCAGCGTGTCCGGCCAGAGCTGCAAGGTGGCGACGCCGCAGACCAAGTTCGGCTCCGGCTACCGCGCCGGACCGTTGCAGTGCCCGGCGCCGATCAACGGCATCAAATCCTGGAGCGTCGCCGGCAAGCAGTTGACGCTTTACGACGAAAATGGCGGCGCGCTGGCGCGGCTCTATTCCTCGGGTGGAGAGAAATTCGACGGCCAGACTTCCAATGGCCTGCCGATCTCGCTTACAAGGTAGGCAAACCCGCCGCTTACTTGCTTTTACCCAATTGCGGACGGAAAACCGCTACACACTTTTCCTGGAATTGCTGTCTTTTGTTTTTACGCAATTCCGGACAGAAAACCGCTACACACTTTTCCTGGAATTGCTCTAGAACGACGTGACCGATGCATCTGCGTGACGGCCTCCAGACCCATGCGACCGTCCGGCAGCGCTACGACCATCTGGTTGTATCGGGCGCGATCGGGCGCGATCCGGCGCAGGAGCGGATCACTGCCGCGCTCGACCGGCTGATCGACGAGATCTCGGCCAAGCGGCTGGCGCACAAGTCGAGCGCGCTGGGCTGGCTGTTCGCCCGCAAGCGCGAGACGCATGAGGCGGTCAAGGGCCTCTACATCCATGGCGGTGTCGGCCGCGGCAAGACCATGCTGATGGACATGTTCTTCGAACTGGTGCCGGTCAGGCGCAAACGCCGCGTGCATTTCAACGACTTCATGGCCGATGTGCAGGACCGTATCCAGAAGCACCGGCAGGCGCGCAAGAATGGCGACGCCAAGGAGGACGATCCGATCCCGCCGGTGGCCCGCAAGTTGGCCGAGGAAGCCTGGGTGCTGTGCTTCGACGAATTCTCCGTCACCGACATCGCCGACGCGATGATCCTGTCCAGGCTGTTCTCGGCGCTGTTTGCCAATGGCGTGGTGCTGGTCGCCACCTCCAATGTCGCGCCTGATGATCTTTATCGCGACGGGCTGAACCGCCAGCTTTTCCTGCCCTTCATCGGCATACTGGAACGGCATACCCATGTGCTGGCGCTGGACGCCGACAAGGACTACCGGCTGGACAAGCTCAGCCGCATGCCGGTCTACATCACCCCCGCGAATGCCGATGCCGATGCCGCGCTCGACGCGGCCTGGGAGGCGATGACGCATGGCAGGCCGACGGCCGGGAAGACGCTGACGGTGAAGGGCCGGCAGGTCGTGGTGCCGGCCGCCGCCGGCGAGGCGGCGCGCTTCTCCTTCGCCGATCTCTGCGAAAAGCCACTCGGCGCCCGTGACTATCTCGCCATCGCGGCCCGCTTCTCGACCGTCTTCATCGATCATGTGCCGGTGCTTGGCGAAGGCCGGCGCAACGAGGCGAAACGCTTCATCCTGTTGATCGATACGCTCTACGACCATCATGTGCGGCTGATGGTGAGCGCGGCGGCATTGCCGCCTGACCTCTATACCGCCAAGCGCGGCAACGAAGTGTTCGAGTTCGAGCGCACGGCGTCGCGACTGGTCGAGATGCAGAGCCGCGACTGGCTGGAAGATTGGGCGGATCGGCAAAAGGCGCGGACGCCGCCTTCGCTCGACCGATCAGCCACAATTACTCGTCCTTCAGATCCAACCGCCGGGGCCTTGCCGTCGTGAGCGAACTGGCCGGCCGGTTCTTCGGGATCATTCGGCGGCTGCGCGTTGCTCGGCCAAGGCGCTGATCACGGCATCAGACTCCGCGGTCCAGCCGAAAAGAAGTTCGATGGCGAGCAGCGATGCCTCGTGGTTGCTGCGCGGTGTGTCCGCGCCAATCAGCTCTGTCGTGCAATCCCTGAGCACGATGCAGCGATAGTCGCGGAACGTCGCGTCACGGACAGTCGATTCGACGCATATGCTTGTCGTTGCCCCGGTGAAGATCAGTGTGTCGATGCCTCTGGCGCGCAGAATAGAGTCGAGCGGGGTTTCGAAGAAAGCGCTGAAGCGATGCTTCGAAATCACGGCGTCCCCGGGACGGGGGGAGAGGTCCGGAACAATCGCCGTATTCCAGGTGCCGCGCACCAGGACCTGGCTTTCGCTGCCGTCCGGAGCCGCGACGGTGCGCCCGATATTCATGCGCTTGTGCTTGATCCGGTGCGGTGCGCCCTCGCTTCCGGCATCGGAGAGGTCGGCATTGTGCTCCTGCCTTGTGTAGACGATGAGCAGTCCCGCATCGCGCGCCGCCTCGATCAAGCGTGAGATAGGCTGGATGAGACGCCCGATCGGCGCAACATCGAGCCCGGCAAGGTCGAACATGCCGCCGCGACTGCCGAAATCGTTCTGCATGTCGATAACCATGACGGCAGTCCGACTCGGATCGAAGCTGACCGGTTCAGGTCTCGCCTCGATTGAATATTGCTTTCCCATGAGCATCCCTCCATTCGTATACGCACACCGACGATTGCATTATCGCCACCATACCATGGTTGCCGACAGGAAGTACTCGCCTAAAGCTCATACGCATACATGACGAAATCTTCCGCCGGCCCATGCGGCTCCTTGCGCGACTCATAAAGCGCCCGGGCCGGGCCATTGTCCGGCTCGGTACCGACCCAGGCCTCCTCGCAGCCAAGCTCCCGGCCGAGGGCGAAGATGGCGTCGAGCATCTTCCTTCCGATGCCCTGGCGCTGAAAGGCGGGCGCCACGCCGACCTCGTCAATGTAGAGTTCCGTGGCCTTGTCCGGATGGCGGTGGATGACGGCGGCGCACTGCCCGACGATCACGCCGTCGGCCAGCGCCACGATCATGAGATGACCGGCCGAAGCGAGATAGGCGGCCAGCCTGTCGGGTCGCACCGGCTCGTCGAACACGTCTTCGGCGAGGCGCTTCACAAGGGCGTCATCGCCCGCTTCAAGCCTTCTGATTTCTGTCGTCATTGTGTAATCTCTCCCAAGTCGGCTTGCAAACTTTGACGTTTACGTAATTCCCATTGTTTCTAACCGATTGAAATTATTCACTCGAAAATAATCGATTGAATATTTTCCATGCCGGAGCTATTGGGTGCGGCTAATTCTCGCGGGTTCTCCGCCGCATACCGGCCTCCTCCTCACGCCGTCATCAAGTCGTTAAGATTTGGGCGCAGTCACAGACAAAGGGAAAACATCCTGACATGGCACGCAACAAGATAGCCCTCATCGGCTCGGGCATGATCGGCGGCACGCTCGCCCACATGATCGGTCTCAAGGACCTTGGCGACGTGGTGCTGTTCGATATCGCCGAGGGCATTCCGCAGGGCAAGGGGCTCGATATCGCGCAGTCGTCGCCGGTCGATGGGTTCGACTCCAGGCTGACCGGAGTCAACGATTATGCCGGCATCGAGGGCGCCGACGTCTGTATCGTCACCGCCGGCGTGCCGCGCAAGCCGGGCATGAGCCGCGACGATCTCCTGGGCATCAATCTGAAGGTGATGGAACAGGTTGGCGCGGGCTTGAAGAAATACGCACCGAAGGCCTTCGTCATCTGCATCACCAACCCGCTCGACGCCATGGTGTGGGCGCTGCAGAAATTCTCAGGCCTGCCGAAGACCCATGTGGTCGGCATGGCCGGCGTGCTCGACAGTTCGCGCTTCCGCTATTTCCTGGCCGAGGAATTCAAGGTCTCGGTCGAGGACGTCACCGCGTTCGTGCTCGGCGGCCACGGCGATTCCATGGTGCCGATGATCCGCTATTCGACGGTCGCCGGCATTCCGTTGCCCGATCTCGTCAAGATGGGCTGGACCTCGAAGGAAAAGCTCGACCAGATCGTGCAGCGCACCCGCGACGGCGGCGCCGAGATCGTCGGCCTGCTCAAGACCGGCTCGGCCTATTATGCGCCGGCCGCTTCGGCGATCTCGATGGCCGAGGCCTATCTGAAGGACAAGAAGCGCGTGCTGCCGTGCGCGGCGCATCTCTCCGGCCAATATGGCGTGAAAAACACCTATGTCGGCGTTCCCGTCGTGATCGGCGCCGGCGGTGTCGAGCGCATCATCGAGATCGAGCTCTCGAAGGGCGAGCAGAAGATGTTCGACAGTTCGGTCGGTGCGGTGCAGGGCCTGACCGAGGCCTGCGTCAAGATCGCCCCGCATCTCGCCTCGAAGTAACCCGGAGACAGGAAGCCATGAACATCCATGAGTATCAGGGCAAGGCGCTGCTGAAGGGTTTTGGCGCACCGGTGGCCGAGGGCGTGCCGGTGTTCGAGGCAAGCGAGGCGGAAGCCGCCGCCAAGGCGCTGCCCGGCCCGCTCTATGTGGTGAAGAGCCAGATCCATGCCGGCGGCCGCGGCAAGGGCAGGTTCAAGGAGCTTGGCCCCGATGCCAAGGGTGGCGTGCGGCTGGCGAAGTCGGTGGCCGATGTCGTCGCCAACGTCAAGGAGATGCTTGGGCATACGCTGGTCACCAAGCAGACCGGCCCGGCCGGCAAGCAGGTCAACCGCCTCTATATCGAGGATGGCGCCGACATCGAGCGCGAGCTTTATCTGTCGCTGCTGGTCGACCGTTCGGTCGGCCGCATCGCCTTCGTCGTCTCCACCGAGGGCGGCATGGACATCGAGGGCGTCGCCCACGACACGCCCGAAAAGATCATCACGCTGGCAATAGATCCCGAAAAAGGCGTTACTGCCGGCGACGTGAAAAAGATCAACGCGGCCTACCATCTGGATGGCGACGCGGCCAAGGACGGCGAGACGCTGTTTCCGCTGCTCTACAAGGCCTTCGTCGAGAAGGACATGAGCCTGCTCGAGGTCAATCCGCTGATCGTCATGAAGAATGGCCGGCTGCGCGTGCTCGACGCGAAAGTGTCGTTCGACAACAATGCTCTCTTCCGCCACCCGGACGTGATGGAACTGCGCGACACCACCGAAGAGGACGAGAAGGAGATCGAGGCGTCGAAATACGACCTCGCCTATGTCGCGCTCGACGGCAATATCGGCTGCATGGTCAACGGCGCCGGCCTTGCCATGGCGACGATGGACATCATCAAGCTCTATGGCGCCGAGCCCGCCAATTTCCTCGATGTCGGCGGCGGCGCGTCGAAGGAGAAGGTGACGGCCGCCTTCAAGATCATCACCCGGGATCCGGCGGTCGAGGGCATCCTGATCAACATCTTCGGCGGCATCATGAAGTGCGACGTCATCGCCGAAGGCGTGATCGCCGCGGTCAAGGAGGTCGGCCTGAAAGTGCCGCTGGTGGTGCGGCTCGAAGGCACCAATGCCGAACTCGGCAAGAAGATCATCAACGACAGCGGCCTGAATGTCGTGTCGGCCGACGATCTTGATGACGCGGCCCAGAAGATCGTCAAGGCGGTGAAAGGCTGAGCCTGTGCCTCCGCACAAGATAAACCTCGTCGAGGCGGCGGACGCGAAGATCAAAAAGGTCTTCGACCCGCATATCGCCGGCGACGTGAATGACAGCCAGGTCAAGATCGCCAAGTTCGGCGATGTCTTCGACTGGCATGCGCATGACAATGAGGACGAAGCCTTTCTGGTGCTGCGCGGCCGCATCGCCATCGATTTTCGCGACGGCACGGTGGAACTGGGCAGCGGCGAGTTCATCGTCGTGCCGCGCGCCGTCGAGCATCGGCCGCGCTCGCTCAGCGAACAGCCGGTCGTGCTGATGTTCGAGCCGGCGACGACGCTCAACACCGGCAATGCCAAGAGCGACCTCACCGTCGCTGAGCTGAAGCGACTCTGACCATGAACGCGGTGCCTTTCTCTTCCCTCTCGGCCGATCACCAGCGCCTGCAGGCGCTGGTCGGTGCGTGGCGTGGTGAAGAAGACGTATCGGGCACGCAATGGACTGATGCAGGCACAGCGACTCCAGAAGTGCTGGCCGAGCCCGAATTCGGCGGTCTGTTCGTGGTGCAGCGCTATCGCCAGCGCCGCGACGGCACTGTCTCGCTCGGTTCCCACAATGTCTTCGGCTTCGGCCAGCCGGGCGGTGTCTTCACCATGCATCAGTTCGATTCCATGGGCTTCGTGCCGGCGTCGCCCGCCACAGGCAAATGGAACGGCATCGAGCTGATTCTGGAGCGGTCGTCGCCGCGCGGGGCCGCGCGGGTGATGTATATTTTCGACGATGCCGATGCCTACCGCATGGCACTTCATTTCAAACCCGCCGGCAGTGATGCCTGGCAAGACATGGTGAGCGGGCTTTATCGGCGCGTCTCGCCTTCCGAGTTGAGGGAAGGCTGAGCGATGGAGATCGTGCGCAAGGCCGTTGAAGAAGTACACATAATCACACATATTATGGCTGTGTATTTATGTGGAGATGTGCGATGAAAAACGTCACTCTGGCCATGGACGAAGCTCTGCTCGAACAGGCGCGAGGTCTTGCCGAACGTCGCAAGACGACTCTCAACGCCCTCATTCGTTCATTGCTTGCGCATGAAGTAGAGCAGGAAGACCGGATTGCGTGGGCGAAGGCCGGAATGAAGCGGCTCATGGACGAGGCCGCGAAACGAAGCGACAGCGCCGACACCTCCTACAAGTGGGATCGAAGGGACGCCTATGCCGACCGGGAAGATCGATTGCTTTCTCGACACGAACGTCCTGATCTACGCGGCTTCGGAGAAGAATCGTGATCCGCGCCGCGCGCCAATCGCCGAAGACCTTATCTCGGGGAACGTCTTTGGCGTTTCGGGGCAAACCTTGGCCGAATTCGTTGCAGTGGCTCGAGGGAAATCCCTTCTGGGGGATGATTTGCTCGACCAATGGCTGGTCTTGCTCGGAACCTGCCCGCTGGTGCCGGTCGACGAAAGCTATGTTCGCGCGGGACTGGACCTCGCGCGCCGCTACGGAATTCACTACTACGACGCCGCGCTTCTCGCCGCGGCCGGGTATCTCGGCGCACCGATTTTCTACACCGAAGATCTCAACCACAACCAGGTTTATGGCTCGGTCCGAGCCGTCAATCCTTTCTTGTAATCGCTGAATTCAGAGGCGTTCTCACCCATGTCCATTCTCGTCGACAAGAACACCAAGGTGCTCGTGCAGGGCCTGACCGGCAAGACCGGCACGTTCCATACGGAACAGGCGCTGGCCTATCACGGCACGAAAATGGTCGGCGGCATCCATCCCAAGAAGGGCGGCGAGACCTGGACCGGCGCCAAGGGCGAGAACCTGCCGATCTTCGCTACCGTCGCCGAAGGCAAGGCCAAGACCGGCGCCAACGCTTCCGTCGTCTATGTGCCGCCAGCGGGTGCGGCCGAGGCGATCCTGGAAGCGATCGAAGCCGAGATCCCGCTGATCATCTGCATCACCGAAGGCATTCCGGTGATGGACATGGTCAAGGTCAAGGCAAGGCTCGACCGCTCCCAATCGCGGCTGATCGGCCCCAACTGCCCGGGTGTGCTGACGCCCGACGAATGCAAGATCGGCATCATGCCCGGCAACATCTTCCGCAAGGGTTCGGTGGGCGTTGTTTCCCGCTCGGGAACGCTTACCTATGAAGCAGTGTTCCAGACCACCAATGTCGGCCTCGGCCAGACCACCGCCGTCGGCATTGGCGGCGATCCGGTCAAAGGCACGGAGTTCATCGACGTGCTGGAGATGTTCCTCGCCGACGACGAGACCAAGTCGATCATCATGATCGGCGAGATCGGCGGTTCGGCCGAGGAAGACGCCGCGCAGTTCCTCAAGGACGAGGCCAAACGCGGCCGCAGGAAGCCGATGGCCGGCTTCATTGCCGGCCGTACGGCGCCGGCCGGCCGCACCATGGGTCATGCGGGCGCGGTCATCTCCGGCGGCAAGGGCGGCGCCGAAGACAAGATCGCGGCGATGGAATCGGCCGGGATCAAGGTTTCGCCGTCGCCGGCAAGACTCGGCACGACCCTGGTCGAGGCGATTAAGGGTTAGTGAATGGTGAATAGTGAATGGCAAGAACGGGTGAGTAGCGATGCGAAGCGAAGGGAATTCCCAAATTTCGACTGACTATTCACCATTCACTATTCACCATTCACCCTGAAAAGGAGACGGAGCCAGGCTCCGCGGACAAAATGGCAAGACAAGATCAGGCCAACGACCAGTTTTCGCTTACCTCTTTCCTCTATGGCGGCAACGCCGACTATATCGAGGCGCTGCATGCCGCCTATGAGGACGATCCCGAATCGGTCAATCCCGAATGGCAGGATTTCTTCGCGGCGCTGAAGGACGACGCCGGCGATGTCCGCAAGAACGCCAAGGGCGCCTCATGGGCCAGGCCCTCCTGGCCGCTGCAGACCAATGGCGAACTGGTTTCGGCGCTCGACGGCAATTGGGGCCTCATCGAAAAGGCGGTCGAGAAGAAGGTCAAGGAGAAGGCGGTCGTCAACGGCGCCGTGCTTTCCGACGCCGACGTGCACCAGGCGACGCGCGATTCGGTGCGCGCCATCATGATGATCCGTGCCTACCGCATGCGCGGCCATCTGCACGCCAATCTCGACCCGCTCGGCATCGCCAAGCCGCTCGAGGATTACAACGAGCTGTCGCCGGAGAATTACGGCTTCACATCAGCCGATTACGACCGGCCGATCTTCCTCGACAATGTGCTCGGGCTCGAATTCGGCACCATCCGGCAGATGCTGGATATCCTGACCCGCACCTATTGCTCGACGCTCGGCGTCGAGTTCATGCACATTTCCGATCCCGAGGAGAAGGCCTGGATCCAGGCGCGCATCGAAGGCGCCGACAAGGAGATCACTTTTACCGCTCCCGGCAAGAAGGCGATCCTGCAGAAGCTGGTCGAGGCCGAAGGTTTCGAGCAGTTCATCGACGTCAAGTACAAGGGCACCAAGCGCTTCGGCCTCGATGGCAGCGAAGGACTGATCCCGGCGCTGGAGCAGATCATCAAGCGCGGCGGCCAGCTCGGCATGAAGGAGATCGTGCTCGGCATGGCGCATCGCGGCCGGCTGAACGTTCTCTCCCAGGTGATGGCCAAGCCGCACCGCGCCATCTTCCACGAATTCAAGGGTGGCTCGGCCGCGCCCGACGAGGTCGAAGGTTCGGGTGACGTCAAGTACCATCTCGGCGCCTCGTCGGACCGCGAATTCGACGGCAACAAGGTGCATTTGTCCTTGACCGCCAACCCTTCGCATCTGGAAATCGTCGATCCGGTGGTGATGGGCAAGGCGCGCGCCAAGCAGGATTATCTGTTCGGCCGCAGCCGCGAGGAGATCGTGCCGCTGGAAGAGCGCGCCAAGGTGCTGCCGCTGCTGCTGCATGGCGACGCCGCCTTCGCCGGCCAGGGCGTGATCGCCGAAATCCTCGGCCTGTCGGGCCTGCGCGGCCACCGCGTCGCCGGCACGTTGCACTTCATCATCAACAACCAGATCGGCTTCACCACCAATCCGCGTTTCTCGCGCTCCTCGCCCTATCCTTCCGACGTGGCCAAGATGATCGAAGCGCCGATCTTCCACGTCAATGGCGACGACCCGGAAGCCACGGTCCACGCCGCCAAGGTGGCGATCGAGTTCCGCATGAAGTTCCACAAGCCGGTGGTGGTGGACATGTTCTGCTACCGCCGCTTCGGCCACAATGAGGGCGATGAGCCGGCCTTCACCCAGCCGATCATGTACGCCAACATCCGCAAGCACAAGACGACGGTGCAGATCTATGCCGACCGGCTGATCGCCGAGGGCCACATCACCCAGGCCGAATTCGACAAGATGAAGGCCGACTGGCGGGCGCATCTCGAGTCCGAATGGGAGGTCGGCCAGCACTACAAGCCGAACAAGGCCGACTGGCTGGACGGCGCCTGGTCGGGCCTGCGCACCGCCGACAACCAGGACGAACAGCGGCGCGGCAAGACCGCCGTGCCGGTCAAGACGCTGAAGGAGATCGGCAAGAAGCTGACCGAGGTGCCGAAGGATTTCGAGGCGCACAAGACGATCTTGCGCTTCCTCGAGAACCGTCGCCAGGCAATCGAGTCGGGCGAAGGCATCGACTGGTCGACGGCCGAAGCGCTGGCCTTCGGCGCCATCCTGCTCGACGGCAATCCGATCCGGCTGTCCGGGCAGGATTCGGAACGCGGCACCTTCTCGCAGCGCCATTCCGTGCTCTACGACCAGCGCGACGAGACCCGCTACATCCCGCTCAACAATCTGTCGGCCGCGCAGGCCGGTTTCGAGGTCATCAACTCGATGCTGTCGGAAGAGGCCGTGCTCGGCTTCGAATATGGCTACAGCCTGGCCGAGCCGAAGGCGCTGACACTGTGGGAGGCGCAGTTCGGCGACTTCGCCAACGGCGCCCAGGTGGTGTTTGACCAGTTCATCTCGTCGGGCGAGCGCAAGTGGCTGCGCATGTCGGGCCTCGTCTGCCTGCTGCCGCATGGTTACGAGGGCCAGGGACCGGAACATTCGTCGGCCAGGCTCGAGCGCTTCCTGCAGCTTTGCGCCGAAGACAACATGCAGGTGGCCAATTGCACGACGCCGGCTAACTATTTCCACATCCTGCGCCGGCAGCTGAAGCGGGACTTCCGCAAGCCGCTGATCCTGATGACGCCGAAGTCGCTGCTGCGCCACAAGCGGGCGGTGTCGACGCTGCCGGAGATCTCGGGCGAAAGCGCGTTCCACCGGCTGTTGTGGGACGATGCCCAGCTGCTGCAGGGTCAGGCGATCAAGCTCGTCAAGGATTCGAAGATCCGCCGTGTCGTGCTCTGCTCAGGCAAGGTCTATTACGACCTCTATGAGGAGCGCGAGAAGCGCGGCATCAACGACATCTACCTGCTGCGCGTCGAACAGCTCTATCCGTTCCCGGCCAAGGCGCTGATCACCGAACTGTCGCGTTTCCGCAATGCCGAGATGGTGTGGTGCCAGGAGGAGCCCAAGAACATGGGCGCCTGGTCGTTCATAGACCCCTATCTGGAATGGGTGCTGGCGCATATCGACGCCAAGCACCAGCGGGTGCGCTATACCGGCCGGCCGGCCGCGGCGTCGCCGGCGACCGGGTTGATGTCGAAGCATCTGGCCCAGCTTGCCGCCTTGCTCGAAGACGCGCTCGGTGAATAGAACAGAATTGGGCGAATAGAACCTCAAACGAGACAGAACGGACAGGCACAATGGCTACCGAAATCCGCGTCCCCACTCTCGGCGAATCCGTCACCGAGGCGACCATCGGCAAATGGTTCAAGAAGGTGGGCGACGCGATCGCCGCCGACGAGCCGCTGGTCGAGCTCGAAACCGACAAGGTGACGGTGGAAGTACCAGCCGCTACCGCTGGGACGCTGGGTGAGATTGCTGCCAAGGAGGGCGAGACGGTCGAGGTCGGTGCCCTGCTGGGGACGATTTCGGCGGGCGACGGCGCCAAGGCGGCTCCGGAAGCCAAGGCCGCTCCCGAAAAGCACGAGGCAGTGTCGCAGGCCTCGGCGCCGACGGCAGCGCACACCGTCAAGCAGGCAGCAGCCGAGACCGCCAAGATCGCCGGCGATGCCGGCCCGATCGAGGCGCGCACCATGCCGCCGGCGCCGTCGGCGGCCAAGCTGCTGGCCGAGAACAATCTCGCGGTCGATCAGATCCCGGGCTCCGGCAAGCGCGGCCAGGTGCTGAAGGGCGATGTGCTCGATGCGATCGCCAGGGGCGCGCCGTCGCAGCCGGCCGAGATGCCGAAGGCGGCCCCGGTTGCCGCGCGCGCGCCGTCCTCGGGTGACGATGCAGCCCGCGAGGAGCGCGTGCGCATGACCAAGCTGCGCCAGACCATCGCGCGCCGGCTCAAGGAAGCGCAGTCGACCGCCGCCATGCTGACCACCTTCAACGAGGTCGACATGTCAGCGGTGATGGCGCTGCGGACCAAGTACAAGGATGTGTTCGAAAAGAAGCACGGGGTGAAGCTCGGCTTCATGGGCTTCTTCACCAAGGCCGTCACCCATGCGTTGAAGGAGATCCCCTCGGTCAATGCCGAGATCGACGGCACCGACATCATCTTCAAGAACTATGCCCATATCGGCGTTGCCGTCGGCACCGACAAAGGCCTCGTCGTGCCTGTCGTGCGCAACGCCGACCAGATGTCTATCGCCGAGATCGAGAAGGAGATCGGCAGGCTGGGGCTCGCGGCACGTGACGGCAAGCTCTCGGTTGCTGACATGCAGGGCGGCACGTTTACGATTTCCAACGGCGGCGTCTACGGCTCGCTGATGTCGACGCCGATCCTCAATGCGCCGCAGTCGGGCATTCTGGGCATGCACAAAATCCAGGACCGGCCGGTGGCGGTCGGCGGCCAGATCGTGATCCGGCCGATGATGTATCTGGCGCTTTCCTACGATCACCGTATCGTCGACGGCAAGGAAGCGGTGACCTTCCTGGTCCGCGTCAAGGAAAGCCTGGAGGATCCGGAGCGGATGGTGCTCGATCTGTGAGCGAAGCCGATCGCGCCATGGCTGGTTGGCTGCGTGCCATGCGGCGATCGTTTCGACGTAGCCTCGTCTGGCTTGGCATTTTTTCCGCTTTGCCATCCATGGCGCTCGCCGCCGACTGGGACGTGACCAAGGCGAGCAGCAATCTTGGGGTTTTCGCCCTGAGCGATACCGAACTGGCGGAGCGACAGATCACGGTCACCCCGATCGGCGAGCTTGAATTGCCGACGGGCGAGATCATTGCCTGTGACCCTCTGGTGAGCGGCGTCGAGACACCGGCCTTGAGCCGCAAGGTCAAACCAGGGCGCTACCCGGTTTCGCTGTTGGAAGCGCAAGGCCGTGTCGCCGTAGCGATGCTGCGTTTCAGGCCCGGCACGCCGGTTCGCTGGGAGTTGGCTACCGTGCCGGGCCAGGATGTCGCCACGTTGAAGAGCGACGAGATGTTCGGCTATCCCGTCGATGCCGGCCTTGGTTCGTTCATGGACAAGACGGCCATGGCGTTGATGTCGGAGCAGCGGGACAGGCTGAAAGCCGACGAAAACTACTATGATGATGTGCTGGCAGCCGAATTTGCCCCCAATCAGGACAGGTTCGTGATGCATCACCCGGTTGCCGGCAACCCCGTCAACATCGCGATGTTCTGGAGCGGGTTGGGCGACGGGTTTTATCCATCGTTCTGGGGACTGGACGCGGCGGGCGAACCGCTGTTGCTGACGACCGACTTCGGCGTGCTGGAAAACGCCGATGGGCGCGAGAGAAATTAGACCGCCGCGATGCAAAGCACCCTATCGCCTCCCATCGGATATTTAGCTGGGTTGCTGGCCATTTTGTTTACCAGCTCCGCGGCGCTTGCCGCCTGTCCGCTGGAACTCGCCGTCTATGGCGATGCCGAGAGTGAAGCCGGCATCGATTTCAGGCCGACCGTGGAATCGGCTGTTGTCGCCAACACGTTCAAGATGGTGCTCGACAAGGGCGTCGTGCTCGACGGTATCGTCATGTGGACGGAGGGTGTGGCGCGGCCGCATGGCTCGCTGATGTACAGATGCCCGACCGGCGACGTCACCGGCGACGAGCTCGCCGCCTGCACGGTGTGGGAGGGCGTCATCTACAGTTCCGATGAGCAGGGCAAGATCGCCTTGCTGCCGGCTGAAGGCGTCGACGCGCCGAAGACGCTGATCTTTCCCGACCTCGGACCGTCGCTGCAAATGTCGGCGGCTTATGGTGAGAACGGGTTTTCGAAAGTGCCGTGGGATGTCTTTGCGCTGAAGGGTTGCCAGGAATGAGCGCTGCGCAAAAGGTGCTGCTGGTCACCGGCGGCAGCCGCGGCATTGGCGCCGCCATCTGCCGGCTGGGTGCCGCGGCCGGCTACCGTGTCGCGGTCAACTACGCGTCGAACGAAGCTGCCGCCAAGGCGCTGGTCGCGGAGATCAAGACCACTGGCGGCGAGGCTTTTGCCGTCAAGGGCGATGTCGCCAACGAGGCCGATGTCGTTGCGATGTTCGAGGCAGTGGACCGCGCCTGGGGCCGGCTCGACGCACTTGTCAACAATGCCGGCATCGTTGACGTCAAGGCGCGTGTCGACGAGATGAGCGCAGCACGGCTGGAGCGCATGATGCGCATCAATGTCGTCGGACCGTTTCTCTGTGCGCGCGAAGCGGTCAGGCGTATGTCGACCAGCCACGGCGGCAAGGGCGGCGCCATCGTCAATATCTCGTCGGCCGCATCGGTACACGGCTCGGCGGGCGAGTATGTCGACTACGCGGCGTCCAAGGGCGCGATCGATACTTTCACCGTCGGGCTGGCCCGCGAGGTGGCGACCGAAAGCGTGCGCGTCAATGCGGTGCGGCCGGGCATCATCGATACCGAGATCCATGCGTCCGGCGGCCAGCCGGACCGGATCGCGCGGATGAAGGACATGCTGCCGATGAAAAGGGCGGGCACGGCGGATGAAGTGGCGCATACGGTTCTCTATCTTTTGTCGGACGAAGCGTCCTATACGACGGGCGCTATCCTGAATGTGAGCGGCGGCCGCTGAAGGCCTGGCGAATCCGAAAGGCGAGAAGGACACCATCATGGCTTATGACGTCGTTATCATCGGATCGGGACCCGGCGGCTATGTCTGCGCCATCAAGGCGGCACAGCTCGGCCTGAAGACGGCGGTGGTCGAGAAGAACGCGACCTTCGGCGGCACCTGCCTCAACATCGGCTGCATTCCGTCCAAGGCGCTGCTCCATGCCTCGGAGATGTTCGCCGAGGCCGGCCATTCCTTCGATACGCTGGGCGTCGAAATCGCCGCGCCGAAGCTCAATTTGAAGAAGATGATGGCGCACAAGGATGCGACCGTGGCGGCCAACGTCAACGGTGTCGCCTTCCTGTTCAAGAAGAACAAGATCGACTCGTTTCGCGGCACCGGCAAGGTGCTGTCCGCCGGCAAGGTGTCGGTGACCGGCGAGGACGGCAAGGTCGAGGAGATCGAGACCAAGAACATCGTCATCGCCACCGGCTCCGACGTCGCCGGCATTCCGGGCGTCAAGGTCGATATCGACGAGAAGGTGATCATGTCATCGACCGGCGCGCTGTCGCTGGACAAGGTGCCTGGCCATATGGTGGTGGTCGGCGGCGGCGTCATCGGGCTGGAGCTCGGCTCGGTGTGGGCGCGGCTCGGCGCCAAGGTCACCGTCGTCGAATTCCTCGACACCATTTTGGGCGGCATGGATGGCGAGGTCTCCAGGCAGTTCCAGCGCATGCTGTCCAAGCAAGGGTTCGAGTTCAAGCTGGGCGCCAAGGTGACCGGTGTCGCCAAGGCCAGGAAGGGCGCTACCGTCGCTTTCGAGCCGGTCAAGGGCGGCGCCGCCGAGACGATCGAGGCGGACGCGGTGCTGATCGCGACGGGACGCCGGGCCTATGCCGACAGTCTCGGGCTGAAGGAGGCGGGCGTCGACGTCGACGAGCGTGGCCGGGTCAAGACCAACGGCCATCTCAGGACCAATGTGTTCGGTATCTACGCCATCGGCGACGTCATAGACGGGCCGATGCTTGCCCACAAGGCCGAGGACGAAGGCGTGGCGGTGGCCGAGACCATTGCCGGCCAGGCCGGGCATGTGAACTACGATGTCATCCCGAGCGTCGTCTACACCAGCCCGGAGATCGCTTCCGTCGGCAAGACCGAGGAGGAGCTGAAGAAGGCCGGCATCGACTACAAGATTGGAAAATTCCCGTTCACCGCCAATGCCCGGGCGCGCGCCATGCTGCACACCGACGGCTTCGTCAAGATCCTGGCCGACAAGGCAAGCGACCGCGTGCTCGGCGTCCATATCGTCGGCTTCGGCGCCGGCGAGATGATCCACGAGGCGGCGGTGCTGATGGAGTTCGGCGGCTCGTCGGAAGATCTCGCCCGCACCTGCCATGCGCACCCGACAATGTCGGAAGCGGTGAAGGAAGCGGCGCTGGCCACTTTCTTCAAGCCGATCCATATTTAGTGGCGGTGCAGGATTTTAGGCCGAAGTTTGCGCTCGCGAGACAAGCAACTGCTTGATTTGATTCGCGTATCTGAAAAGTGGGTTTTTCCGCTACTGGACACACACCCCACTGGCATCAACGAACGTTTTCAGCCGAATCGAATCACAAATTGGCCGAGGTGTGAAGGGCGAAATGGACAGAGACATGGACACTTCTCAAAAGCGATTTTCGGCCCAACCGACTCAAAAGATTCAGCTTTCAGCGGTTTAGGGCCGCGAACTTCGGTTTAGGGAATGCTGGAGGGACAGAGGGGGTGTGAAGAAACTCGACGGGGCGCCTGGTTTGCTCCACCCTTGGATAACGAAGGGCACGATTGCCCCCAAAACAAAACGGCCCGCTTTTCAGCGGGCCGTTCGTCGTTGAAATCAGGGGCCTGATTACTGCGCCGGCGCGGCAGGAG
>NZ_CAUM01000032.1 GCF_000350085.1 Mesorhizobium metallidurans STM 2683
GTGCCGCTCAATCCCCCAGCGGTTCCATTTCCTTGCCTGTCCTGTGGATCTGGGCGTTGTATTTGATGCGGCGGACCGTTTCGCGGGCCGAGCCGTCGAGCTTGTAGGCGCAAGCCACCGCCATCAGGTCGATCGCCGCCAGGAAGGCGAAGCGCGACGCTGTCGGCTTCAGCGTGTCGGGATATTCCGGCACCGCCACCGTCAGCCGGACGTCGCAGGCGCGCGCGAGGTCGGTGTCGGGCGCGGTGATGCCGATAGCATTGGCGCGGTAGTGCTTGGCGAGTTCGACCGCCTCGATCACTTCGCGCGTGCGCCCTGTCGCCGAGATGGCGATCACCAGATCGCCGGGCTTCAGGGTCGAGGCGGTCATCCGCATCAGATAGGGGTCGCATTGGGCGCTGACGGTGACGCCGTAGCGGAACAGCCGGTACTGGGTTTCCTGCGCCAGCGCCGACGAACTGCCGCCGAGGCCGAACACGGTGACCTGGCGCGCCCTGGCGATGAGCTCGGCCGCCTTGACGAGCTGCGCCGGATCGAGCTGCCGCTCGGCCTCCTGCAGCGCCTGGCGCGCCTCGCCGAACACGGCATTCCAGAACGGCATGCCATTGTCGGCGCTCGTGGGCTGCGGCTTGCTCAGATAGAGGGCGCCGACGACGAGGCTCTGCGCCAGCTTCAGCTTGAAGTCGCGCACGCCGTCGCAGCCGATGGCGCGGCAGAAGCGGGTCACCGTCGGTTCGCTGACGCCGGCGCGCTGGGCAAGTGCGGCGTTGGAGGCATCGACCGCGTATCTGACGTCGTCGAGCACGACATCGGCGACGCGACGCTCGGCCGGGCGCAGCTCGGCGTAGGAATCCTTGATCAGCGAGATGATGTCGGGGATGCGCCTGACATGATCGCGTTCGTCGGGGTCGCGCCCGCCGGGATCGTCGCTTGAGGTCCGCCCATCAGCTTCGGTCATTGAGCCTTCCCCCAACCGTTCGTGGAGCTGGAATCTCTACCATGTCTGCATGCGGTCATCACGTCTGCAATGCGGGGTGCGGATGTTGCGCTTGCCTGCCGACCGCCGGAGCCACCTTTCACGAGTATGTAGGAAAGCAACATTCTTTTCAAGCAGCAGAAAATATAATAAAAACAATATAATACTGATCGATCGCGCAAACAGTCATGTCACGTACCGCTCTTCGCTTGACAGCAAAGTAGGATAGTTACAGACTGATTTTGGCGCGATGACCCACTGGCTCATCGCGCAATCTCCGAGGGGCGCATGAACGCGGGCAGTGCAACCACCCCGAAGCTTGGCGTGCAGGCCGCGACCAAGGTCTATTACACGGCTTCCGGCGACCTTCTGGCGCTGGACCGCTGCAGCCTCGACGTTCACGCCAATGAGATCGTTTCGATCGTCGGTCCGTCCGGCTGCGGCAAGACCACGCTGCTGTGGTCGATGTCCGGACTGCACCGGCTGACCAGCGGCGGGGTGCGGCTCGACGGCAAGGAGATCAGCGGTCCGCATCCCGATATCGGCATCGTCTTCCAGGAAGCCAATCTCCTGCCCTGGCGCAATCTCGACGCCAACATCCATTTCCCGTTCGAGATCAAGGGCGAAAAGCCGGACCGAGCCTGGATCGCGCATCTCATCAACCGCGTCGGGCTCGACGGCTTCGGCGGCAAGTTTCCGCGCGAGCTGTCGGGCGGCATGCAGCAGCGTGCGGCGATCGTGCGGGCGCTGGCGCTGAAACCGTCGGTGCTGCTGATGGACGAGCCGTTCGGCGCGCTCGATAGTTTTACCCGCGAGGAGATGAACCGGCTCGTCGAGGAGATCTGGCTCGACACCAAGACCACCATCGTCTTCATCACCCACAGCATCGAGGAGGCGATCTTCCTCTCCGACCGGGTGGTGGTGCTGAGCGCGCGGCCGGGCCGCGTCGCCAAGGAATACCGCGTACCGTTCGCGCGCCCGCGCTCGCTGGAGATCATGGCGACCAAGGAGGTCTTCGACCTCACCAACAAGATCAAGATGGACATTGTCGGCGAGCGTTCCCGGCCGAAGGCGCCGGATCGGCCCACCGCCGAAATCGTGAGGATCAGGCCGTGAGCGGAGGCGACGCCATCCCGGAATTCTCGAAGGCCAAGGCCGGCGATGGGCACGATGTCAGCCTGACCAATCTTTCTGCCTTTGCCAGCGGTCCCGGCATCAGGTCGGGCAAGGAGGTGGCGGCCATCCTCATTGTGGCCGTGATCATCATCGGCGGCATCGAACTGGCGCTGCGCCTGTTCCAGGTACCGCTCTACATCATGCCGCCGCCAAGCTCGATCGCCTACGCGCTGTTCGACGAATTCCCGCTGATCGCGCCGCATCTCGGCTATACGCTGGTCGAACTGATATCCGGCTTTGCCATCGGCGCGGTCATCGGGCTGGTGCTGGCGGCCGTGATCACGCAGTTCCCCTTCGCCGAGAAGATCGTCGCGCCCTACATCCTGCTCCTGGTCACCACGCCGATGCTGGCGCTGGTGCCGCTTTTGATCCTGCGTTTCGGCTTCGGCTACACGCCGCGCATCATCGCGGTGGCGCTTGCCGCGGGGCCGATGGTGATGATCAATGCCGCCACCGGCTTTCGCCGCGTCGACAGCGCCAAGATCGCGCTGGCGCGCTCCTATGGCGCCAGCACCTTGCAGATCTTCTGGAAGATCCGCGCGCCGATGGCGCTGCCGATGATCCTGGTCGGGCTGATGATCGGCGCGATCTTCGGGCTGCTGACCGCGGTCGGCGCCGAGATGGTCGGCGGCGGCTTCGGCCTCGGCAACCGGTTGACCACCTATTCGTCGATGATCCAGATGCCGCAATTCTTCGCGGTGGTGCTGATCCTCTCGACGCTCGGCATCCTGATCTACGTGCTGTTCTTCCTGATCGGCAAGAAATGGGCGAGCTGGGAGGCGTGAGAAACTGACAGTGACGGCGCCCGGGAGGCGGGTGGAGGCAAGCGACCATCAATCAACAAAAAGGGGAATGCCATGACCAAAGAAAGTTCGATCAGCCATAGCGCGGGGATCAGCCGCCGCACTTTCCTGCAGGTGACCGGCGCCGGCCTGGTGACGGCGACCGCGCTCGGTGCTTCCGGCCTCAGGGCCAAGGCCGAGGCCTATGGAAAATTCACCTGGATCTCGCCGCGCGGCACGCTCGAAGTGCTCGACGACTATCCCTATTGGGCGGCCAAGAAAGCCGGCTATTTCGGCGACCTCGACACCGACATGCAGCCGGGGCCGTCGGACGGCACGGCGACGGTGAAGTTCGTCGATGTCGGCCAGGCCGATATGGGCTTTCCTTCGCCCGGCGTGTTTTCCTTCGCCATCCAGAACGGCATGAAGCTGAAATCCGTGTTCCACATGGGCGCGCGCGACACGTTCAGCATCGCCTTCCGCAAGGGCGAGGGCACGAACGACCTGAAGACGCTCGAAGGCAAGACCATCCTGCTCGGCTCCGCCGCCTGGCAGTCGATCACCGACCCGCTGCTTGCGGCGCAAGGCGTCGACATCAAGAAGGTCAAGTATGTCGAAGCCGGCTGGCCGACCTGGGGCACCGCGCTTGCCGGCGGCCAGGGCGATGCCGCCTTGTCATGGGAGGGCTTGCGCGCCGAATGGATCGCCAAGGGGCTCGACTTCGAATACTGGCTCGGCGTGCGGAACTCGAAACTGCCGGCCAACACCTTCGTCGTGCGCACCGTCGATCTCGAGGATCCGGACCGCAAGGCGTTCCTGGAAAAGTACCTGCGCGGCTGGGCGATGGGTCTGGAATTCGGCTACCAGAATCCGCGTGCCGCCGTCGAAGCGGTGTTCGAGCAATTCCCGACATTGGCCAAGAATCTCGGGCCGGAACTCGGCACCACCTCGATCCTGCAGCAGATCAACGTCTTCCGCGGCGACATGGACAAGCGTGGCGGCTGGGGTTCGCACGACATGGCGAGCTGGCAGGGTTTCTTCGATGAGATCCACAAGATCGGCCAGATCACCAATCCGGTGAAGGCCGAGGATGTCTGCACCAACGACCTGATCGGGCCGGCCAATACCTTCGACAAGGCCAAGGTCAAGGCCGATGCCGATGGCTACAAACTGTCGGAAGGCTTTGCCGCGCTCGATGTCGAGAAGATCAAGGCGCATCTGTTCGACTCGGCGGTGAAATAAGGGTGCAGAAAGAGGTCATGCTGTTCATTGCCCTGCCTTGGCTCCTTTCCTCTCCCTCCGGAGGGGGGAGAGGTGGCGCCGCGAAGCGGCGACGGAGTGGGGGAAGGCGTTCGCCAAACGCGTAATCGCTGCAAGACAGGCACAATCTGGCGAGCAAGAAACCTCAGGCGCGCGGCGAAGGTCGACCCCCCCTCCGTCGAGCTTCGCTCGACACCTCTCCCCCGATCGACGGGGGAGAGGAAGGGGCCGGGTAATGAGCGGCGGCGCTGACCTAAGGTGGTTGTCCCGGATAGACACACGAGCGGCGATCGATCACTGCCAATGATTGAATCAAGAAATTAGGGAGGCTGACATGGCCGACAGGGTCAAAATACTGGTGGTTGGGCTGGGCAATATGGGCGCGTCGCATGCCAGCGCCTACCATCGCTCTGACGGCTTCGAGATCGTCGGCATCATGAGCCGCTCGATCAAGAGCAACAAGAAAATCCCGGCCGAACTCGCCGGCTACCCGCTTTACGAGGATTTCGACCAGGCGCTGAAGGAGACAAAGCCGGATGCCGTCTCCATCAACAGCTGGCCGAATACGCATGCCGAATACGCACTGAAGGCGATCGCCGCCAATTGCCATGTGTTCATGGAAAAGCCGCTCGCCACCAATATCGAGGACGCCGAGAAGGTGGTCGCCGCGGCGCGGGCGAAAAACCGCAAGCTGGTGCTCGGCTATATCCTGCGCGTGCATCCCTCATGGATCAAGTTCATCGAGGTCGGCAAGACGCTCGGCAAGCCGCTGGTCATGCGCCTCAACCTCAACCAGCAGAGCAGCGGCAGCGCCTGGCACTGGCACAAGAACCTGATCGATTCGCTGATCCCGATCGTCGATTGCGGCGTGCACTATGTCGACGTCATGTGCCAGCTGACCGGCGCCAGGCCGGTGCGCGTGCATGGTATCGGCGCCAAATTGTGGGCGGAAGCCGACAAGCAGAATTACGGCCACCTGCATGTCACCTTCGATGACGGTTCGGTCGGCTGGTACGAAGCCGGCTGGGGCCCGATGATGAGCGAGACGGCCTATTTCGTGAAGGATGTGGTCGGCCCCAAGGGCGCGGTCTCGATCGTCGCCGGCCAGACGGCAGGCAGCGCGGCCGACACCGCCGAAGTCTCGAACTCCGCCGATATCGACCGCCACACCAAGACCGATGCGCTGAAGATCCATTATGCGCAGGTCGACGGCGACAAGAACTTCAAGAAGCCGGACGAGATCGTCAGCATGGAGGACGAACCCGGTCACCAGGAGCTTTGCGACCGCGAGCAGGCGTTCTTCCTGCGCGCCATCCGCGAGGATCTCGACCTCACCGAGCAGATGGATGCCGCCGTCAACAGCCTGCGCATCGTGCTTGCCGCCGAGCAGAGCATCGAGCTGGGGCGGACCGTCGAGCTGGCGTGAGGCCGCGGAAGTTGACGCCGTCGCCGAAGCTGCCGATCTCCCCCGTTGCGGGGGAGATGTCCGGCAGGACAGAGGGGGTGGGAAGGAATGAGACGCCCGTTCCAGACCGCGGCTGTGCGCGGCACTCAGGCAGCCATCACTCCGCCGCCTCTTCGATCTTCTCCATATCGTCGTCCGACAGGCCGAAATGGTGGCCGATCTCGTGGATCAGCACATGGGTGACGATGTCGCCCAGCGTCTCCTCGTTCTCCGACCAATAATCGAGGATGGCGCGGCGGTAGAGCGTGATGCGGTTCGGCCCCTCGCCGGTCTGCGGGTTCCAGCGCTCGGCGATGCCGCGCCCCTCGAACAGGCCGAGCAGGTCGAACGGCGTTTCCAGCGACAGATCGTCCATGATCTCGTCGGTCGGAAATTCGGCGATCTGGATGACGATCTCGCCGGTCAGCTTGCGGAAATCCTCCGGCAGATGGGCATAGGCCTCCAGCGCCAGGAACTCGATTTCCTCCATCGACGGCGAAAGCTCGGCGTGCCAGGTGCGGGTCTTGTAGATGCGGGCCATGCTTTGTCCTTTCCCGGGCATATAAGCTTTCGCGCCGGGCGAGGCAAATGGCCGGGACGCTCCGTGGGCAGGCGCAGGACAGGAATAAATTCCCAATTATATACTTGACGTACCACGCGGATTTTGCGATAACGAATCCAAGGAGTTACCGCAATGGTCGATCTTACCGCCGCAATTTACCACGACGCCGACAAGGCTCGCGAGCATTTGGAGGCTATCCATTGGCCCCACGGCCCGTTCTGCCCTCATTGCGGCAACGCCAATCCAGAGCGCATTACCAAGCTGGCGGGCAAGTCCACGCGCCCCGGCGTCTATAAATGCAACGAATGCCGCGCGCCGTTCTCGGTCACTGTCGGCACCGTCTTCGAACGCTCCAAGATCGGCCTGCACAAGTGGGTGCTGGCTTCGCATCTCTATGCCTCATCCAAGAAAGGCATGAGCGCTCACCAACTGCACCGTATGCTTGGCGTCACCTACAAGACCGCTTGGTTTATGGCGCATCGCATCCGCGAAGCAATGAAGGAAGATGTTAAGTCGAACGGCCCGCTTGGCGGTGAAGGCAAGACAATTGAAGCCGACGAAACATATTATGGCCGCCGCGAAGATGGCTACGTTTCCCCGCTTCGCCGTGGCCAGCCCTATCTCAAGCGCAAGAAGCCCATGAAGAACGCCGTCATCGGTCTGGTGGAGCGCGGCGGCAAAGCCCGTATGTTCCATGTCCAGCACGCCACCAAGGCCGCTGTGCGCGATATCTTGGTGCGCAACGCCGACCGTCAATCGACGCTCTACACCGACGAAAGCGCGCTCTATCCGGTTACGGGCAAAGAGTTCGCCAAGCATGACACTGTGAAGCATTCCGCCCGCGAATATGCGCGCGGCGACACCCACACCAATACCATCGAAAGCGTGTTCTCGGTCTTCAAGCGTGGCATGGTCGGCGTCTATCAGCATTGCGGCGAAGCTCACTTGCATCGCTATCTTGCCGAGTTCGATTTCCGCTATAACCGCCGCACTGCCTTGAACGTTTCGGATACGGAACGCTCGGAAGACTTGCTTCGCAATGCCCGCGACAAGCGCCTTATCTATCGGCGGATTGGTGAAGCCGATCACGCTTAAGCAGAAAGCCCGTAAATTGTTACGGAAGCGAAAGAAAAAGTCCCTGTGAATACTGGGTGTTAGCAAACATTAGGACTTGCTAAGTCCGTTCTCTTTACGTTCGAATGCAAACGGCGGCGAATCGGAAGTTCGCCGCCGTCAATGCAACCAAGCCACAGGACGGCTAGGCACATGAGAACGATCACCAAACTAAACCTACCGGTGAATCCGTCAAGCCGTCCTGTGGCCACACACAGGAAAAATACCTATGACCGGTACATTCCAAGTCACATGCCATAAACCCGATAACGCCGACAAGGACCGCCGAATGCAAGGGCTCGGCGGCCCGAGCGGCTGGTATCGAGACATTGATACGCTCATAAACAACATCGAAAATGAAAATGAAAAATACTGGACGGTAGCGCCAACCGGTGAATCGGTATGGGTTGTCGTCCGTCAGCGTCCGAACGGAAGGAAGTATCTCAAGACCGAGCCGGATGGCGTTGAGCCGAACAACCTGCTGGCTCTCCCTCACTGTCCTTAGATCCGTCTGGAGCTACAGGCTGCTTGCCCTTCCCGGTCCTATGATCGGGAGGGGTTTTCAGCAAGCGGCGTAATACCTCGTCGCCCTTTTCCTGGTCTTTGTCTTTGAGGGGTTCTGGCATGGAAGACGACCATTTCCGCAATCTGGATTTTGATCCGAAGAATATACCGCTTCGTCACCTTCAGACAATTGGGCTCGCCTGTGCCGCCTATGCGCAGACCGAAGACCATCTGCAAATGGCGATTGCCGGATGCCTTGGCGTTGATGCTGAACTTGGATGGGCTGTCACCAGCCACATGACAGCACCCCTAAGGGAGGATGTCTTAAAGTCTGTCGCGGAAATCAAACTGGACGATTTGGACGATTTAGACAGGCTCGACGAACTGATATCTGTCATCAAGCAAGCCGCAGATAAGCGGAACAACATCACACACAATCTTTGGTGCATTGATGCACACACCCGCGAAGTCTTTGTCGTTAAGACAAGCGCAAGAGGTACCGTTCGCGCCGATGTCATCCCAATGCCACTACCCAAGCTACGGGAGGACGCGGACTTCATTTACCAAGCGGGAATAGAACTGTTCCGTTTTCTCTCGGCCAAAAATCTTCTCCCTGCGCTGCCGCCTAGCGACCGCCCCGCGCTACCACAAGACCAAGGCTGCGCGAAAGAAGCGCGTTAAACAATAGCTGCTCATCGATGCCGGCCTGTCGCGAATCACTAGGCATTTTTTCCTCTGGTACGTCAAGTATATAATTGGGAATAAATTCCCCATGACTCCGCTTGACTCTTCAGTCGCCCTCTGGAATCTATAAGAACATAACAGGAACAATTGTGAGTGGAAGCTGACCGTCATGGCGATGACCGCCGTGGCGCGGGAGACTGTTTTTGCCCTGCGCCGCCAGATCGCGAAGATCGAGGGAACGCTGCCCGACCGCCTGCAGGCGCCGGCCGGCACGGCCCCGGCTGGCTCGCCGCCTGATGCCGATGTCACCTCCCGGAACCTGACCATTGTCCGGCGCGGTCTTGCCGTGGTGCCGTCCGATGCCTTCCTGCGCACCGGCGCCGAGCCTCTCGATGCCGCGCTCGGCGGCGGCCTGCCGAAAGCGGCACTGACCGAGATCCATGGCACTGAAACCCGCGATGCCGGAGCCGTCGCCGGCTTTGCCCTTGCGCTTGTCAGCCTGATCCTGAAGCAGCAACAGCCTCGATTGCCCGTTCTCTGGATCGGCACATCGGAGATTTTTCGCGAGGCCGGCTTTCCCTATGCCAGGGGGCTTCATGGCCTGTTCGGCATCGAACCCGGAGAATTGCTGTTTTCCGAGGCGCCGAGGCTTGTCGATGCTTTGTGGGTCGCCGAGGAGGCCGCCCGGATGACGGCGCTCGCCGCCGTCATCCTTGAAATCCGCGGCAGCCCGCAGCGGCTCGACCTCACCGCGACGCGGCGCCTGCACGCCCGGGCACAAAATGCCGGCCGGCCGGTGTTCCTGCTGCGCCAGGCCGGCGAGGCCGAACCGACGGCGGCACCCGTGCGCCTCATTGTATCGGCGGCGTCTTCCGCAAGCCGCGCGACGATCGCCGGGCCGCTCGCCGGTTCGATCGGCCGGCCTGCCTTCACCGTCAGCATTGGCAAGAGCCGCACCGCCTTGCCTGGCCAATTCACACTGGAGTGGAACCCCGATGAGCATGTTTTCGAGCAAAGAAGGGCCGGGGGGGCAAAGAATCCTGTCCCTGTGGTTCCCGCATCTCGCCGCCGAAAGGATCCTGCGCCAGCGTCTGGGGCGGTCCTGGCGTTCGCGGCCGTCGGATCACCTGCCGCCATCTCACCCACCGCTCGTGATCAGCCATCGCGACCGCAACGCCCAGCGCATATCGGCCCTCGACGAGCGGGCTGAGGCGCTTCACCTGAAGCGTGGCATGGGCATTGCCGATGCCCGCGCCATGCATCCCTCGATCGAAATCGTCGAGGCCGATCCGGAGGCTGACCGCCGCCTGCTTGAAGGCCTTGCCGACTGGTGCGACCGCTACACCCCGCTGGTGGCGATCGACGGGATCGACGGCCTGTTCCTCGACGTCACCGGCTGCACCCATCTGTTCGGCGGCGAACGCGCGATGCTGGACGACATACTGTCGCGCTTTTTCCATCAGGGTTTTGACGTCCGTGCCGGCCTTGCCGCCACGCCGGGCGCCGCCTGGGCGGCGGCGCGGTTCGCCGGCGACCACATCGTCCAGAGCGGCGAGGAGGAGGCGCTTCTGGTCCCCCTGCCGCTGGCCGCACTTCGCATCGAGCCCGAAATCCGCGCCAGCCTGGAAAGCGTCGGCCTGCGCACGGCGGGCGCCGTCATGGCCGCACCCCGCGCCCCGCTTGCCCGCCGCTTCGGCGCAACCCTGCTCTTGCGCCTCGACCAGGCGCTTGGCCGTCTCGACGAGGCCGTCTCGCCGCGCCTGCCGGTGGCGCCGCTTTCGGTCGAACGCCACCTCGCCGAACCCATCATGCTGACCGACGACATAGAGCGGCTGGTGAGCCTGCTGGCGACGACGTTGAAGGCCGATCTCGAGCGTCGCGGCGAGGGCGCGAGACGGCTGGCGCTGCTGCTTTTCCGCGTCGACGGCGCCGTCAGCCGCATCGCTGTCGGCACCTCGCGTCCCCTGCGCGAACCGCTGCTGATCCAGAAATTGTTCCACGAAAGGCTGGCCGCGCTCGAACAGGATATCGATGCCGGCTATGGCTTCGACCTCGTGCGTCTCTCGGTGCTGTCGGCCGCCGCCTTCGACATGCAGCAGGCGGATCTGACCGGCGAGACGGATGATTGCGACGCCGATATCGCGCTGTTCGCCGACCGCATCCGCGCCCGCCTCGGCGAAGGCGCGGTTTTGCGATCGGTCACTGTCGAAAGCCATCTGCCGGAGCGCGCCGTCGCCACTGTGCCTTTCTCGGAAGTCCCGCAAAGGACCTCGCCGCCGAGGAGGCCGGTCAGAAATCCGCCCATGACGATCTATCCGCCGGCCACGATCTACCCACGGGAACGCCCGATCCGGCTGTTCCGTTCGCCCGAGCCGATCGAGGTGCCGGCTACCGAAATGCCTGAGGGACCGCCGATGAATTTTCGCTGGCGGCGGGCCTTGTATCGCGTCGCGCGCGCCGAAGGGCCCGAACGCATCGCGCCGGAATGGTGGCGGGGGCAGGGCGGCGAAGACGCACCGACCCGGGATTATTTCCGCATCGAGGACAGCGACGGCCGCCGCTACTGGCTCTACCGCCAGGGCCTTTACGGCGCCTCGCAGGCTTCGCCGCGCTGGTTCATGCATGGGGTTTTCGCATGAACGCGCTGACCGTCGTTCCCTATGCCGAATTCGGCATCCAGTCGAATTTCTCCTTCCTGCGCGGCGCCTCCAAGCCGGAAGAACTGGTGGTCGCGGCCAAGTTCCTCGGCTTCGCGTCGATCGGCCTTGCCGACCGCAACACGGTGGCCGGCGTCGTGCGCGCCTGGCAGCAGGCCAGGGTCGAGAAGCTGCCTTACCATCCCGGCTGCCGCCTGGTTTTTTGCGACGGCACGCCTGATATTCTCGCCTATCCGCAGGACCGCAAGGGCTGGGGTCACCTCTGCCGCATGCTGACGCAAGCCAATCTGCGCGACGAAAACGAGAAGGGCGCCGCCCTTTTGAAGCGAAGCGACCTTCTCGAATGGGGCGATCTGCTGTCGCTGGCCGTCCTGCCCGAATTGACGGCAGGCGCGGAGGACCGTCTCGCATTGCTTAGCCAGCTTCGGGATCGCTTCGGCGGGAACCTGCGGCTTGCCGTTGCGCCGGATTATCGCGGCAATGACCGCTTCCGCATCGAGCAGGCGGCGGCGATGGCCGAGGCATCAGGCATTCCGCTGATGGCGACCAACGACATTCTCTATCACAGCGCCGAGCGGCGGCCGCTGCAGGACGTGCTGACGGCGATCCGCCTCAATATGCCTGTCGGCGAGGTCGGGCTGGAGCTGGCGGCCAATGCCGAGCGTCATCTGAAGCCGCCGGTCGAGATGGCCCGCCTGTTCCACAGGCATCCGCGGGCGCTGGCGGAGACGCTGCGCTTTGCCGGCGAACTGACCTTCTCGCTCAGCGACCTCCAGTACAATTATCCCGACGAGCCGACGGAATCGGGCCTCGGGCCACAGGCCGAGCTCGAACGATTGGCCAGGGAGGGGGCCGCCACGCGCTATCCGGCGGGCGTCCCCGCTTCCGTAATGCAGCGCATCAGCGAAGAGCTCGCCTTGATCGAGCGCCTGAACTACGCGCGCTATTTCCTGACCGTCCATGACATCGTCAAATTCGCCCGCAGCCAGGACATTCTCTGCCAGGGGCGCGGCTCCGCCGCCAATTCGATCGTCTGCTTCTGCATCGGCATCACCGAAGTCGGCCCCGACAGGATCGACACGCTGTTCGAGCGTTTCATTTCCGAGGAAAGGAACGAGCCGCCCGACATCGATGTCGACTTCGAGCATGAGCGGCGCGAGGAGGTGATCCAGTATATCTATACGAAATACAGCGCCAAGCGCACCGCGCTGGCGGCTGCCGTCATCAGCTATCGCGGCCGCTCGGCGCTGCGCGAAGTGGCCAAGGCGATGGGCCTGTCCGAGGATGTCCGCAGCGCACTGTCCAGCTCGATCTGGGGCTGGTCGACCTCGGAGCTCGGCGAGAAGGAGGCCCACGCCGGCGGCATCGACCGCACCGACCCGCTGGCAAGGCAGGTGATCGAACGTGCCAACGAGATCATGGGCTTTCCCCGGCATCTGTCCCAGCATGTCGGCGGCTTCGTCATCACCAGGGACCGGCTCGACGAGATCGTGCCCATCGTCAAGACGGCGATGGACGAGCGCAAGATGGTCGAGTGGGACAAGGACGATCTCGACGCGGTGAAGATCCTCAAGGTCGACGTGCTGGCGCTCGGCATGCTGACCTGCCTGAAGCGCGCCTTCACCCTTCTGCACAGCCACTACGATGTCCGGGACGAGTATGAGCGTCCGCTGGGGCTGGCGACACTGCCGGAGAGGGACGAAAGGGTCTACGACATGATCTGCCGCGCCGACACGCTCGGCGTCTTCCAGATCGAATCCCGCGCCCAGATGTCGATGCTGCCGCGCTTGAAGCCGCGCACCTTCTACGATCTCGTCATCGAGGTGGCGATCGTGCGGCCGGGCCCGATCCAGGGCGACATGGTGCATCCCTATCTGCGCCGCCGGCAGGGCAAGGAGAAACCCGAATACCCCAAGCCGGAGCTGGAAAAGATCCTCGGCAAGACGCTGGGCGTTCCCCTGTTCCAGGAACAGGCGATGAAGATCGCCATCGTCGCCGGCGGCTTCCGGCCGGGCGAGGCCGATGAATTGCGTCGCGCCATGGCCACCTTCAAGCGCACCGGCACGATCGGAAATTACCGCCAGCGCATGATCGACGGCATGGTCGGCAGGGGTTACGAGAAGGACTTCGCCGAGCGCTGCTTCAAGCAGATCGAAGGGTTTGGCGAATACGGCTTTCCCGAAAGCCACGCAGCCTCCTTCGCTCTGCTGGTCTATGCCTCCTGCTGGTTCAAGACCTTCTACCCGGATGTGTTCTGCGCCGCGATCCTGAATTCGCAGCCGATGGGGTTCTACCAGCCGGCCCAGCTCGTCCGCGACGCGCGCGACCATGGCGTCGACATCCGCGAGGCCGACGTCAATTTCTCCGGCTGGGACTGCGCCCTGGAGGCATCCGCCTTCGATCCGGCCCGCACCCTCGCCCGCCATGCCGAAATGCGTGGTGTCATACGGACCAATCATGCCGTGCGGCTGGGTTTCCGCCAGACCAAGGGGCTTTCCAAGGATCGCATGGACACATTCGTAGCGAGACGCGGCGAAGGTTACGAAACCGTCAGGGATGTCTGGCTGCGCTCGGGCCTCGACGTCGACGAGATCGAGAAACTGGCGCAGGCGGACGCCTTCCGCTCGATCGGCCTCGACCGTCGCGCGGCCCTGTGGGCGGTCCGCGCGCTCGATGGCAAGAGCGCCGCCGAGATGCTGCCGCTGTTCGACCAGAAGCATATCCGACTGCGCGATCTCGAGCCCGAGACCAGGCTGCCGAAAATGCCGCTCGGCGAGCATGTCATCCATGACTACCGCTCGCTCGGCCTGTCGCTGAAGGCCCATCCCGTCGCCTTCCTGCGTGAACGGCTCGATCGGATCGGAGTGACGCCCAATGCGCGCCTGCCTTCGGTTCGGGATGGCAGGCGGGTCTCGGTCGCCGGCCTGGTGCTCGTGCGCCAGCGCCCGGGCAAGGGCAATGCGATCTTCCTGACGCTGGAGGACGAGCAGGCGGTCGCCAACGTCATTTTCTGGGAACGGACCTTTACCCGCTACCGGCCCATTGTCATGGGCGCGCGCTTCGTAAAGGTCACCGGCAAGTTGCAGTCGGAATCCGACGTCATCCATATCGTCGCCGAGAAGATCGAGGATCTGACGCCCTGGCTGGCAACGCTGCTGGAGGAAAACGCACCTGTCGTGCAAAACGACCGGCGGGAGATTGCAACGCTGTCGGGGAAGGCGGAAAGGGTCATGCCCAGGGGGCGCAATTTTCAATGATACATGGCGCAATCCTGCGAGATGTCGGCGGGACAGCGCCGACCCGATGTGTTCAACCCGGTCCACCCAGGCGCGGCGGAGGCGGGGACAGCACATCCTCGGCCGAGATCGCCCGCGCTTCCGAGGGCAGCATGATCGGGATGCCGTCGCGCACCGGATAGGCAAGCTTGGCTACCCTCGAGATGAGCTCGCCGCGTTCCGGATCCCAGGCCAGCGGACCCTTGGTCAGCGGGCAGGCCAGCAATTCCAGCAGCCTGGGATCGACATCGATCTTCTTGCCGTCACGCCCATCCGTCGCCATCCGATCCATCCTTCTCCAGGGCAATCGCTAGTTTGAGCGGCCCTCCCTTCTCCCACAAGGGGAGAAGGACAGTTCTTCCTTACTGCAAACTCGAACCGAAATCCTCGTTCTCTCGCGCCAGCGCCATTTCGGTGATGGCGATCAGCGTTTCGGCGCGCGTCTTCAGATCCGCCGCTTCGAGCAGCGCCTGTTTCTCGGCCGGTCCATAGGGCGCCATCATCGACAGCGCATTGACCAGCATGGCGTTTTCCGCACGGCTGACGCTTTCCCAGTCGGCTTCCAGATCATTGGCCTGCAAATAGGCCCGGAACGCCCTCAGCAGCGCCGGCCGGTCGATCCCGGCCTCCGCCTGGTCTTCGTCCAGGTCGGTGAGAAAGGGCGCGAAACGGCACTGGCGAAACGGTGTCTTGACGGACAGTTCATGCACGATGCGAAACCGGCACACGCCTTGCAGCGAAATCAGATAGCGGCCGTCGCCGCTCTCGGAGAGCGCGATGATGCGCCCGGCGCAGCCGACATTGCAGAGTTCGGGCTCGCCATGGGCACGCAGCGCCCCGTCGAGGCTGGGCTGGATCATGCCGATCAGCCGCGGCCCGGCGATCGCCTCGTCCACCATCTGCAGGTAGCGCGGCTCGAAGATGTTGAGCGGCATGCGGCCTCCCGGCAGCAGCAGCGCGCCTTCGATCGGAAAGATCGGGATCGTCGACGGCAGATCCGTGCCCAGCCGGTAATGCGCGTTTCCCGCTTGCACCTCAATCCTCCCGACGCTTCCAATGCATGTTGCGCAAAAGTGCGTAAAGCGCATCAAACCCGTAACGCCCCCCACCCGACACGCGCGAGCCTGTCGTCGGGAAAACGAAACGGACCATCGGCCTGACCTATCGGTGCTATCTGGCGCAGCCGTCGCCGGCCGCAAGGCCAACGGTCAAAAACAGCGCCGGCTCAGGAAAACAACAGTGACGACAATTTGCGCCGCGCCGACAGCGTCGCCTCGTCGGTCATCCCCCAGGCCTCGAAGAATTGCAGCAACTGGTTCCTGGCGCCATCGTCGTTCCACGAACGGTCCGCCTTGACGATCGCCAGCAGATTGTCGGCCGCCGCCATGCGCTCGCCCCGGGCGTTCTGGATCATGGCAAGATCGAACCGTGCCTGGTGGTCGCCTGGATTGTCGGCCAGGCGCCGCTCGAACTCGGCCGGATTGCCAAGCGCTGACGCCTGCGCGGCAAGCGCCATCTTGGCGCGCACCGCGGCGAGCGGCGGGGCATCCTTCTTTGCCTCCGGCGCCCGCGCCAGCACGGCTTCCGCGCCCTCGGCATCGCCGCCCTCGAACAAAAGATCGGCCAACCCGGCGAGCGCCTCGATCGTTTCCGGCGCCTGCTCCAGGATCGCATCGTAGATGTCGGCCGCGGTCTGCGCGTCACCGGCCTCGCGCGCCTCGGCCGCCGCCGCAAGCGCCTCGGCAACTTGCGGCGCACCGCCATTCTTGCCGCCAACCTTCTCGATGAATTGGGTGATCTGGCTCTCGGGAATGGCGCCCATGAAGCCGTCGATGGGCTGGCCGTCCTTGAAGGCGATGACCGCCGGTATCGACTGGATGCCGAGCTGGCCGGCGATCGACGGATGGTCATCGATGTTCATCTTGACCAGCTTGACCTTGCCGCCGGCCGCCTTGACCGCCTTTTCCAGCAACGGCGTCAATTGCTTGCAGGGGCCGCACCATGGCGCCCAGAAATCGACCAGCACCGGCTGACGGCGCGATTCCTGGATGACGTCGGCGGCGAATGTAGCGGTCGTGGTGTCCTTGATGACATCTGCCGGCGCCTCGCCAAGTGCTGCTTTCGCGGGCGCCGCCTCGGTGCCGCCATACTGCACCGATGTGGCATACTGACCGCCATTGCTGCCGAATTGGCCGCCAAATGGATTGTTATCGCTCATCTCATCGCCCTTTCGGTCGCGCCGCCGGCTTCGGCCTGGTGCAACGTCTTTCTCCAGAAGTCGGTTTTTCAGCCATCCCGGCTTTTCCGCCATCCATGTGGCGCTTATGCCGAGACTTTCAAGATAGCAGCATCATGCCCGGTTGCCTCGACGAATCTGACGAGGTCGGCGGCGGCAATCGACGTCGTTGCCTCATTGGTCAGCGGATGGGCGTTGATCATCGCATGGCCCATCAACGCCTGGTCGAGAACCACTTTGACCCTTTGCCCGGTATCGTTGATCAGACCGAAAACTGTGACCGCGCCCGGAACGACACCGAGCAGCTCCATCAGCATCTCCGGTCTGCCGAAGGAGACGCGGCCGGCGGCGCCGATCACCTGATGGATCTGCTTCAGGTCGACCACCGCCTCCTCGCCGACGCTGACCAGGAAGAAATTGTCCTTCTTGTCCTTGAGGAACAGGTTCTTGGTGTGGCCGCCGGCGATTTCCCCGCGCAACGCTTGCGAATCGGCGACGGTGAACAGCGGCGGATGGCGCCGCGTGGAGACGTCAATCCCGAGATCGGCGAGAAAGGCGAAAAGCTCTGCTTCGGTTTTCGGCATCAGGCATCCTGTCGACGCGGTTCCGGTCACGCCGTTTACGGCCAATGGCGCCGTCGAGACAAGACCGTTGCGCCGGGAGACGATGATACTGTCAATGCATGTCGCGCAAAAGTGTGTAGCGGTTTTGCGATAACGACATGCATACAAGAACACCGTCACCGCTGCGAAGGCCCTGTTTGCGTCGCCGGGCGTAGCCGAAAAAGCCTGCGATTTCCCTGTTGCAATCGCCGCGCTCTTCAGCCATATAGGCGCGGCTTGCGGCCCAAAAGCCGCGCGAGCGGGTGTAGCTCAGGGGTAGAGCACAACCTTGCCAAGGTTGGGGTCGAGCGTTCGAATCGCTTCACCCGCTCCAGTTTCCTCCCAGGGAATCAAGCAGTTGCGAACAGGCCGGATCCCCTTCCGGCCTTTTTCGTTTCTGCCGGGCAATGCGTTGCCAGATCGAAATTCCAGCCCGGCGGAGGGCTCCTTCATCCGTTCGGCCGATGTCCCTGGCCAGGGAAAATCCGACATTAGAACCGATCCTTAGGGATCATTGGACTGTCCTGCCCCTATAGACTGTCCAGGGAGCACCGCCGGCTCCGGCCGGCGGTGCTTTTAGCACGTCGCCCCACAGCGGTTTTAGGACAGCGACAGGCACGAAAACAATGACTTGACGCGCCAGTCGGGGTCCGTCCGACATATTGTCCATCCGGTGCGGCAGGCCGCCTCAGTGCGGAAAATCGCTTTTAAATGCGGCACAGATTATTAATCGTTGTTCACCAACAATATCTGTCGGGGTTGTTGTATTCTGGAGTTGATTTTTTTGGCCGTCCTTGGCGCTCTCCCTCCCGATCTTCGCTGTCGACCAATTTGCGAAGCTGACTGGGAAGGAGTGGTCGACTGCCTGTGCAGGGGCTTTCCCGAGCGGAACCGCAGTTATTGGACACAGGCGCTGATCCGTTTGTCGCAGCGGCCTGCCGTGGACGAATTCCAGCGATACGGCTTTGCTTTGGAGAAGGCTGATCGGATCGTCGGCGTCGTCCTGACCCTTTATACCCGTTATCAAGGGCAGGAAGGCGACGAGATCCGCTGCAACCTTTCAAGCTGGTCCGTCGATGCGGAGTTCCGTCCCTATGGCGCCATGTTGGTTGCGACGGTTCTCAAGCGAAGGGATGTGACCTACACGAACATCTCGCCGGCGCCCGCGACATTGAAGGCCAACCGGGCGCTCGGCTTTCGCCTCTTTTCCAATGGACAATTTGCCTTCTTGCCGGCTTTGAATTCGGTGCAGCGGTCACGTCGCGTGCTCGAAGTTCGTCCCGATCTTGCGGAAATGGCGATGCTGCCCGACAGCGAAAGATACATACTCCTGGAACACGCCGCGCTGGGCTGCCTGTCATTGATTTGCATTTGCGACGGAGCAGCGTTTCCCCTGGTGTTGATGCCGCGCCGAATATTGCGTGGTCTTGTCCCATGCTATCAGATCATCTATTGCCGCTCTCTCGCGGATCTGAGCCGGTGCGCCGGTGCCATGGGGCGCTTTCTCTTGCGGAGCGGAATCCTGCTTTGCCTCGTCGACGCCAAGGAGCCGATTGCAGGTCTGGTCGGGTGGTACCGACCCAACAAGGGGCTGAAATACTTCAAGGGCCCCAAGCCACCCTCGCTTGGCGATCTGACGTTCACCGAACTTGTGGTATTCGGTCCCTGAACGAAGGCGCAGCGTCGTGAACTACCTGACGCCGGCCTTGCGAAAATCCGACGGCGACATACCGGCGAGCTTGCGGAATGATTTGTTGAAGGCGCTGAGCGAGCCGAAGCCGCTCTCCATGGCCACGCGCAGCACATTGGCGTCCTGGTGCATCAAAAGCGCCTGCGCGTAGCTCAGCCGCAACAGGTTGACATATTCGTTGAGCGTCATCCCCGTCGATTTCTTGAACAGGCTCATGGCGTATTTGGGGTGGATGTCGGCGGCGGCGGCGATGGTCACGCAATCGATGTCATAGAGAAAATTCTCGGCGATGAAGTCGCACATGCGCCCGACATTGCGCGACGATTGCTGATCGAACGGGCTGCCCGTTTCCTGCCCGGCCGGCGTTTGCGGCACCAGCCGGTAGGGCTCGAACCGCACCCGCTCCAGCCGCAGCAGAAGCTCGTTCACGGCGTGCTCGGTCCTGGCCGGATCGCCCGAGCGGACATAGCGGTTCCAGCGCTCGAAACTGTCATTGTCGGACCGGTCGGTGGCCGATGTCACCAGTGTTGCACCCGTCATCAGCCGGTGCCTGATGTCAGCGGGCAGATGCAGCCGGAAGAAGTGCACCAGCGGCAGATGCGCGCCGGCATAGATGGCATCGTCGCTTAGATCGTCCATCTGGTGCGGCAGGCCGCCCCAGAACAGGCACATCTCGCCGGCCGAGAGCGATATCTCGTGATCGTTCATGCGGTAGTGGACGGTGCCGCGTACGATGAAGTTCACTTCGACCTGGGCATGCCAATGCGGCTTGAGCATCACCAGCGGATGGTTGTGGAACATCTGCAGGGCCAGCGGCAGGCCTTCCACGCTGCTGGCGCCAGGCTGATAAAACGGCCGTTCCGGCATCTTACTTTCCGCCAATTTCTTATTCCCTTTGACGGGGACAAGCCTTCCGCGCTGCTTAGTCTAGCCATGCTCACAGTGAGAGAGCAAATGAAATGGGAGGATTTCAATGCGCACCACACTGACCTGCGCCGCGCTCGTGCTTGCCCTGGGCTCCGGCCCGGCTCTTGCGCAGTCCGGCGAAATCACGATCTGGAGCTGGAACATCGCCGCTTCGTCGCTGAAGGCCACCGTAGAAGGCTTCAACAAGCAATTCCCCGACATCAAGGTCACGGTCCAGGATCTCGGCAACCAGCCGACCTATGACAAGTCGATCGCCGGCTGCGCCGCCGGCGGCGTCGGGCTGCCCGACATCGTCTCGATCGAGAACGGCGAGGCCGAGAACTACTGGAGCCAGTTCCCCGACTGCTTCGTCGACCTGCGCACGCTCGGCTACAGCGCCGAGGACCAGAAAAAATTCCCCGATTTCAAGCGCACCGAGCTTGAAGTCGGCGACAAGGCCTATGCCATGCCATGGGATTCCGGTCCGGTCGCGGCCTTCTACCGCCGCGATTTCTATGAGAAGGCCGGCGTCGATCCCGCCTCGATCAAGACCTGGGACGATTTCATCGCCGCCGGCAAGAAGATCCAGGCCGCCAATCCGGGCGTGACCATGACCAACGCCGATTTCAACGGCGACACCGAATTCTTCCGCATGATCTCCAACGAGCAGGGCTGCGCCTATTTCGCCGCCGACGGCCAGTCGATCACGGTCAATCAGCCCAAATGCGTCGATACGCTGGCCAAGATCAAGGAGATGAAGGACGCCGGCATCATCACCTCGGCCGACTGGAGCACCAAGATCACCAACAACACCGCCGGCACGGTCGCCACCCAGGTCTATGGCGGCTGGTATGAGGGCACCATCCGCACCGAATCGGCCGGCGAAAACGGCAAATGGGGCGTTTATCCTATGCCGAGCCTGACCGCCGACGGCCCACGCGCCGCCAATCTCGGCGGCTCCTCGCTCGCCATCACCGCGGCGTCGAAGAACAAGGAAGCCGCCTACGCCTATCTGAAATACACGCTGGAGACCAATGAAGGCCAGATCGCCATGCTGAAGGGTTTCGGCCTGGTGCCCTCGCTGATCTCCGCGCTCGACGACCCCTATGTCTCCGAAGGCCTGCCCTACTGGGGCGGCCAGGCGGTGTGGAAGGACATTCTCGCCACCCTGCCCAAGGTGGCGCCGAGCCGCGGCACGCCGTTCCAGAGCGATGCCGAGATCATCATGCGCGCGGTGCAGACCAAATATCTCGGCGGCGGCTATCCCGACGCCAAGGCGGCGCTCGACGACGCCGCCAGCCAGATCGCCTCGGCGACCGGCCTGCCGGTCAAGGAGTGAGCTGGCGAGCTGGATAACGTTGGCGCTGCCCCTCACCTGCCTGCCGGCATCCTCTCCCCGTATAGTGACGGGGAGAGGGGTGCTGTCATCAACGGTTTCGCCAATCAGCAATGATGCAGGACAGGTACCGAGGTTGCGGCCAGCTTCTTTCTCCCCGTTTACGGGGAGAAATGCCCGGTAGGGCAACGAGGGGCGGCGCCGGTCTCGACAATTGATCCCCCAGCGGGCGCGATACAGAACGGAAGGAGGTAACAATGCGCACTCAAAATGCCACGGCCTACCGCTTCCTCGCGCCCTATCTCCTGATCTTCTCGGTCTTCTGGGTATGGCCGATCATCAGTTCCTTCCTGATCTCCTTCCAGGCGACGCGCACCGTGCCGTGGCGATTCGCGCCCACCTTCAACTGGGGCCGCCTGATCGGCGACCCCGCCTTCTTCAACGCGCTGAAAAACACGCTGCTCATCCTCGTCATCCAGGTGCCGGTGATGATTTCGCTGGCGATCGTCATGGCGGTGCTGTTGAACTCGCCACTGCTGAAAGCGCGCGGCCTCTACCGCTTTGCCTTCTTCGCCCCGGTCGTGGTCGGCGAGGTCGCCTATTCGGCGGTGTTCAGGCTGATGTTCAACCTCGATTTCGGCATCGTCAACAAACTCTTGAACAGCGTCGGCGTGCCCAAGATCGACTGGTTTTCCAACGTCACGCCGGCGATGGCCGTCATCATGATCGCGGTAACCTGGCGCTGGGCCGGCTACAACGCCATCATCCTGCTGGCCGGCCTGCAATCGATCCCCGATGATGTCTACGAGGCGGCGACGCTCGACCGCGTCAGCAAGGTGAAGCAGTTCTTCTACATCACCTTGCCGCTCTTGAAGCCGGTCATCGTCTTCTGCGCCGTGCTGTCGATCATCGGCACCATGCAGCTCTTCACCGAGCCGTTCCTGATCACCGAACGCGGCGGCCCCGGCGGCGGCACCGAAACGCTCGGCTTGCTGCTTTACCGCCAGGGTTTCCGGTCGCTCAATTTCGGCTACGCCTCGGCCATCGCCTACACAATGGCCGGGCTGGCGATCGCCATCACGCTGGTGCAGCTGTGGCTGACGAGGGACCCGAAATGAGTTCGCTGTCCCAGGCCCGGCTCGCGCGCAGCATCGCGCTGCATCTGTTCCTGACGCCGCTGGCGCTGCTCTGGCTGTTTCCGCTGTGGATGATGGTGGTGTTTTCGACCATGCCCGACAATGGCATCTTCAGCCCCGGCATCCAGCTTCTGCCGCATGACGGTTTCCTCGACAATTTCAACAATCTGCAGCGCGGCACCAATTTCGTCGGCGCCATCAGCATCTCGGTGTCGGTGGCGGTGACCTACACCTTCCTCTCCGTGCTGCTCACCTCGATGGCCGGCTGGGCGCTGGCGCGCTACCAGTTCTTCGGCAAGGGCATGGTCGTCGCCATCATTCTCGGCACCATCACGCTGCCCTATGCGGTGGTGCTGATCCCGCAATTCATCATGGTGGCGCGCGACTTCCAGCTCGCCAACACCTGGGTGGCGCTGATCGTGCCGCCGCTGTTCAATTCGCTGGGCGTGCTGTTCATGCGGCAGGCCTTCTCGATGATGCCGCATGAGCTGTTCGATGCCGCCCGCGTCGAAGGCGTCAAGGAATGGCGCATCTTCCTCTTCGTCGCGCTGCCGCTGGCGCGGCCGATGCTCGCCGCGCTCGCCATCATCCTGTTCCTGGCTTCCTGGAACAACTATCTCTGGCCGCTGCTGATCAACAGCCAGCCCGGCGCGATGACGGCGCCCGTGGCGCTCGGCACGCTGATCGGCCTGACCAAAGTGTCGTGGGGCGGCATCATGGCAGGCGCCGTCATGCTGACGGTGCCGATGCTGGTCGTCTTCGTGCTCCTGCAACGTCATTTCATCGCCGGCATCGCCGCCGGCGCGGTCAAGTAAGGGTCGGCATGGCAGGCGTCACACTCAACAATGTCGTCAAGCGCTTCGGCGTCTACGAGATCGTCCATGGCGCCAGCATCGACATCAAGGACGGCGAATTCGTCGTCTTCGTCGGCCCCTCCGGCTGCGGGAAATCGACGCTCCTGCGCATGATCGCCGGACTGGAGGACATCAGCGGCGGCGAGATAGCCATCGGCGGCAAGGTGGTGAACGATGTCGAGCCGGCCGATCGCGGCATCGCCATGGTGTTCCAGTCCTACGCGCTCTATCCGCACATGACGGTCGAGCAGAATCTGAGCTTCGGTCTCAGGATGAACGGCAACCCGAAGGCCGACACCGACCGGCGCGTCAGCCGAGCCGCCGAGATCCTGTGCATCGCCGAACTGATGCAGCGGCGCCCGAAGCAATTGTCGGGCGGCCAGCGCCAGCGCGTCGCCATCGGCCGCGCCATCGTGCGCGAACCGCAAGTGTTCCTGTTCGACGAGCCGCTGAGCAATCTCGACGCCGAACTCAGGGTGCAGATGCGGGTCGAGATCTCGCGCCTGCACAAGGAATTGGGAACGACGATGATCTACGTCACCCACGACCAGACCGAGGCGATGACGCTGGCCGACCGGATCGTCGTGCTCAAGGCCGGTTACATCGAGCAGATCGGCGCGCCGCTCGATCTCTACGACGACCCCGCCAACCGCTTCGTCGCCGGTTTCGTCGGCTCGCCGAAGATGAATTTCATGGCAGCAAAAGTGATCGGTATCGAGAACGGCGCGGCGACCATCGAACTCGTCAACCATCACGGCGCCCGGCTGTGCAAGCCGCTTGCGCAAGCTCCACCCAAAGTCGGCAGCGATGTCGTTCTCGGCGTACGGCCGGAGCACTTTTTCGACGCCGGCCAGGGCGACTGCGACATATCGGTCAAGGCCGATGTCGCCGAGCACCTGGGATCGGTGAGCTACGTCTACGCCGACGCTGGAGACGAGGAATTGATCATCGAGCGCGAGGCCTCGCGGCAGCGGGCGAGCGGCGACCATTTGGTGGTGTCGATCAAGGCCGGCAAGTCGCTGCTCTTCGACACGTCAGGCGCACGCATTCGCTAAGCGCCAATTTTACCCGATCGCGCCAGCGATCTCAGGAGATTTGACATGAGTTCCAGACTGGAAAAAATTCGCTGGGGCATTCTCGGGCCCGGCAGCATCGCCAAATCCTTTGCCGGCGGCGTGGCGCAGTCGCGCACCGGCACGCTGGTGGCGCTCGGCGCCCGCAACCCCGGCAAAGCAGGCCTCGCGGAGACTTTCCCCGGCACGCGCATTCTCGACGCCTACGAAGCCTTGCTCGCGGACCCGGATGTCGACGCCGTCTACATTTCGATACCGCATCCCGGCCATGCCGAATGGGCGATCAAGGCGGCCGAAGCCGGCAAACATGTGCTTTGCGAAAAGCCGCTTGCGTTGACCGCCTTCGAAGCCGACGCGATGGTCCATGCGGCGCGCAAGGCCGGCACGTTTCTCGGTGAAGCCTTCATGTACCGGCTGCATCCGCAGACGCTGAAGCTGGTCGATCTGGTCCAGTCGGGCGCGATCGGCGAGATCAGGATGATCAAGTCGAGCTTCGGCTTCGCCATGCCGGGCTTCATGCCGGAACACCGGCTCTATGCCAACGATCTCGCCGGCGGCGGCATCCTCGATGTCGGCGGTTATCCCGTCTCGATGGTGCGGCTGATTGCCGGGGTAGCAGCGGGAATGCCTTTCGCCGAGCCGGACAAGGTGGTGGGCACCGCCCATCTCGGCCAGTCCGGCGTCGACGAATGGGCCTCGGCGCTGCTGCATTTCCCCGGCGGCATCGTCGCCGAGGTCTCCTGCAGCATCTCGCTCGATCAGGACAATATGCTGCGCATCCTCGGCACCAAGGGCAGCATCGAAGTGCCGGACTTCTGGTTCGCCGGGGGGAACCGCGAAATTGGCCTGGGCAAGATCGACCTGATCCGGCCCGACGGCACGCGCGAAACCATCAGCGTCAACGAAACGCGTCACCTCTATTCCTTCGAGGTCGATGGCGCCGGCGAAGCGATCCTTGCTGGGCAGCAGGAGTTCGCCTGGCCGGGCATGGGCTGGGCCGACAGTCTCGGCACTCTGCGCGTGCTCGACAGATGGCGCGCTGCTGTCGGCCTCGAATATGAAATCGAAAAGCCGGCAAAACGCCTCAATACGATTTCCGGCCGGCGGTTGCGCACCGACGGCGCCTCCATCCCGAAACGCCAGATTCCGGGCCTGCGGCGACCGGCTTCCTGTCTGGCGCTCGGCTTCGAGGATTTCAGAACTTTCTCCTCGGGCTCGATCCTGCTCGACGCATTTTTCGAGGCCGGCGGCAATCTGTTCGACACCGGCTACGTCTACGGCGCCGGCTATACCGAGACGCTGCTTGGCGAGTGGCTGAGGAATCGCGGCGTGCGCGAGCAATCGGTGGTAATCGCCAAGGGCGCGCATTCGCCGCTCTGCTATCCCGATGTCATCGGCAAGCAACTCGCCCAGTCGCTCGACCGGCTGCAGACCGACCATGTCGACATCTATTTCATGCACCGCGACAATCCGGATGTACCGGTCGGCGAATTCGTCGACGCCATGGACCGGGAAGCCAAGGCCGGCCGCATCCGCGGTCCGTTCGGCGGCTCCAACTGGACGATGGAACGCATGGACGAGGCGATTGCCTATGCCGAGCGCACCGGCAAGCAGAAGCCCGGCGCGCTGTCCAACAATTTCTCGCTGGCCGAAATGCTGGAGCCGATCTGGGCCGGCTGCGTCACCGCCTCCGGCGACGATTGGAAGGCGTGGCTGAGCGCCCGGCAAATGCCGAATTTCGCCTGGTCGAGCCAGGGCCGAGGCTTCTTCACCGAGCGCGCCGGGCGCGACCGGCTGGACAATGAGGAACTGGTGCGGGTCTGGTATTCGGAGAAGAATTTCGGCCGCCGCGACCGGGCGATCGAGCTCGCCGACAGGCTGGGCAAGGCGCCGATCCATGTCGCGCTCGCCTATGTCCTGGCGCAGCCCTTTCCATCTGTTCCGCTGATCGGCCCGCGCACGCTCAGTGAACTGGACGACAGCCTGCAAGCGCTCGACATCGCGCTGTCGCCGGATGATCTGGCCTGGCTGGACAGCGGTTCGGACCGGCCGCGCGCGCGGGGTAGGGGGTGACACCAGAAGGTTGGCGAAGACATTGGTGACAGCCGATCTCCCCCTGCGGAACCTTGCGGGGGAGATGTCCGGCAGGACAGAAGGGGCGCTGTCCCGCCGGCCTTTCGAAGGGATGTGCTTAGTATGGCCGCCTACCAGTCGCTGAGCTTGGTGTCCGGTCCGTATTCCTGGCCCTCGACATCCTTCACCACGGCCTGGCCGCAGCGCATGGACTCGGTCTTCTTGTCATAGGCATAGGTCGGCGAGCCGAACAGGTGCCAGCCCTTGTTCAGCGCCGCCGTCACCTTGTGGCAGAAGCTGTTGTCGTCCGGAGCGGACAAAAAGCGGTAGAGTTTCATTCTTCGACCCTGTCGTGGTTGCCATCGCCCGCTAGCCTATGATGCCCCGATGGCGGCGGCCTTTGCCAGCAGTTTTTCGGCCTGCGCCAGATGCAGCCGCTCGACCATTTTTCCATTCAGCGCAATCACGCCCTTCCCAGCATTCTCAGTCAGCGCGAAGGCGTCCTTCACCGCGCGCGCCTCGATTAATGCTTCGACGGACGGCGCAAAGGCGCGGTTGGCCGCCTCGATCTGGGCCGGATGGATCAGCGACTTGCCGTCGAAGCCCATGGCGGCCGCTTCCGTGCATTCGCGCGCAAAGGCATCAAGGTCGCGAAAATCGTTGGACACGCCGTCGAGCATATCGAGGCCGCCGGCGCGCGCGGCCAGCACCATCTGCATCAGCCACGCCACGAGATAGCGCCGGTCCGGCGTGGCCAGAATGCCGGTGTCCTTCACCAGATCATTCGTTCCGGCGACGAAACAATTAAGCCGCGAGGCCGGATCGAGGCCGAGTTCGGCGATGGCGCCGATGTTGAGCAGCGCCTTGGGCGTCTCGATCATCGCCCAGAGTTTCACCTCGTCCGGGGCAAAATTGTCGTCGAGCACATCGCCGGCCTCCAGGATGTCGCGCGGCTTGTCGACCTTGGGCAGAAGGATGCCGTCCGGCTCGCATTTCGCCGCGGCCAGCAAATCGTCGGCGCCCCATTCACTGGGCAGCGCATTGACGCGCACGACCATCTCGCAACGCCCAGGACGGTCGGCGAAAATGCCCGCCAGTTTTTCACGCGCGGCGATCTTGTCGGCCGGAGCAACGGCATCCTCGAGATCGATGATGACGGCATCGCAGGCCAGCGACGGCAGCTTGGCCAGCGCCTTGTCGTTCGAGGCCGGGATGTAGAGCACCGAGCGGCGCGGGCGATAGGTTTGCGTCATGTCCGATCTATGCCGCCTGAGGCGGGCTGAGGCAAGCACGCAGGTTCCTGTATGGATTGGCGAAAGCCGTAGCGACATCCGATCTCCCGCTTGCAGGCAGGGCGACCGCATTTGGATTCTTGCGAAGAGGAACCCCACCCTAACCCTCCCCACAAGGGGGATGGAACGCTGCCGCGCGCCCTTACTTCCTATTTAGCGCTGAAAGACAGGCAATTGCCCGAGGTCAGCGCCAACGGAAGTCTCCCTCCCCCTTGTGGGTTAGGGGTGGGGTACATCGTAGAGCGAAAGCCTAGATCGGCAGCTTCGCCGACAGTGCCTACTCTTGCCTGCACAAAAACTGCACTTCCTTGCAGAAAATCTCCTCCGGTCCGCCCCGCCGCGTCCTTGCCGGCGCGCGAAAGAGGCAAGCATGCAAGATCAAGAAAATCCCCGCTGGCAGCTGCCGTATCGGCTCCGAAACGAAGGCTGGTGGCTTATCGATCCACCTGGGACGCGCCTCGCCACCCTTCTCCCTTTCCTCCCAACGCTCGCGCCCAGATATCCCGGCCGGGCGATCACGAAAGTCCGGTCATGACATCGTATCTCGCGCCGAGCTATTGCAGCCGTTTCGGCGTCGCCGTCGTGCTTGCCGCACTGGCGGATTTCCTCTTCTACGGCCAGCCCGCCGGCATCAACTTCTTCCTGTTCGCCATCCTGATCGCCGGTGCGGTCGTGGCTGTCCATCCTTCCGCTCTCAGCGACATCAGGGTCTGGTTGAAGCCAGCCGCCCTGCTGGCCGCGCTGCTGCCGCTCATCGAAAATGTCAGCGTCCTGTCCGTTTCGATCGGGCTTGCGGCTCTGGCCGTCTTTGCGCTTTCGCTAACCCAGCGGCTGCGGCGCAACCTTGCCCGCATTGCCGGTCAGCTTCTGGCCTTCGCGCTCGCAGCACCCTTTCGGTTCGCCCATGACTTCTTGCGCTGGCGCAAAGCGACGCGGTGGCTTGGCCAGCGCCGCATCCGCTTCGCGGCAATCGCCGTGTGGATCATGCCGCTGGTGCTCGGCGTGGTGTTCGTCGCGCTGTTCGGCGCCGCCAATCCGGTCATCGAATACTGGTTTTCGCTGATCGACCGCTTCGCACTGCTCAAGCTCATCCAGTTGCCCCGGCTGTTCTTCTGGCTGGTCGTTCTCGCCGGCGTCTGGGCCTTCCTGCGGCCGCGCCTGCCCCGCTTTGTCCGGCGCATTCCGCGTCTGATGCCGGCCGCCAATGTGCGGCCGTCGGCAAAAGCCGTCACCACGATCGAGGACATCGTCTTCGGCAAGGCCGCGATTTTGCGCGCGCTCATCATCTTCAACATCCTGTTTGCGGTGCAGACCGCGCTCGACGCCACCTATCTCTGGGGCGGCATCGCGTTGCCCGATGGCCTGACTTATGCCGCCTATGCGCATCGCGGTGCCTATCCGCTTGTCATCACGGCATTGCTTGCCGCCGGCTTCGTGCTGGCGGCGCTGAGGCCTGGCAGCGAGACATCAGGCGATCCGCTGATCCGGTATCTGGTCTATGCCTGGGTGGCGCAGAACATCGCGCTGGTCGTCTCGTCGATCCTGCGGCTCGACCTCTATATCGGCATCTATGCGCTGACCTACTGGCGCGTCGCCGCCTTCGTCTGGATGGGGCTGGTGGCGGCGGGCCTTGCCCTCATCATTGCCCGCATCGCGCTGGAAAAACCCAATGAATGGCTGCTTTCCGCCAATCTTCTGACGCTTTCAGCGACGCTCTATGGCTGCTGCTTCATCAACTTCGCCGCGCTGATCGCCAGCTACAATGTCGACCATTCCCTCGAAATGACCGGCTCCGGCACGCCGCTCGACACGCAGTATCTGCGCTCGCTCGGCGCCGTCGCCATGCCGGCCCTCGACCGCTACTACATCCATAAAAACGGAATCCTGACCACCTATCTGGCCGACCAGGTGATGATCGACGACTATATCGCCGAACAGAAGAAGTGGCGCGCCTGGAGCTTTCGTGGCTGGCGGCTCGCGCAGGTTCTCGACAAGAGAGGCCCGCTCGTGCTTCCTCCACCTGCGCAACCCTCGCAACCTTCAGTGCCGGACCGCTGATCCATGCCGCATCACATCCTCGTCGCCGACGACGACCCGCATATCCGCGAGATCATCTGCTTTGCGCTGGAAAAAGCAGGGATGAAGACGCTTCCCGTCGCCGACGGCGCGGCCGCCTTGCAGGCGATCGAACGCCGAGCGCCCGATCTTGTCGTGCTCGACATCGGCATGCCCGAGATGGACGGGCTGGAGGTGTGCCGGCGGCTCAGGCAGCGATCCGATGTGCCGGTGCTGTTCCTGTCCGCGCGCGATGAAGAGATCGACCGGGTGCTCGGGCTGGAAATGGGCGGCGACGACTATGTCACCAAGCCGTTCAGCCCGCGCGAACTGGTCGCCCGCGTCAACGTCATCCTGCGGCGCGCCCGCCCGGCGCCGGTCGAGATCGACGACCGGCTCTTCTCCCATGGCAGGCTCACTCTGGTGCCGGCCAGCCATACCGCCAGCTTCGACGGCAAGACGTTGGCGCTGACCGCAATCGAATTCTCGATCCTGAAAGGGTTTTTGGCGCGCCCTGCGCATGTGCTCGACCGCGAGAGGGTGATGGCCAGCGCCTATGCCGCCAACATCCATGTCGCCGGCCGCACCGTCGACAGCCATATCCGCAACATCCGCGCCAAGCTGGCGGCGGCCGGCTGCGAGGATGCGATCGAGACCGTGCACGGCGTCGGCTTCCGCCTCGGCAAATGCGGCGCGTGAGCGCGCAAAAATGGATCGGCGGCAAATGGCGGCCGCGGCTGGCCACGATCGTCGTCGCCATCCTGATCATGGTGATGGCGCTGCCGCTGGTCGGCCTGTTCTTCTTCAGGCTCTACGAGAACCAGCTGATCCGCCAGACCGAGGCCGAGCTGATCGCGCAAGGCGAGGCGCTCGCCGCGATCTATGCGTGGGATGTCCGCGAGGCCGGCATTCCGGCCGAGAGGCTCGGCGCGCCGATGCCCGCGGAGGCGAGTGAATATCCGAGCAGGAGCACCGAGCCGGACCCCCGTTACCGGCCGATCGAGCCGAGCCTAGATCTCGCCTCCGACAGCGTTCTTCCGACCCGGCCCGCCGCCGTTGCCGCCAGTCTCGACCCAGTCTTTGCGGCGATCGGCGCGCGTCTGTCGGGCATTCTCGACGCCACACAGAAAACCACGCTGGCCGGGTTCCGGCTGCTCGATCCCAGGGGCGTCGTCATTGCCGGGCGCGAAGAGGTCGGCCAGTCACTCGCCGGCGTCGAGGAGGTGCGCGAGGCGCTCGCCGGCCGCTATGCCAGCGCGCTCAGGCCGCGGATCCCCGACCAGCCGGCGCCGCCGCTCTATTCGGTGAGCCGGGGCACCAAGGTGCGCGTCTTCGTCGCCATGCCGGTCGCCGTCGACGGCAAGGTCGCAGGCGTCGTCTATCTGTCGCGGACGCCGAACAACATCGTCAAGCATCTCTATGGCGAGCGCGGCAAGGTGACGCTCGCGGCCATCGCCATTCTCGGCGGTACGCTGCTCATCGGCTTCGTCTTCCTGCGCACCGTCAGCCGGCCGATCTACGCGCTGATGGAGCGGACAGAGCGGATCGCTGCCGGCGACCGTACGGCGATCAGGCCGCTCGACCATCACGGCACGCGCGAGATGGCCGAGCTTTCGGCGGCTTTCCTCGACATGGCCGAAAAGCTGCATGCGCGCTCCGACAGCATCCAGACCTTCGCCACCCACGTCTCGCACGAGCTCAAATCGCCGCTGACGGCGATCCAGGGCGCGGCGGAGCTGCTGCGCGATTCGGGCACCGCCATGGACGAGGCCGAGCGGAAGCGGTTTTCGAACAATATCGTCACCGATGCCGGACGGCTCAATCTGCTGGTGCGCCGCCTGCTCGACCTGGCGCGCGCCGAAAACCTCGCCCCCAGCGGCGAAACCACATCGATGGGCGCCGCACTGGCGCTTTTGCCCGTGGACAAAAGACTGGCGGTCCATGTCGAGGCGGGCGGCGATACCGGCCTGCGCATCTCGGGCGAGAGCGCGGCAATCGTGCTTGCCAATCTGATCGACAATTCGGCGCGGCACGGCGCGAGCGCGGTTTCGCTCACGGCAAGCAGCGCGGACGGCAAGGCGACGGTTCTGGTGAGCGATGACGGCGCCGGCATTTCGCCGAGCAACCGGGACCGCATCTTCGAGCCGTTCTTCACCACGCGCCGCGATTCCGGCGGCACCGGCATGGGCCTGGGCATCGTGCTGGCCCTCCTGAAAGCGCATGATGGCACGATCCGGCTGGTTGACTCCGGGCGCGGCACGCGCTTCGAGATCATTTTGCCGGTTGCGTGAGGCGCCGGCGGATCGGAGAAAAAAGTGCGCTACGACGTCATCATCATCGGTGGAGCCATCGTCGGCTCCTCGGTCGCCTATTATCTGCGCGAGGAGGGGTTTTCGGGCACGATCGCGCTGGTCGAGCGCGATCCGCAATTCGCCCATGCGGCGACGACGCTGTCCTGCGCCTCCATCCGCCAGCAATTCTCGATCCCCGAAAACATCCGCCTGTCGCAGTTCACGCTGGAACTGTTCCGGCGGCTGACGGAGGTTTTTGGCGCCGATGCCGATATCGGCTTTCGCGAAGGCGGCTATCTCATCCTGGCCGGCGAGAACGGCCTGCCGATCCTCAAGGCGAATCACGAGGCGCAGATGGCCGAGGGCGCCGACATTGTGCTGGAAGATGCCGACCAGCTCACGCGCCGCTTCCCCTGGCTGTCGACTGAGGGCATCGCCGCCGGCGCCTATGGCCGCAGCGGCGAGGGCTGGTTCGACGCCCATGCGATGCTGATGCTGTTTCGCAAGGCGCTGCGCGAGAAAAAGATCGATTTCATCACGGCCGATGTCATCGGCATCGAGCGGCAGGGCGATCGCGTCACCGGCGTCAGCCTCGACAATGGCAAGAGGCTCGAAGCCGGCATCGTCATAAACGCCGCCGGGCCGAATGCCGGCAAGGTGGCCGGCATGGCCGGGCTTTCGCTGCCGGTCGAGCCGCGCAAACGCAACGTCTTCGTCTTCGAGGCGCGCGAGAAATATGCCGACATGCCGCTGCTGGTCGATCCCTCAGGTATCTATGTCCGGCCGGAAGGCTCGGTCTACATCACCGGCGGCGCCGAGCCGGAAGAGGGCGACGGCCCGGCCGATCCAAAGGATTTCGAGCCGGACTGGCCACTGTTCGAAGAGGTGATCTGGCCGGTGCTGGCGACCCGTATTCCAGCCTTCGAAGCAATCAAGCCGACACGGGCGTGGGCCGGGCACTACGACTACAACACGCTCGACCAGAACGCGGTGATCGGCCCGCATCCGCAGGTCGCGAATTTCCTGTTCGCCAATGGCTTTTCCGGCCACGGCCTGCAGCAGGCGCCGGCGGCCGGCAAGGCGCTGGCCGAGCTGATCGTGCATGGCGGCTACCGTACGGTGGACTGCGCGGCGTTTGGGTACAGCCGGGTTGCCGAGGGAAGGGCGTTTCGGGAGTTGAATGTGATTTAACACTGGCGGGCCGTGCTGGATAAAGCCGTCGATCGAGTTCCCGCCCACCCCCCTCTGGCCTGCCGGCCATCTCCCCCGCAAGGAGGGAGATCGAAGCTTGACTGGCGGCTCCAACCTTCCAACGCTGGTGATTGGCGAAAGCCGGGATGACAGCCAATCTCCCTCCTTGCGCCGCGGCCGGATTCCACCAGCACGCGGCAGAACTCGGCCGCATCGAGGGCCGGCTCGCTGGCATAAAGGATGTGGGAGTGTTTGCTCGTGGCCCCCAGATTGCACCAAGGAGCGGCGATTTCGAAGCCGTTTTCGCTCGACGCCTTGTGCTCCATGGGCCGTGCACAAACAGTTGCCTTTTATTTGCCCGCGGCTTTGTGTAAACCGGGCGGCAGCAAAATCCCCGCAACGAAACACGGGCAAAAACCATGGAAAAATTCACCAGGCTCACCGGCGTCGCGGCACCCATGCCGATCGTCAATGTCGACACCGACATGATCATCCCCAAGGACTATCTCAAGACGATCAAGCGCACCGGGCTGGGCACCGGCCTGTTCGCCGAGATGCGCTACAAGGACGACGGCTCGGAAAACCCGGATTTCGTGCTCAACAAGCCGGCCTATCGCAAGGCGCAGATCCTGGTCGCCGGCGACAATTTCGGCTGCGGCTCGAGCCGCGAGCATGCGCCGTGGGCGCTGCTCGATTTCGGCATTCGCTGTGTCATCTCGACCTCGTTCGCCGACATTTTCTACAACAACTGCTTCAAGAACGGCGTGCTGCCGATCACCGTCAGCCCCGAGGATCTGGAAAAGCTGATGGACGATGCCTCGCGCGGCTCCAACGCCACGCTGTCGATCGATCTCGAAGCCAAGGAGATCCGCGGGCCGGATGGCGGCGTGGTCAAGTTCGACCTCGACGACTTCAAGCGGCACTGCCTGCTCAACGGCCTCGACGACATCGGCCTGACCATGGAGAAGGCCGGCGCCATCGCCTCGTTCGAGAAGAAGAACGCCGAGCTGCGCCCCTGGGCCTGAGCGGTACGGTCTAACGGATAGCCCGGCCGCCACAAGCCGGGTTCGTGGCGGAGGAAAGTCATGACACGCTCGCTTCTTGTCGGCGCTTGCGCCGTTGCGGTGATGCTGGGACCGGTGGCGAGCGCCTATGCGCAGACCGAGACGCCCACTACGCAGCTGGCGCCAGCGGCCGAGAAGCCAGTCGCCGACCAGGGCACGGGGACGGATGCCGCCGACGCCGATGACGACAAGCAGGCGCCGATCCCGTTCGCGGGCGGCCAGCTGACCATCACGCAACAGGAGCAGTATGGCGAAAAGGTGCTGGCCTTCGACGGCAAGCAGCTGGCGAGCAATTACGACGTGTTCTTCGACAGAATAGTCAAGGTCGGCGGCGTCGATGTGGCTCTGGTCGATGTCGGCGACGGCGGCAACCAGTGCGGGCCGGCCAAGCTGATCGTGTGGAAGCCGGAAGGCGGCACGATCCAGTCGACGACGGTCGAACAGGACGAATGCGGCGCGCCGCCGGCGGCGGTGTCCGACAACGCCATCTATTTCGTGCCTTATCTGCTGCCCGGCGATTCGAAGCCGGCGCTGCAATGGTCGCCGACCGGTGGGCTGACGATTTCCGGCAATCTCGCTTACATGCCGGAACCCGGTACCGACTGGAAGGACATCGACCCGGCGAAATACGACAACATCATCGATGCTTTCCACAATGAGGCCGTCTACAAGGAGGCCGAGAAACTGCTCGGCAAGGAAATGACCGACATGGCGACCAGCCTGCTGGTCGGCGGCGGCACCGAGAAGATGGCGTCGGGCGCGTTTTACGCCAGCGGCTGCGTGCCGCATGATTGCGGCGGCAATGACGGTTTCATGGCGGTCGACCCGGCCAGGCAGACGCTCTATTTCGCCCGGCAAGGTGACAATGGCGAGCCGGACGCGTGGCCGGCGATGAAGACCTGGCCGGCTGACATCAAGGAGGCGCTGGACAAGGCGCTGGGGTCGGCGAACTAAGGTTTTGTCCGGCGGCGGCGACCGCAACGTCGTGCCGCAGAAACTGTTCCGCCGCGATCCGTCCCACCCCCCTCTGCCCTGCCGGGCATCTCCCCCGCAAGGAGGGAGATTGGCAGCTTCGTCGTTCCGCCTATCTTGCAACGGCGATGATCGGCGAAAACCGTCGCGACCGCCGATCTCCCTCCTTGCGGGGGAGATGGCCGGCAGGCCAGAGGGGGGTGCTGTCCCGCCGACATCAACCGCTTTGGCCCATGGTCAGCCCTGCCTTTTCCGCGCAAAATGCCGGCAACCACCGCGAGGAACCCATGCGAAAACTCATCTCCACCGGATCGCCCTTTGAAAAAACCGCCGGCTATTCGCGTGCGGTCGTACAGGGCGACTGGTGTTTTGTCTCCGGAACGACCGGTTACGACTATGCCACCATGACGATGCCGGAGACGGTCGAGGCGCAGACGCGCAATTGCCTGGCGACGATTTCCAAGGCGTTGCGGGATGGCGGCTTCGACATGGCCGATGTCGTGCGGGCGCACTACTACATCACCGACCAGGCTTTCGTGGATATCGTCTTCCCGATCCTTGGCGAGGCGTTTGGCGAGATCAGGCCGGCGGCGACGATGATCGTCTGCCAGCTCAACAAGCCCGAGATGAAGATCGAGATCGAAGTCACGGCGCTGCGGCGGACGGTTCGATGAAAGTCCGGCGCATCGTTGCAAACATAGACACGCAGGATATCGCTGCGGCAAAGCGCTTCTACCAGGACGTGCTCGGCCTCGATCTCAAGATGGATCTGGGCTGGATCGCCACCTATGGCGCGCAGGAGACAATGACCGTGCAGATCAGCTTCATGGCCCAGGGCGGCTCCGGCACGCCGGTGCCGGACCTGTCGATCGAGGTCGACGATGTCGATGCGGCGCTCGACGCGATGAAGACCGCCGGCTTCGCCATCGAATACGGGCCAGCCGACGAGCCCTGGGGCGTACGGCGCTTCTATGTGCGCGATCCGTTCGGCCGGCTGGTCAACATTCTCGCGCATCGGTGACCACGCTTCCCATGCGCAGGCTTGCGCGCCGGGCGCTTGGCGTTTAGCAAGGCCGCGGTTTCTCCGAACAATATTGGGACGGTTCTCCATGGCTTCGAAAAATCTTCTCCTGCTTGCCGGCGACGGCATCGGCCCCGAGGCGATGGCCGAAGTGAAGAAGCTGATTGCCGCCATGAACGACAAGCTCGGCAGCAGTTTTACCACCGACGAAGGCCTGGTCGGCGGCTGTGCCTACGACGCGCATGGCGCGGCGATCTCCGATGCCGACATGGAGAAGGCGATGGCGGCGGATGCCGTGCTGTTCGGCGCCGTCGGCGGGCCGAAATGGGATGCGGTGCCTTACGAGGTGCGCCCGGAAGCCGGACTGCTGCGGCTGCGCAAGGACATGGAGCTGTTCGCCAATCTTCGACCGGCGATCTGCTATCCGGCGCTGGCGGCGTCATCCTCGCTCAAGCAGGAGGTGGTCGAGGGTCTCGATATATTGATCGTGCGCGAACTCACCGGCGGCGTCTATTTCGGCGAGCCGAAGCAGATCATCGACCTCGGCAACGGCCAGAAGCGCGGCATCGACACCCAGGTCTACGACACGTTCGAGATCGAGCGCATTTCCGGTGTTGCGTTTGAGCTGGCGCGGACGCGCAAGAACCATGTCACCTCGATGGAAAAGCGCAACGTCATGAAGTCGGGCGTGCTGTGGAACGAGGTCGTCACTCAAACCCACAAGGCCAGATATGCCGACGTCAAGCTGGACCACATGCTGGCCGATGCCGGCGGCATGCAGCTGGTGCGCTGGCCGAAACAGTTCGACGTCATCGTCACCGACAATCTGTTCGGCGACATGCTGTCCGACATCGCCGCCATGCTGACCGGCTCGATCGGCATGCTGCCTTCGGCGTCGCTCGGCGCGCCGGATGCCAAGACGAAAAAGCGCAAGGCGCTCTATGAACCGGTGCATGGCTCGGCGCCCGACATATCAGGCAAGGGCATCGCCAACCCGATCGCCATGATCGCCTCCTTCGCCATGTGCCTGCGCTATTCCTTCGGCATGGCGGCGGAAGCCGACAGGCTCGAAGGTGCGATCGCCGCCGTGCTCGACGATGGGCTGCGCACCAAGGACATCCTGTCCGAGGGCATGACCGAGGTCGGCACCGTTGAGATGGGCGATGCGATCATCGCCAGGTTCCTGGGCTGATCCATGGCGGTCGACGTCCGCTGGGCGACGACCGGTGATGCGGCGGCACTCGCTACCATCCTGTGCGAGATGGCGGTGCATTACCGCCAGCCGCCTCTCGATCATGAGCGGGCACTGTCTGCGGCGCACAAATGGCTTGGCGAGGAAAGCCCAGCCTATCCGCATTTCGCGCTCGCCTTCTTCGATGGCGAGGTGTCGGGTCTGGCCTCGGTCGCCATCGCGCATCCCGGCATCGATCTCGAGCGGCTCATGTTCCTCAAGGATCTGTTCGTGCGCGGTGGCGCCCACAACGAAGGCGTCGGCCGGGCGTTGATTGGCTTTCTCGCCGGCCATTGCCTCAGCCAAGGCATCGGCCGCATCGACCTGACCACGGAGGACTGGAACGAAGGCGCGCTACGTTTCTATGCCAGGCTCGGCGCTGAGCGTCACGACCAGAAGGTCTTTCTCAGGCTGTCCGGGGAGGCGCTCAAGAAAGTCCTGGCTAGATCCTGACGCCTGCCGGCACCGGACCCCACTGGTTCTCGCGGCCTCGAGTCGGGAACAGTGCGAAGACCAGCAGGATCAGGCCGCCGAAGGTCGGGATCAGGAAAAGCAGGACGAGCCAGCCGGTCAGGCCGAGATCGTGCAGGCGACGCACGTTGAGTCCGAGCCATGGCAGTACTGTCGCCAGCAGGAAGAGGCCGCAAAGGCCGACCGTCACTGCCGGCAATTCGTCGAGATTGGCCATGGCGTCGTCGATGAAGACGCCGATGCCGCCAATCACCAGCAGCGCGATCGTCCAGAACAGGCAATAGCCCCAATATTCCTTGCGGCGGGCGCGACCGGCGAAGTTGAAGTAATTCTCGATCAGACCCCGCCAGAAGTAATCCCATAATCCGGTGGCCGCAGCGGACTCGTTCTCGGCGAACCGGCCGAAATGTTGCGGCTTGGGCGCTTCGGGGGTGCTGGTGGACTGAGACGGTGCGGCGTCAGCGGCCGGATCGGCTGTTTGCTCGCGGACCGAAAAAACGTCGCGCGCTTTTCCGCCACCCGGCTGGAACTCGACCAGCGTGCCCTTGGCCATCGACGTCTCGCGGCGCAGATTCTCGCGCGCGAAAGTGTAGCGATTGCCGTCCGCTCCGGTGATAAAACCGAAGCCCTGGTCTTCGTCATAGTGAAGAACCTCGCCGCGCATGCTTTGCCCACCCCATTCGCGTCTTGCCCAGACTGTTCAAAGTTCCAGCGAACCGCAAGGGGTGTGTGAAAATGGAGAAGCAATCGCTCCAGGCAGTGATAGCGCCCCACTTGTGTTGAAGACGACCGATCGTCGAAGTCGGCGCCGCCTCTCATCGCCATGCCCGTCCTCCGCAGCAGCTGCGCTGCAGCTGCGGAGAGTGGACCGGGCACTTCTCCCCGTATAGTGACGGGGAGAAGTGAGCCGTCATCGCCGGTTTCGCCAATCACTGGCGTTGCGGAAAGAACGCCGAGGCTTGCGACCAGCCGGCTTCTCCCCGTTTACGGGGAGCGGCAGGCGGATGAGGGGCAGCGCAAACCTGAATCGATTGCCTTGGCGGAAGACAGCCCTTTGCAGGCTATGACAGGATACCAACGATGGCGTGCAGATCGCTACGCCGGTCGCGTCTTCGATTTCTTGTGTTTCGCCGGTCCGGCCTTGTCGAACTTCGGCTTGCCCGGCTTCTTTGCCCAGGGCTTTGCCTCGAAGGTGCCGGCATCGTGCTGCCCGGCCGGCGCGCGCTTTTCGAATTTCGGCTTGGGCGCGTTCGGATCGAACGCTCCCTTGCCGCGATGCGGCTTCTTGTCGGGCTTCGGCGGCTGATAGCCGGCCCGCGACAGATCGGGCGTGCCTTCGAGCCGCTTCACCGCGATGTTGTTCTGCAGCTTGCGATCCGGCCCGATCGCGGCGAGGAAGCGGTCGGCCCAATCGGCTGATATCTGCACGAAGGTTTCCTCCGGCTGCATCTTGATGGCGCCGATCTCGCGCTTGGTGATGCTGCCGGTGCGGCACAGCATCGGGATCAGCCAGCGCGGCTCGGCATTTTGCCGGCGGCCGACCGACAGCGAGAACCAGACGCTGGCGCCGAAATCGTCGCGGCGACTGGGTTGCTCGTCGCGCCGCGCAAACTTCTCGCCGGACGGGGTGAATGGCGCGATGTCCAAAAGATCCTCCGGCGCCGAGCGGCTGGAGCGGCACATGCGCACGAAAGCGGCCGCCACCAGTTCGGCGCCATGTCTCTCCAGAAGCGTGTCGACGAAGCCGCGCTCGTCATCGCTCACCGGTTCGCTGAAGGCCGGATCGGCGAGGATGCGCTCGTCGTCGCGCCTGAGCACGTCGTCGGCCGAGGGCGGGCTCGCCCATGTTGCCTTGAGCCCGGCGTTCTGCAAAAGCCGTTCCGTGCGCCGGCGGGCGCTGTTGGGCACGATCAGCGCGCTGACGCCCTTTCGCCCCGCGCGTCCCGTGCGCCCGCTGCGGTGCAGCAGCGTCTCCGGATTGGTTGGCAGGTCGGCATGGATGACCAGTTCGAGATTGGGCAAGTCGATGCCGCGCGCCGCGACATCGGTGGCGATGCAGACTTTTGCGCGGCCGTCGCGCATCGCCTGCAGCGCGTGGCTGCGCTCGTTCTGGCTGAGCTCGCCCGACAGCGCCACGACGGAGAAATTGCGGTTGTTGAAGCGCGCGGTCAGATGATTGACGGCGGCGCGGGTGTTGCAGAACACCAGCGCGTTCTTGGCCTCGTAGTAGCGCAGCACGTTGATGATGGCGTTTTCCCGGTCGGCCGGGGCGACGCTCAACGCCCGGTACTCGATGTCGAGATGCTGCTTCTCCTCGCCGGCGGCCGAGATGCGCACGGCATTGCGCTGGTAGCCCTGGGCGAGCGTGGCGATGGAGCGCGGCACGGTGGCGGAAAACATCAAGGTGCGGCGCTCGGCCGGAGCGGCGTCGAGGATGAATTCCAGATCCTCGCGAAAGCCGAGGTCGAGCATCTCGTCGGCCTCGTCGAGCACCACGGCCTTCAACGCCGACATGTCGAGCGAGTGCCGGGTGATGTGGTCGCGCAAGCGTCCGGGCGTGCCGACGACGATATGCGCGCCGCGCTCGAGCGCGCGCCGCTCGGTGCGCATGTCCATGCCGCCGACGCAGGACGCCACCGTGGCGCCGGTCAGCTCGTAAAGCCATTCCAGTTCGCGCGTCACTTGCAGGGCGAGCTCGCGTGTCGGCGCCACGGCCAGCGCCAGCGGTGCAGCGGCGTGGGGAAAGCGCTCGGCGCCGCCGAGCAGGGTCGGCGCCAGGGCAAGGCCGAAGGCGACAGTCTTGCCGGAGCCGGTCTGCGCCGAAACCAGTGCATCGGCCTCGCCGAGCTCGGGGGCCAGAACCGCCTTCTGCACCGGCGTCAGCGCGACATAGCCGCGTTTTTCCAGCGCCGCTGCCAGCGCAGGAACAATACTATCGAAATTGGACATCTTGCTCTTTCGGAATCGGATACTTCTGTGCCCGGCAATGGGCTTTCGTCGGCGGGCACAGAGACGCTCAATGAGCCGGACGGTCCCGCCGTTCGTACTTCGCGCCGCTGTCATTGTACAGGGCAAGCGCGGTGCTCGTTGCAATTGACTCTTTGCGCAAAGCGCGTAAAAGCCCGCATCGAACGGGATCGTCCTCGATGCGCGGCCTTTTGATGGCTCTTCTTGCAGTCGATGCCCCCAGCAACGATGCGCAGCATTGGGCCGGGTGCTTCGGCGTGTCTTACCGTTCCGCCAAAACCCCATTCTTGGCCAAAGAAATCGGCAAAACCACCACCAAAACGGTGTGATTCCCTTGGCCTAACCACCCTCTCCCGGGTCCGGCCCGGGGGTTGAAACCCGCATCGGCCGGCGGGTTTTCTCCAAACCAAAGCGGAGAGGGACAGGAGATTTCTGATGAGTTTCAAGGTTGCGATCGTCGGCGCCACAGGCAATGTGGGCCGGGAAATGCTCAACATACTGGAAGAGCGCGGTTTTCCGGTGAGCGAAGTGGTGGCGCTGGCCTCGCGGCGCAGCCAGGGCACGGAAGTGTCGTTCGGCGACCGCACGCTGAAGGTCAGGGCGCTCGACCAATATGACTTTTCCGACACCGACATCTGCATCATGTCGGCCGGCGGCAATGTCTCGAAGGAATGGTCGCCGAAGATCGGCAAGCAGGGCTGCGTCGTCATCGATAATTCGTCAGCCTTCCGCTACGACCAGGACGTGCCGCTGATCGTGCCGGAAGTGAACCCGGATGCGATCTCGCTGTTTACCCGCAAGAACATCATCGCCAACCCCAACTGCTCGACGGCGCAGCTCGTGGTGGCGCTGAAGCCGCTGCATGACGCCGCCACCATCAAGCGCGTCGTCGTCGCCACCTACCAGTCGGTATCCGGCGCCGGCAAGGAAGGCATGGACGAATTGTTCACGCAGACGCGGGCCGTGTTCGTCGCCGATACCGTCGACGTCAAGAAGTTCACCAAGCGCATCGCCTTCAACGTCATCCCGCATATCGACGTCTTCCTCGACGACGGCTTCACCAAGGAAGAGTGGAAGATGGTGGCCGAGACCAAGAAGATGCTCGATCCCAAGATCAAGCTGACGGCGACCTGCGTGCGCGTGCCGGTGTTCATCGGCCATTCGGAAGCGGTCAACATCGAGTTCGAAAAGCCGATCACCGCCGACGAGGCGCGCGATATCCTGCGCGAGGCGCCGGGCTGCCAGGTCCTGGACAAGCGCGAGGACGGCGGCTACATCACGCCGCTGGAATCGGCTGGCGAGGACGCCACCTTCATCTCGCGCATCCGCGAGGACTCGACCATCGACAACGGCCTGTCGATGTGGATCGTCTCCGACAATCTGCGCAAGGGCGCGGCGCTCAACGCTGTGCAGATCGCCGAGTTGCTGGTCGAGCGCGGACTGATCCAGCCGAAGAAGAAGGCGGCTTGATTCTCGCTCACGGGCCGCACCGCCGCTACCGCGGCTGGCCCTGCGCGGGCGCGCCGGACGACCGGCGGCCCGCAGTCGCGGGCTCGGCCTTCGGCCGTCAGCTCCCCTTCTCCCCGTTCACGGGGAGAATATCCCGGCAGGGGGATGAGGGGCGGCGCCGGCGTTTCAGACTTCGCATTGGCCGGCATCACCTCCGGCTCTCCTCCGCCAGCTTTTCCAACATCGCCAACGCCTCTTCCGCCCTGTCGGCCGGCACGAACAGGTGGTCGTGATAAAAAGCCGAGACCGGGTTGACGCCCATGCCGGCGGCCGCCAGCCGTGTGGTGACGGCGGCGAGGAAGCCGACGTCTTCGAGTGAGGAATGGATGTTCAGGGTGATCATGCGGCTGGGGAATACGCCGTCCAGGCCGGCCGCCCTTGCCTGATCCTCGAGCACGATCAGCGTCGTGCCCTCGTGCTCGCGAAACAGCATCACCGGGTCGAGCCTGCCGGGAACCGGCTCACCGGGTGGCAAGGTGACGAAGACATGGATGCCGGCAAGCAATTGCGGTGTCATCGTCGCCAGAAGTTTCTTCAGGTCGGTCTCGCCGCTCATTGCTGTCCTCCCACCGATGTTCTTGCAACATCCGTCTGCGATCTCACTATCCGTGGTGGGGAAAGGCCGATAGTCCCGGTGCACAGGCGACATGGTCATGTCGCTGGCGGCTGAGCTTACATATCTACTGCATCGCACAATAGAGAGGTTCAAGACCACGTCCGGTCGCAAAGGCTTCCTCAAATGATCGTTCGTCCTCGGCCCACGTTCCTGCAGCTGTTCTTCGTCATGCGCGGTTCGGTGGTGCCACGCATCCTGCCGCAGATTTTCGGTTTTGCGATCTATTCCGCCGTCATTCTCGCCCTGGCACGCTGGTTCCAGCTCGATCTCGGCGTCTTCAACATCACGCCTTTCGGCCTGGTGGGCGTGACATTGTCGATCTATCTCTCGTTTCGCAACAATGCCGCCTACGACCGCTGGTGGGAGGCACGCAAGCTGTGGGGCACGCTGGTCTTCGAAATACGCAACCTGGCGCGCGCCACGACCAGCCTGATCTCCGACCAGACAGAACAACGCGCCTTGCTCATGGAGGCGCTTGCCTTCTGCCATTTCCTGCGCGGCCAATTGCGCAAGATCGACAGCGTGAAAGACACCCGCGCCTTCATCGATGCCGAGGCGGATACGGTCGCAAGCTTCGCCAACCCGGCGGACGAGATGGTCAGGCGCATGGGCCGGCGCGCCAATGCGCGGCGCCGGGCAGGCGAGATCGATTCGATCGGCTTCCGCATCCTGGATGAAAGGCTGGCATCGATCACCGCCATCCAGGCTGGCTGCGAGCGGATCGCCGGCACGCCATTGCCCTTCGCCTACACGCTCCTGGTGCATCGCACGGCCTACATTGTGTGCCTGCTTCTGCCTATTGGGCTGATCTCGACCACCGGCTGGGCGACGCCGCTGTTCATGGCGCTGATCGCCTACACCTTCTTCGGCCTCGACGCGCTTTCGGAAGAGCTCGAGGATCCGTTCGGCACCGAGGCCAACGACCTTGCCCTCGACGGACTCTGCCGCGTCTGCGAAATCTCGGTGTTCGAGGCGCTGGGCGAAACACCGCCGAAAATGATCCCGGCCGAAAAGTTCTATTTCTCGTAGGTTCGACATGGGCGGGGTTCTGCTCGCTGTGACATCCACTTGTCGCGGCGGTGTGGGAACCTTGAGGCTGGAGGGACAGCACCCCCCTCTGACCTGCCGGCCATCTCCCCCGCAAGGAGGGAGATTAGCAGCTTTGCCGCCTCACTTACCTTCCAACATTGGCGAAAGCTGAAGTGACATCCAATCTCCCCCTTGCGGGGGAGATTGTCCGGCAGGACAGAGGGGGGTGTGACGGATCGCTACAGAACGGCTTTCGCTGCGCCGGCGCCAGAAAGAATCCGACCCCTGTAGGATCGTCGCTTGGTGCCGCGTCCTTGGTTCGAAACCCGGCAAAGGGTTCTAACACTCAGGAGGAACACCATGAGCATTTCCGAAACCGCATCCCTCTCACCGCGCGCGCTGTGGACCGGCCGCGTGCTCAGCGCCGTCATCGTGCTGTTCATGGTCTTCGACGGCGTCATCAAGCTGCCGCCGCTCGATGTCGTCACGCAGACCATGGTGCCGCTTGGCTGGCCGGCCGACGCAAACGTCGCCCGCATGCTCGGCGTCATCGGGCTGATCTCGACGGCGCTCTACGCCTTGCCGCGCACCTCGGTGCCCGGCGCCATCCTGCTTACCGCCTATCTCGGCGGCGCCATCGCCACCAACATGCGTGTCGGCAGCCCGCTATTGTCGCACACGCTGTTCGGCGTCTATCTCGGCATCATCCTGTGGGGCGGCCTGTATCTGCGCGACCCACGGGTGCGCGCGCTGATCCCGTTCAGCCGATAAGCGCAAGCAAAGGAGAAGCAGATGCGCTGAGAACGCTGGCTCCCGGATCAATTTCCCACATCCGTGCGTTATCGGCACATGGCAGGTGGACTTATTTTGCTCCCGGAGGAACGACAATGAGAAAGACGATGCTTTTGCTGGCTCTGCTGATACCGCTCGGCGCCTGCTCGCAGACAGAGAAGGGGGCGGCGGTCGGTGGACTGGGCGGCGCGGCGATAGGCGCTGCCGTGGCAGAGGATCCGGTGGAGGGGGCTGTCGTCGGTGGCGCTGCTGGCGCCGTCGCCGGTGCGCTGATCGGTCGCGCCAGTGAAAGCGGCCAGTGCCGCTACCGCGACCGCTATGGGCGCGTCTATGTCGCCCGTTGCCCGCAGGGTTATTGATCGATCCTCAAAGGAAACGGCGGGCAAAGGGCCGCCGTTTCCGCAAAGGACAGAAAGCGGATTATTCCGCGGTCGCGGCTTCCGCCTCGGCCGGGGCGGCCGCAGCGGCGGCAACAGCGGCAGCGGCATCGTCCTGCGCCTTCTTCAGCAGGGCGGCGCGTTCCTGCGCCTTCTTGCCGGGCTCGGCCTTCTTCGGGTTGGAGCGGGCCTCGCGCTTGGCAAGGCCGGCCTCGTCGAGGAAGCGCAGCACGCGGTCGGTCGGCTGGGCGCCGTGCGACAGCCAGTGCTTGACGCGGTCGGCGTCGACCTTGACGCGTTCGCCGTCCTTCGGCAGCAGCGGGTTCCATGAGCCGAGCGACTCGATGAACCGGCCGTCGCGCGGCGAACGGGCGTCGGCGACGACGACGTGGTAATAGGGACGCTTCTTCGAGCCCGCACGGGCCAGTCTGATCTTCAGTGCCATTGTTTTCTCCTAAAAAGCTCTGATTTCGTTGATCGGTTTTTCGGTTAAAATCTCTGGTTATGCATGTCGCCCAAAACCGCTGCGCACTTTTTGGGCGACATGCACTTAGCCGGCTTTGGTTATGCCGTTCGAGGCGGCGATCTGCTCATGATGCCGGATCACTTCGCGGACGACGAAGTTGAGGAATTTCTCCGCGAAATCCGGGTCGAGATGGGCGTCCTTCGCCAGTTGGCGAAGACGGGCGATCTGCTGCTGCTCGCGCGCCGGATCGGCCGGCGGCAGGCCATGTTCGGCCTTCAGCACGCCGACCGCCTTGGTGCAGCGAAAGCGCTCGGCCAGCATATGGATGAGGGCTGCGTCTATGTTGTCGATCGAAGCGCGGTAGCCGGCCAGAATCGTCCGTGCGTCGGCCATGTCCTTTTCTTCGTTCATCGTATTCTCACTTCTTCTTGCCAAGACCGGGCAGTCCGCCGCCGGGCAAGCCGGGCAGCTTCATGCCGCCGGGCAGGCCGGGAAGGCCACCGCCACCGGGCAGACCGGGCAAGCCCTTCATGCCGCCGAGACCGGCGGCCTGCGCCTGCTTCTGCAAGGCTTCGAGCTGCTTGGGGTCCATCTTCGACAAATCGGGCATACCCCCCATGCCGCCCGGGCCCCCCATACCCCCTGGCATCATGCCGCCGAGGCCCATCTTCTGGGCGAGGCCGCCCATCATGCCGCGCATGAGGCCGCCTTTGCCCTTGCCGCCCATCGCCTTCATCATGTCGGCCATGCCGCGATGCATCTTGAGCAGTTTGTTGATCTCGGCCGCGTCGGTGCCGGAGCCGGCGGCGATGCGCTTCTTGCGCGAGTGCTTCAGGATGTCGGGATTGGCGCGCTCGGCCTTGGTCATCGACGAGATGATGGCGAGCTGGCGCCCGAACATCCTGTCGTCGAGGCCAGCGGCAGCCATCTGGTCCTTCATCTTGCCCATGCCCGGCATCATGCCCATGATGCCGCCCATGCCGCCCATCTTCGACATTTGCTGAAGCTGGCCGGCGAGGTCGTTCAGGTCGAACTTGCCCGACTGCATCTTCCTGGCCATCGCCGCCGCCTGCTCGGCGTCGATGTTCTCGGCGGCCCTCTCGACGAGGCTGACAATGTCGCCCATGCCGAGGATGCGGTCGGCGATGCGCTTGGGATGGAACTCCTCCAGCCCGTCCATCTTTTCGCCGGTGCCGATCAGCTTGATCGGCTTGCCGGTGACGGCGCGCATCGAAAGGGCAGCGCCGCCGCGGCCATCGCCGTCCATGCGGGTGAGCACCAGGCCGGTGATGCCGACGCGCTCGTCGAAGCTCTTTGCCAGATTGACGGCGTCCTGGCCGGTCAGCGAATCGGCGACCAGCAGAATCTCGTGCGGCGACGACACTTTCTTGATGTCGGCCATCTCGACCATCAGTGGCTCGTCGATATGGGTGCGGCCGGCGGTGTCGAGGATGACGACGTCATGGCCGCCGAGCTTGGCCGCCTGCACGGCGCGCCGCGCGATGTCGACGGGGCCCTGGCCGGCGACGATCGGCAGCGTCGCGACCTTGACCTGCTCGCCGAGCTGGCGGAGCTGCTCCTGTGCGGCGGGGCGCCGCGTGTCGAGCGAGGCCATCAGGATCTTCTTGCTCTGACGCTCGGAAAGCCGCTTGGCGATCTTGGCCGATGTCGTCGTCTTGCCGGAGCCCTGCAGGCCGACCATCATGATGACGACAGGCGCCGGCGCGTTGAGGTCGATGGCGACGCCTTCGGCGCCCAACATTTCGACCAGTTCGTCATGGACGATCTTGACGACCATCTGGCCGGGCTTGATCGACTTGACCACGGCGGCGCCGACGGCCTTCTCGCGCACCTTGTCGGTGAAGGAACGCACCACTTCCAGCGCCACGTCCGCCTCGAGCAGCGCGCGGCGCACCTCGCGCAGCGCCGCCGAGACATCCGCCTCCGACAGGGCACCGCGGCCGGTCAGGCCGTTCAGGATCGAACCAAGGCGCTCTTGTAGGGACTCAAACATTGGTCAACCCGCCGCGCGACAGCGTCTTGGATTCATTTTGATCCCTGTCGGGCCGATGGCCCTCCACGCCTCTTGTGCGCTCCTGTAGCGATTCAAACATTCTTTTTCCTTTTCCCTGGCACCCGGATAGTGCCCGAGAGGTAGTGCGTTCGCGTCAAGTGTCCAAACAAAAGCCGGTGCAAGCGCAAAGCCAAAAAGCACCCGGGGGCGCACTGCGCTGCCGGGTGTTGGCCTCCAGGATCGATTTACAGCACCCGCCTCAAAGAGGTTTCGGCGTCCTGGTCGGCTTGCTCGGAGGGATACTCGTCGCGGAATTCGAGGGCTGTAGACAGGAAATCGGCCGCGGAGTCAAGGTGTGGTCAGAATACGGTTACGTTCGGCTCGGGATCATGATCTGTCCGGCTCGACCTTCAGCGGCGAGCGCGGATGCAGGAGGAGCAGGATCGTCAGCAGGCTGCAGGCGATGCCGATCGCGGCGATGAGAGCCGCGTCAAGCGTCGTCCAGCCGGAACCTTCGAGCGGCTTGGCGTTGAACAGGGCGAAGGAATTATAGCTCTGCTGATGCGAAATCAGCAGAAACCCGGTCAAATTGTTGCCGAGATGGACGCCGAAGGCGGCACCGAGATTGCCGGTGGCATAGACGAGAAGCGTCAGGAGCAGCGTAAAAGCGGCGATCGAGGCCAGCACGCAGGCGTTGATGGCGGCGCTCGAGCTTGGGCTCCAATGCATCGAGGTGAACAGAAGCCCCGGCAGCAGCGCCCAGATGAAGGGATTTTGAAACCGGCTGGCGAGGCCCCTCAAGAGATAGCCGCGGAACAGCACCTCTTCGGACGAGGCCTGCAGCAGAGTCAGCACAGCGATCGGGATCAGAAAGACAAGCCAGGTCGAGAAGTCGATCGCACCGCGTGCAATATCGGGCTGCAAGATATAGAGCAGGATCTCGGAGAGCGCCGAGGTGATCAGCACCGCGGCCAATCCCTTGAGGAACCCCGAGCGCGAGACATGGCGGCTCGCGCCGAGCAGCGCCGTCAGCGACTCGCGATGGACCCAGCGCATGGCAACCCACAGGCCGATCCAGATGCCGGCGAAGGAGGCGAGCGCGGCAAGAATCCCGGCGGGCGACGCCATGAAGTCCTGCACTGTGCCCGCCGATGCCTGCCACAGCGCAAAAAGATAGGCGCCGCCGAGCAGCACGACCATGGTCGTCGCGACCCAGAACAGGATGACGATCGCCGATCCGAACAGCAGGCGCGGCAGGGTCGTCTTGTCGTTGGGGGTGCTTCGGTAGCGCTCGAAGGCGGATGGATCTGATATCACGCGGGTTCCCTTGACGAACGCATTCAGGCCGCATGATCTATGGGATTGGCGCCTCGCGCGCAATCATCCTCGTCGATGTACAGACGCGCGGCCGACTTGAGAACGCCGGCCGGCAACAGGCTGGAAGCGTCGAAGAGCGATCGGGCTGGTCAGCATTCGATCCGCAAACGACCAATTCCGGATTTGCTTCCGGTGGGTGGAAGGCGGCGCCGAGGACGTAGAAATCGCCGACTACAGCCAGGAGCTTTACAATGTTGAACCTCGACGTACCAATCCACCCGGGCGAACACCCTTGCCAAGAAGCTGCACGTGCCCCCGCACCCGCATCGAGCGTCTGGTGCACGAAACCACGCCGATAACGTCGGATACCGCGCTTCGTCTTGCCAAGTCTTCGGCACGACGCCGAGGTTCTGGATGAATATGCAGGCCAGCCATGACCTTGCGGTTGAAAGCCAGGCCAAGAAGGCAGAAATCGACGCCATCGAGCAGATGCAAGCTGCCTGAAGCGTCGCGACGGGCGGCGGTTACCGCCGCCCGTCGATGATCTCGTCAGCGCACGACGTACATGATGCGCCGCGTGGCCGGATCGACCAGCGCCGGCTGGCCGTTCACATAGACATAGCGATAGTCGTAGTCCGGAATCTCACGCAGTTCGACGCTGTCGGGCAAGGTTGCGCCGGTCACCACCTCGCCATCGAGATAGACCGGATCGAGCCGATTGGTGTCGACGTAAGTGCGCACCTCGGCCGGCAGTCGTCTTATAGGTTCGATCGGCTCGCCGGCGACGATCGCGCCGGTATAGGTGTCGGAATACTCGTCGCTGTCCGCCGGCGGCGTCACGATGGTGATGTCGGCGTCGGCCGGACGCCGCGTCAGCACGACCCGATCGCCGCCGAAATCGGCGGTCACGTAGTCGGAATAGATCCAACCCTGGCCGCCTGCCTCGGCGATGGTGCACCATTTGCTGTTTTCGATGCAGCCGTCGAGCGTCGCCGACTGGCCTGCGGTGAGCACGCCGATGACCGGGTATTGCGGGCCGGGGCCGGCGCGCACATTGAGATCGGCAATGGCCGAAACGGCAGTGTCGGCCAAGGCCGTCCCCGACATGGCGGCAAGCGCGCCGGCTATGGCAGGAAACAGTAGGCGTTTCATGGTTTCGCTCCGTTTTTCACAATCCCTCGCGAACGGAAACGAGGCAAACCCCTCATGCGTTCCGGCTAAAATGCCCCGGCCGGCTCACGATTTATTCCGATTTCTTTCGTTACCCCGGTCAGAAGGTCGTGGATAAAGGCCAGCTTTTGCGCCGTTCGATCCGAGATGACGAAGGGATAGAGGTCGGGCAGGCCCATGCAGCGATTGATCGAGTTGGACGCCTCCGACAGCACCAGCCAGCGGGCCAGGATCTTTTCAAAGGGTTCCGGCGTGGCGGCGGGTTCGGCAGGCGCCGCCTGCAGCTTGCCGCCGGTATCGCCCTGCGGCAGAGCGTTGGTTTCCACGGTTTCCAGCCGGCCGAGCGGGAAATTCAGCGCATGCACCATTTCCAGCGTATCGGTGATGTGCAGATGGTGCGCCCATGTTTCGGCCCAGTCCTCCCAGGGGTGGGATGTGGCATAGGCCGAGATGTGGCCCTGCTGCCAGTCGGGCGCAGCGCCATTGGCGTAGTAGACCTTCAGCGCCTGCTCGTAGTCGGGGCGTTCGTCGCCGAACAAAGCGCGGAAGGCGACAAGCCTCTGCGGATCGTCGCGGATCAGGCGGTCCCAGTAATAGTGACCAAGCTCGTGGCGGAAATGACCGAGCAAGGTGCGGTAGTTCTCGCCCATCTCGACGCGCCGCTTTTCGCGTTCGGGCGAATCCGCCTCGGCGACGTTGAGCGTGACCAAGCCATTGTCATGGCCGGTCAGAATACGCTCGCCGCCAGGGCCACCACCGATCGGATCGCCGAGGAAGTCGAAGGCGAGGCCGGTTTCGTCACCGACATTCTGCTTGGGCGCGACCGGCAGCCCAGCGGCAAGCAGCGAATAGATCGCCCGCTTCTTCGCCGCCTCGACGCGGATCCAGCGGCGACGGTTGCCATCGACCGAAAGGTCGGGGATCAGTTGGTTCAGCACGCAGGCACGGCAGAAGGCATGGCCCGGCTCCGCCATCCAGTTGCAGGCGCACTCGTCGGCATTGGTGCATTGGAAGACGCCGTCCGCGCCCGACAGGGCAAAGCGCGCATGCCCGGGATCGTAGAGCACGAGACTGGCGCAGTTGAGGCACTGGGCGTTCTCGAAATACAGGCGGTGGCCGCAATGCGGGCAGTCGAAGAGCTTCATCTCGGTCTCAAATCATCAGGGGGTCCGCATCCCGGACCAGGGTGACGGATATAGTGCGGGGCCATCCGGTGCCCAAACGCCTGTCGGCGGCCAGCGTTCCCGCCAACGCTATTTTGCCGCAAGCCGGGCGACGACCTGCCGCGCCACCGCCTCGCCAGACAGCCGCGCGCCGCCGCAGGTCTGCATCAGCGGACCGGCCAGATGCTCGCCGGCGAAGAAGATCTTTTCAGCCACCGGCTGCATCGGCGTGGCGCGCCTCCGAACGGAGGGGGCCGCCGCAGAGGCGCCGCGCACAAGCGCTCGCCGCCCCAATTGGTCATCATGGCGCGTCCGACATGCTTTCTTGTATCGGTGCCGAAGATGCCGCATAGCCGGTCGACGACGAAATCGACGCCCGCCGCCGACATCTCCCAGGCGAAATCGCCGCCGAAACAAGGATTGCGGTCGGCGGCATGCAGCCAGGCGCAGCCGATGTCGAAGGGCACGCCGAAATGCTGATCGCTGGTCCAGGCGCGGCCGCCGGTGCGGTTCATCGCTTCGAACAGCTTGAAGGAAAGACCGGCTGCGCCAAGGGTCCTGGCGGCGGCAGGCTCGGCCGAGCCGGCGCCAACGATCACGACATCAACGTCTTCCATGAATATCTATCCCCGCCACAAATAATCGCTTGATCGTAGGCAAGTTCTGCGGCATTCGCCAGCAGGGCGCAGGGGACGCGTAAACGACTTCTTACCGCATCTGCCCGAAAATCGGAGTCGACTTTCGGAAAGCATGATAAGCGGGTTCAAAGTGTCGGAGTGTACTTCGTGCGTGCGAATGGACCAGAAGTGACAAACGTGCGTTTCGCTGGCAAATTCGCAACCGGGATGTGATTCAGGCAATCAGGAGAACAGCATGGCATTTCTTGCCAAGGGAAAAATGTTTGCAGCGGCCACGGTGGTGGCGGTGCTTGCGCTGGCGACGGGCGCGCAGGCGGCCAGCTGTGGCAAGAGCGGCGCCGGCTTCGCTGCTTGGAAGCCGGAGTTTGCCGCGGAGGCCAGGGCCAACGGTGTGGGCGCGAAGGGGCTGGCCGCTTTGGCCAGCGCGACCTACGCAACGAGGACGATCGCCGCCGACCGCGCCATCCACAAGGCCTTCAGTGGCTCGGTGGAAGCTTTCATGAAGCGCCGTGGCGCGTCCGCGATCATTGCCAAGGGCCGCGCGCTGAAGAAGGCGAATGCAGGGATGTTCGACAAGATCGAACGGACCTACGGCGTGCCGCCGGGCGTGTTGCTCGCCATCTGGGGTATGGAGACCGGCTTCGGTTCCTCCATGGGCAACCAGAATACGGTCTCCGCCATTTTAACGCTTGCCTATGATTGCCGCCGCCCGGAATTCTTCTACCCGCATGCCATCGCAGCGCTGAAGCTGGTCGATCGCGGAGCTTTGAGCGCCTCGTCGGTCGGCGCCATGCATGGCGAGATTGGCCACACGCAGTTCCTGCCCGGGAATGTCATGAAGTATGGCGTCGGCAGCAGAAATCTGCGCGACAAAAGCACTGCGCTGGCTTCCACCGCCAACTTCCTCAAGGGTCAAGGTTGGCGGGCCGGTGCGAGTTACGAGGCGAATATGGGCGCAATTGCCGGCTGGAATTCGGCGGGCGTCTACCAGCAGGCCATCGCCCGCATCGCCACGGCGATCGATGCCGACTGATAGAAATTCTCTATTCGACAGAATAGCCCGGCCATGCGCCGGGCTTTTTTGTTGGTCTAGAGATCCGGCGAAAGCCGGGTTTTTGGATATGATGGTCAGCTTCTGCGGTTGCGCGCCGCCAGCGTGCGCAGCCGTAGCGCGTTGAGGCGGATGAAGCCTTCGGCGTCCTTCTGATCGTAGGCGCCGCGGTCGTCCTCGAAGGTGACCAGCGCATCGGAATAGAGCGTCTTCTTCGACTTGCGCCCGGTGACGATCACATTGCCCTTGTAAAGCTTCAGCCGCACCGTGCCTTCGACGTCTTCCTGGCTCTTGTCGATCATCGCCTGCAGCATCAGCCGCTCGGGCGCGAACCAGAAGCCATTGTAGATCAGCTCGGCATAGCGCGGCATGAACTCGTCCTTGAGGTGGGCGGCACCGCGATCGAGCGTGATCGATTCGATCGCCCGGTGGGCGGCGATCAGGATCGTGCCGCCGGGGGTTTCATAGACGCCGCGCGATTTCATGCCGACGAAGCGGTTCTCGACCAGGTCGAGGCGTCCGATGCCGTTGTCGCGGCCGAGATCGTTGAGCGCGGCAAGCATCGTGGCCGGCGACAGTTTCTTGCCGTCGAGCGCGACCGGATCGCCCTTCAGGAATTCGATCTCGATCTCGGTGACCTTGTCCGGCGCGTCCATCGGCGAAATCGTACGTTGGTGGACGAATTCCGGCGGCTCGGTCCACGGATCCTCCAGCACCTTGCCCTCGGAGGAGGAATGCAAAAGGTTGGCGTCGACGGAAAACGGCGCGTCGCCCTTCTTGTCCTTGGGCACCGGAATCTGGTGCTGCTCGGCGAAGTTGATGAGATCGGTGCGCGACTTGAACGACCAGTCGCGCCAGGGCGCGATAACCTTGATATCGGGGTTCAGCGCATAGGCCGAGAGCTCGAAACGAACCTGGTCGTTGCCCTTGCCGGTGGCGCCATGGGCAATGGCATCGGCGCCGGTCTCTTTTGCGATCTCGACCAGGTGCTTGGAGATCAGCGGCCGCGCGATCGAGGTGCCGAGCAGATAGGTGCCTTCATAGACGGTGTTGGCGCGGAACATCGGGAAGACGAAGTCGGCGACGAACTCCTCGCGAACATCGACGATGCGGATGTCCTTGATGCCCATCATCTCGGCCTTGCGGCGCGCCGGCTCCAACTCGCCGCCCTGGCCGAGATCGGCGGTGAAGGTGACGACTTCGGCGCCGAGTTCGGTCTGCAGCCATTTCAGGATGATGGAGGTGTCGAGGCCGCCGGAATAGGCGAGTACGACCTTCTTGACGTCTTTTATCTTGCTGGGGGACATTTTGGCGGTTCCGCGCGAAAGGTTTCGCGGGCGAGGTATCACGGCGTTTCCGGCCTGCGCAAGAGACGAACGGTGCCTGGACCAGATGCTGCATCGGCCAGAAGCTGGCAAGGGCACGGCTCTTGCGGTATGGCTGCGCCGTCTTTTGCCGCCACGAGCCATATTTGCTGCCACGAGATCGGCCATGTCCTTCATTCCCGACACCACGACGCTGATCCAGTTCGCCATCGCCACCGTGATCCTGGCGATCACGCCGGGGCCCGACATGACGCTGTTCGTGTCGCGCACGCTGAGCCAGGGCCGCGCCACCGGCTTTGCCTCGATGGCCGGCGCGCTGTGCGGCACGCTGATCCACACGACGCTGGTGGTGGTCGGCGTCTCGGCGCTGATCGTCGCATCGCCGATGGCCTTTTTCGTGCTCAAGCTGTTCGGCGCCGGCTACCTCGTCTTCCTGGCATGGCAGGCCATCGCCAAGGGGTCGGCCTTTTCGCCGGAGAAGAAGAGCGGCCCGCAAATCTCGCTGTTCCGCAGCTGGGCGGCCGGGCTGGGCGTCAATCTGCTCAATCCGAAAATCATCCTGTTCTTCATGACCTTCCTGCCGCAATTCGTCTCCGCGCACGATCCGAACGCGCCGGGAAAACTGTTCTTTCTCGGCGCGATGTTCGTCGTGCTGTCGATCCCGGTGACTGCGCCGATGGTCTTTGCGGCGGAGAAGTTTTCGGCGGCGATGAAGGCCAGCCCGCGGGTGACGCGCGTCGTCGACTATCTGTTCGCCGGGGTGTTTTCGGCCTTCGCGCTCAAGATCCTGACGGCCCAGGCGAAATAGGGTTTATTCCTGCTTGACCATGATCCTTTCCGAAAACCGGCCTCCACTTTTCGGGATCATGGTCCAATCTGACGCCAGCTTCCGGCCCAGCGCCCGGCGCTCAGCCAGTAAAAGATACCGCCGATCATGCCGCAGCCGATCACCGCCAGCATGACGCTGGTGCTGGTGACCTCGAAATTGGCGTCGGCCGTCTGGTGGACGAAGCCGAGGAAAACCGCGGCGACCGCAGCACCCGCCAGCGCATAGAACAGCCAGTCGCGCCGGCCGAGGATTTCGGAAACGATGATGGCGATGGCCGCCGGCATGAAGGCGAAATAGGCGACGAACAGCGCGACGAAGGGGACGGAAAACCACAGCGAGGCCTGCGCCGCCGGTTGCGTCTCGTCCGTCATCAGCCCCAGAGACGCCAGGAACATGATGTTGAGGAAGGCGCTTGCCGCCAGCGAAGCGACACCATAGCCGATCAGGATGACGGCGAAGCGGATGAGGTAGGCGACGAGACGGTTCACGCCTCGCCGTGCCCCGCGATCATCATCGCTTCCAGCGCCAGCCGGTCGACCTTGCGCATGCGTTCCGATTCCGATTTGAGCTGGCCGCAGGCGGCCAGGATGTCGCGGCCGCGCGGCGTGCGGATCGGCGAGGCATAGCCGGCATTGTTGATGTAGTCGGCAAACTTCTCGATCGTCTCCCAGTCGGAGCACTGGTAGTTGGTGCCAGGCCACGGGTTGAACGGGATCAGGTTGATCTTGGCCGGGATGCCCTTGAGCAATTTGATCAGCCCCTTGGCGTCCTCGATGGAATCGTTGACGTCCTTCAGCATCACATATTCGAAGGTAATGCGCTTGGCGTTGGAGAGGCCGGGATAGGCGCGGCAGGCCGCGATCAGTTCCTTGAGCGGATACTTCTTGTTGATCGGCACCAGCAGGTCGCGCAAATCGTCATTGGTGGCGTGCAGCGAGATCGCCAGCATGACGCCGATCTCCTCGCCGGTGCGCAGGATTTCGGGCACGACACCGGAGGTCGACAGCGTGATGCGGCGCTTGGAAAGAGAAAGGCCGTCGCCGTCGGAGGCGATCAGCAGCGCCTTCTTCACCGCCTCGAAATTGTAGAGCGGCTCGCCCATGCCCATCATCACGATGTTGGATACTTTGCGGCCCTCGGCGGGCACGATGGCGCCGTCCGGAGTGTCGCGGTCGGGGAAATCGCCGAGCCGGTCGCGGGCGGTGAGCAATTGCGCCAGGATTTCCTCCGCCGTCAGATTGCGCACCAGCTTCTGCGTGCCGGTGTGGCAGAAGGAACAGGTCAGCGTGCAGCCGACCTGCGAGGAGATGCACAGCGTGCCGCGGCCTTCCTCGGGAATGTAGACGGTCTCGATCTCGACCGGACGGCCGGCGCCGCGCGGCGGAAAGCGGAACAGCCATTTGCGGGTGCCGTCGGAGGAGATCTGTTCCTCGACGATCTCGGGCCTGGCGACGGTGAAATGCCCGTCCAACTCGGCGCGCAATTCCTTGGAGATGTTGAACATGCCGGCGAAGTCGGAGACGCCGCGCACATACATCCAGTGCCAGAGCTGCTGGGTGCGCATCTTCGCCTGGCGCTCCGGCACGATGCCCGATGCAACGAGGGCGGCACCCAGTTCGGCCCGTGTCAGGCCGACCAGCGACGGCTTTTCGGCCGGCGTGGCGCGGGCGCGCAACGCCTCACGGGCGCCATCAGTGGTAAGATCGAGCGAAAGGGTCATGGTTGCGCCAATATAAGCGATTTGCGGCCGATTGCAGCATCGCGCTGGAAATGAAGCGCGGCGCATAGCACAGGTTGGGGGTAGAGTCATGCGTGTGCTGGCCGACCTCCAATTGTCGAAGCCGGCGCCGCCCCTCAACCCGCCTATGTTAGGAATGAGCGGAAGGCGCGCAAAAAAAGCCGCGCTCGCGGCCCGGCTTTTCATCAAGTCGGCTTCGCTATTTACACTTGGCGATCGAGGCCAGCGCCGCTGAAATGCCCTTCAGCGAAAAGACATAGGTGGTGGTGTTGCCGCGGCCGGACTTCGCCGACACTTTCATGTCGGTGCCGGTCTTCATCGCGGCGATCAGCACCGGCTCCTCGGCGGCATTCTCGACCCAGGCCGACTTGCCGCGCGTGAACATCGAGAAGCTCTTCCTGTCGATGGTGACGGTCGCCTTGGAGCCTTCCTGGAAGTTGTAGCCGGCGATGAATTGCGGCTCGTAGGAGACCTGCTGTCCCGGTCGCTGGCTGACGAAGAAGAACATGTCGCCATGGTCGAGCGTTGGCGGCTGCTTGTCGGTCGGCACGGTCAAGACGTAGCAGACCTTGCCGCCCGACGCCTTGTAGCTGTAGGTGCCCCAGGCATTGTGCTGGCCGGTCTTGGTCGCCGATTGCGCCAGGGCTGGCGCTGTCAAGGCCACCAGGACCAGGCTCGAAACTGTAGCAATCAATCCGCGCATCGTTTTTCCCGTATTCCAAATGGTGCGGGGGCAGACCCGCATCGCGTCCTGCCGTCGCTTCATTTTGATTTAATCTGGGTTACCAAACGGTGAACTTCCTTTGGCAAAAGGACCCTCACCCCAGGAAACCGCCGCCATTCCCGCGCCACCGCCCGAAAAGCGGCGGACATGGTGTCCCTGGGCCGACTTGGAGGCCACGAAAGCGGCAAGAGTTTGACTTTTCAAACAGGCCCCGGCCCTGCGCCAGCTCAGTTCTCGTCGGCCATCGCCTCCCGGGCGGCCAGCCGGTGCGCGGGCGTGATATTGGCGCTGACGGCGGTGATCGCGGCGGTCAGCACGGCGATGTCGTCGGTGAAGCCGAGGCCGAAGACGAAGTCGGGAATCGCGTCCACGGGCAGCACGAAATAGCCGAGCGCGGCCAGCAAGATGCCCTTGGCGCGCAGCGGCGTCTTCTTGTCCATGGCGCAGTAATAGGCGGCGACCACTTCTTCCATGAACGGGATTTGCCGGGCAGCCTTCTTGGCGGTGCGCCAGAATTTTGCGCGCACTTCGCCCTCGTCGCCCAGCTTGCCGCCGAAGCCGAAGAAATCAAAACCGGATTTTTGCGCCATCAGTTTCTCCTGTGCGTTCGCCCGCGTATTGTTCAACGCGCGGCTGCGCACGGAAAATGTGGTGGAAGCCGAACCCCGCTGCAAGATGCCGATGCCGATTTGAAGATCCGGTCCTGCCGCGAACATCCGGGCACAGGCGCGTTCAACCGCCCAAATAGCTGTTCATCCTTTTCGCCAGCTCTATGTCGAGCGCGGTCAGGCCGCCGGCATCATGCGTGCTGAGCGTGACGTTCACGGTCTTGTAGACATTCGACCAGTCGGGGTGATGGTCCATCTTCTCCGCCGCGAGTGCGACACGTGTCATGAAAGCGAATGCCTCGGAGAAATTCCTGAAGGTGAATTTACGGCTGATCGAACGGCCATCGCCGGCCAGTGCCCAGCCGTCGAGGCCGGCAAGCGCCTCGGCGATGGCTTGCTTGCCCAGTTTCTCTCTCGTCATGTGCGCTTCCTGTGCTATCTCGAATTGTGACCCTCACCATAGCGCCGGATCGATGAGCGCAAAGCCCATAAACTCCATTCTTTTCGTCTGCCTCGGCAATATCTGCCGGTCGCCACTCGCCGAAGGCGTGTTTCGCGCTGTGTTGGCGGAGCGCGGGCTAGAGATATTGCTCGATTCGGCCGCGACCAGCGGCTGGGAGGTCGGTTCCGCCCCCGATCCGCGCTCGGTCGCGATTGCGGATCGCCATGGCATCGACATTTCCGGGCAGAAAGCGCGCAAGGTGACGGTGGAAGACTTCCACCGCTTCGACCTGATCCTCGGCATGGATCGTTCGAACGTCCGCAATCTCAGAGCGCTGGCGCCTGCCGCCTTGCGCGACCGGGTGCATCTGTTCCTGGAATTCGCGGATGGCAAGGCGCGCGACGTGCCGGATCCCTACTATGACGGACCGGACGCGTTCGCCTCGGTCTATCGCATGATCCGCGAGGCGTCTGAGACGCTGGCGAGCCGGCTCGAAGCGATAGCATCAGCGCCCGACAGCGGCCAGGCCTCCTCGACGATGTAGGGTCCGCCGCCGACCGAATCGCGCGACGACATCAGCACGAAGCGGCCGACGCGGAAGGGCAGCGTCGAAAAATTGCCGCGCGCCGAAAGGTACTGGGCGACGTCGAGCGGGCTCGAATTGCGCAAGCGCGCCAGCGTCACATGCGGCGTGAACTTGCGCGGGTCGACCGGCATGCCGAGGCGCTGGCAGATGCGGTCGATCTCGCCCTGAAGTGCGGCGAGATCGGGCGAGGCGGAAACGCCGGCCCAGACCGCGTGCGGTTTCTTCTGGCCGAAGGCGCCGACGCCGGACAGCGCCAGCGGGAAGGACGGGCGGTGCACCCGGTCGAGTGCGTTGGCGATCTCGTCGGCGACATGGCCTTCGACATCGCCGATGAAGCGCAGCGTCAGGTGATAGTTCTCGACATCGATCCAGCGAGCCCCGGGCAGGCCCCCCCTGAGCAGGGACAGCGAAAGAGAGGCGTCACGCGGTATTTCGAGGGCGGTGAAAAGACGCGGCATGGAGAGCCTCCCTTCCTCGAATCGAACTATTGCCCCTACCGAATCATCGTTATTCACGCGGGGCAAGTGGTTTGTTGGTCGCAGGCTTGCCTGAAAGTTTCCCTAACGGAATGCATGATCTCATCGGAATATCGCCGTTCAAGAGGCGCCCTGAACCGTGGCGATGGCCTTTTCCACCGTCGGCAGGATGCGCTCGACCATGCGGTCGACGCCCCTGGCGTTCGGGTGCAGACCATCGTCGAGCTGGAATGCGGGCTCGCCGGCGACGCCGTCGAGAAAGAACGGGTAGAGCGGAACGCCGTATTTTTCGGCCAGTTTCGGGAAGATCGCATCGAAGCTGTTCTGGTAGTCGGCGCCGAGATTGGGCGCGGCGCGCATGCCGGCCAGCAACACGGCAATCTTGCGCTCTCTGAGCTTGGCCAGCATGTCGTCCAGGTTCTTTTGCGTGATCGCGGTCGAGACGCCGCGCAGCATGTCGTTGGCGCCAAGTTCCAGGATGACGAGCTTGGTTCCGTCCGGCACCGACCAGTCGAGCCGCGACAGGCCGCCGCTCGACGTATCGCCGGAAACGCCGGCATTGGCGACGGTCACGTCGTGGCCCCTGGCGCGAAGTGCCGCCTGCAGCTTATCGGTAAAGCCCTCGCCTGGGCCAAGGCCGAAGCCCGCCATCAGGCTGTCGCCGAAGCCGACGATCTCCAGGGGCGCGGCGCGCGCTGACGAAATGGCGCCGCAAAGCGCGAGGAAAAGCAGGAAGGCTGCTGCAAGAGAGTGTTTGAAAGCCATGCGGCAGGCCCCATATGACGATGAACATTCGATGGCGGCGGAAGAATTAAGAGCCTCCATTCTCCCATATAGGATGATTTAATTGTGACAGAAGCCGTCATCGCGCTGAAAGACGTATCGCTGACGCTCGGCGAAGGCGCGTCTTCCGTCCATGTACTGAAAGGCGTCAGCCTCGATGTGGCAAGCGGCGAGGCGACCGGCATCGTTGGGCCATCTGGCTCGGGAAAGTCGACGCTGCTAATGGTGCTTGCAGGCCTGGAAAGGGTCGATTCGGGTACGGTACGAATCGCCGGCGAACTTCTAAACGGCAAGAGCGAGGACCAGATCGCATCGTTTCGGGGGCGAAACATCGGTATCGTCTTCCAATCCTTCCACCTCATCCCCAACATGACGGCGCTCGAAAATGTCGCGGTGCCGCTTGAATTGGCCGGCCACGCCGATCCGTTCGGCGTGGCGGCGCGAGAGCTGGCGGCCGTCGGCCTGAGCGATCGCGTCACCCATTACCCCGGCGAATTGTCTGGCGGCGAGCAGCAGCGCGTGGCGATCGCCCGCGCGCTGGCGCCGTCGCCGCGCATCCTGATCGCCGACGAGCCGACCGGCAATCTCGACCAGGCGACGGGGCGGCAGGTCGCCGACCTCCTGTTCGCCAAGGCGGCCGAGCGCGGCATGACGCTGGTGCTGGTCACGCATGATCCGGTGTTGGCCGCGCGCTGCTCGCGCCAGGTTTCGATGCGCTCCGGCCGGATCGAGGACGCGCCACTGTTTAAAGTGACGGCGTAGCGTCATGGCTGACAAGACCCCCTCATCCGGCCCTTCGGGCCACCTTCTCCCCGCTGGGGAGAAGAGGCTGGCGCCGGCGTCGGCGATCTCTTCTCCCCTCGGGAAGAAGGTGGCCGCGAAGCGGCCGGATGAGGGGGCAGGCTGGTCGCGCACCCTGAAGCTCGCTTTCCGGTTTTCGCTGCGCGAGATGCGCGGCGGGTTGTCCGGCTTCCTGATCTTCCTCGCCTGCATCGCACTTGGCGTCGCGGCGATCGGCGGCGTCAATTCGGTGGCGCGCGCCATCACCGCCGGCGTTGCCAACCAGGGCCAGACATTGCTCGGCGGCGACCTGCGCTTCCAGATCAACCAGCGTGCCGCGACGCAAACCGAGCAGGCTTTTCTCGAAGAACTGGGCACGATTTCGCACAGCGCCAACATGCGCTCGATGGCGCGGCTCGAGGACGGCTCCGACCAGGCGCTGGTCGAGGCCAAGGCGGTCGACGGGGCCTATCCGCTCTATGGTGCGCTGGAAACCGAGCCGGCACTATCCAGGCAGGATCTGTTCGGCGAACGGTCCGGCGTTTTCGGTGCCGCCGCGCCGGATCTGCTGTTCGAACGGCTGCATCTCGCGATCGGCGACCGGCTGAAGCTCGGCAGCGCCACCTTCGAACTGCGCGCCCGGCTGGTCAGCGAGCCGGACGCCGTGTCCGACGGCTTCGGCTTTGCGCCGCGGCTGATGGTCTCGACGGACGGACTCGCCGCTTCCGGCCTGATCCAGCCCGGCAGCCTCGTCGAAAACGCCTACAAGGTCCGCCTGCCCGGCGGCGCCAGCGAAGCAGATATTAAGACCATCCAGGACCAGGCCGCCAAGGATTTTCCCGAGGCCGGCTGGTCGATCCGCACGCGCAGCAACGCCGCACCGGCGCTGTCCTCCAACATCGAGCGCTTCTCGCAATTCCTGACCCTGGTCGGGCTGACGGCGCTGGTGGTCGGCGGCGTTGGCGTCGCCAATGCGGTGCGCGCCTATCTCGACGGCAAGCGCGGTGTCATCGCCACTTTCAAGAGCCTGGGGGCTTCGGGCGGTTTCGTCTTTGCCGTCTACCTCGTGCAGATCCTGATGATCGCCGGCCTCGGCATCGCGCTTGGTCTGGTGCTCGGCGCGCTGATGCCGTTCGCGGCGAGCGCTGCCCTGTATCAGGTCATTCCGGTGCCGGCGGAAGGTGGCTTCTATCCCGGTGCGCTCGGCATGGCGGCGCTGTTCGGGCTGCTGGTGACGCTGGCCTTCGCGCTGCTGCCGCTCGGCCGCGCGCGCGACGTGCCGGCGACGGCGCTGTTTCGCGAAATGGGGTTCGAGGGCCGCGGTTTTCCGCGCCCGGTCTATGTCGCCGCCGCGCTCGGCATAGCGTTCGCCCTGGCGGCGCTGGCCATTCAGTTTTCCGGCGACCGTCGCATTGCCTCGATCTTCGTCGGCGCCACCGTCTTTGCCTTCCTGGTGCTGCGCGTTGTCGGCGGGCTGGTCCAGTCGGCCGCCAGGAAGAGCCCGCGCGTCCGCTCGACGGCGCTGAGGCTCGCCATCGGCAACATCCACCGGCCGGGCGCGCTGACGCCGTCGGTAGTGCTGTCGCTGGGGCTCGGGCTGACGCTTTTGGTGACGCTGGCGCTGATCGACGGTAATCTGAGGCGGCAGATCTCCGGCAGCCTGCCAGAACGGGCGCCGAACTTCTTCTTCGTCGACATCCAGAGCAGCGACGTCGACGCGTTTACCGCGCTGGTCGGCAAGGAGGCTCCGGCGGGAGCGCTGGTCAAGGTGCCGATGCTGCGCGGCCGGGTGATGGCGCTGAACGGCGTCGATGTCGGCAAGGTCAAGGTGCCGGCGGAAGGGGCCTGGGTGCTGCGCGGCGACCGTGGGCTGACCTATGACACCAGGCTGCCCGCCAATGCGACACTGACCGAGGGGACATGGTGGCCGGACAATTATGCCGGCGAGCCGCTGGTGTCGTTTTCCGCCGAGGAAGGCAAGGAGATCGGGCTGAAGCTCGGCGACACCGTGACCGTCAATGTGCTCGGCCGCAATGTGACGGCCAGGATCGCCAATTTCCGCCAGGTCGAGTGGGAGACGATGGGCATCAATTTCGTCATGGTGTTCTCGCCCAACACCTTCGCCGGCGCGCCGCATGGCTGGCTGGCGACGCTGACCGAGAAGAATGCGTCGGCGGCCGATGACGCCCGTCTGCTCAACGCCGTCACCCGCGCTTTTCCGGCGGTGACGACGGTCAGGGTCAAGGACGCGCTCGACATCGTCAACCGGCTGGTCGCGCAGCTTGGCACGGCGATCCGGGCCGCGGCCGGCGTGGCGCTGATCGCCTCGGTGCTGGTGCTGGCCGGCGCGCTCGCCGCCGGCAACCGGGCCCGCATCCACGACGCGGTGGTGCTGAAGACGCTGGGCGCCACCAGGAAGACGCTGATCGCGGCCTTTTCGCTGGAGTACATGCTGATCGGGCTCGCCACGGCGATCTTCGCGCTGGCGGCGGGCGGGATCGCGGCGTGGTTCGTTGTCGCACGCATCATGACGCTGCCGTCGAATTTCATGCCTGAAGTGGCGGTGGCCACGATCGTCTTTGCGCTGGCGGTCACGGTCGGTATCGGCCTTGCCGGCACGTGGCGGGTGCTTGGCCACAAGGCGGCGCCGGTGCTGCGCAATCTCTGATTCGCAAGGGCTGGGCTGCTCGTTCATGTGGCGCCTTGAAAGCGAATAAAACCGGGTTTTCGATGCCTCACGAAGCATTACACCCGTACGGTCTTGTTCTTGTCGTCAAGAACCATCATATTTCGCGGCAGGCATGCTGGAGCCCCGCCAGCGGCGCCTTGGTCCGAACTGACCTGACACCCGACGGGGCAGAAGCAATAGAGGACTACCATGGCTGAACCCATTCGCAACTACCAGACGCGCGCCGTGCGCGGCGCCGGCGTCGACGTCTCCATCGACCAGGGCCTGCGCGCCTATATGGTCAAGGTCTACAATCTGATGGGGCTTGGCCTGCTCATCACAGGCCTGGCTGCTGTCGGCACAATTATGCTGGCCACCACCAGCGACCCGGCTTCGGCGGTCGCGACGCTGCCGAGCGGCGAAATGCTCACCTCGTTCGGCTACGCGATCTTCGGCTCGCCGCTGCGCTGGGTGGTCATGCTGGCTCCGCTGGCCGCCGTGCTGTTCCTGTCGTTCCGTGTCCAGTCGATGAGCGTTTCGGCCGCGCAGACCACGTTCTGGGTCTATGCCGGCCTGGTCGGCCTGTCGCTGTCGTCGATCTTCCTGGTCTATACGACGGCCAGCATTTCGCAGACCTTCTTCGCCACCGCCGCGGCCTTCGGCGCGCTGTCGCTTTATGGCTACACAACCAAGCGCGACCTGACAGCGTTCGGCTCGTTCCTGGTGATGGGCGTGTTCGGCCTGATCATCGCGATGGTGATCAACATCTTCCTGCAGTCGTCGGCTTTGTCTTTCGCCGTTTCGGCTCTGGGCGTGCTGATCTTTTCGGGCCTGACCGCCTATGACACACAGAAGATCAAGGAGATGTATTTCGAGGGCGACGCCACCGATGTCGCTGGCCGCAAGGCGATCATGGGCGCGCTGACGCTCTATCTCGACTTCATCAACCTGTTCATGTTCCTGCTGCAGTTCATGGGTGACCGTCGTTAAAGGCATCAGTCGGTCCAGCTGGACTAGCGAGTTTGGAAAGGGCGGCCTAACAGCCGCCCTTTTCTTTTATGTCTGCCTTTGCTGTTATGGAAGGCAGATGAACGATTTGCGTAAATTATGAGCAGTATCACGATACGGCCCGCCACTGCGGCAGACCTCGACCGGATCACGGAAATCTACGCCGACGCGGTGACCAATGGCACCGCGAGCTACGAGCTGGAGCCGCCGAGCCGCGCCGAAATGGGCGTGCGATTCGACAGTCTATTGGCGGGCGGCTTTCCCTATCTGGTGGCGGAAAAGGACGGCGTCATGCTCGGCTATGCCTATGCCGGCGCCTTCCGGCCACGCCCGGCATATCGGTTTGTCGTTGAGGATTCCGTCTATGTCGCACCCGAGGCCAAGGGCCAGGGCGTCGGGCTCAAGCTGATGCAAGGGCTGATCGACGCGGCCAAGGCGGCGGGCTTTCGCCAGGTCATCGCGGTGATCGGCGACGGCCGTCCGGACAGCGCCTCGGTGCGGCTGCATGAAAAGCTCGGATTTCGCCATTCGGGTCGTCTGGAAGGCTCCGGCTACAAGCACGGGCGCTGGCTGGACACGGTGTTCATGCAACTGTCGATCAATGACGGGGCGCTAGCCCCGCCCGATCCAAACTCGCTGCCCGAGTGGAAATTTCTAAAACAGAAACAGTGAGTTAAGCCTCGACCAGCCTCAGCTTGCCGTCGAAGACGCCGAGCACGCGGCCGAGCTCCTGGCTGCGCTTGAGGATGCGGCCGCCGGCGGCGATGACGGCGAAGGCACCTTGCTTGCGGGCCAGCTTCGGATCCTTGACGATCTGGAACAGCGGCACCTCGCTGGCGCGGCGGAACACGGAAAAGACGGCGCGGTCGGCGAGATGGTCGATGGCATAGTCGCGCCATTCATTGGCGGCGACCATGCGTCCGTAAAGCCTGAGAATCTGGTCCAGTTCGCGCCGGTCGAAGCGCACCGGCTGGTCGAGGCGTTCGCGTCTCGCCTCGTGCAACGGGATCAATATTGCGGATGCGTCCCCATCCTCCGTCCCGCTGCTGCCGCGATCAGTCATGCCTCGATCCTTGGAGTGAATCTTACGCCGACCAAAGTTGGCGCTTTCGTCGCGGAATTGCAAGGCCCGACCGGGCAAGGCGGCGCCGGGCCGTTTCCGCAGTGTCCAGTCACATTTGTAAAACGATCGTTGGAATTGGTGATGCTTCGCCACAATCCTGCCTTTTTTTATCCGCGCTCATGCCCCAATGTCCGACGAATTTACCGGCGTTGCCTGAGACGGTTCGGTCCGGCACCGGCTCGTAAACCCCAAGCCCCCCGCCCACGGGTCTGCGTCGGATCGAACCAACCTCGGTTTTCCCTAGGGAAAATCAGGTGCGACGATCCCAAAACCTAAATGACCGGCGTCAGAAGCAAGCTGACGCCGGTTTTTTATTGGGTGGAGTGGCGCTAACCACGCCGTCGTCATCCCAGGGCGGAGCGACGCGAAGCGGAGCGCAGACCCTGGGATCCATGCCGTGACCGTTGTCGGGGAACGCCGCCGATCAGGATAGCGGTTTGGCGATTGCCCTGAGGAATGGATATCGTCTCAAGCGAATCCGCTCCGAAAAGGAGCAGCGCTAGAGCCGTGCCGCAGATGTCGCGGCATGGATCCTGGGGTTTCCGCGACGGAGCTTTGCTCCTGCTTCGCCCCAGGATGACGAAGGCAGGACCGGCTGCCGAACCGTTAAGGCTTGCGGATGAAGGCGGCGCCCAGGATGGGTCCGGGCAGGCCGTCCTTGCCGACCGACTGCAGCAGCACGGCGCAGCCGCCCTTCTTCTTGGAAATCTCGCTCAGCGGCAATTCGTAGCGCTGCGCCTTGCCGTGCCACATGCCGGCGGTCTGGATGCCGGTGACGGCGTTCCAATAGGTCATGCTGCGGCCGGTGTTTTCGCCCTTGCCGATCGTGACCGTCTGCGGCGGGTCGAAATAGACGATGACGACGTGGGCGTCGCTGGGGCCGGTTCCGGCATCGCCGGTATCGATCACGACGCGGTCGCTGGTGCGGCTGACCTTGATGCCGACCCGCATGCCTTCGCCCGATTTCTCCATGCGGGCGAGCGCGCCATCGACTTCCCTGCGGCTGGCGCCGTTGACATGGCTGCGGCCATTGATGACGGCCTGCGGCGTATAGACGGACCGGCTGCCGAAGGCGCGCATATACTGATACTGCCGCTCGGTGTTCTCCTTGCGGCTCAGCGTGTCCTGCCAGCCAAGATAGTCCCAATAGTCGACATGGTAGGCGAGCGCGACGATGTCCTGCCTGGCGGCAAGCTCGGTGAAAAACTCGTCGGCCGGCGGGCAGGAACTGCAGCCCTGGCTGGTGAAAAGCTCGACCACGCCCAAGGGCCGGTCAGTCCGGGACTTGTCAGACTGGGGCCTGTCGGCCTCGCCGGCGAAACCATTGCCGGCAAGCATCGAGAAGGCCAGCGCAAAGGCCGCAAGCCGCAATGATCTTCGAGATGTCATGACCGTTCCAATTCCCGCCGGTGGTGCCGGCCTTGTTCTGATTGCTAAAATATGTGGCAGAAGCGACAGTCAAGGTGAAGTCACGTTGCGGTGAAATTTTGCCGTTGCAACCACCGGCAAAGCCGCCATAGGAGAGGCCTGCACTCCAAGGTAGCGACAGATTCGGGCGGCAATATCAGCATGTGGCAAACTTTCCTGACGCCGATCGACCTCTATTGCGAGCGGACCGGGCCGGAACTCTGGGCCGAACCGGTTAATGCCTTGACCAATCTCGCCTTCATCGCGGCCGGGCTGTGGGGGGTGAGAGAGGTGCGGCGGCTTGGCACCGGCACCTTCGCCGAGGCGCTGGCCTGGTGGGTGGTGGCGATCGGGGTCGGCTCGGCATTGTTCCACACCTTTGCCAATCACGGCACCGTATGGGCCGACGTCCTGCCGATCGCCGGCTTCACGCTGGCCTACACGCTGTTCAACCTGCGTCGCTTCCTCGGTATGGGATGGGGCAAGGCGGTTGTCGTCTTCGTCGCCTTCTACGCCGTCGCCGGGCTGCTCACCTTCGCCGTGCCGGACTGGCTGCGCCAGGCCTCGAACGGCACGACCGGCTACCTGCCGCCGTTCCTGGCGCTCGCCTTCTTCGGCGCATGGGTGGCGGCCAGCGGCAATCGCGCCGGCTGGTACAATCTGGCGGGGCTCGGCGATCTTCGTTGTTTCGGTCATCTGCAGGATGACCGACCCGCTGGTCTGCGGCAGCTTTCCGCCCGGCACGCATTTCCTGTGGCACATCCTCAACGCAGTGATGCTCGGCGTGCTGCTGGCGGCGACGGCGCGGTTTGGAAAGGCAGTAGGCAGTAGGCAGTAGTCCTATTCCCTACTGCCTAAGCCCTATTCCCTTGCTGCCTTATGCAGCTAGATCGCGCAGCACGTACTGCAGAATGCCGCCGTTCTTGAAGTAGTCGAGCTCGTCCAGCGTATCGATGCGGCAGATGATCGGCACGTTCTTCACCGTGCCGTCGCCATAGGTGATCCTGGCGGCCATCTTCTGGCGCGGCTTGATCTTGTCCAGCCCGTCGATCTCGACCAGCTCATCGCCCTTCAGGTTGAGCGAGGCCCATGAGGTGCCTTCTTCGAAGACGAAGGGGATGACGCCCATGCCGACCAGGTTCGAGCGGTGGATGCGCTCGAAGGACTGGGCGATGACCGCGCGAACACCGAGCAGATTCGTTCCCTTGGCCGCCCAGTCACGCGACGAGCCGTTGCCGTATTCGACGCCGGCGAAGATGACCAGCGGCACGCCTTCCTTCTTGTATTCCATGGCGGCGTCGTAGATCGATTCCTCTTCCTTCGACGGATAGTGGATGGTGTAGCCGCCCTCGCGACCGTTCTCGCCCAGCATGTGGTTGCGGATGCGGATGTTGGCGAAGGTGCCGCGCATCATCACCTCATGATTGCCGCGCCGCGTGCCGTACTGGTTGAAATCGGCGACGCCGACGCCATGGTCGGTCAGGTATTTGCCGGCCGGCGAGGCGGCCTTGATGGAACCGGCCGGAGAGATGTGGTCGGTGGTGATCTTGTCGCCGAAGAGACCCAGCACGCGGGCGCCCTTGATGTCGCCGATCTTGCCGAAACCCGAGGTCATGCCGGCGAAATAGGGCGGGTTCTGCACATAGGTCGAATTGTCGTCCCAGGCGTAGGTCTGACCTTCCGGCGCCTTGACGTTCTGCCAGTATTCATCGCCCTTGAAGACGTCGGCATATTTGCGGGCGAACAGCTCGCGCGTCACGTTCTTCTCGATGAACTCCTGGATCTCGGCCGAGTTGGGCCAGATCTCCTTGAGGTAGACCGGCTCGCCGTTCTTGTCCTCGCCGAGCGGCTCGGTGGTTAGGTCCCTAGTCACGGTTCCAGCCAGCGCATGGGCGACGACCAGCGGCGGCGAGGCCAGATAGTTGGCCTGCACATCGGGCGAGACGCGGCCTTCGAAATTGCGGTTGCCGGACAAGACCGCGGCAGCGATCAAACCTTTATCGTTGATGGTCTTGGAGATCGGCGCCGGCAGCGGGCCGGAATTGCCGATGCAAGTGGTGCAGCCGAAGCCGACCAGGTTGAAGCCGATCTGGTCAAGCTCCTTCTGCAGGCCGGATTTCTCCAGATATTCGGCCACCACCTGGCTGCCCGGCGCCAGCGAGGTCTTGACCCATGGCTTCTGCTTCAGGCCGAGGCGATTGGCATTGCGCGCCAACAGTCCGGCGCCGATCAGCACGCTCGGGTTCGAGGTGTTGGTGCAGGAGGTGATGGCGGCGATGACGACGTCGCCATGGCCGAGATCGTGGCTGGTGCCTTCGACGGCATAGCGCTTGGAGATTTCGGCGGCCTTCTTGTACTCGGTCTCCATGGCCTTGGCGAAGCCGGCCGGAATGCCTTCCAGCGCGACACGGCCTTCCGGCCGCTTGGGGCCGGCCATCGACGGCACGACATCGCCGAGATCGAGATCGAGCAGGTCGGTGAAGACCGGGTCGGCGGAGCCGGTATCGCGCCACATGCCTTGCGCCTTCGAATAGGCCTCGACCAGGGCGATGCGGTTTTCCTCGCGGCCGGACATGGTGAGATAGCGGATGGTTTCGCCGTCGACCGGGAAGAAGCCGCAAGTGGCGCCATATTCCGGCGCCATATTGCCGATGGTGGCGCGGTCGGCCAGCGTCATGTTGGACAGGCCGGGGCCGAAGAATTCGACGAACTTGCCGACGACGCCCTTCTTGCGCAGCATCTGGGTGACGGTGAGCACCAGGTCGGTGGCGGTGACGCCTTCCTTCAGCCTGCCGGTGAGGCGGAAGCCGATCACTTCGGGCAACAGCATGGAGACGGGCTGGCCGAGCATGGCGGCCTCGGCCTCGATGCCGCCGACGCCCCAGCCGAGCACGCCGAGGCCGTTGATCATGGTGGTGTGCGAATCGGTGCCGACGCAGGTGTCGGGATAGGCGGTGGTTTCGCCGTCCTCGGTGTTGGTCCACACGACCTGGCCGAGATATTCGAGATTGACCTGGTGGCAGATGCCGGTGCCGGGCGGCACGACACGGAAGTTGCGGAAGGCCTGCTGGCCCCATTTCAGGAATTTGTAGCGCTCTTCGTTGCGCTCGTATTCGAGCTCGACATTCCTGGCGAAAGCCATCGGCGTGCCGAATTCGTCGACGATGACCGAGTGGTCGATGACCAGGTCGACCGGCACCAGCGGATTGATCTTCTGCGGGTCGCCGCCGAGCGAGGCCATGGCGTCGCGCATGGCGGCCAGATCGACAACGGCCGGCACGCCGGTGAAATCCTGCATCAGCACGCGGGCCGGGCGATAGGCGATCTCGACGCCGGCGGTGCCCTTGTCGGTCAGCCAGCCGGCGACCGCCTGGATGCTCTCCTTGGTGACGGAACGGCCGTCCTCGTTGCGCAAAAGGTTCTCCAGCAGCACCTTCATCGAATAGGGCAGTTGGGAGATGCCGGTGAGGCCATTCTTCTCGGCCTCGATGAGGTCGAAATAGGCATAGTCGGCGCCGCCTGCGGTCAGCGTGCGGCGGCAATTGAAACTGTCGAGGGATTTTGACACGTGCGATCCGTCCTTGTCTGTTCAGCCTGAAAGGGAACGGACGCCGATGGCATGCAATCACGCGCAAAGGTGCGGGTACGGCCATTTCCGCTGTCCGTTCCCAAGCAACCCGAGCCGTTCAAGGCGGCGCGTGCGCTGGTTCGGCGCAAATTCTGTTCCCGTGCCGACCGCTGGCATGGATGCCCCGCATATAGAGAATTTCCTGGAATAGTTCTAGACAGTCGAAAGGCTATTTTGTGCGATGCGGTGCCTGCCGCGGCGCAGTATTTTCGGGACGGGCAAGGAATGTGGCTGATCGCCGAAAATCTGGGCGGCGAACGGGGCGGCGAAACGGTGTTTTCCGGCATCGAATTTGCCCTTGATGACGGTCAGGCGCTGATCGTCACCGGGCCGAACGGGGTGGGCAAATCGACGCTGCTCAGGGTCATCGCCGGGCTGCTGCCGGCGGCGGAAGGTCGGGTGCGGATCGAGGGCGGGCTTGCGGATTTTCCGTCGGTCGCCTCGGCCTGCCACTATCTCGGCCACCAGAACGCGATGAAGCCGGCGCTGAGCGTGGCGGAGAATCTGCGCTTCTGGCGCGATTTTTCGAGCGAGCCGGCGCTGAGCGTCGAAGAGGCGCTGGCAACGGTCGGGCTTGATGGCATCGGCCATCTGCCGTTCGGGTATCTGTCGACTGGGCAGAGACGGCGCGCCGCGATCGCAAAATTGCTGGTCAGCCGGCGACCGCTGTGGCTGCTCGACGAGCCGACGGCGGGGCTGGACAAGGCTTCGGAGGCAAGGTTCGGCGAGGTGATGACGAAGCACTGTCGGGATGGGGGGATCATTATTGCGGCCACGCATCTGCCGCTGGGGATTGAAGGGGCCAAGGAATTGAGGATGGGCGGGTGATGTCGGCAGGACAGAGGGGGGTGTTCAAGCGCAGGCATTTCAAGCCATGCTAGCCCTCTTCCTGCGCGATATCCGTCTCAGTATCCGCGCCGGTGGCGGCGCATTGACCGGCGTCATCTTCTTCCTGGCGGTGATTGTCACCATTCCGTTCGGCGTCGGGCCGGACCTCAACCTGCTTGCCCGCATCGGACCGGCAATTCTTTGGATATCGGCCCTGCTCGCCTGTCTGCTTGGCCTCGACCGGCTGTTCCAGGCCGATCGGGAAGACGGCTCGCTCGATCTTCTGGTGCTCGGCAACGACCGGCACATGCTGGCGCTGACCGTGCTGGTGAAATGCCTGGCGCATTGGGCGGGCAGCGTGCTGCCGCTGGTTATCGCGGCACCCTTGCTCGGCCTGTTCATGAACATGGCGCCGGCCGGCATCGGCGCGACGGCGCTGACGCTCTTGGTCGGCACGCCGGCCATCACCTTCATCGGTGCGGCCGGTGCCGCTGTCGCGGTGGCGCTGCCGCGCGGCGGGCTCCTGATCTCGGTGCTGGTGCTGCCGCTGACCATTCCCGTGCTGATCTTCGGCGTCTCGGCCAGCTACGGCGCGGTGGCCGATCCCGATCCGTTCCTGCAGCCCTTCCTCATTCTTGCCGCGCTGACCCTGTTTCTTGCGGTGCTGGGACCAGTGGCGGCAGCGCTGGCGCTGCGCCACGGGACGGATTAGGGCAAGGCCTGCGGCGCTGCGGCCGATTGCGAAGCCGATGGCGCGAGGCTAAGGAAAAGTATGGTCGAAAGAGGCGAAATGCTCGGGTTGGAAAGAGTCGCGCTCGCGGAGCAACAGGCATGAGCGCGCATGCGCTCTATGTGACGGCCGCCTATACGATGACGGCCGTGGTGCTGGCCGGGCTGATCGGTTGGATCCTCATCGACCAGCGGGCACGCAAACGCGATCTCGCCGAACTGGAGGCGGCCGGCGTGCGCCGGCGCTCCGACAAGAGTGGGAAATCATGAATACGCAAACAGAGGCACCCGTGCGCCGGCGCCTGATCGTGCTGTTGCCGCTGCTGGTCTTCCTGGCGCTGGCCGGGCTGTTCCTGTCGCAGCTTCTGTCCGGCCGCGACGCTTCGGACGTGCCGTCGGCGCTGATCGGCCTGCCGGCGCCGCAGACAAACCTGCCGGCGCTGGAGGGCACCAACCTGCCCGGCCTCGATTCGAAAGCCTTCGCCGGCAAGGTCACGCTGGTCAATGTCTTTGCGTCGTGGTGCGCGCCGTGCCGCGAGGAAAATCCGGTGCTCTTGGCGCTGTCGCAGGACAAGCGCTTCAGCATGGCGGCGCTGAACTACAAGGACCGGCCGGAAAACGCCCGCCGCTTCCTTGGCGATCTCGGCAATCCGTTCCAGGCGATAGGTGTCGACGAAGCCGGACGCGCGGCGATCGACTGGGGCGTCTATGGCGTGCCGGAGACCTTCGTCATCGGCAAGGATGGCAAGATCGCCTACAAGCATGTCGGCCCGCTGACGCCAGCGTCGGCGCAGACGCTGCTGTTGCCGGAGATCGAGAAGGCGCTGGCGGCACCGGGCTGAGGCACCGGAAACGCGATGGACGAACGAGACATCCGCGATCATTTTCTGGCTCAGGCGAAAGCCTGCGACGGGCTTGGCTCGCCGTTCACCGCGAAATTATGCCGTGCGCTGGCCAAGGTTCTCGACGCAAACACCAGGACCGGGCAGGCGGTGCTCGCCTGGCCGGGTGACGCGCGTGCCGACGCCCTCTCATTGCGGCTCTGCGGCGCGCTGCACGCGTTGGTCCTGGCGGGTGCGGATGAGCGACTGACACTGCTTTATCCGCCCAACCAAACAAGCGAAGATGAGATCGCGGCGGTGCTGCCGGAAGCAATTGCACGATCCGACGAGCGGATCGTCGCTGGCCTCGCCGGCGCCCCGCAGACGAATGAGATCGCCCGGTCGGCGATGCTGCTGCCTGGATTTCTGACGGTCGCGCGCGAAGCCGGCTTGCCGTTGGATCTGTGTGAGATCGGCGCCAGCGCCGGGCTCAATCTCCTGTTCGACAGCTTTCACTATCGCTATGGCGATGCCGAGTGGGGCGACCCGGCCTCCCCCGTCCGGTTGGCGCCGGAGGTGCGTGGCCGTGCTGTTCCACTGAATGGAGAGATCAACGTTCGCCATCGCTCCGGCTGCGACATCGCGCCGGTCGACTTCGCCGACGCGGCCGCGCGGCTACGGCTTCGGTCCTTCATCTGGGCCGGTCAGGCGGCGCGGCTGGCCCGGCTCGACGCCGCGCTGTCACTTGCCGAGAAGTTCCCGCCGCTGCTTGTCAGGGCGGATGGAGCGGAGTTTGTCGAGAAGGCACTGGCCGCACGGCAGCAGGACGGCGCCTTCGTCCTCTATCATTCGATCATGTGGCAATATTTGCCGCGGGCGACCAAGGATGCCATCACCGCCACCCTGGAGCAGGCGGGCAGACAGGCCACGGCCGCTGCGCCTATCGCAAGGCTGAGGATGGAGCCGCGCGATCCCACAAACAATTGGGCGGTACTCAGCCTCACGCTATGGCCGGGCGGCGAGACACGCCGCTTGGCCCATTGCGATTATCACGGCCGCTGGATCGAATGGATGGGTTAAACCCGATTACGCATGCTCTCGTCCGAATAGTCTGCAACTTTTTGCTGCGCCGACCTTCGGTTCGGGATCATGCGTTCGCCTCAGCCGTAGATCTGCTTGTGGACCTGGTAGAGCATTTCCGAGCGGTCGGCGCGCATGTCGGCCAGATCGCGGCTGGAGAAGCTGTCGATTTCGGCGACGAGGCGGTTGTAGTGGCGGCGCTTGGCGATGCTTGCGCGAGCGCGGCTCATGAGGCTGTCGAGGATCATGGCGAAGTTCCTTCTGCGCCGCATTCCCGCGGCCGGTTGTTCCTCCCTTGATCTGTACGCAACATGACATAGTTATTGTGCGTTGCAAAAAGAAGATGTTGCAATGCACCATTGCGCTGGACGCATAGCCGGTTAACGCCGCCATGGCCGTGGTTTCGACGAAGCGCCATTCCCGCCGCGCCTGCTCAGTAGCCTCTTTTGTCATACAAATTGCGAAGCTGCGACGCGATCGATCTTGCCATATCGGTCGCCGGCTGGCTTGATCGCGCCGGCATCGTCGATGAATGATTGGGAGGAAACATGCCCGCCGAAGACTATGAAATTCTCGATCCGCGTTTCGCGCGGCTGTTCAACGGCAATGCGAATGTCGACAAGCTGTTCACCGGATGCCGATGGGCGGAAGGGCCGGCCTGGTTCGCGGCCGGCCGCTATGTGGTCTGGTCCGACATCCCCAACAACCGCATGCTGCGCTACGACGAGACCGACGGCAGCGTCGGCGTGTTCCGCCAGCCGTCAGGCAATTCCAACGGCAACACCGTCGACCGGCAGGGCCGGCTGGTCACTTGCGAGCATTCGGGCCGCCGCGTCAGCCGCACCGAGTATGACGGGTCGATCACCACCATTGCCGCCAAATGGCGCGGCAAGCGGTTCAACTCGCCCAACGATGCGGTGGTGAAGTCCGACGGCTCGATCTGGTTCACCGATCCGACCTACGGCATCGACACCGATTATGAGGGCGACAAGGCCGAGAGCGAGATCGGCGCCTGCCATGTCTATCGGGTCGATCCCGGCACCGGCGATGTCGAGGCCGTCATCACCGACATGGTCAGGCCCAACGGGCTCGCCTTCTCGCTCGACGAGAGCAAGCTTTATGTCGTCGACACCGGCCGCACGCATGGCGCGCAGAATCCCGCGCATATGCGGGTGTTCAATGTCGGCAAGGGCGGCAAGAAGGTTTCGGGCGAAAAAATCTTCGCCGACTGCACGGCCGGCCTGTTCGACGGTTTTAGGCTCGACGCGGACGGGCGCATCTGGACGAGTGCTGCCGACGGCATCCATTGCTACGATCCGGACGGCACGCTGATCGGCAAGGTCAAGGTGCCTGAGGTAACCGCCAATTGCGTATTCGGCGGCAACAAGCTCAACTGCCTCTACATCGCCGGTACGACCTCGCTCTATATGGTGCGGCTGATGGTCAACGGGGCCAAGACTTATTGAGGCTGCCCGAAACTCTTCTCTGGCGGCCTTTGATGGCGTTTCTGCGCTTACCCGCGGTGCCCGCTGCACCGCGGTTTCCGGTGCCACCGCGCGGTTCGCCAGAGCGCGTTTCGAATGAGCTTGCTGACGGCAGCCAACAAAGTTCAAAGGGAGAAAATCATGCCATTCGTCAACATCCGCATCGTCAAGGAAGTGATCGCCGCCGACCCCGCCGGTAAGAAGGCTGACATCGCCAAAAAGGTCACGGCGGCCATCATGGACGCCACCGGATTGGGCAATGACGACGTCTGGGTGGTCTTCGAGGAGGTCAACGCCCGCGACTGGTATGTCGGCAAGACCGATGTCGAGACGTTGAGAGGCAAGGGTTAACGGGCGCCGGTGATCCTTCGCGCCCCGCTGCCCACCTTCGGGCGACATGCCCCAAAGCCTACCACATCGTCTGCTTGTATTCGTCGTCCAGCCAGCGGTCCGTCGCCTCGGCGGAATCGGCGAGCGCCAGTTGGTCGCGCAGGATCTGGCCGAGCGTCGGCAGCGTCGCGCGGTCGTACCAGGTCTCCGGCTTCCACAATTCGGAGCGCATGAAGGCCTTGGCGCAATGCATATAGGCGGCCTTCACCGACACAACGACGACGCTTTGCGGCTCCTTGCCGTCGACGGCGAGGCGCTCGCGCAAGCCGGCATCGACGGTGATGCGGGCATCGCCATTGACGCGCAGCGTCTCGTTCATGCCCGGAATGAGGAACAGCAGTCCGATCGACGGGTTGAGGAGGATGTTCTCCAGCGTGTCCAGCCGGTTGTTGCCGGGGCGGTCGGGGATGGCGATGGTCCTCTCGTCGAGCACGGTGGTGAAACCCGGCTTGTCGCCCTTCGGCGTCACGTCGGCATTGCCGGCGCCGTCGGAGGAGCCGATCAGCACGAAGGGGCTCTTGCAGATGAACGAGCGGCAATGACCGTCCAGCGCCCTCAACTCCTTGCGGATCGAACCGTCGGTCGGCCGCGGCGTCTTGTAGACCGTCCTCAGCTCGTCGCGCGAGGTTACAAACTTCATGGCCGCGTCTCCCTATTTGCCGGCTTTTTTCGCCTTCTCGGTCTTGTCCTCGAGCGAATGGCGCAGGATCAGCGGCATCTGGCTGAAGGTGAACAGAAGCGTGATCGGCATGATGCCCCAGACTTTGAAGGTAACCCATGCATCGGTGGAAAAATTCCGCCAGACCACTTCGTTGACAAGGGCCAGGAACAGGAAGAACAGGCCCCAGCGAAAGGTGAGCTTGCGCCAGCCCTCGGCATCGAGGTTGAAGGCCGAATTGAAGACATAGCCGAGCAGCGATTTGCCGAAGAACAGGCCGCCGAGCAACACGCCGCCGAACAGCGTGTTGACGATGGTCGGTTTCATCTTGATGAAGATATCGTCCTGCAGATAGAGCGTCAGCGCGCCGAAAACGAGGACGACGACGCCCGACACCATCGGCATGATCGGCAGCGTGCGGGTGAGCAGCCAGGACGCGATCAGCGCGATCGCGGTCGCGGCCATGAACAGGCCGGTGGCGACGAAGATCGGCCCGCCGAATTCGGCAAGGGCAGGAAATTTCTGCGTCAGCCATTCGCCGCGCGCATTGGCGAAGAAGAACACCATCAGCGGGCCGAGCTCCAGCACCAGCTTGAGCAGCGGATTGACGGCTTCCTTCTTCTGCTTTTGCGGATCGGACGGGTCGCGTTCGAGAATGGGCGGGTTCATGGTTTCCTTCTTACGCATGGTCTTTTCCAAAAAGCCTGCAACTTTTGGCGATCATGCTTTTTTAGGCCACTCCAGCGATCGCCCTGGCGAATTCGCTTGCCGAGAAAGGTTCGAGGTCGTCGACCTGTTCGCCGACGCCGATGAAATAGACCGGCAGTTTGTGCTTTGCCGCGATCGCCACCAGAATACCGCCGCGCGCCGTGCCGTCCAGCTTGGTCATCACCAGGCCGTTGACGCCGGCGACATTGCGGAAGATCTCGACCTGGTTGAGCGCATTCTGGCCGGTGGTGGCGTCGACCGTCTGCAGCACGGTGTGCGGCGCTTCCGGGTCGAGCTTGCCCAGTACGCGCACGATCTTCTCCAGCTCGGCCATCAACTCGGTCTTGTTCTGCAGGCGGCCGGCGGTGTCGATGATCAGCACGTCGGAGCCGGCTTCCTTGGCCCGTTCGAAGGCATCGTAGGCGAGGCCGGCGGCGTCGGCGCCGAGTTTGGAAGCGATGACCGGCGAGTTGGTGCGCTCGCCCCAGATCTTCAACTGCTCGATCGCCGCGGCACGGAACGTGTCGCCGGCGGCGAGCATCACCGACAGGCCGCCATCGGTGAGCTTGGCCGCCAGCTTGCCGATGGTCGTGGTCTTGCCGGTGCCGTTGACGCCGACGACCAGGATGACATGCGGCTTGTGGGAGAGATCGAGCTCCAGCGGCATGGCGACATGGGTCAGCACCTTCTCCACCTCGGCCGCCATGATGGCGCGCACTTCGGTGTCGGAGACATCCTTGCCGTAGCGGCTGGCGGCCAGCGCATCGGTGACGCGCAATGCAGTCTCCATGCCGAGGTCGGCGCGGATCAGCACGTCCTCCAGATCCTGCAGCGTGTCCTCGTCGAGCTTCCTCTTGGTGAAGACGCCGGCGATGTTGCCGGTGAGCTCGCGGGATGAACGGGCAAGCCCGTCCTTCATGCGCTGGAACCATGAGCGCCTCTGTGCCGGTTCCGGCGCCTTCTGCGGTTCCGCCTTCTGCTCGACCTTCTTGGTGACGGTCACCTTGCCGGGGGCGGGTTTTAGCTCCGGGATCGGCTGCGGTTCGGGCGCAATCTCGGCAAGGATGGGCTGTGTCTCGACCGGTGCCGGATAGCGAATGGGCGCCGGGATCTCGGCCAGTGGGGCTTCAAGCTCGGGCGCGGCAGGGTGGGGCTCGGCACGCGGCGCCGAATCTTGCGCAGGCTCGCGCCGCCCCTCACCCTTACCCTCTCCCCGT
>NZ_CAUM01000031.1 GCF_000350085.1 Mesorhizobium metallidurans STM 2683
GCCGCCGATCTGATCGAGAAACGGCAGATTGCTGGCCATCAGTCCAGCGTCGACATTGAGCGTTGTGCCCGTTATCCCGCTGGCAAAGGGCGATGCCAGGAAGACGGCGGCGCGGGCGACCTCGACCGGCTCGACCAGCCGGCCGAGCGGATAGAGCTTGCCGACGGCGGCGAGGATCTCCGGCTTCTGGACAAGGCGATGTTCCCAGGCGCCGGTGCGGATCGAGCCGGGAATGACGGCGTTCGCACGGATACCGCTGCGGCCCTCCTCGGTGGCGATGGCGCGCATCCAGGCGTTGAGCGCCGCCTTGGCGGCGGCATAGGCGGGGTTGCCGAAATGGGCCTGCGCGTTGACCGAGGAAATGAAGACGAAAGCTGCGCCCCGCGGCTGGTTGCGCATCGCGGGCAGCAGCGCCTGCGACAGGAGTGCTGCGCTGCGGAAATTCAGATCCATCTCGTGATCGAGCGCGGCAAGCGAGACGTCAGCCAGCGTTTCCGCCCGCGTCCAGCCGGCGTTCGAGATGAAGGCCGCCGGCGCACTGCCCTTGCCAATGCGGCCGGCGAACGATGCGACAGCCTGGTCATCGAGCAGGTCGAAATGATGCGCCTCGGCAATTGCCGTCGCGGTCAGGTCGGCGCCCTCGCGATCGCAGGCGATCACCCTTGCCCCGCATGCCGACAGGACCGCGACCAGGGCGCGGCCGACACCGCCGGCGGCACCCGTCACAACCACGTTGCGGCCGCCGAAATCGATCATACGGTTCCTCGCTTGCTTCGCATCCAATCCTCCCCCGCCGGATCACCCGATGCAATCGCCTCGTAAAAAAATGCCTGGTACAACGGCTTGGCGTGCAGGATGCTGACGCTCTTGTAATAAAGCAACATGAATTCCAAAAAATGTTGCTTTCCTACAAGGCTTGTACGAGAATCGTTTGGACAGGCGTAGACCCTCGGTGAGGAAACGGGCAAATGGCGCTATCAAAGATCGCGCTGTGTCGCGCCATGAACAGGAGGCTTTTCCTTGCCCAAGCAATGTTTTGGAACGTCGCATGTGCCGCTGTCGCCGGCGGTGCGGGCCGGCGACTTCGTCTATGTCTCCGGCCAGGTGCCGGTCGGCGGCGACGGCGTGGTGGTCAAGGGCGGTATCGTCGAGCAGACCGAGCAGGTGCTTTCGAATGTGAAGGCAGCGCTGGCGCTGGCCGGCTGCGTCATGGACGACGTCGTCAAGACGACGGTCTGGCTTGCGGACGCGCGCGATTTCGGCGCTTTCAACACCGTCTATGCCAGGCATTTTCCAAAGGATCCGCCGGCGCGCACCACGGTGGAGTCGCGGCTGATGATCGACATCAAGATCGAGGTCGAAGCGGTCGCCTACAGGCCGCTCTGATCGGCGCCGACCGGGACAGCCGAGAGAGACAGAAACGGGAAACAGCCGCCATGCGTGTCTTCACGGCCTCGCTCGCCACCGAGACGAACACCTTCTCGCCGGTCTCGACCGACCGGTCGTCCTTCGAGATGGCATTCTACGCACCGCCGGGCAAGCATCCGGAAACCCCGACGCTGTGCTCCGCGCCGATCCCGGCCCTGCGCCGGCGGGCCAGGGACGAAGGCTTCACCCTGATCGAGGGCACCGCGACCTGGGCCGAACCGGGCGGCTCCTTTTGGGACGGGCAGGTCCGGCGAGGCCGGCGAGGCCGCGGCCTGAACGCCGGCTTTGTTTTTTCGAAAGCGGCTTTATTCTTCGAAAGCATCCTGGACCGTCAGGATGGAATGAACCGGAGGCTAGGCATCGATGCAATTTGATCTCCTGCTGAAGGGCGGCCGCCTGATCGATCCGGCGTCCGGTCTCGACGCGCCGCGCGATCTTGCCATTACCGACGGCCGCATCGCGGCGATCGAGGCCGACATCCCGTTCGAAAGTGCCGCGCGTGTCATCGACGCCAGCGGCTCCATCGTCGCGCCCGGCCTCATCGACCTGCACAGCCATGTCTATTGGGGCGGCACCTCGCTTGGCGTCGATGCCGACCGCCTCGCCGCAAGGAGCGGCACCACCACCTTCATCGACGCGGGAAGCGCTGGCGCCGGCAACATCCTCGGCTTTCGCCGCCATGTCATCGAGCGCTCGAAGGTCCGCATCCTGGCTTATGTCAACATTTCCTTTGCCGGCATCTTCGGCTTTTCGCACAGCGTGGCGGTCGGCGAGTGCGGCGACCTCAGGCTCTGCGAGCCGCGCGAGACGGTGGCGGCGGTGCGCGAGCACGCGGACGTAGTCGTCGGCGTCAAGGTCCGCTCGGGCCGCCATGCCGGCGGGACCAGCGGCATCGCGCCGGTCGATCTGGCGCTGGAGGCCGCCGACCAGGCGGGCCTGCCGTTGATGGCGCATATAGACGAGCCGCCGCCGGGCCGCTCGGAAGTGCTGCCGCGCCTGCGCAAGGGCGATATCCTCACCCACTGCTTCCGGCCGTTTCCCAACGCGCCGGTGTTCGCCTCGGGTGCTGTGCGGCCCGACATGCGGCTGGCACGCGAACGCGGCGTCATCTTCGACATCGGCCATGGCATGGGCTCGTTCGACTTCGAGGTCGCCAAGGCGATGCTGAAGGAGGGGCTGGCGCCCGACGTGATCAGCAGCGACGTGCATCTCTACTGCGTCGACGGCCCGGCCTTCGACATGCTGGTCTGCATGTCGAAACTGCTGGCGCTGGGCATGCCGCTGGTCGAGGTGCTGCGCGCCGCCACGCAGCGGCCGGCGGAAGCGATCGCCAGGCCCGAGCTCGGCACCCTCAAGCTGGGCGGCGTCGGCGACGTCGCGGTGCTGCGCCTGCGCTCGGGCAGCTTCACCTTCGTCGATTCGGTCGGCGCGGCGCTTGTCGCAGAGCAGAGGCTGGTCTCGGACGGCATCGTGATCGGCGGCACCTGGTGGCCGAACGAGGCGGCGGACGATCTCGGCGAAACCGAACGCTTCGAGGCGCATGCCCGGCATACGCATGTCGAGGTTGCCGCCCGGCACTTTGGGCATAGGCACGATTGAGGCTGTGCCATGTGCGGGCTCAGAGTCTACGCAACTTCGTCATCCACGGGCGGAGCGACGCGAAGCGGAGCGCAGACCCGAGGATCCATGCCGTGACTTTTGCCGAAGAATGCAACGGATCAGGATAGTCGTTCGATGAGTTCCTTACCGCCGTTGGTGCATGGAACCTTGCTTCAGGACCGCTTTCGCGTGTCATAAGTGGCACGGCATGGATCCTAGGGTCTGCGCCACGTCGCTGCGCTCCTTGCTTCGCCCTAGGATGACGAAGGCATAGGTTAGCAGCCGGAGTTGCTGGGCGGCCCATAAACCGGCGTCTCAACACCTTCCATCCTCGCCTTGATCTGCAGCGCCACATATTTCGAATAGAAACGCGACAGCGCCAGATTGCCGCCGTGGAACCACAGCGCTTCCTGTGCCGTCGGCTTCCACATGTTGCGCAACTCACCCTGCCAGGGGCCGGGGTCGCCCTTGACGCCCGAGCCAAGTCCCCAGCACGGGCCGACCTTGTCGGCGACCTCGCGCGAGACGATTTGCGCCACCGTTTCGTTCATCGACTGGTAGCCGGTGCAGGCGATGATGGCGTCAGCCGCGAGTTCCGTGCTGTCGTCGAAGAGGATGCCTGTCGGCGTCAGCGCTTTGATCGCGACGCCGCTGCGCACGCCGATCTGGCCGTCGATGATCAGGTCGCTGGCGCCGACATCGATGTAATAGCCCGAGCCGGTGCGATAGGCTTTCATCAAAAGCCCGGTTTCGTCGTCGCCGAAATCGAGGGCAAAGCCCGAGCCGCGCAGACGATCATAGAAGGTCGCGTCACGCGCCTTGATGATATCGTAGAGCGCCCGCTGGCCTTGCGTAACCAGCGCGAACGGCGTCGAGGCGACGACCATGTCGGCCTTCTCGGTGGTGATGCCGCGCTCCAGTGCCTTTTCCGAAAAGATCTCGAAGCCGACTTCCATCAGCGTGTCCGACTTGACCACCGTGGTCGGCGAACGCTGGATCATGGTCACCTCGGCGCCGCTCTCCCAGAGATCGACGCAGACATCATGTCCCGAGCTTGCCGCGCCGATGACAGCGACGCGTTTGCCGCGGAACTTCTCGCCGCTGGCATATTGGCTGGAATGCAGCAGCTCGCCCTGGAAGGTATCGGCGCCGGCCAAGTCGATGCGCCTTGGCGGGCCATAGGCGCCGGTGGCGAAGACGATGTGCTTCGGCTTCAGCGTGATGCGCCGGCCGACGCGATCGACGATGACGGTCCAGACCTTTTCGGTCTCGTCATAGCTGGCGCTGATGCATTTGGTGGCGACCCAGTAATTGAGCTCCATGACGCGCGTGTACATTTCCAGCCAGTCGCCCATCTTGTCCTTGGGCGTGAACACGGGCCAATTCTCCGGGAACGGAATGTAGGGCAGATGGTCATACCAGACCGGATCATGGAGCACGAGCGTACGGTAGCGGTTGCGCCAGGAATCGCCGGGCCGCGCGTTCTTCTCGATGACGATGGTGGGCACGCCGAGTTGCCGGAGCCGCGCGCCCAGCATGATGCCGCCCTGGCCGCCGCCGATGACCAGGCAATAGGGTTGTTCGCCGGCGCCGAGGTCGCGCGTCTCGCGCGCCCTCGCCTCCGCCCAGGTCTCGCGGTCGGGGGCGGCCTTGTGGCGCACACCGAGCGGCCGCGCCGGGCCCTTGCGCTCCTCGAACCCTTTGAGGTCTGTCATCGCCGTGAACAGCGTCCGGCATCGTCCGTCCCTGAGGCGCATGATGCCCTGGCTCCAGGCAGATGCCGTCTCGAAGCTGAACCAGGCCTCTATCGTGCCTTCGTCCGAACTGGCCTCGCCGCTGAGCTGCCATGCGGTCGGCCTGGCGACAGCCAGCGTGGCATCGAGCATCTCGCGGATTGCGGTGCGGCCTTCCATGGTCTTGATGTTCCAGGTGAAGGTCAGGAGATCGCGCCAGTAGCAGTCCTCGACGAACAGGTTGGTGACTGCCGCCGCATCGCCCGCCTCAAGCGCCTGGGCAAAGGAGGAAAGCCAGGTGGCCGCCTGTTTCGATGGTGCGATATCGAGCATGTGTTGTCCTTCTACCTTTTCAAGTTGGCGCCGCCCCCTCACCCAGCCTCCGCTTCGCTCGGCTGACCTCTCC
>NZ_CAUM01000030.1 GCF_000350085.1 Mesorhizobium metallidurans STM 2683
GCGTGCTGCGGCGCGAGCGGCCGGAGACGCGGATCGTGCTGGCCGAGCCGGCCAACGCCCAGCTCATCGGCAGCGGCACCGCGCAGGAGCGCGGCGCCGGCGGCGCGCCCGCCGCCAGCCACCCGGCCTTCGAGCCGCACCCGATCCAGGGCTGGACCCCGGATTTCATCCCTGACGTGCTGCAGGAGGCGATCGACAAGAGCCTCTATGACGAGGTGATGCCCATTCCCGGACCGGAGGGCATGAAATGGGCCAAGGCGCTGGCGCAGAAGGAAGGCATCTTCACCGGCATTTCCGGTGGAGCCACCTTCGCGGTGGCGCTTCAGGTGGCGGAAAAGGCGGCGCCCGGTTCGGTGATCCTGTGCATGCTTCCAGACACCGGCGAGCGTTACATGACGACGCCGCTGTTCGACGGCATCGAGGCCGAGATGGACGCCGACGAGATTGCGCTTTCGCAGTCGACGCCCGGCTGCCAGTTTCCGGCGTGACCGCGGCTTACCGGGAGCGACCTGCATGGATACGCCGTCGGGATTCGCCGCCACGACCGCCGAGGAAACGCTTGACCCCTCGGACTGGGCCGATGTGCAGATCCTGTCGCATCGGATCGTCGACGATGCCGTCGCTTACCTGCGCGATGTCAGAGAGCGGCCAGTGTGGCGGGAGATGCCTGGAGATGTGAGGGACTTCTTCACCGCGTCCCTGCCGCAATCGCCAACGCCGCTGGCCGATGTCTATGGCGACGTGGTCGAGAGACTGATGGCCTATCCGATGGGCAATATCCATCCGCGCTTCTGGGCCTGGTACATGGGGTCGAGCAATTTCACCGGCGCGCTCGGTGATTTCCTGGCGGCGATCCAGGGCTCCAATCTCGGCGGCGGCAACCATGCCGCCGCCCTGATGGACAGCCAGGTCGTCGACTGGCTGAAGCAGATGCTGGGTTTTCCCCAATCCGCCAGTGGCACGCTGGTCAGCGGCGGCTCGATGGCCAACATCATCGGGCTGACCGTGGCGCGCAACGCCAAGGCCGGCGTCGACGTGCGCGAGTATGGCGTCGCGGCAATCGCCAAGCCGCTGCGCTTCTACGGCTCGGACCAGCTCCATTCCTGCCACCGCAAGGCGATGGAAGCGCTCGGCCTCGGCAACCGGGCGCTGCGGCGCATCCCGACCGATGCCGGATTGCGGATCGACATCGACGCGTTGCGCAAGGCGATCGCCGAGGACCGCAAGGCAGGCTTCAAGCCGGCCTGCGTCATCGGCACGGCAGGCACCGTCAACACCGGCGCGGTCGACGATCTGCAGGCGCTGGCAAGGCTGGCCGCGAAAGAGGATCTCTGGTTCCATGTCGACGGCTGCATCGGCGCCCTGATCGCCATTGCGCCGGAAAATGCCCATCGTGTCGCCGGCATCGAACGCGCCCATTCCATCGCGCTCGATCCGCACAAATGGCTGCACGCGCCGTTCGAGGTCGGCTGCGCGCTGGTCAGGGACGGTGCCTCGCACCGCAATGCGTTCGCGGTGACGCCGGAATATCTGGAATCGACGCCACGCGGGCTCGCCTCCGGACAATGGCTGCATGATTACGGCCTGCAGACCTCACGCGGCTTTCGCGCGCTAAAGGTGTGGATGGCGTTGAAGGAGCACGGCATCGAAAAATTCGGCCGGCTGATCGACCAGAACATCGCCCAGGGCTACATTCTCGCCGGGCAGATCGAGGCCGAGCCGGCCCTCGAGTTGACGGCGCCGACCAGCATCAACATCGTCTGTTTTCGCTACCGCGGCGACGGGCTGGCGGGCGAGGCGCTGAAGGCGCTCAACACCGAGATCATGCTGAGGCTGCAGGAAGAAGGCATCGCCGCCCTTTCCGACACGACGGTGCATGGCCAGCATTGCCTCAGGGTGGCGATCAACAATCACCGCACCCGGCGCGAGGATCTGGATCTGCTGGTGCGGGAAACGGTTCGTCTCGGGCGGGAGATTTCAAGGTCGGACGCAGCTCTCCCTTCTCCCCTTGTGGGAGAAGGTGGCCGCGAAGCGGCCGGATGAGGGTGTTCCAGGAAACACCGACGCCTCATTCTGTCCAACACCCCTCAACCGTCTTGGCGCTACGCGCCAATCCACCTCCCACAAGGGGAGAAGGGAAGACCCGCGATCACGCCTCAATCCAGACCTTCTCGAAATGCTGCTCGAGCGACTGGTGCTGCTCGCAGCCGTGCACGCCCTTGCGATAGGTGCGGAAGACCGAGCGCCAGTAAGGCTGGATGATGATGCCGGAATCGCGCAGGTTCTGCTCGATCCTGGCCATGATCTCCTTGCGCGCGGCGGCATCGGGAGTGGCCAGCGCCTTGTCGAGCAAAGTGTCGAATTCGGGATCGGCGTAGGCGCTTTCGTTCCAGGCGGCGCCCGACTTATAGGCGAGCGCCAGCACCTGGACGCCGAGCGGCCGGCCGAGCCATTCGGTGCAGGAGAAGGGATATTTGCTCCAGTCGTTCCAGAAGGTCGCCGCCGGCAGCACGGTGCGCTTGACCTTCAGACCGGCCTCGCGCATCTGCGCGGCAATCGCATCGCCGCTCGTCTTCTGCCAGTCGACATCGACCGAGATGAGGTCGAATTCATGATCGGCCTTGCCGGCCTCGGCGAGCAGCGCCTTGGCCTCGTCGACCTTGCGCACGGCCGGCCCGATATCGGCATATTCGGCATGCATCGGCCCGACATGGTGGTTTTCGGCCGGCTTGCCCCGGTTGTCGATGCCAAGCTTCAGCACCGCGGTGTTGTCGACCGAAAGCTGGGCGGCGCGCCGCACCTTGACGTCGTCGTAAGGCGGATTGCCGACATTGAAGCGTGCGACCAGGGTCGAGCCGGTGGCGAGTTCCGAATTCTGAAGCTCCATCTGTTCGGTCTGCGAGACCGTGTCGGCGGCGGTTTCGTGGTTGGTGTCGATCTCGCCGGATTCGAAGGCCGACAGCATGGCATTGGGATCGGAGCCGTAGTCGACCCATTTGATGCCGTCGAGGTAGAAGTCGCCCTTCCACCACGGTTTGTCCTTGCGGCGGACCTCGGCGCCGGTTTCGGCGTCCCATGACACGAGTTCGCAAGGCCCGGTGGTGATCGCCAGCGCCTTCAGCGGATCGGCGTCGCCCTCGTAGGAGCGATGCATGATCAGTCCGGGATAGTCTGCCACGCCGGCGATCAGCGAAATGTCGGGCTTCGGCAGGTTGAGCTTGATGGTGAAGTCGTCGACACGCTCGATGCCGCCATCGACGGCCTTCTTGGTGTCGGCGTTGACCAGCGCGCCGAGGCGCGCGGCGACCGAATTGCCGGCGACGGAAGCATCGCACCAGCGCGTGAGGTTGTGGACGACATCGTCGGCATTGAAAGTGTCGCCGTTCGACCAGGTTATGCCCTTGCGGACATGCAGCGTGATCGTGCGTGCGTCGTCGCTGGTCTCCCAGCTCTCCAGCAGCCATGGCTCGAAGGTGAAATCGCGGTTCCAGCGGACCAGATATTCGTTGCACTGACGGGCGATATTGGACATTTCGACGCCGTCGAAGGTGCGCGGATCCTTGAAGCCCTTGACGTTCATGGCGACGCGCAGCACGCCGCCGCGCTTCGGCTCCTCGGCCCTGGCCGGGGACGGCGCCAGGCCGCCCAGCGCCAGCGCGCCGGCGGCGCTGACGCCGAGTGCCGCCATGGTGGCGAGATATTCGCGCCGATTCATCTGGCCCTTCCTGAACCCGTCGGCGACGGGTTCGGCCCGCGGATGCAACGATCTGCCGGTCAACATGAATTTCATTATCGTTCCCCTGTTGTTGGGCGCCCCGGCCGATCGGCAGACGCGGGAGACGGATGCGATCGCCGGAGCGCCATTGCCTCGGGGATGATAGGGCGAGCTTCCGCGGTGGAGTGTTCTGACTTCCGCAGTTCTTGTGCGCTGTTCCGCATACGCGCTCAGTACGGCCAGTCGCCTTTGCCGAGTGCGGCGATGGCCGCAATGATACGGGCGAAGGCTTGGCCGGCCCGCGGCACGGTCCTGCGGGCGCGCAGGAAACTGTGCACGAGGCGGGGCTCCTCGCGCCACCAGGCGCGGCCGCCGGCGGCAAGGATGCGGTCGCGATAGGCCTCGCCGTCGGACGACAGCGGATCGCACTCGGCGGTGATGATGAAGGTCGGCGGCAGGCCGGAGAAATTGCTGCCACTCAGCGGCGAAAAGGTCGGATCGTCGGGCGGCTGTGCCCTGGCGGAGCGGACGTCGCGGTAGAATTCGATATCACTGAGCGTCAGCAGCGGCGCTGCGGCGTGCTCGACATAGGAGCCGGTGTTCTCGTCGCCGCCGAGGCCGGGATAGATCAGCACCTGACCGATCGCAGGATGCCGGCGCGATGCGTGCGCGACCGCGGCGGCAAGATTGCCGCCGGCGCTCTCGCCGCAGAGCACGATCGGCAGATCGTTCGTCGCAGCGGCATGCTCGAACACGGCCAGCGCATCGTCGAAGGCGGCCGGATGCAAATGTTCGGGCGCCAGCCGGTAATCGGCTGACAGGACATCAAAATCGGTGCCGGCGCAGATCTCGGCGCAGATGTCGTCATGGCTGTCGAGCCCGCCGAGGATGAAGCCGCCGCCGTGATAATAGACGACCGTTGCCTGCGGCGTCCCGCCCGCCATCCGGTAGCGCCGGACCGGGATCGCGTGGTCGCCGGCGGCAACCGTTCCGTCGCTGGCCTCGACTCCTGCCGGGTAGGCCTCGCGGAACGCCCGGCACATCTTGTCATAGACCATCCGCTGCCTGTCGATCGGCAGATCGGTGATTTCGGGCGGATACCAGCCATTGACCCGGTCTATGTAGTCCCACAGCGCGGCATCGAGCCGGGTGGCGTATTTCCCCCGGCTGGGCTTTTCCCGGCGCTCGACATCCATTGCCATCGCGGTCCGCACAGTATCAGAGCTCTGCATAGAGCCGGGCCGCATTTTCGTAGGTGAAGCGCAGCGGCACCGAGCCTTCGACCTGCCAGACGGTTACGCTTTCGCCGGAAAGCAGCCGGCAGGCGCCGTCAGTATCGGTGACCGCGCCGCCATAGAGCCGGTTGGCAAGGTTGAGGATTGCGGTCTGATGCATGGCCGCACTGCCGCTGCCGCAAGCGTCCTTGACCAGAAGCACGCGAAAGCCTGAAGCGACCGCGTCCCTGACGGTGGCGTCGATGCAGGCCTCGGTCCAGACGCCGGCGACAACCAGCCATTCGATGCCGCGCGCCTTGAGTTCGCCTGCCGCGGGGCCGCTGCGGAAGGCGCTGGCCTCGGCCTTGATCCGCAAGGCTTCACCATCCGCCGGCGCGACCTCGTGGCAGATCGCGGTCAACGGATCGTCCTTGTCGGAGAAGGCCGACTTGCCGTCGGCCTCGACCGGGTGGAACGGCCGGTCCTGGGCGCCGAGATCGACGATATAGGCCCAGTGATGGAGCGGCACGCCGCTCGCCCGCGCCGCCGCCTGCAGGCGCTGGACATTGGCGAGGATTTTTTCATAGCCATCGACGAGATAGCGCTGGTCCTGCCGGTGCTCCTCCTGCAGATCGATGAAGACGGCGGCCACCGCGCCGCGCCGGATCGCGATCGGGCTCTTCATCTCAGCTGGTCCTCATGCCAGAAAATCATCCTCATAGGGGAAGCGCGACAGAAGCTCGGTGCCGGTGTCGGTGATCAGGATCTCGTCCTCCAGCTTGACGCCTTCGCGGCCGCCCTTCTCGCCGATATAGCTCTCGACGCTGACCACCATGCCGGGAACGATGATACCGTCGCGGCCATAGGTCTCGTAGTCCATGGCGTGCGCAATGAACGGCGTCTCGCCATGCATGCCGACGCCATGCATGACCGAGGTATAGCGCTGGTCGACGAAGCGGTCGGGGATCTTCCAGGCCTTTTCGGCGATTTCGCGAAACGCCATGCCCGGCCTGACGACCCCGATATTGTGCTGAACCTGGTCATACGCCATGCGGTAGAGCGATTTCTGGTAATCGGTCGGCTTTCCCGGCCCGCAGCGGAAAGTGCGCGAGAAGTCCGAATAGTAACCGTAGCAGCCGATCGTGTCGGTATCGAGCGCCAAAAGCTCGCCGGGCCGGATCTTGCGGCCGCTCGCCTCGTTGAACCAGGGGTTGGTGCGCTGGCCGGAGGTCAGCAGCCGCGTCTCGATGAACTCGCCGCCCTGGCGGATCACCTCGCCATACATGATGGCGAACAGGTCGTTTTCGGACACGCCGGGCTTGATCGCCTCGCGCACCGCCGAGACGGCGGCTTCGGCGCCGGCCATCGACACTTGCAGGCATTTGACTTCCTCGGGTGTCTTCACGGCCCGCACGGCCAGGATCTCGCCCTGGCAATCCCTGACCTCGCAGCCGCGCTTTTCCAAGGCGAGGGCCTGCAAATGGCTGCAGCGGTCGAGCCCGAGCTTCATCGAGCCGCCGCCGTGCTGCTTGAGGAGTTCGGTGATCTCGTCGGCGAAGGGACCGGCGGTCTCGTCGTCGCGGCCCGACACCGAAGACCAGACCAGCTTGGAGGGCCGCGCCTCGTCGATCGTGTCGAGCACCATGGAGACATGGTAGCTCTGCGGATATTCGAACAGCACGATCGGCCCGACGGTCGGGATGAAGAAGTAGCGGGTCGAGTTGCGCAGGAAATAGCCGAACATGTTGCGCGAGCCGGTGGCGTAGCGCTGGTTATAGGGGTCGAACAGAACGACGCCGCCATAGCCGGCCTCGCGCATCCAGGCGCGCAGTTTGGCGAGACGGCCCTTGCGCAGCGCATCCGCGTCGATGAAGGACGGTTCGGTATCCGACAGCCACATGCCGCCGGCCGGATCGGCGGCCGCCGGGTGGCGCATGCGGTCCTTGAAATCCACATCCTCGGTACTGTCGGGGTCGAAAACGACGATGCTCATGGGTGCCTCCTGGAAGCCCTGAACATAGCCCCGCGCCGCAAGGAGCTTGTGCGGAACACCGCAGATGTCGTGCGGAATACCGCAGCTGCTTTACCTTCCAGCAAGGTCGGTGACTAGCCCTAAGCCCCGCGCGTTCGTTATCCTAGGGCGTAGCGACGCGAAGCGGAGCGCAGACCCTGGGATCCATGCCGTGATATCTGCCGAAGAACGCAACGGCTCAAAGTGGCCGATCGAGGAACGAATGCGGACAGGTGATGTTCGATTCTGGTCGGCCTTCGTATGCCACAGATGTCACGGCATGGATCCTGGGGTCTGCGCCGCGTCGCTTCGCTCCTTGCTCCGCCCCAGGATGACGAAGGGAGGGCTTCGGCCAATCTCCAGGGTTTGCGATTTGCCGCTGAAAGCAACTACCGACATTCGCTGCCGATCGGCATCCAACCACTGCGCAAAACTAATGCCGCCGCATCACCTTCGGCGCATGCCCATGCTCCTCCCTGAACGCCCGCGCAAAACTTGACATCGAAGCAAAACCGCAGGCCAGCGCCACGTCGCGCACCATCAGCTTGGAATGCGCCAGGAGATTGGCGGCGCGCTTCAGCCGGAGGCGGCGGTAATAGCCGTTGGGCGAGATATCGAGCTCGGCGCGGAAATTGCGTTCGAGCTTGTCGGAGGAGACGCCGAGCCTGGCGGCAAGGTCGGTCATGCCGAGCCGTTCCTCCACCGCATCCTCCATGATGGCGATGGCCGACAGCACCAGCTCGTTCTGGACGCCGGTGCGCAGGCGCAGCGGCATCAGCTTGCGGTCGACACTCGATCGAAGCGGACTGTGCACGAACCATTCGGCGATGCCGGCGGCAAGCTCGGCGCCATAGTCCGATGCAACGATCTCCAGCATCATGTCGAGGCTGCCGACGCCGCCGGCCGAGGTGAAGCGCTTGCGGTCGATGACGTAGAGATCGCGCCTGAGCTCGATATCCGGAAAGGCTTCGGTGAAAGCCGACTGGCTGGTCCAGTGCAAGGTGCAGGCATGGCCGTCGAGCAGGCCGGCCCGGGCGAGGAAGAAGGCCGCATCCGCCACCGCGCCGATATGGGCGCCGCCGCGCAGGCTCTTGCGGATCCAGTTCACCGCCTCCTCGGCGACGAGATGATCGGCGTCGCCGCCCGAACAGACGACGATGCGGTCGACCTTCGGCGCATCGCCGGCAAAGAAGCCGGGCTGGATGACGACGCCGTTCGAGGCCTCGACCGCACCCTTGTCGGCGCCGACGATGATCCAGCGATAGCAATTTTTCTTCGACAGCACGTTGGCGGCGCGCAACGGTTCGATGACCGAGCTGAACGCCATCATCGGAAAGCCGGGGAAGACGAGCACGGCGAAGGTGAGCGGGGCGTCGGTCTGTTGTGGTGGCTGACGCGTGGAGACAGTCATGGGGTGCTCATCGCAACTCAGTCAGGCTTTATATATCCACGACGTTCCAAATCCATACAATCTGCATTCGTACAGGTGCGCTATCGAAGCTCAGCGGGCCTTATCTGCATTCGCTCAGACTCCAGTTCGCGCGCTGTTGTTCTTCGGTTGCGTAGGCGGCGGTGGGACTACCGCTTTTGTGCTTTCTCCCGTCGCCTCGGCGGGGACCAGGGTTATGACTGCAGGGTTCGGAAAATGATCAAGCGTCGCGCCAGTCACCGCATCGACACCTACGCCAATCACGCCTCCAACCAAAATGTTTCCGGCGAGCCCTGCGGCGCCGTTTCCGCTCATCTTGGTACCGATGTAGATGCTGCCTGGCTTGTAGCCTTCCTTCTCGCCAAAGGCAGTGAAGCCTTCCTTTCGGCTTACTTCAACAGTGCAGGGGGACGCCGGACAGGAGTGCCCAAGCGATGTTCTTATCGCCGCATCCGGCGGCTCTGAGTTTACGGAAACCTTTTCTGTCGTTCCACGCACTACCGATGCGCAGCCGGAAACAGCAAGCGCGGCCGCCAAGGCGGCCGGAATACACAGCTTCATTTGAAATTCCCCCCAAAACACTCATGACGCAACTTCCGCGCGCATGCAAGGGGACAAGACAAGGCCTGCTGAGATGTACAGTTTTTCTCGCTCGGCAATGTAGTCATAGCCCGCCGGGGCTAGGTGAGGGCGGCGCAAACCTCGACGAATGGTCACCTTTCATACGGGCGGGCGATGTCACTCGCCAGAAGTGATTGCCCCTGAACGGTCCCTCAACCCCCCAGCGCCTGATTCAAATCCGCGATCAGATCGTCGCCGTCCTCGATCCCAGCCGACAGTCGCACCAGCGAATCGGAAATCCCGATCTCCGCGCGCTTCCCGACCGGGATCGAGCCGTGCGTCATCAGTCCCGGGTGCTCGATCAGGCTTTCGACGCCGCCGAGGCTTTCGGCCAGGGTGAAGAGCTGCGTGCGTTCGAGGAAGCGTTTTGTGCCGGCAAGGTCGCGATCGAGCACGGCGGTGATCATGCCGCCGAAGGCGTGCATCTGCTGGACGGCGATGGCATGCTGCGGGTGGCTGGCGAGACCGGGATAGATGACGCGGCGCACATCCTTGCGGTTCTCCAGCCATTGCGCGATCTTCAGGCCGTTGGCGGAATGGCGTTCCATCCTGAGCGCCAGCGTCTTGATGCCGCGCAGCGCCAAAAAACTGTCGAACGGGCCTGATATGGCGCCGATAGCGTTCTGCAGGAATTTCAGCCGGTCGGCCAAGTCCTTGTTGTCGCCGACCACCGCGACGCCGCCGACCATGTCGGAATGGCCGTTGAGGTATTTGGTCGTCGAGTGGACGACGATATCGATGCCGAGCTCCAGCGGCCGTTGCAGATAGGGGCTGCAGAAGGTGTTGTCGGCGACCGAGATAAGGCTTTTGCGTTTCGCCAGCGCCGCAACGCCTTCGAGATCGACGATGCGCAGCAGCGGGTTGGTCGGCGTCTCGACCCAGAGCAGCTTCGTCTCCGGGCGGATCGCCGCCTCGACCGCGGCAAGGTCGGTGAAATCGACGAAGCTGACCTGAAGGTTGGCGGAGCGCTTGCGCACCCGCTCCATCAGCCGAAAGGAGCCGCCATAGATATCGTCGGTGGCGACGATATGGGCGCCGGAATCGAACAGTTCGAGCACCGTGGCGATCGCCGCCAGGCCCGAGGCGAAGGCGAAGGCGGCGGTGCCGCTTTCGAGATCGGCCACGGCGCGCTCGAAGGCGAAGCGGGTCGGGTTCTGGCTGCGGGCATATTCAAAACCCTTGTGTACGCCCGGCGACTGCTGGCCATAGGTCGAGGTGGCGTAGATCGGCACCATCACCGCGCCGGTCAGCGGGTCGTGGCTCTGGCCGCCATGGATGGTGCGCGTCGAAAAGGCCAGGCGGTTCCGGCCCGATAATGTTGCTTTTACGGTCATCGGGCGCGCCTCAGATGGTTGATCAGGTCGATGCGGGTTATCAGGCCGACGAACTCGTCGCCGTCGAAGATGATGGCGACCTCGTTGCGGTCGAAGACCGGCAACAGCGCGTCCAGCGTCTGGCTGGCCTGCAGCGTGTGCAGATTGGAGGTCATCGCGGTGCGCACCGGGGCCTTGAAGCGGTCCCACCGGCTGTCGTAGGGACCGTCGACATGGGCGAGGATATCGCTTTCGTCGACGATGCCGACCAGCTTGCCCTCGTCCAGCACCGGCAGTTGCGAAACGTCCGAGCGGCGCATGCGGCCATAGGCGTTGAGCAGGCTTTCTTCCGGGCCGACAAACACGGTGTCGCCGGTGCGGTGCGAGCGCATCACCAGGTCGCGCAGGTCGCCATGCTGCTCCTGCTCGGCCAGGCCCTGCTCGGCCAACCAGAAATCGTCGAAGACCTTCGACAGATATTTGTTGCCGCTGTCGCAGACGAAGGTGACGACGCGCTTGGCGGACGTCTGCTCGCGGCAATAGCGAAGTGCGGCCGACAGCAGCGTGCCCGACGACGACCCAGCGAGGATGCCTTCCTTGGACAAGAGATCCCGCACGGCCAGCATGCTCTGCTTGTCGGTGATGGAATAGGCCTTTTTCACCAGCGACAGATCGGCATTGGGCGGGACGAAATCCTCGCCGATGCCTTCCACGGTCCAGCTGCCGGCCTCTTCCATCTTGCCGGTCTTGATCAGCGGCGCCAGCACCGAGCCGACCGGATCGGCAAGGATCATCTCGGTCTTCGGCGAGACTTTTGCGAAATAACGGCCAAGGCCGGTCAGCGTGCCGCCGGAACCGACGCCGACAACCACCGCGTCGACATCGCCTTCGAGCTGCGTGAAGATCTCCGGACCGGTCGTGGTTTCGTGGGCCAGCGGATTGGCCGGATTGGCGAACTGGTTGGCGTAGAACGCGCCGGGCAATTCGGCGGCGAGCTTTTCGGCCATGTCCTGATAATATTCGGCGTGGCCCTTGCCGACATCGGAGCGGGTCATGCGCACTTCGGCGCCGAGCGCGCGCAAATGCTGGATCTTTTCGCGCGACATCTTGTCGGGCACGACGAGGATGATGCGGTAGCCCTTGGGGATGCCGACCTGGGCGAGGCCGAGGCCGGTGTTGCCGGCCGTCGCCTCGACGATGGTGCCGCCGCGCTTGAGCTTGCCCTGTTTTTCGGCGGCGGCGATCATCGACAGCGCGATGCGGTCCTTGATCGAACCGCCGGGATTCTGGCTTTCGAGCTTGATGAACAGCCGGCACTTGCCGATGTCGAATTTGGTCAGCTCGACGACCGGCGTCTGGCCGATCAGGTCGAGGACCGATGCATAGGGCGGCCGCAGGCGCTGCGGGCCAGCGTCGGGTGCGGCGGTCTTGTGCTCGCTCATATCAGATGCTCCATGGTAACAGGCGAGCGACCGCCTTTGGCGAGGTGGTCAGCCTATCGTCTTTTCCAGCCGTTTGCAGTCTGAAAGAAGATAGATCGTGCCAATCGACCGGCGAGATGCGGAATGAAATTCCGGTTTCGCGCCTTCGTCATCCTCGGGCTTGACCCGAGGACCCATGCCGTGGCGTGGACCGAGGAATGCAGCGGTCCAGACCATCGCTTCGCCCTGGGATGACGAAGGAAGGGTGGCTAAAGAACGCTTTTCAACCCAGCAGCCGTTTGCTCAGCCGTGCGCACTGCACCCGGATATCGGGAATCGCGTCGATCTCGAAGAAAGTGCCGCGCGTCAGCGGGCCGACGGCGAGGATCTTGGCCGAGACGACGCCATCGCCGGCGATGAGCTCGCAGTTGGCGGTCACGTCGAGGCCAAGGCGCAGCGGATCCGGCCTTGCCAGGCCGCGGTCGACCAGCGAGCGCACCACGCTGTTCGACGTCGTCGAGATGTCCCTGGCGATGCCGGTGCAATCATAGATGCGCGCGGCTTCGAGCGTTTCGAGACGCTTTGTGTGGCGCGACTGGACTTCGACGGTGAATGCCTCGCCCACCGTGATGGCGACGACGCGCCCGGCGACAGGCCGGATGCGGCCGGTTTGCACGGCGTCGGTGACGCGGGCGTAGACTTCGGGGGCCATGCGATGGCGATGGATGTCCCACCAGGCCTTGGTGTGTTCGACAAAGCGGCGTTTGGCCGAAGCCGGCCAGTTCTGCCAGATCTTCTGGTTGAAGGGTCTCAGGCCGTCGACAACGTCGCGCCAGTCGATGCCGGCCTTCCGGTTTTCCCGGATCAGGTCGCGGAACCAGCCGACGAAATAGGAAAGCTGGGTACCGAGCGGAATGTCGGCGACGTCGAGCTTGATCGGATTGCCCTTGCGGTGCGGTGACGGCAGCAGGCCGCGCCTGGACAACGCTGTTATCTCGCCGCGATGTCCGCGCTGTTCGAGCGACAGGAAGGCATCGACCATGCTCAGGCCGGTGCCCAGCACCAGGACCGGGGCTTCGGGAGCCAGCGGCGTGTCGGCCTCCGATCCCATCCTGATCGCGTGGCCCTGGCCGGCGCCCGGCTCCTCGTCATGCCCGGTCGCCAGCACGGCAAGATGGGCGACGACACTGGTGCCGTTGGCCAGCGCCACCTCGACCCCGGATGGGGTGGGCGAGATCGAGAGGCTCTCCTCGCGGATCAGCCGAAGCCGGCCCGTGTCACGCTCGCGGGCCTCGAGCTCGTCCAGCAGTTCCTTGAGGTAGCGGGCATAGACGCTGCGCGGCGCGTAGACCGGCGCCTGTTCTGATGTCGCCAGGCCGCGCTCGAGCAGCCAGCGCCAGAAATTGCCGGGATCGTCGGCATAGGCGCTCATGCCGGCGGCGCTGACATTCAGCACATGCGCCGACAGCAGCGTGGAGTAGGCCATGCCCTGACCGAAATGCGGACGCTTTTCGATCAGCGTGACGCGCAGATCGGGGTTGGGCGATTTCAGGAGATGCGCGGCAAGCACGACGCCGCTGGCGCCGCCGCCAACGATGATGATTGAGTTTGGGATAATCGAATTGGCGCGCCCGGTCATGCGGGCTTCCCGGGCAAATGCCGGCTCAGAAGCTTTTGCTTCAGGCCTGGACCTTCAACGCCAGCGGAAGCTCGTCGATGGCGATGTCGCGCATCTCGGCGAGGCTGCGCTGGTCCAGCACCTCGGCGATGGCCTGGCGGACCTCCAGCATCAGATGACGGACTTGGCATGTCGCCTCGTTGCAATCTTCACAGCGCTGATACAGGGTGCGGCTGGCACAGGGGATCGGAGCAAGCGGGCCGTCGAGCACGCGCACGACGTGGCCGACCCTGATCTCATCGGCCGGCCGCGCCAGGCGATAACCGCCCTCCTTGCCCTTGCGGCTCTGGACGAAGCCGGCATTGCGCAATTCGCCGAGGATGGCGTCGAGAAATTTCTTCGGGATGTTGTTGCCGCTGGCAATATCGCCGACGAAGGCAAGCTGTCCGGCCGGCAGCCGCGCGAGGTGAACGAGCGCCTTGAGGCCGTACTTACCCTTTTTCGTGAGCATAGACCGAACGTTTCTTTGTCATGCGACGGCGCAGGGCCACCGGTTGCGAAACGCCTGGCACTCCGGTCCATCCCCGCCGCGTCCAAGCTGCCATGACACATAATTTCTAGTGACATGATGTACAAGCCGAAAATGTTGATTTTGCTTGGGTTTAAGCCGATTTGACTAGCCTTGCAGCCGTGAGGACGCGAGAATGCGTTGCTCATCGTCCTCTCCAACTCCCTATGTCGATAAGAATACTATACTTACTCCCGAGCACATGGGATGGACTTTCAATTCCGCAGCCGTTGCCGGCATGGATTTGCCCGGCAGTTGGTGAGAACGGAAAATTTCTGCCGCGGTGCGCGCGCTCACTGGCGCGAACGATTCGCCCAGGCCAGCCCCGCCAGGCCGACCAGCGCGGTGACGATACCGGCATAAAGCCATTGCGACTGGCCGGTCATGAAGCTGCCCTGGACCACGCCCGCGCCTTGCAGCGACCACACCACGCCGACGGCGAGCACGAGCAGCGCAAGCAGATTTTTGATCAATCTCGTCATTGTGAATCTCCTTCCCAGTCGATCCTGGCTCCGGCTCATCGTGAACCGCGCGCGGTTTCGAATTGGTCTGCCCGACCGGCAAGTGCAAATGCCCTTGGCTCTATTGGCCCCGTGCGCCATTCACAATGACGACGACTTTGCCTTTCTTATAGCGATCGATCAGGAATGATTCCATCAGACTGACTTTCGCTTCTGTGATGAGCCGGCGACGCCGGCAATACGGCGATCCAAGCTCAATCGGGAAGCCCGTTGAATTTCCGAAGGTTCTTGTCGACGAAGGATTCAGGCAGGAAGCGTCGCAGGAAGCGGATCTGTCCGGCAGCTTTTCCCGCGGTGTAGCGTCGTTTGGGCGATGTCGCATTGGCGACCCTTACGATGGCGTCGGCGACCACCTGGGGTGAATCGCCCTTTGCGACATTCTCGCGCATCAGCTTCTCCGCATTGGCGCGAACCGTATCGTAGAGGGCAAGCGGCCGGTCCGGTCGCGTGATGTTCTCTTCGAAGGACGTGCGGGTCAAGCCGGGCTCGACAAGCACGATACGGATGCCCTGCGTTCGCACTTCGTGGTCGAGCGATTCCGAGTAGCCTTCGATGGCGTGCTTGGTCGATGCGTAGAGTGCGTTATAGGGAGCGGGGATCAGCCCGAGTATGGAGCTAAGGTTGACGATCCGGCCTCTGCGCTGCCGTCTCATCACGGGCAGGACCGCATTTGTCATTCGTATGACGCCGAACACGTTCACGTCGAATACGGCTTTCGCCTGTGTCGTGGTAGACTCCTCCGCGCCGCCAAGCAATCCGATCCCGGCATTGTTGACGAGAAGATCGATCCGCCCCGCGCGGCTTAGAACCTCGTCGACGACGCCTTGCACGGACGCATCGCTGCTCACGTCGCAGATTAGCATCGCTATCCCATCCGCGGTGTCGGGCATCGGCCTTCGACTGGTGCCGAAGACACGGTAGCCATCGCGCCGCAGCGCTTGCGCCGTCACCAGCCCGATACCGGAGGAAGCACCCGTGACCAGGGCAATACCGCGTTCTGTCTTGCTCATCGGCTCGTCCTTCATTTTTGTCGTGGACCATCTATGGGCAATCAGTTACTATCAATTCAATAGTAAGTCACTACTAAAATGATATCGACATGAAAAAACTTTCGGACCAACCCTGTCTGATCGCCCGGAGCCTGGCGCTGGTGGGAGACGCATGGAGCATGCTGATCATGCGCGACGCCCATGCGGGGCTGACCCGCTTCGATGATTTTCGCAAGAGCCTCGGGATCGCGCCGACGATGCTGACGGCGCGGCTTTCATCACTGACCGAGTACGGGCTGCTGGAGAAGCGCCGCTATTCCGACCGTCCGCCACGGGACGAGTATGTGCTGACGGAAGCCGGCCGCGACTTTCTGCCAGTCCTGTTTGCGATCGGCGCGTGGGGACGCAAGCATCGCGGCGGGGGCGAGGTGACGCGCTTCTTCGACGCCGAGACCGGAACGGAGGTCGATCCCGTCACCATCGACCGCGCGACCGGCGCTCCGGTCGGAACACGTCCTATTCGTATCGCCGCACCCGAATGAGCCGGATAGATGGATCCCGGTCGATCGTGACTCGCGCGATGAGGACGATGGAAGAACCAAAGGAAGCGATCCGATCGCACTCGTCTACACTAGTATTCCGACCGGCAATCTCGCTGAAGACAGCTGCGATATCCCTACGGATATCAACCAAGACTCGCAGCCAACCCACTGAAAATCTCTGACAGACTGTTTCGCACCGACTCCAAACGTGTGCTGTTGCCACGGAACTGCCGGATACTTGCCGCATTTCCTGCCTTATTCGCCACCTAACGGCGCGGTTCCGTCAACGGAGCCTTTCCAAATGAAGAAAAACAACAAGACCGCGCTTGTCGCGGTGACGATAGCGGCTGGCCTGATGGTCGGCGCATCCGTCTCCCCCGCCGCCGCCCAGTGCGGCCGTGCCTCCTGGTACGCGCTGCATTCGAAAACCGCTTCCGGCGAGCGCATGAACCCGTCGGCGCTGACCGCGGCGCATCGCAGCCTGCCCTTCGGCACCAGGCTGAAGGTGACCAACCGCAACAACGGCCGCAGCGTCGTCGTGCGCATCAACGATCGCGGCCCGTTCATCAAGGGGCGCATGCTCGACCTGTCGAAGGGCGCCGCCAGCCGGCTTGGCTTCATCAGTTCGGGTCACACGTCCGTGTGCATGGCACGCGTCTGAGCCTATTTGGTGTCCGGCTCCGGCCGGGCACATCCTGCCCTTCCACACGGCAATCGCATCTGGCATTGGGGATTGCCGATGGCCGCGCCGCCCCTCATCGCCTGCCCGACCTTTTCGCAGGCGCACATTGAGCCGGCTCTGGCTGTCGAGGGCGGATTCCCAAGGCCTTGGACGAAAGAAGTGCATAGATCACGGCACCTGACGTATTGCATTGCAGCAATTTGTTGCTAACCTCCCCGGCAGACATTCAGGGTTCGGCGCTGCCCAGCGTGCCCTTGGTGCAGCAAGCGGGGTTCCCGATGTTCTACCAGCTCTACGAACTGAACCACGCAGCCCTGCAGCCGGCGCGCCTCTATGCCGATGCTGTGCGCCTGCTCTACACCAACCCGCTCAATCCGTTTTCGCACACGCACTGGGGCCGTTCGGTCGCGGCGACGGCCGAATTGTTCGAACGCACCACGCGCCGCTACGGCAAGCCGCAATTCGGCCTGGCGAAGACCGTCGTCGACTGGAAGAATGTCGAGGTCAGCGAAAAGACCGTCTGGTCGCGGCCTTTCTGCAATCTGGTGCGTTTCGAGCGCGCCGTTCCCGCCGGCCGCAAGCCCGATCCGAAGCTGCTGATCGTGGCGCCGATGTCCGGCCACTACGCGACGCTTTTGCGCGGCACGGTCGAAGCGATGCTGCCCTATGCCGACGTGCACATCACCGACTGGGTCGACGCCCGCATGGTGCCGCTCAGCGACGGCAGCTTCGACCTCGACGACTATATCGATTACATCATCGACATGCTGCATGCGCTGGGGCCCGACACCCATGTCATGGCGGTGTGCCAGCCTTCGGTGCCGGTGCTGGCGGCGGTGGCGCTGATGGAAACGCGGGGCGACCCGTTCGTGCCCTCGACGATGACGCTGATGGGCGGACCGATCGACACCCGCCGCAATCCGACCGCGGTCAATCTTCTGGCCGAGGAAAAGGGCATCGACTGGTTCCGCGACAATGTCGTCATGCAGGCGCCCTGGCCGGTGCCGGGTTTCGGCCGCGAGGTCTATCCCGGCTTCCTGCAGCTTTCGGGCTTCATGAGCATGAATCTCGACCGCCACATCATCGCCCACAAGGACTTCTTCATGCATCTGGTGAAGCATGATGGCGACAATGCCGAGAAGCACCGCGATTTCTACGACGAATATCTGGCGGTGATGGACCTGACGGCGGAGTTCTACCTGCAGACGGTCGACACCGTGTTCGTCCGCCATGCCCTGCCCAAGGGCGAGATGACGCATCGCGGCGTGGCCGTCGACCCGTCGGCGATCCGCAATGTCGCCCTGTTCACGGTCGAGGGCGAGAACGACGATATTTCCGGCCTCGGCCAGACCAAGGCCGCGCACGATCTGTGCGTCAACATCCCCGCGGACAGGCACGCCCATTACATGCAGCCGGCGGTCGGCCATTACGGCGTCTTCAACGGCTCGCGCTTCCGCTCCGAAATCGTGCCGCGCATCGTCGACTTCATCACCAGCTATGGCCGCCAGACCCGCGTTGCGGTGAAACCGAGGCTGGTGCGCGCCGCCAAGCGGTAGACCCAAGGGGTAGGCCAAAGGGGTAGAGATGTTGCACAATAGCCGCTTTTTCGGCCGTGCCGGTAACCATGTCGAAATTCTCGCCGTTTGCATAATTGACACGGAGTGTAAATCGCCCTTAACGTTTCGTTAACAACAAGGGACGAGCGGGGACAATGATTTCCTCAAAGGTGGCGCGAAAGCTGCGCTTGTGCGTCGTAGCCGGGCTGGCGATTTCGGGATGTTGGGCGACATCGGCTCTAGCGGCCAGCCCGATGGTGACCGGTGGCCCGACATCGCAACCGATCGGCCATTACGATTTCTGCAAGGTTAACCCGGGCGAGTGCTCGATCCGCCCGGCCAATCTCGACCCCGCTCCCATGACCGGTTCGCTCTGGCGCAAGCTGATCGGCGTCAACGACAGGGTCAACGCCGCCGTCAAGCCGAAGAGCGACTACGATATCTACGGCAAGGACGAGGTCTGGGCCTATCCCGACAAGGGCGTCGGCGACTGCGAGGACTATGTCCTGGAAAAGCGCCGCGAGTTGAACCGCCTCGGCGTGTCGTTCGCCGACCTGCTCATAACCGTCCTGCGCAAGCCCGACGGCGAGGGCCACGCGGTGCTGACGGTGCGCACCACCAAGGGCGACTACATCCTCGACAATCTGAACAGCAAGGTTCTGTCATGGGACCAGACCGGTTACCGCTTCCTCAAGCGGCAGGCGATCGACAATACCGGCCGTTGGGTCTCGATCCGTGCTGGCCAGCAGGTTCTGGTCGGCGCGGTCAAGTAGATTTTCGGGGCGCGACGCATTCGAAAAAGGCTGCTCAGGCGGATGAGGGGCGGCGCGACGTTTCCAATCAATGCATCAACCGCGCCGGCCAAGTGCTGCGCGGATCGACGCGGTGATGCGGCGAAGTTCCGCCTCGTCCAGCTTTTCGATGTTCTCGGCCAGAAGATTGGCAAGCTCGGTGGCGGCGGGCGTCAGGCCCGACGTGTCGAGTTTCACGCGCGGATGCGAGCTCTCGGCCAGCCGCGCCAGTTCCTCGGCATCGTCCCAGATGATGTTGAAATAGCCGATGATCTTCTGGATCAGCGTCCAGGTCGGCGCGCCGCGGCGGCCATGCTCCAGCGCCGACAGATAGGCGGCGCTGACGCCGATAGCCTCGGCCATGGCCTTCTGGCTGACGCCGCGTTCACCGCGCAACTGGCGCAGCTTCTCACCGAACGGGGTCATCAGCGCACCCGCCGCAAGCGGACATAGAGCGCGCCCGAACCGCCATGATTGCGGGCGGCATGGTCGTGGCTGGAGACGAGCGGCCTGAAGGCGGGTGTCGACAGCCAGGCCGGCACGGCGCGCCGCAACACGCCGTCGCCGCCCGAGGACGACCCCTTGCCGGTGATGACCAGCACATAGCGGATGCCGCCGGCATGCGCCCGGTGCAGGAAGGAAAAAAGCAGCGAATAAGCCTCGTCCTGGGTCAGGCCATGCAGGTCGACGCGGCCTTCGATGGGCAGCCGGCCCTTGGACAGTTTGTCCAGCGTCGGTTCGTCCAGCGCGTGCGAAACATGTTGCGTCTTCGGCTTTGCGGCACCTGCCGGACTGGCGGCGGCCTGGACCGATTGCGACGGTGGCGGCCTCGCCCCGGCAGCAATATCGACGGCAATCTTGCCCTTCAGCGGCTTGGCCGTGCGCGCCACCAGGTTCCACAGCACCCGGTCGTCCTCGCTCAGCCTGTCGCTGCGGCGGCTCATCGGCCTGCTCCCGAAACAAGGGAGCGCGGGATCAGCGCATAAAAGTCGGCGGGGTTGCGGACGACGCCGGCGATCTCGCCGGCGGCATCGCCCGAACCGGCGAAGAGATCACCCCGCGCGGGTCCGGTGATGGCCGAGCCGGTGTCCTGCGCGATCATCAGCCGCCGGAACGGTTTTGCGTCGAAGGCGGTCAGCGAAGGCGCGTCGATGTAGAACGGCGTGCCGAATGTGTGGAGCAGGCGGTCGACGGCGACCGAGCGGCCCGGCGTCAGCGGCACCTTGGCGGCGGCGATCGGGCCGAGTTCCGGGTCGTCGCCGGCTGCTTCGTCAATTGGCGCCTCGCCAAAGAAGATATAGGAGCGGTTCTGCCACAGGATCTCGTCTACGCGATCCGGATGCGCCTTGAACCAGGCACGGATCGACTGCATCGTCACCTTTTCCAGCGGGATTTCGCCTGATGCACCCAGGATCTTGCCCGCGCCGGTAAAACGCTGGCCGGATTTGGCGGCATAGGTGATGCGGCAAAGGCGGCCGTCGGTCATGGCGAGCCGTGCGGATCCCTGCACATGGATGAAGAAGGCATCGACCTTGTCGGCGAGCCAGGCGATTTCCAGGGCTTTTCCCTTCAGCGCACCGCGCTCGATCTCGCCGCGGTCGAAATATTCGACCGGTCCGTCCGGCGTTTCACGACCGAAGGTGAGATAGGGATCCATGCCGGAAGGCCGGTTGGTATCGTCGATATCGATGAGATCCGCCGGGCGGGACAGCAGCGGCACGACAAACCGCCCGGTTCGGACCGGCGAGGCCTCGACCACGGGTTCGTAGAAGCCGGTGACAAGGCCGGCGCCGCCATCCTCGGCCCGGATATGCGCGGGGACAAAATGGCGTTCGAAGAAGCCCCTCGCCTCCTCCCGATTCGAAATTGGCGACCGATTCGGCGGCGAAACGGTGCGCGCTTGCGCATAGGCCCGGGCAAAGGCGCTGAAATCGACACCGAGGGCGCCGGTTCGGTACGGCTTGGTCAGGACATGGAAGGCAGAACGGCGGAACGCCACAAAGGCCTGGAGATGATCGTCCTCGGCCCAGCCGGGCAGCTCATCGAAAGTTTTTTCGCTGAAAGCCGGGGATAGCGACACGACAGGCCTCGCCGCTGACCTTTCATGCATGTCGTCATCCCAAAACCGCAGCGCACTTTTGGGCGATATGCTTCTTTGCTTGATGCATGTCGTTAACCCCAAAAACCGCTGCGCACTTTTGGGCGACATGCATTGGGATCAATCTTCTTCTTCGGTGGCGACGAGCTTCCAGTTCGGATCGCGCGAGCGCGTGTCGCGCGCGAAGGTCCAGACGTCCTTGACCTCGGCGACGGTCTCCGGATCGCCGTCGATGACCGCACCTGCCTTGTCGCGGGTCGCGGAAATCAGTTCGCTGACGATGCGGAGCGTAAGATGCGCCTCGCCGCCCTTCATCTCGGCCGAAACGATGTCGGCCTTGTCGATGCCGACGAAGGAGGACTGGATCTTTTCCGACTTCGCCTCCCGCTCGCCGATTGCCGCGACAAAACCGTCATAGACCTCGCGCGACAACAGGTTCTTCAGCGTCTTGCGGTCGCCGTCGGCATAGGCCATGACGATCATCTCATAAGCCATCTTGGCGCCGTCGACGAAGGTCTTCGGCTCGAATGTCGGGTCGTTGTCCTTGATCGTGCGCAGGCCCTTGTTGAGATCGGTGTCGGGCTTGGCGAAGGCGTCGATCGCCGCATAAATGTCGCCCGCCGGCTCTCCCGGCGCCCGCTTGCGCGGCAGCGAGACCACGTTCTCCTGTTTCTGGGCTGCGTCCTTGTCCGTGCGGCTTGCCGTATAGGGATCGAAGGGCGGGCGCTCGCTGCCGGTGCGGCGGCCGAGCACATTGCGCAGCTGGAAAAAGATCACCACCGCCGCGATCAGAAAGAAAATCGTGCCGAAGTCGAAGAAACCCATATCTTCCGCCAATCAATCCCTACTCCGGCCGGACCGCGCGCCAAGCAAGAGCGGCGGTCGCATAGCGTTCAACATCCAAAGCATATAGAACGCAAGCTGCAATCATTCAAATCAAAGGCAGGCATACCTATCTAAAAGGCCCAGTGCCAGCGGCGATTGCCCGCCGGCCGGCAAACATGGAAACGATCGGTCAAGACTTGCGCATTTCGCTGCTCCCCCTCTTCCTGCTGGCGCTCCCGTTGCTGGAGATCGCCGGTTTCGTCATTGTCGGCCGCCAGGTCGGCGCGCTGGCGACGGTCGGGCTGGTGCTGGCTTCGAGCGTGGCGGGCATGCTGCTGCTCAGACACCAGGGCTTTGGCGTCATGGCGCGCGTGCGCGCCGAAATGGACGCCGGACGCGATCCAAGCCGCCAGCTCGCGCATGGCGCCATGATCGTGCTGGCCGCCATCCTGCTCATCATTCCCGGCTTCATCACCGACATTTTCGCCATTCTGTTGCTGCTGCCAATGGTTCGCGATCTCGCCTGGCGGATGCTGAAAGGCCGCATCGTGCTGGCCACCGATTTCAGCACCGGCGGGTTCCGGACCCGGCCCCGCGACAAGACCATCGATCTGGACGACAGCGATTATTCGCGCGGCGACGATTATACGCGCGGCCCCGATCCCAATTCTCCCTGGCGCCGCCTCAAGGACGAATAGCGCCCGCAAAACTTGTCTTGTCATGCCGACCATGGTAGCGAACGCCCGATTTCAATCCGGGCAGCAACGCTGCCGAGGCAAAAGGACAACGGCTAATGGCCAGCAATGACGACGCGCCGACCGGCGCGGCCAATGGCAACGGCAACGCGGCGCAGCCCTCGCTCAACGTGCTCGCCCAGTATGTGAAGGACCTTTCCTTCGAAAGCCCCGGCGCGCCGAACTCGCTGCGCGGCCGCGACAAGGCCCCCGGCATCGCCATCAACGTCAATGTCAACGCCAACCCGCTCTCCGACAAGCAGTTCGACGTCAATTTGACGCTGAACGCCAAGGCGTCCTTCGACCAGGAAGTGCTGTTCAATGTCGAGCTGGTCTATGGCGGCGTGTTCGCCATCAGCGGCTTCCCGCAGGAACACATGCTGCCGATCCTGTTCATCGAATGCCCGCGGCTCTTGTTCCCCTTCGCCAGGCAGATCATCGCCGAGGCGACGCGCAATGGCGGCTTCCCGCCGCTGATGCTCGACCCGATCGATTTCGCGCAGATGTTCCAGCAGAAGCTGGCCGAGGACCAGGCCGCGGCGAAGGTCCAGGTGAGCTGAGCGCGGCTTGCCCGCAGACATTGAAGGCCCGGCTCGAAGCCGGGCTTTTTTGTTGGAGATGCATTGGAGGTCAACCAGTGCCCGCGCTTGGTGGACCATCGTAGACCTTTGCGATTAGCCGAAAACACCTATCCCTTCGTCATCCTGGGGCGAAGCAAGGAGCGAAGCGACGCGGCGCAGACCCCAGGATCCATGCCGTGACGTTTGCCCTAGAATGCAACGGATCAGAATCGCGCTTGTATGCGCACAGGCGCTGGCCACGCTTAGACCCATGACCGGCTATGCTTACATGACCGCAAGCCAAAAGCGCGGTACGATTTATATCGGCGTTACCAACGACCTTGGCCGCCGCATGCCCGAGCATAAATCCGGCACAGGCTCGCGCTTCACGAGCCGTTACGGCGTGCAGCGACTGGTCTGGTATGAGGAATTTTTCGACATCACCGACGCCATCCAGCGCGAGAAGTCGCTGAAGCGCTGGCCGCGACAATGGAAGATCGAGCTTATCGAAAAGGCTAATCCGGAGTGGTTTGAACTCTTTCGTGGAACGGGGTGGTAAGGCTCGTTCTGATCCGCCGGAGCACTGCACCACCGTCACGGCATGGATCCTAGGGTCTACGCCGCGTCGCTACGCTCCTTGCTGCGCCCTAGGATGACGAAGGCATGGTAGCGTCGCGCCGCCTATCCCGCCCCGACCCGCAGCCAGAGCGCCTTTTCGCCCAGCGTGCCGACCAGGCCGGCATGCGCGGCGCGCTCGGCGTCGGTCAGGCGCGGCGGCAGGGCGATCGGCCTGGCGGCAATGGTGATGTCGATGTCGGCGACTTCGCCCGCACCGTTGACCTGCACCGCCACCGCATCGAGGATGAGCGCCGCCTGCTTGCCGCCGATGAGCTCGATATAGACTTCGGCCAGCAATTCCGAATCGAGCAATGCGCCGTGCTTGGTGCGGCGGCCATTGTCGATGCCGTAGCGCCGGCACAGCGCGTCCAGTGAATTTGGGCCCATCGGATGCCTGCGGCGCGCCAGCGCCAGCGTGTCGACGACACGGCCCGGATCGATGACCGGATGGCCGAGACGGCCGAATTCGAGGTTGAGGAAGCCGATGTCGAACGTTGCATTGTGAGCGACCAGCTTGGCGCCGTCGATGAAGGCGAGAAACTCCTCGGCGATGTCGCTGAAGGTCGGCTTGCCCTGAAGGTCGGCGGCGCTGATGCCATGCACTGCCTGTGCCTCCGCATGGATCGGGCGGCCTTGCGGATCGATATAGTGATGGAAGGTGCGGCCGGTCGGGTATCGGTTGACCAGCTCGACGCCGCCAAGCTCGATGACGCGGTCCTCGCGGGAATCGAGCCCGGTGGTTTCCGTATCGAAGATGATCTCGCGCATCGAATCAGTCCGTCCTGAAGAAGCAGAATCATACACCAGAACAAAATGGCAATGGAAAAGCTGGTGTCAGGAGCCGGACTTATCCCCGGTCAGTTCGCCGATGATCGCGGCAACCGCGGCGCGCGCAGCGTCAAAGCCCTGGCCGGTATCGATGATGAAATCGGCCTGCCGACGCTTTTCGGCATCGGGAACCTGCTTGGCCAGGATCGCCGCCAGCTTGGCCTCGCTCATGCCCGGCCGCGCCAGCACGCGGGCGCGCTGGATATCGGCCGGCGCGGTGACGACCACGACCTTGTCGACCCGGCCCCGGCCGGCTGTTTCGAACAGCAGTGGGATATCGAGAACGGCAAGCGGCGCGCCGGCGGCGCTGTTCCTCGCCAGGAAGGCATCGGCATCGGCCCGCACCAGCGGATGGATGATCGCTTCCAGCCGTTTCAAGGCCGCGGCATCGCCGAGCACGTACTCGGCGAGCTTCGCGCGATCGACGGAACCGGAAACCGTGGTGCCGGGAAAGGCGGCCTCGACCAGCGGCGCCGCCTTGCCGGCATAAAGGCGGTGCACTGCCTCGTCGGAATCGTGGACCGGCACGCCGGCCTCGGCGAACATCCTTGCCGTCGTCGACTTGCCCATGCCGATCGATCCGGTGAGGCCGAGCACGATCATTTGGCACCGATATCGGCCAGAATTATCCGCCTGAGTTCGGCGGTGACTTCGGGCCGCACACCGAACCAGCGCTCGAAGCCGGGCACGGCCTGGTGCAGCAGCATGCCGAGCCCGTCGACCGTCTTCAGGCCACGCGCCCGGGCAGCGGCGAGAAGCGGCGTCGCCAGCGGCACGTAGACGAGGTCGGTGACGAGGGCATGGTCCGGCAGTCCCATCGGGTCGGCGGAAAGGCCTTCATTGCCATGCATGCCGAGCGCAGTGGTGTTGATGAGCAGCCCGGCATCGGCCAGCAGCTCGCCGGTCGCCGCCACTCCATGCGCGGAAACGCCGCTGCCGAAGCGGTGGGCGAGTTCGCGCGCTCTCGCAAGCGTCCGGTTGACGATGCGGATGTCGCTGACGCCGCGCTCGATCAGCGCATGGATGACCGCACGCGACGCGCCGCCGGCGCCGAGCACCACGGCCGGGCTATTGCCGGCCCAGCCCGGCGCGTGCTCGTCGAGATTGGCGGCGAAGCCGTGGGCGTCGGTGTTGCCGCCGCACAGGGTTCCATCCTCGAACCACAGCGTGTTGACCGCGCCGATCGATTCGGCGGCATCGTCGCGACGGGCGACAAGAGCAAAGGCTGCCTCCTTGTGCGGAATGGTGACGTTGCCGCCCCGGTAGCCATTCGCCTCGAGCGTCTGTACGAATTCGGCAAAGTTGGCCGGCGCCACGTCGATCGCCCTATAGCTGCCGTCGATGCCGTATTTGGCCAGCCAGTGGCCATGGATCTTCGGTGACCGCGAATGCGCGATCGGATGGCCGGTGACGAAGGCCTTTTTCGAGCCTTCAGCCATCGATGGCTCCGAGTTCGCGCAGCTTCGCCAGCACCGGCAGCAGCGGCAGGCCCACTATGGTGAAGTAATCGCCCTCGATCTTTTCGAAAAGCTGGATGCCTTCGCCCTCGATCTGATAGGCGCCGACGCTGGCCAGCGCCTTGGCGCCGACGCGCGCCAGATGGCGGCCGATGAAGGCCGGATCGAGTTTTCGCATGGTCAGGCTGGCGACGCCGACATGGCGCCACAGAACCTCGCCGTCACGGGCAAGCACCGCGGCGCTGTTCAACTGATGGGTCTTGCCCGACAGCGCCAGGAGATGGCGGCGCGCGCCTTCCATGTCGGCAGGCTTGTGGAATATTTCGTCGCCGAGCGACAGCGTCTGGTCGCAGCCGAGCACCAGGGCGCCGGGCTTGCGCTCGCTGACCTCGGTAGCCTTGGCTTCGGCGAGCACCAGGGCGACGTCCTCGGGCGAAATGCCGCTGTCCTGCAACGGCGCTTCGAGCGCCCGCTCATCGACTTCCGGCGGGACCACCTCGATGGCGAGGCCGGCATTGACGAGCATCGCCTTGCGGAACGGACTGCCCGAGGCGAGGATGATTTTTTCGGTCATTTTTTCGCCCGATCTTCCCTTCTCCCCTTGTGGGAGAAGGTGGATTGGCGCGCAGCGCCAAGACGGTTGAGGGGTGTTGGACGGAATGCGGCGGCGCCAAGCTGGAGCACCCCCCTAGTCCGACCGAGCTTCGCTCGGCCACCTTCTCCCACAAGGGGAGAAGGAAAGGACCACCCACAGCACAAGCGCCCGGACCCTACCTTGTCTTGCCACGCAGGGCAACGATGGCCGCCGCCGTTTCCTCGATCGAGCGGCGGCTGACATCGATCATCGGCCAGCCATGCCGGGTGCAGATCTGGCGGGCATAGGCGAGCTCCTCGTTGATCGCGGCGCGGTCGACATAGTCGGTCGGCTCATAGGCGCTGGTGTTACCGAGGATACGGTTCTGTCGAACCTGCGAGATGCGTTCGGCGGTGGCGACCAGCCCGACGATCAGCGGCGTCCTGGCGTTGACCAGGCTTTCCGGCACCGGCACGCCAAGCACGATCGGAATGTTGGCTGTCTTGATGCCGCGATTGGCGAGATAGATGCTGGTCGGCGTCTTCGAGGTGCGCGAAATGCCGATCAGCACGATGTCGGCATCATCCATATTGGCCGGCAGCTGGCCGTCATCATGCTCCATGGTGAAGTTGAGCGCATCGATGCGGCGGAAATAGTCGGCGTCGAGAACGTGCTGGGCACCGACGCGGCGGCCCGCCGGCGTGCCGAGATAGGATTGGAACACGGTCAGCACCGGCTCCAGCACCGAGACGCAAGGCAGGCCCATGGCGGCGCAGCGCTCATCGATGCCGCGGGCGAGCTTCTGGTCGACGACGGTGTAGAGGATGATGCCCGGCTCCTCCTCGATATCCTCGAACACCTTCGTCACCTGCTTTTCGGTGCGGATCAGCGGATAGATATGCTCGATGGCGCGCGCATCCTTGTATTGCGCCGACGCCGCACGGCCGGCGGCGAGCAGCGTTTCGCCGGTGGCATCGGAAATCAGATGGAGGTGAAAGAAGCTCTGCGGTTTGTTCACAGGGGGTCATTCCAGGCTGTGGGCCGATGTGGATAAGGCTGGACGGAAAGATCGGCCGCTCGGGTGGGACTGTATCAGATGGCAGTTTGTCCACAATTCGATGCGCTGTCGGCTTTTGCGGGCGGCTGGGGACAAATCCGTGGACGAGTGTTTTTGCCTTCGTGTCATCCACAGGGCGTTTTTTATCGGGGTCGGCTATAAGCCATTGACTCCAGTTGGCGATTCCCGGCTTTCCACAAAGTCCTACAATCCCGTTGGAGAAGCACGCGACAATATGCTGGCTGGCCTTTGCCGGGGCAAAGCGGGACAGGTGACAACCATCACAACCAACAGACTCTTAGAATCAGAAGATTCTTAGAAATAGAATATTTGATTATAGAGAAGCTTGGAGAGGCGAGCGCTGAATGCCTGAAAACCGCATCATGCTGGACGTGCTGAAGGGCAAGACGGTATCGCCGCCGCCGCTCTGGATGATGCGTCAGGCCGGCCGCTATCTGCCGGAGTACAGGCAGACGCGTAAGCGCGCCGGCTCGTTCCTCGATCTTTGCTACAATCCGGATCTTGCCGTCGAGGTCACGCTGCAGCCGATCGAGCGCTTCGGCTTCGACGCCTCGATCCTGTTTTCCGATATCCTTGTCGTGCCGCATGCGCTGGGCCGCGACGTGCGCTTCGAGGAAGGGCGTGGGCCGCTGCTGACGCCGATTTCAGCGAAGGAGATTTCGGCTCTCAGTGGCGAAACGTTTCACGTGAATCTCGAACCGGTCTACGACGCGGTGCGCCAGTTGCGTGCGAAATTGCCCGACGAGACGACGCTGATCGGATTCTGCGGCGCGCCGTGGACGGTGGCGACCTACATGATCGCCGGGCACGGCACGCCCGACCAGGCGCCGGCGCGGCTGTTCGCCTATCGCGAGCCTGCGGCCTTCCAGCAGCTGCTCAAAGTGCTGGTCGATCATTCCGCCGCCTATCTTATTCGCCAGATCGAGGCCGGCGCCGATGTGGTGCAGATCTTCGACTCGTGGTCCGGCGTGCTCGACGAGGCGTCCTTCGAACTGTTCTGCGTAAAGCCGTTGGCCGAGATCGTCAGGCAGGTTCGTGCCGCCCATCCCGATGTTCCGATCATCGGCTTTCCCAAGGGCGCCGGCGACCATTACCGCAGCTATCGGCAGAAGACCGGCGTGACCGGCCTTGGCCTCGACTGGACCGTGCCGCTGACGGCGGCGCGTGAGTTGCAGCGAGATGGTGCCGTCCAGGGCAATCTCGATCCGTTGCGGCTGGTGGCCGGGGGCAAGGCGCTTGCCGAGGGCGTCGAGGCGATCCTGAAGGCGCTGGGCAACGGACCGCTGATCTTCAATCTCGGCCATGGCATCACGCCGGAGACGCCGCTGGCGCATGTCGAGCAGATGGTGAAGCTGGTGAGGAATGCATCATGGCGATGATGGGCAAAGGCAGCCAGGGCGCCAATAGCGGCGGCGCGGCGATGCGCCGGGCGGCAATCGCGATAGCTGTTTTTCTCGTGCTGGCCGGGCTGCTGTTCCTGTTTGGACCGGACGATTTCTATCCATGGGCGAAAGCGATCCACGTGATTGCCGTCATCTCGTGGATGGCGGGCATGCTCTATCTGCCGCGGCTGCTGGTCTATCATGCCGATGCCGGGAAAGGTTCGGTGCAGTCAGAAACCTTCAAGGTGATGGAGCGCCGCCTGCTGCGCGGCATCATCAATCCGGCGATGGTCATCACCTGGGCGTTCGGCCTCTGGCTTGCCTGGAAAGGCTTCGGTTTTCAGGGCGGCTGGCTGCATGCCAAGATCGCGGCGGTGCTTGGTCTCTCGGCCGTTCACGGCTATCTGGCGGGTGCCGTGCGCAAATTCGCCGAGGATCGCAACGAAAAACCGGCGAGGCACTGGCGGATCGTCAACGAGATACCCACATTGCTGATGATCGTCATCGTCGTGCTGGTTATCGTGAAGCCGTTCTGACGCATCGTGGCGCTGCCGGGCAACCGGCAAATGGCGGCTTGCTCTTTCACCCGACCGACGATACAAGACGGGTCTTCCTTCCCGTCATGCGCCGCCCCTTCATCGCTTTCGGCCGCGCCCGGCATTTGTCGCATCCCGCCGATATTTTTTCCCAAATCCGATTCAGAGTCCGTCTATGCAAGAAATGAAACTCACCGAGTTCAAGAACAAGAAACCACCAGAGCTGATCGCCTATGCCGAGTCGCTCGAGGTTGAGAACGCCAGCGTCATGCGCAAGCAGGAGCTGATGTTCGCGATCCTGAAGAAGCTGGCGGCACAGGATATCGAGATCATCGGCGACGGCGTCGTCGAAGTGCTCCAGGACGGTTTCGGCTTCCTGCGCTCGGCCAATGCCAATTACCTGCCGGGTCCCGACGATATCTATATCTCGCCCTCGCAGATCCGCCGCTTTTCGCTGAAGACCGGCGATACCGTCGAAGGGCCGATCCGCAGCCCGAAGGAAGGCGAACGCTATTTCGCCCTGCTCAAGGTCAATACGATCAATTTCGACGACCCGGAGAAGATCCGCCACAAGATTCACTTCGACAATCTGACGCCGCTTTATCCGACCAAGCGGCTCAGGATGGAGATCGACAATCCGACCAGCAAGGACATCTCGGCGCGCGTCATCGATCTTGTGGCGCCGATCGGCAAGGGCCAGCGCGCACTGATCAACGCGCAACCGCGTACCGGCAAGACGGTGCTGATGCAGAACATCGCGCATTCGATCACGGCCAACCATCCGGAATGTTACCTGATCGTGCTTCTGATCGACGAGCGGCCGGAAGAAGTGACCGACATGCAGCGCTCGGTGAAAGGCGAGGTGATTTCCTCGACCTTCGACGAGCCGGCGGTGCGCCACGTCCAGGTCGCCGAAATGGTGATCGAGAAGGCCAAGCGCCTGGTCGAACATGGCCGCGACGTCGTCATCCTGCTCGATTCGATCACCCGCCTTGGCCGCGCCTACAACACCGTGGTGCCGTCATCCGGCAAGGTGCTGACCGGCGGCGTCGACGCCAATGCCCTGCAGCGGCCGAAGCGCTTCTTCGGCGCCGCCCGCAACATCGAGGAAGGCGGTTCGCTGACCATCATCGCCACCGCGCTGATCGATACCGGCAGCCGCATGGACGAAGTCATCTTCGAAGAGTTCAAGGGCACCGGCAACTGCGAAATCCAGCTCGACCGCAAGGTGGCGGACAAGCGCATCTATCCAGCCATGGACATTTTGAAATCCGGCACGCGCAAGGAAGACCTGCTCGTCCCGCGCTCCGATTTGCAGAAGATTTTCGTGCTGCGCCGCATCCTGGCGCCGATGGGAACGACCGACGCCATCGAGTTCCTGATCGACAAGCTGAAGCAGACCAAGACGAATGCGGATTTCTTCGATTCGATGAATACGTGATTGGGGGCAGGGCTCCCCTCGCCTCGTCATCCTCGGGCTTGACCCGAGGATCCATGCCGTAGGGTCTGCCCGAGAAACAGCGGAGCAGAATCTGCCCCGTTGCAGCGCTCGAAAGTCACGGCATGGATCCTATGGTCTGCGCCGCGTCGCTTCGCTCCTTGCTTCGCCATAGGATGACGAACTCTATCTTTGCCGTAGCAACCGTTCGAGTTCCTTGGGGCTGGTAATCACCGGCAAACAAACCTGCCCCGTGCACAGCCAGGCGCCGGGCTTGTCGGTTGGCGGCAAGATGCCGCCTGGTAGCGTCGGCCGATTCGCTTCCGTACCGATTGCCACAACAATATCCACCCGGCGCAGGTCCGGATTTCGATTCGCAACCGGAACAAGAGCTAGATTCTCTGGGCGGTCGACGATCACCAGCTTCAGCGGTTCGAGCGCGAACGCGCAGGCGTTGACGATGCCGGCCTGGCCATAGGTCTGGTGGGCAGCGCGGCCGGCCGCGTGTTCGGCGATTTTCCAGGCCCGCTCCTGCAGTTCGAGATCGCCGGTAACGGAAGACAGTCGGACCAAGGCTTCGATGATCTGGCCGGTGGCCGAAGGAATAGCTTCGTCGACATCGCCCCTGATGCGGATCGGCACGTCGGTGCTGTCCGATGCGGTCAGATAGTAGCCGGTTTTTTTCGCCATCCCGGTGCCAGTGGTCGAGCTGCTCGATGAATTGCCCCGCCCGATCGACATATTGCGAATCGCCTGTGGCCTCGAACAGCGCAATCGCGGCGTTGGTCATGGCGGCATAGTCGCTGGACAGAGCGGGAAACAGTTTCTTGGCGCCGAGCATCGAATGCGGCAGGCGATTGTTCTGGGCGGCATTGGCGATGTGGGCAAAAGCTATTTCAGCCGCTTCGATCCAGTCGGCCCGGCCGAAGGATCGCCCCGCCTCGGCAAGGGCCGCGATCATCAGCCCGTTCCAGTCGGTCAGGGCCTTGCCGTCGCGCCCAGGCCTGACGCGTTTTTCTCTCGCTGCCAGCAGTCTTTCCTTCAGCGGGATAAGCCGGTCACGATCGGCCACGCTTTGCACCTGCTGGGCAGCCGTCTGATGGAGGACCGGCTTGCCTTCCCAGCCATGCGGGGAGGAAAGCGTGAAGTAATTGAAAAACAAGGCGGATTCGTCGCCAAGGACAGCTTCGACCTCGTCCCTGCCCCAGGTGTAGAAAAGTCCCTCCTCGCCGTCGCTGTCGGCATCGAGGCTGGCGGCGAAGGCACCGCCATCGGCGCGCATCTCGCGCAGCAGCCAGCCTATCGTCTCTTCGATTCGTAGCCGGAACAAATCATTGCCTGATGCCGTATAGGCCCAGTTGCACAGGCGGATGGACTGAGCGTTGTCGTAGAGCATCTTCTCGAAATGCGGCACCAGCCACTCGGCATCGGTCGAATAGCGGCTCAGACCGCCGCCGACATGGTCATAGATGCCGCCGGCCAGCATCTTTTGGAGGCTGGTGAGGACGGCGTCGCGATGGGACGTGGCGCCGTCGCGCAGCCAGGACAGCCAGAGCGTCTGCATGAAGGGCGCATTGGGGAATTTTGGCGCGCCGCGCAGACCACCCAACTCCCGGTCGATAATGCCGTCGATGCCATTGGCGAGGTTTTCCAGCGTATCGCGGTCGAGCGCGGCCTTGGCATGGCCGCCGGCCAGCCGCCGTTCGACATGGGTGGCCAGGCCGTCGGCACTCTGGTTGAGGCTCGGCCGCTTGTCGCGCCAGGCCTTGTCGACCGCTTCCATCACCTGGATGAAACCGGGGCGGCCGTAGCGTGCCTCGCGCGGAAAATAGGTGCCGCCCCAGAACGGCTTGCCGTCCGGGGTCAGGAACATGGTCAGCGGCCAGCCGCCCTGCTCGCCCATCGAGGACAGCGCGGCCATGTAGATCTGGTCGATGTCCGGCCGCTCCTCGCGGTCGACCTTGATATTGACGAAGAGACGGTTCATGACGGCGGCCACGTCGTCGTTCTCGAAGCTCTCATGCGCCATCACGTGGCACCAGTGGCAGGCGGCATAGCCGACGGAGAGCAGGATCGGCCGGTCCAGGGTCCTGGCTTCGGCAAGTGCCGCGGGCGACCATCCCCGCCAGTGCACCGGATTGCCGCTGTGCTGCTGCAGATAGGGGCTGGCTTCTTCGGCAAGCAGATTTTGCGCGGGCAATGTCACGGTCGGGCACTCGGGCGAAAAGATTGGATTGAACAGGCATAGCTAGGGCGGTCTATTAGAGCGGGCAAATGATTTCAGGCGATTCCATCGTTGCTCTGTCCAGCGGCCGCCTGCCTGCCGGCATCGCCGTTATCCGGATTTCGGGCGCTCAGACTCGATTCGTTGTCGAAACGATTGCCGGCACTATGGTTAAGGACCGCATCGCGACGCTGCGCAAGCTTAGGGCAGCGGATGGAACCTTGCTCGATGCTGGATTGGTTGTCTTTTTCCCTGCTCCCAACAGCTTTACCGGCGAGGATGTCGCCGAGTTCCATGTTCATGGCGGACGGGCCGTTGCGGCCAAGATGCTGGAGACGATCGCGGGCTTCGACGGCGTCAGGCATGCCGAGCCCGGCGAATTCACCCGGCGCGCCTTTCTCAACGGCAAGGTCGATCTGGTCGAGACCGAGGCACTGGCCGATCTCGTCAATGCCGAGACCGAGGCGCAGCGACGCTTTGCCGTGCGGAATGCCGCAGGCGCGCAAAGCGAGCTCTATCTCGGCTGGCGCCGGCGGCTCATTCATGCGCGGGCGATGATCGAAGCCGAGATCGACTTTTCCGACGAGGACGATGTGCCCGGTTCCGTGGCGGACGCGGTCTGGTCGGATGTCAGGGCGATGGTCGATGAGATCGCCCGTCACGTCGAAGGGTTCCGGGCCGCCGAGATCATCCGCGACGGGTTCGAAGTCGTCATCCTCGGGGCGCCGAATGCCGGGAAATCCAGCCTCTTCAATGCGCTGGCCCAGCGCGAGGCCGCGATCGTTACCGATGAGCCCGGCACGACCCGCGATCTGCTCGAAGTGGTGCTGGATCTCTCGGGGATGCGGGTCTGGGTGACCGATACGGCCGGTCTTCGTGATGCGCCGGGCAAGGTTGAGGCGATCGGCATCGAGAAGGCGCGCGCCAAGGCGCACGGGGCCGACCTCTTGCTGGTGCTGGAGGACATGGCCAATCCGGTTTCAGCCGGCATGATTCCAACCGATGCACCGGCGTTAAGGATTGGAACAAAGGCGGACTTGGTAGGGCCGGAGTTGCAGACGACCGGCTATGATGCCGCGATTTCGGTCAGGGACGGCACCGGTGTGCCGGAATTGCTGGCGGAGATCGGACGCCGCGCCGCGGCGGAAATCGGTCAGGCTGGCGATATTCTGCCGTCGCGGCTGCGGCATGTCGAGCTTCTTAGCGAGACAAAGCGGTATCTGCTTGCAGCTTTGACGGAGGAGGGGCGCGGACAGGAGTTGCGGGCGGAGGAGTTGCGCCTGGCGGCGGACCGGCTCGGGCGAATTGTGGGGTCGGTCGATGTCGAGGATTTGCTGGATGTCATCTTTTCGCAGTTCTGCATCGGGAAGTGACTCACGTGAAACATTGCAGAGCGCGGCGAGGTGAGGGATTCACGTGAAACATGGGCGACTGCTATCGAAGTTAAGCAGTTGACGTTTCGTCTTGGACTGTTTCACGTGAAACGAGTATGCCCTGCATCCTTGACAGCAGGCGCTCTCGGGCACATGTGTCGACCACTCTGAAACTGGAACACTTGGAATGACCGATCACTATGATGTGGTTGTGGTGGGAGGCGGCCACGCGGGTTGCGAGGCGGCCAGTGCGGCGGCGCGCGCCGGGGCGCGCACCGCCCTGGTGACGCTGCGCTTCGATACAATCGGCGTCATGTCCTGCAATCCGGCGATCGGCGGCCTTGGCAAGGGCCATCTGGTCCGCGAGATCGATGCCATGGACGGGCTGATGGGACGCGTCGCCGATGCGGCCGGCATCCAGTTCCGCCTGCTCAATCGCCGCAAGGGTCCGGCAGTGCGCGGGCCCCGGACTCAGGCCGATCGCAAGCTCTATCGCCTTGCCATGCAAGCAGCGATTCGGCAGCAGAACGATCTCGAAATCGTCGAGGGCGAGGTGCTGGATCTTGAAATCGACAATGGGCGCGTGGTGGCGGTTCTGCTGGCCGATGGAAGCAGACTCAGCTGTGGCGCCGCGGTGCTGACGACCGGAACCTTCCTGCGCGGTCTCATCCATATCGGCGAGAAGAAGATCGTCGCCGGCCGCATGAACGAACAGGCCAGCCTCGGCCTGTCGGCGACGATGAACCGCGCCGGCTTCAAGCTCGGGCGGCTGAAGACCGGCACGCCGCCCAGGCTCGACGGCCGCACCATCGACTGGGCCTCGCTGGAAAGCCAGGCGGCGGACGAGCATCCCGTGCCGTTCTCGCTGCTGACTGACCGCATTGAAAACCGGCAGATCCATTGCGGCATCACGCGCACGACCGTGGCCACACACGAACTGATCCGCGCCAATCTCGGCCGTTCCGCCATGTATTCCGGCTCGATCGAAGGCGTGGGACCGCGTTACTGCCCGTCGATCGAGGACAAAATCGTCAAGTTCGGCGACCGTGAGGGCCATCAGATATTCCTGGAGCCGGAAGGCCTCGACGACGACACCGTCTATCCGAATGGTATCTCGACGTCACTGCCCGAGGATGTGCAGCTCGACATATTGAAGACCATCCCCGGCCTGGAGCGCGCAACCATGCTGCGGCCCGGCTACGCCATCGAATATGATCACGTCGATCCGCGCGAGCTCGAGCCGACGCTGGAAACCAGGCGGATCTCCGGCCTGTTCCTCGCCGGACAGATCAACGGCACGACCGGCTATGAAGAGGCGGCGGCGCAAGGGCTTCTGGCCGGCCTCAACGCCGCGCGCAAGGCGTCCGGCAGCGACCAGATCGTGCTCAGCCGCACCGAGGCCTATATCGGGGTGATGGTCGACGACCTGACCAGTCGCGGCATCAGCGAACCCTACCGCATGTTCACATCGCGGGCCGAGTTCCGGCTGTCGCTCCGGGCGGACAATGCCGATGAGCGTCTGACGCCGCTGGCAACGAAGCTCGGGATGGCTTCGCGGGAACGCACACGGCGGTTCAATGAGGTCGTCCAGGAGCTGGAGAAGGCGCGGGCGCTCGCGCTCGGCATCACCATGACGCCCAATGAGGCGGCGCGCCATGGGCTTGAGATCAACAGGGATGGCGTGCGTCGATCGGCCTATGAATTGCTGGCCTATCCCGGCGTCGACATCGCGTGGCTGGCGCGGATTGCACCGGAGTTTGGCGCCATCGATGCCAAGACGGCCGAGCGCCTCGAAACGGAAGCGAAATATTCCGTTTACCTTGACCGCCAGCAGGCCGATGTCACGCAGATCAGGCATGAGGAGAGCCGGCGGATCCCGGCTTCGCTCGACTTCGCCGCGGTGCCAGGCCTGTCCAACGAGCTGAAGCAGAAGATGCGGCTGCGCCAGCCGCGCTCCATTGCCGACGCGCAGCGCATGGAAGGCATGACGCCGGCGGCGCTCGCGATCATTGCCGCGCATGTCCGCAACGCCGAGGCCGCGCAAAGGGATGTTGCGTGAGCGCTGCGTCCTGGGCCAGCCTGCAAGAGGCAGCCGGCCCGGTTTCACGTGAAACATTCGATCGCCTCGTCGAGTTCGAACGGGTTTTCCAGAAGTGGAACCGCAGCATAAATCTGGCCGCTCGATCGACACAGGATGATGTCTGGCGCCGCCACATCTTAGATAGCGCCCAACTCGCCCGAATCGTGCCCGAGGCGAAGAACTGGGCCGACCTCGGCTCGGGCGGCGGCTTTCCAGGCCTGGTACTTGCCTTTCTGCTTGCCGGGCGCGATGGCGCCAGCATCGATCTCATTGAAAGCAATCGGAAAAAAGCATCCTTCCTGCAAGCCATCGTCGGCCAGTTCAACCTGCCGGCGCGGGTCGTCGCGCGCCGCATCGACGACAGCTATCCGCTTGTTCCGGCGCCGCAAATCGTCACGGCCAGGGCGCTGGCGCCGCTTCCCGTGCTGCTCAGCCTGGCGGCGCCCTGGCTGACCAAGGGTGCGCACGGCCTGTTCCACAAAGGCCGGGATTACCGCGCCGAAGTGGCAGAAAGCACTCAACGATGGTCCTTCGATCTGGTAGAACATGCCAGCGTGACCGACGCCCAAGGCGTCATCCTCGAATTGTCTGGCTTGCAACCCTCTGATTCGTGACTGCCCCGTCTGTGACTCCTTTGTCTGTAACTGGCGACCTCGGAATGAATTTCTGGCATAGACCCATGATGAAGAATGGCCCTCGAATCATCACCGTAGCCAACCAGAAGGGCGGCGTCGGCAAGACGACGACCGCCATCAATCTGGCCACGGCGCTGGCGGCGATCGGCGAAAAGGTGCTGATCGTCGATCTCGATCCGCAAGGCAATGCCTCGACCGGCCTGGGCATCGACCGCAAGGACCGCACCGTTTCGTCCTATGATGTGCTGACCGGCGAGCTCGATCTGGAGGCGGCGGCGATCCCGACGGCGGTGCCGGGCCTGTCGATCGTGCCGTCGACGCTCGACCTGCTCGGCATCGAGATGGAGATCGCTTCCGCATCCGACCGGGTGCTCAAGCTGCGCAATGCGCTGCGCGCCGCGAGCGAGCGTGGCGCGCCCTTCGGCTATGTGCTGATTGACTGCCCGCCGTCGCTCAATCTTCTGACTTTGAATTCAATGGCGGCAGCCGACTCTGTTCTTGTTCCGCTGCAATGCGAATTCTTCGCGCTGGAAGGCCTCAGTCAGCTGCTCGAAACGGTCGAGCAGGTGCGCCGCACGATCAATCCGGATCTGATCATCCAGGGCATCGTGCTGACCATGTATGACGGCCGCAACAACCTCGCCAACCAGGTGGTGCAGGATGTCAGGGCGCATATGGGCGACAAGGTCTACGAGACGATCATCCCGCGCAATGTCCGTGTCTCCGAGGCGCCGTCCTACGGCAAGCCGGCGATCCTCTACGACCTCAAATGCTCGGGCAGCCAGGCCTATCTGCAGCTTGCCTCCGAAGTGATCCGCCGCGAGCGCAAATTGCGCGCCGCGTAAGGCATGCCGCCTGATTTTGCGACAGTGATATGAACAAGAAGCCGATTCGATAGCGAAACGATCTGGACGGACGATGAGCGAAGACCTTTCGAGAAAAAGACTGGGGCGGGGACTGGCGGCGCTGATCGGCGAAATCGATCGCCCGGCGGCGGTGGAAAAGCAGGGCATGAGCGCCGACGGCAAGGTGCCGATCGAGTTCATCAGCCCCAATCCAAAAAACCCGCGCCGGCATTTCGGCGATGCGGAACTGACCGATCTCGCCCAGTCGATCCGCGAGCATGGCGTGGTGCAGCCGGTGGTGGCGCGGCCGTCGCCAACGCAGCCCGGCCGCTACGAGATCATCGCCGGCGAGCGGCGCTGGCGCGCCGCGCAGCGCGCCGGGCTGACCGAAATCCCGATCATTGTCCGCGACGTCAACGACCGCACGGCGCTGGAACTGGCGATCATCGAAAACGTCCAGCGCGCCGACCTCAATCCGGTCGAGGAGGCGCAGGGCTATCAGCAATTGATCGACGACCACGGTTACACCCAGGCCGATCTCGGCAATGTCATCGGCAAGAGCCGCAGCCACGTCGCCAATACGCTGCGGCTGTTGAAGCTGCCCGACGTGATCCGCGACATGCTGGTCGACGGTGCTCTGTCGGCCGGCCACGCCCGCACGCTGGTGACATCAGAGGATCCGGCCGGTCTTGCCAAGCGGATCGTCGAGGATGGGCTTTCGGTGCGCCAGGCCGAAGCTCTGGCGCAGGCGCCGGCCGGGGCGCCAGTCGCGCCAAGGAAAGCCCAACCGGCGCGGAAGGATGCCGACACGCTGGCGCTGGAAAAGCTGATGACCGACACGATCGGCATGATCGTATCGATCGAGCACAAGGGGAAGGGCGGTATGATCCACGTCTCCTACCGGACGCTGGAGCAGCTCGATGAACTGTGCCGACGGCTGAAGCAGGAGCGGTAGATCGTTGAAAGATCGCGATATTTAGCCGGCAAATGAAGTTCTGGTTTAGGATCAATTCCTTGCGTTTAAAAGGGGTCGGCCACTGTGCCGGCCTTTCTCTTTGAGACATGACGGTTGGCGAAATCGCAGCAGCCGTCAATCTCTCCCCTTGACGGCAGGGCAAACGCATATGGCGCTGCCCCACTCCGTCTCGGCTTCGCCGAGCCACCTCTCTCCCACAAAGTGGGGCAGAGGAAACGCCAATCGCCGTGGTCGCGGCCTTGAAAGGCCTGGGTTTCCTCTCCCCCATGACGTGGGGGAGAGGTGGCCGCGCAGCGGCCGGAGTGGGGGACAGGCGCTGCCATATGCGATTGCCTCTCCTACCTCTGCACCAGCCTCGCGCTTTCCACAGCAATGCCGAGCAGCGCCTGCCGGGCGAGCGCGACCGACAAATCGGGCCGCCGCCTTGTTTGCAGCACGGCGGTCTGCAGGCGGTTGAGGGCGCGGCCGAGCGCCTCGCTGTTCCAGCGTTCGAGCGCCCGCTCGACCAGTTTGCGCCGCGAGAAGAAAACCGGCGGGCGGGCCGAGGCCACGACTGAAGCGGCGTTGCGGCCGCCGGCGTCCATCTGGCCGCGCATGGCCTGCATCGCCTGCAATTGCCGCATCGCCGACGACAACACCAGGAAGGGTTGGCCGCCGGATTGGCAATGGCGGGTGAAGGCGGTGTCGAAATCGTTGATTTTGCCCTCGATCAAGGCATCGACGGCATCGTCGAAGGAGAGACCGGACACATCGCCCGACGTCGCCTTGACGTCATCGAAGCCGATTTCCTTCTGGCCGTGGGCATAGAGCACCAGCTTTTCGATCTCGCCGCGCGAGGCCAGCCGGTCGCCGCCAAGGTTGCGGCGCAGCGCCTGCCGGGCGTCTGATGCCATCGACATGCCGGCCTTGCGCAGTTCGTCGTCGATGACCGCATCGATGTCCCTGGCCTCATCGGCGTAGCAGGGCAGGGCCATGGCGCTGTCGGCCGCCTCGACGATTGAGCGCAGACCAACGCCCTTCTTCAGGTCGCCGGCTTCGATGAGAATGATCGCGTCGCGCGCGGGGTCCATGACAAGCGCCTTCACGTCGTCGGCCAGCGCCTTCTGGCCGCTGGCATTGCGCACCCACAGAAGCCGCCGATCCGAAAACATCGGCACGGTGCGGGCCTCGTCGAGCAGGCGGCCCTCGTCGCGGTCGATCTCCGAACCGTCGAGCCTGACCACCGAGAACGGATCGTCGAGCGGCAGGCCGGTCTTCGCGACAAATGCCCTGGCGCGCTCGGCGACGAGCCCGCGATCGGGACCGTAGATCAGGACGATCGAGATGCGCGGATCGGGCTTCGCGAGCCAGGAATCAACCTCGTAGGCTTTCTTCTGTGCCATGGGGGATGGTTAGCATGGTGCGGGTAGTATGATAAGGCGCCGGGTGAACGGAGGGCGATCTCCCCTTTGAGGGCAGGGCAATCGCATATGGCGCTCCCCCACTCCGTCTCGGCTTCGCCGAGCCACCTCTCCCCCACAAAGTGGGGCAGAGGAAACGCCAATCGCCGTGGTCGCGGCCTTGAAAGGCCTGGGTTTCCTCTCCCCCAATGACATGGGGGAGAGGTGGCCGCGCAGCGGCCGGAGTGGGGGGCAGGCGCTGCCATATGCGATTGCCCTGCCCGCGGGGAAATTGGCAGCTCTGGCGCCTGCGCTCAATCTTCTGGCGGAAAGCTCGCGTAATCTTTCCCCAAATTGCGCGCTGCTGCGGAAGTTAGACAGGAAATTACGAGCGCTTGTAGCCATCTTACGCTGCGGCGAGGTCTGCGGCCGGCCGGAGATTATTCGGTAGCATTTCAATCGCCCCGACGAATTGGCACTGGTCTGGCGGTGTGCGAAGATCGGGCGACACTGGAGGACGAAGGTCATGGCCGATGCTGGAATGTTGCGCTTCCATGTGCCGGAACCGGAAGTGCGGCCGGGCGGGACGCCGGATTTCTCCAATGTGACGATACCCAATGCCGGGTCGGTGCCGCGGCCCGAAATCGATGTCGATCCGCGCGCCATCCGCGACATGGCGTTTTCGATCATCCGTGTGCTCAACCGCAATGGCGAGGCCGTCGGGCCCTGGGCCGGACTGCTTTCCGATGACGAGCTGCTGGAAGGGTTGCGCCATATGATGACGCTGCGCAGCTTCGATCAGCGCATGCAGATGGCGCAGCGCCAGGGCAAGACCTCCTTCTACATGCAGCATCTCGGCGAAGAGGCGGTGAGCTGCGCCTTCCGCAAGGCGCTGACCAAGGGCGACATGAATTTTCCAACCTATCGGCAGGCCGGCCTGCTCATCGCCGACGGCTATCCGATGGTCACGATGATGAACCAGATCTATTCGAACGAGGCCGATCCGCTGAAGGGTCGGCAATTGCCGATCATGTATTCGTCGAAGGAGCACGGCTTCTTCTCGATTTCCGGCAACCTGGCGACGCAATACATCCAGGCGGTCGGCTGGGCGATGGCTTCGGCCATCTCCAACGATTCCAGGATCGCCGCCGCCTGGATCGGCGACGGCTCGACGGCCGAGTCCGACTTCCACGCAGCCCTCGTGTTCGCCTCGACCTACAAGGCCCCGGTCGTGCTGAACGTCGTCAACAACCAGTGGGCGATCTCGACCTTTCAGGGCATTGCGCGCGGCGGCTCCGGCACTTTTGCCGCAAGGGGCCTAGGCTTCGGCATCCCTTCGCTGCGGGTCGACGGCAACGACTATCTCGCCGTGCATGCGGTGGCCAAATGGGCGGCGGAACGGGCGCGCAGCAATCTCGGGCCGACGCTGGTCGAATATGTCACCTACCGCGTCGGCGCGCATTCGAGCTCCGACGATCCGTCCGCCTACCGGCCGAAGGCCGAGTCCGACGCCTGGCCGCTCGGCGACCCGATCGTTAGGCTGAAGAACCACCTCATCCAGCGCGGCGTCTGGTCGGACGAGCGCCACGCCCAGGCCGAGGCGGAAATCCTCGAGACGGTGATCGCGGCGCAGAAAGAAGCCGAGAGCCATGGCACGCTGCATGCCGGCGGCAAGCCGTCGGCGCGCGACATGTTCGAAGGCGTCTATGCCGAGATGCCGCCGCATCTGAGGCGCCAGCGCCAGCAGGCAGGGGTCTGACCATGCCAAGACGGACCATGATCGAGGCGATCCGCGACGCCATGGACGTGTCGATGGCGCGCGACAGCCAAGTCATCGTGTTCGGCGAGGATGTCGGCTTTTTCGGCGGCGTCTTCCGCTGCACGCAAGGCCTGCAGGCGAAATACGGCAAGAGCCGCTGCTTCGACGCGCCGATCAGCGAGGCGGGCATCGTCGGCTCGGCAATCGGCATGGCTGCCTATGGTTTGAAGCCCTGCGTCGAGGTGCAGTTTGCCGACTATGTTTATCCGGCCTACGACCAGATCGTCTCGGAGGCGGCGCGGCTGCGCTACCGCTCGAACGGCGATTTCACCTGCCCGATCGTGGTGCGCATGCCGACCGGCGGCGGCATCTTCGGCGGCCAGACCCACAGCCAGAGCCCGGAGGCGCTGTTCACCCATGTCTCCGGCCTGAAGGTCGTGGTGCCGTCCAATCCGCATGACGCCAAGGGCCTGCTGATCGCGGCGATCGAGGATCCCGACCCGGTGATCTTCCTGGAGCCGAAGCGGCTGTACAACGGTCCCTTCGACGGCCACCACGACCGCCCGGTGACGCCGTGGTCCAAGCATGAGCTGGGCGAAGTCGCCGACGGCCATTATACGGTCCCGCTCGGCAAGGCCGTCATCCGGCGGCCGGGCGCTGCGGTCACCGTGCTTGCCTATGGCACCATGGTCTATGTCGCCGAGGCGGCGGCCGGGGAGGCCGGCATCGACGCCGAGATCATCGATCTCAGGACATTGCTGCCGCTCGATCTCGAAACCATCGTCGCCTCGGTGAAAAAGACCGGGCGCTGCGTGGTCGTGCACGAGGCGACGCTGACCTCCGGCTTCGGCGCCGAGCTGTCGGCGCTGGTGCAGGAGAATTGTTTCTATCACCTCGAAGCGCCTGTGGCGCGGGTTGCCGGCTGGGACACGCCCTATCCGCATGCGCAGGAATGGGACTATTTCCCCGGCCCCGCCCGGGTCGGGCGTGCACTCGTCGAAACATTGGAAGCCTAGAGTGGGGGAGGCCTGAGATGGGCGAGCATGTCATCAAGCTGCCGGATGTCGGCGAAGGCGTCGCCGAAGCCGAGCTCGTCGAGTGGCACGTCAAGGTCGGCGATCTCGTGCGCGAGGACGCCGTGCTTGCCGCTGTCATGACCGACAAGGCGACGGTCGAAATTCCGTCGCCCGTCGATGGCGAGATCCTGTGGCTCGGCGCCGAGATCGGCGACACGGTGGCGATCGGCTCGCCGATCGTGCGGCTGAAAGTGGCGGGCGAGGGCAATGTGAAGGATGCGCTGCAAGAAGTTGAGGAGGGCGCCACCCCTAGCCCCGAACGCCAGCGCAGTACCCCCACCCCTAGCCCCTCCCCACAAGGGGGAGGGGGACGTGCCACCGCCTCCAAGGTCGGAGCAAAGCCCACCTTGTCGTCATCAGTAGATTCCAAAGGAATCGAAGGCGTGGGAGCGGCGGCGACAGAATCCCCCTCTCCCTTGCGGGGAGGGGTTAGGGGTGGGGGTACTGCGCCGACATCTCGAGTTGCTGCGCCCGGTGGCGCACCACGCCCCGAAGGCGAAAAGCCGCTGGCCTCGCCCGCCATCCGGCTGCGGGCCAGGGAGGCAGGCATCGACCTCAGGCAGGTCGCCGGCAGCGGTCCGGCCGGCCGCATAGGCCACGAGGACATCGATGCCTTCCTGGCGCGGGGACCGCAGGTCGCCAGGACATCCGGCCTCGCCCGCAACGACGCGATCGAGGACATCAAGGTGATCGGGCTGAGGCGCAAGATCGCCGAGAAAATGGCGCTCGCCAAATCGCGCATCCCGCACATCACCTATGTCGAGGAGATCGACGTCACCGCATTGGAGGACTTGCGTGCCGCGCTCAACAAGGAGAAACGGCCGGCCGGCGCGGAACGGCCGAAGCTGACGCTGCTGCCGTTCCTGATGCGGGCGATGGTCAGGGCGATCGCCGACCAGCCCCAGCTCAACGCGCTGTTCGACGACGAGGCCGGCATCATCCACCAGCATGGCGGCGTCCATATCGGCATTGCCGCGCAGACGCCGTCGGGGCTGGTGGTCCCGGTGGTCAGGCATGCCGAGGCGCGTGACATCTGGGATTGCGCCGCCGAGCTCAACCGGCTGGCCGAGGCGGCCAAATCCGGCACGGCGACGCGTGACGAGCTGTCGGGATCGACCATCACCATCACCTCGCTCGGCGCCATGGGCGGCGTGGCAACGACGCCGGTCATCAACCATCCGGAAGTGGCGATCGTCGGCGTCAACAAGATGATGGTGCGGCCGGTGTGGGACGGCACGCAGTTCATGCCGCGCAAGATGATGAACCTGTCCTCCAGCTTCGACCACCGGGTGATCGACGGCTGGGACGCCGCGGTGTTTGTCCAGCGCATCAAGACGCTGCTGGAGACGCCGGCGCTGATTTTCATGGATTGAGATCATGAAGGGAGGATCGCAGGGGCGAAGAATGAGGGGGGCGCTGTCCCGCCGGCTTGGATAACCAGGGTGCCAAAATGAAAGAAATCTCCTGCAAGCTGCTCGTCATCGGCGCCGGGCCCGGCGGCTATGTCTGCGCCATTCGCGCCGGCCAGCTCGGCATCGACACGGTGATCGTCGAAGCCGGCAGGCCGGGCGGCACCTGCCTCAATGTCGGCTGCATCCCGTCCAAGGCACTGATTCACGCGGCGGAGGAGTTCGAGAAGGTCGCGCATATGGCTAGCGGCAAGAGCCCGCTCGGCATATCGGCCGCGCCGCCATCGCTCGACCTGGCAAAAACGGTCGTCTGGAAGGACGGTATCGTTAGCCGGCTGACCAATGGCATTGCCGGGCTGCTCAAGAAAGCCAAGGTCAAGACTGTGCAGGGCTGGGCGACGTTCCGCGACGGCAAGACCGTGGAGGTCGAGACGGAGACCGGGACGCAGGTGATCCGCGCCGAGACGGTGGTGATCGCGACCGGCTCGGCACCGGTCGAACTGCCGTTCCTGCCGTTCGGCGGCCCGGTGATCTCGTCGACCGAAGCGCTGGCGCTGGGCGCGGTGCCCAAAAGGCTCGCGGTCGTCGGTGGCGGCTATATCGGGCTGGAGCTCGGCATCGCCTTCGCCAAGCTCGGCGCCGCGGTGACCGTGGTCGAGGCCTTGCCGCGCGTGCTCGCCCAATATGATGCGGAGTTGACCCGACCAGTGGTGAAGCGGCTGGCCGAGCTCGGCATCGAGGTGATGACCGGTGCCAAGGCCAAGGGCCTGGCAAGTGAGGGACAGGCGGGCAAAGGACAAGCAGGCAAAGGCGATGCGCTGCTGGTCGAGACAGCGGACGGCAAGAACGCCAGGGTTGCCGCTGACAAGATCCTGGTCACGGTCGGCCGCAAGCCGCTGACCGAAGGGTTTGGGCTTGAGCAGATCGATCTCGACATGGCGGGCAAAGATGGGGCGGGCAAAGATGGGGCAGGCAAATTCATCCGCATCGACGACCAGTGCCGCACCTCGATGCGTGGCGTCTTCGCCATTGGCGATGTCACCGGCGAGCCAATGCTGGCGCATCGGGCGATGGCGCAAGGCGAAATGGTCGCCGAGATCGTCGCCGGCCACAAAAGAAGCTGGGACAAGCGCTCAATCCCGGCGATCTGCTTCACCGATCCCGAGCTGGTCACGGCGGGCCTGTCACCGGAGGAGGCGAAGGCGCTGGGTGGCGAGATCAAGATCGGCCAGTTTCCTTTTGCCGCCAATGGCCGGGCGATGACGAAGCTGGGTGAGGAGGGATTCGTCCGCGTCGTTGCCCGAGCCGACAACCATCTGGTGCTCGGCATCCAGGCGGTCGGGCAAGGCGTGTCGGAACTGTCGGCGGCCTTTGGCCTGGCGCTGGAAATGGGCGCAAGGCTGGAGGACATCGCGGGCACCATCCACGCCCATCCGACGCAGGGCGAGGGTTTTCAGGAAGCGGCGCTGAAGGCGCTGGGGCACGCGCTGCATGTTTGAGGGCAGGCGGCAGAATGTTGATAAGGGCCGCCCCTATGCTTCGTCATCCCAGGGCGTAGCGAACGCGAAGCGGAGCGAAGACCCTGGGATCCATGCCGTGAAAGCCGCCGAAGAATGCGACGGAGCAGAATTCTGCACCGTAGATGCGCCTTTGCGTAACGGCATGGATCCTGGGGTCTGCGCCGCGTCGCTTCGCTCCTTGCTCCGCCCCAGGATGACGAAGACGCGGGGTCGCCAGGAACCTAGCTCGCCAGCCGGCTCACCATCTCGTGTTGCGCATAGGCGTGCCCAAAACGGTTGGCGAGGAAGGCGTCGAGCGCGATGTCTTCCTGCCTGACGAAACCCTTGGCCGGCAGGCTGCCGTCGGCCAGCATGTCGAGCACGGCGCAGATGGCGGACGCCGTGGTGATCTGGATGGCGCTGCGCACGGTGTCACCGATGCGCTTCGAATAGATCTTGTTGGCGTAGGTCTCCTGCAGCAGGCGGCCGCTCTTCAGGCCGCTGACGGTGACGAAGACGATGACCACATCCTGCAATGTCGCCGGCAGGGCGCTTTCGAAAATGTCCTTCAGCACGTCGCGGCGGTGGCGGAGGCCGAGGTCGTTGAGCAGCGCCTTCATGATCGCGGCGTGGCCTGGATAGCGGATGGTGCGGTAGTTCAGCGTGCGCACTCTGCCCTTCAGCGTCTCGGCGAGGGTGCCTAGTCCCCCGGACGTGTTGAACGCCTCGTAGGTGACGCCGTCGAGCGAGAATTCCTCGCGCTCCTCCAGCGGCGGCACCTCGACCAGCTCGCCTTCGACGATCGCCTCGCAAGGTTCGCAATATTCGTTGATGACGCCGTCGGTGCTCCAGGTCAGATTGTAGTTCAGCGCATTGGACGGGTATTGCGGCAGCGCGCCGACCCGCATGCGCACGCTCTCCAGCGTGTCGAAGCGGCTGGCCAGATCATTGGCGACGATCGAGATGAAGCCCGGCGCCAGCCCGCATTGCGGGATGAAGGCGTTTTTGGCGGAACGGGCCAATTCCCTAACGCGCCTGGTGGCGGCGACATCCTCGGTCAGGTCGAGATAGTGCACGCCGGCGGTTGCCGCCGCTTCGGCGATGCGTGTGGTCAAATGGAAGGGTGCCGCGCTCAGCACCGCGAAACTGCCGACGAGCGCTGCTTCGAGAGCGCCAACCTTTGCAATGTCGAGCTCCAGCGTTTTGACCGTGGCCGGCAGTTCGGCCGAGCCCAGCTGCGCCACCGAGCGATCGACGAGGGTGACATGATAGTCGCCGGTCGCGGCGAGCATATCGGCGATGGTCGAGCCGATCTTGCCGGCGCCGACGATTACGATTTTCTTCATGACGGCTTCCCTCGACTAACCTGGTTAAGAGCACAGAATCGCAGCTTGCCTGTCGAAAGAAAGCGTGGAATTGTTCGAAACGAAGTGACTAAATGATCGATATGCCGACGGAGTTGGTCGAAATGCTTAGTGAGGCCGAACAAGCTCTGCTCTCGCTGCTGCGCGACAATGCGCGCGCCTCAACGGCGGATCTGGCGCGGCGGCTCGGCGTCTCGCGGACGACCGTGCAGAGCCGGATCGAGCGGCTGGAACAGCGCGGCATCATCGCCGGCTACGGGGTGCGGCTTTCGCCGGACTATGAGCGCGGCCTGGTGCGGGCGCATGTCCTGCTCACGGTCACGCCCAAGCTTGCCGACAGAGTGGTGCGCGCCCTGCAGGCGCTGGCGCCGGTCAGGACGCTACATTCGGTGAGCGGCAATTTCGACATGATCGTCATCGTCGACGCGCCGTCGATCAGGGATCTCGACACGCTCCTCGACGAGATCGGCGCGATGGACGGGGTCGAGCGGACATCGTCCTCGATTATTTTGTCGACGCGGATCGATCGGTGATCACATGACCACGCCGCGGCGTGGCGGTCCTTTGAAACGTCGGCGGGACGCCAACATCAAAAGGTTCTGCCATCGCGCCACCGTTCTACCGCGCGGCGTTCTTCAGCCAGTCGTCGATGGCATACGAATTCGGTCACGAGAGACGGCCCGTCCGGCTGAAAATTACAAGGCGGGCGACGATCGGACGAAAAACATCAACAAGGTGGTTTACTACTAACATGTTAGTGTGATAGTGCTGACCACGAACTTCCTTTCGGAGACCGCCCGGTGACATCACGCTTTGGCCTCTCGGCCGCCCTTGCCACGCCTTTCGATGCCTCCGGGCAAATCATCATGCCCGCGATGGTCGCCCAGGCGCGCAAATGCCTGGCCGAAGGCTGCGGCAGCGTTACGCTTTTCGGCACCACCGGCGAAGGCGCGTCGGTGGGCACGCAGGAACGGCGGTCCGTCATCGAGGCCATGCTGGCTGCCGGCATCGCGCCAAACCAGCTCGTTGCCGGCGTGCTGATGGATGCTGTCGAAGACGCCGCCGGGCAGGCGCGCGACGCCTTGCGGCGCGGCGCCCGCAACATCCTCCTGGCGCCGCCGAGCTACTTCAAGAATGTCGGCGACGACGGCCTGTTCGGCTGGTTTTCCGCGGTGTTCGCCGCACTCGGGCCGCTCGCCCGCGACGTGCTCGTCTACAACATCCCATCCGTCACCATGGTAAAGTTGTCGCTCGGCCTGATCGGCCGGCTGCGCGCCGCCTTTCCGGGCGTGGTAACCGGGGTCAAGGATTCCGGCGGCGACTGGGATTACAGCCAGGCGCTGCTTGGCGCCCATGGCGACCTGGTGATCCTGATCGGCGACGAAAGGCATCTGGCGCAAGCGGTGCGGATTGGCGCCCAGGGCGCGATCTCGGGCATGGCCAACTTTGCTGCCGCCGAAATCCGCGCCATGGCCGAGAACGGCCGCGACGATCCCCGCGTCGAGCGCTTCGTGCTCGAGCTGCTCAAGCATCCGGTCATCCCGGCGGTGAAGGCGATGGTGGCGCACAAGACCGGCGACGAACGCTGGCTGGCGGTTCGCCCGCCGCTGGAGCCGGTCGCCTTGCCGGAGCGGCAACAGCTTGTCGCCGCATACGACGGTCTGCGGCAATCCCGGCCTGAACGGCACGGGAAGCGCGCCAGGATATCGGTTTCAAGATGGGCAACGGCAACGAACTGACCAATCTCCGGGAGAAGGCCTATGCCAGCTTCACGCGGCATTTGCTGGCCCGTGACTTGCTGCCGGGCCAGTTCGTATCGCAACGCGAACTGGTCGCCTTCACCGGGCTGCCGCTCGGCGCCATCCGCGAGATCGTTCCGCGCCTCGAGGCCGAGGGACTGCTGACGACGATCCCGCAGCGCGGCATGCAGATCGCGCATATCGACATCAGCCTGATCCGCGAGGCTTTCCAGTTCCGCCTGTTCATGGAGCGCGAAGCGGTCGCGCTGTTCACGACCACTGCGTCCGACGCCGAGCTTGCCCGTCTGCGGCGCGAGCATGAGGACATGCTGGCCCAGGCGCAGGCCGAGACGCCGACACCGGAGATGGAAGCCAAGGCGCAGACTATCGACTGGGCCATGCACGATACCTTCATCAATGCGCTCGGCAACGAAATCATCGCCAAGGCCTATCTGGTCAATTCCGTGAAGATCCGGCTGATCCACCAGGAGCGCTTCCGCATCGACGGCCGCGTCGTGCCGGTGATGCGCGAGCATCTGGCGGTGATCGAGGCGCTCGAAAGCCGCGACCCGCAGAAAGCGGTCGAGGCGATCAGCGCGCATATCGACAATGCGCGCCGGCTGGCGCTCCAGATCTGAGGAAGCATGAGCGCGCCGCAGCCGCGGCGCAATCGACAACGACAGCAACCGGGAGGAAAAAATGTCGTACAATCCGTTCAACCCGACCAGGAGGCAATTGCTTCAGGGAACCGCGGCACTTGCCGCCGCCGGCTTTGCCGGCCTGCGCCCCGGCTTCGCCGCTGGTGTCGACTGGAAGCGCTTTGCCGGCACGACGCTCGACGTCAATCTGGTGAAGAGCCCGCGCAGCGACACCATCCTGAAGTATCTCGCCGAATTCGAGGAATTGACCGGCATCAAGGTCAATGCCGAGGCGACGCCCGAGCAGCAGCAGCGCCAGAAGACGGTGATCGAGCTGAGCTCCGGCAAGCCGAGCTTCGACGTCGTGCATCTGAGCTATCACGTGCAGAAGCGGCAGTTCGAGAAGGGTGGCTGGCTGGCCGACATCTCCGGTTATCTTGCCGACCCAAGCCTTACCGATCCAGGGCTGGTCGAAAGCGATTTCGCCGAGGCCGGCATGCTGTTCGCCAAGGACGGCCAGGGCGTGCTGCGCTCGCTGCCGTTCTCGGTGGATTACTGGATCCTCTACTGGAACAAGGAACTGTTCGAAGCCAAGGGCATCAAATACCCCGAGACGTTCGAGCAACTGGTGGCTGCCGCCGAGGCGCTGACCGACCCGTCGAGCAATACTTTCGGTTTTGTGGCTCGCGGCCTCAAGAACGCCAACACGCCGGTGTGGACGTCGCTGATGCTTGGCTACGACATGACGCCGCTCGACACCGCGGGGAAGCTTCGTACCACCTCGCCGGAGGCGATCGCGGCCGCCAGCCTCTATCAGCGCCTGATGACCAAGACTGCTCCTCCAGGCGTCACCGGCTTCAACTGGGCCGAGGCGCAGTCCGCCTTCCTGCAAGGCAAGATCGGCATGTGGCTCGACGGCGTCGGCTTTGCCCCGCCGATGGAAAATCCGGAAAAATCGCGCGTGGTCGGCAAGGTGGGCTATGGCGTGATGCCAAAAGGCCCCAAGGCGCATGCCTCCGGCACCTTCGGCGACGGCATCGGCGTGACGGCCGCCAGCGAAAAGAAGGAGGCCGCCTATCTCTTCTGCCAGTGGGCGGTGTCCCCGGCGATGGGCGCGCGCCTGCTGCAGGCCGGCGCCGGCGTGCCGTTCCGCAAATCGGTGCTGGAGGATCCCAAGGTGCGCGAAGGCGTTACCATGCCGGCAAGCTGGCTCGACGCCGTGGTCGGCTCCGGCAATGTCAGCCGGCTGGCGCTGCCGGTCATCATCCCGGTCACCGAATTCCGCGATATCTATGGCGTGGCGCTGACCAACATGATCGCCGGCGCCGATCCCGCCGATGAGCTGAAGAAGGCCACCGAGCAATTCCAGCCGGTGCTCGACAGGAGCGAGCAAGGCTGATGTCGGCCATCACCCCAGAACGCACCGGGGTCACGACGCAGACAATCGAAGGGGGCCAGCCGGTTCGGCTGGCTCCCAACTATTGGCCCTTCGTCGTTCCGGCCCTTGTCGTCGTCGGCGCCGTGATCGTCTTTCCCTGGGCGTTCACGCTATGGATGAGCGTCAACCGCTGGACGCTCGGCCAGTCGCGAAGCTTTGCCGGGATGGAGAACTATCTGCGCCTGGCAAGCGACGCCCGGTTCTGGGAATCGCTTTGGCATACATTGACCTACACGTTCCTGTCGGTGGCAGCGCCAATGCTCTTCGGCACCGTCGCCGCGCTGATCTTCGACGCCAAGTTTCCGCTGCGCGGCCTGCTGCGCGGCGTCTTCGTGATGCCGATGATGGCGACGCCCGTGGCGGTGGCGCTGGTCTGGACCATGATGTTCCATCCGCAGCTCGGCGTGCTCAACTACCTTCTGTCGCTGGTCGGCATCCCGTCGCAGGAATGGATCTTCAATGCCAATACGGTCATCCCGTCGCTGGTCGCGGTCGAGACCTGGCAGTGGACGCCGCTGGTGATGCTGATCGTGCTGGGCGGGCTGGCCTCGGTGCCGCGCGAGCCCTTCGAGAGCGCCGAGATCGACGGCGCCAATGTCTGGCAGCAGTTCCGCTACCTCACCCTGCCGATGATCGCGCCCTTCCTGATGATCGCCGTCATCATCCGCTCGATCGATGCGCTGAAGAGCTTCGACATCATCTACGCGATGACCCAGGGCGGACCGGGCACGGCCTCGGAAACCATCAACATCTATCTCTACAACACCGCCTTCTCCTACTACGACATTGGCTATGGCTCGGCCATGGCCGTGGTGTTCTTCATCGTCATCGTGGCCCTGTCCTTCATCCTGCTGATGCTGCGCCAGCGCTCGCAATGGATCGATCAGGAGGGCAAATAGATGAGCTCACGGATCTTCAACCGGATCGGCCTGTTTTTCGCGGCGCTGGTCCTCGTCTCGCCGGCGATCCTGTTCTTCCTCTGGATGATCTCGCTGTCGCTGAAGTTCGAGATCGACAACGGCGCCTACCCGCCGATCTTCATTCCCGAACGCCTGGCCTGGTCGAACTATGCAAAGGTGTTCGAGGAGAACAATTTCCTGCTCTATCTCTGGAATTCGGTTCTGGTGACCGGCACGGCGACGCTGCTGGCGCTGCTGATCGGGGTGCCGGCCGGCTACGGCATCGCCCGGCTCAAGGCGGAACGGTCGGCTGTCGTCATCATGATCGCCCGCATGACGCCGGGGCTTTCCTATCTCATCCCGCTGTTCCTGCTGTTCCAATGGCTGGGCATCCTCGGCACGCTGTGGCCGCAGATCATCATCCACCTGGTGGTCACGGTGCCGATCGTGGTCTGGGTGATGATCGGCTATTTCGAGACGACGCCGATGGAGCTGGAAGAGGCCGCCAACATCGACGGCGCCAGTGCCTGGCAAGTGTTCCGGCTGGTCGCCCTGCCGATCGCCAAGCCGGGCATCGTCGTCGCCTTCATCCTGTCGGTCATCTTCTCGTGGAACAATTTCGTCTTCGGCGTGGTGCTCGCCAGCCGCGAGACTCGGACATTGCCGGTCGCCGTCTACAACATGCTGTCCTACGAGCAGGTGAGCTGGGGACCGCTCGCGGCGGCAGCCCTGGTGGTGACGCTGCCGGTGCTGGTGCTGACCATGTTCGCGCAACGGCAGATCGTCGCGGGGCTGACCGCGGGCGCCGTCAAGGGCGGCTGAGCACCCGCCCGACATCACTCATTTGCGGAGACATCCAATGGCATCGGTTACCATCAACAACGTGCAGAAGGCTTTCGGAGCCACCCGGATCATCCACGATGTCAGCGTCGATATCGCCGACGGCGAGTTCGTCATCCTGGTCGGGCCGTCGGGCTGCGGAAAGTCGACGCTGCTGCGCATGATCGCCGGACTGGAAACGATCTCCGGCGGCAAGATCGCGATCGGCGAGCGCACCGTCAACGACCTCAGGGCGCGCGACCGCAACATCGCCATGGTGTTCCAGAACTACGCGCTCTATCCGCATATGACGGTGGCCGACAATATGGGCTTCGCGCTCAAGATCAAGAAAGCCGACCCGGCCGATACCGCCAGCCGCGTCAACAGGGCGGCTGGCATCCTCGGCCTCGACAAGCTGCTCGACCGCTATCCGCGCCAGCTCTCCGGCGGCCAGCGCCAGCGCGTCGCCATGGGCCGCGCCATCGTGCGCGACCCGCAGGTCTTCCTGTTCGACGAGCCGCTCTCCAATCTCGACGCCAAATTGCGCGTGCAGATGCGCGGCGAGATCAAGGCGCTGCACCAGCGGCTGGGCACCACCACCATCTATGTCACGCACGACCAGATCGAGGCCATGACCATGGCCGACAAGATCGTCGTGCTGCATGACGGCCTGGTCGAGCAGATCGGCGCGCCGCTCGATCTCTACGACCGCCCGGCCAATCTGTTCGTCGCCGGCTTCATCGGCTCGCCGGCCATGAATTTCATCCATGGCCGGATCGAGGAAGGCGTGTTCCGCAGCACGGGCGGGTTGACCCTGCCCTTGCCTGAAGACGTTCATCCGACCCATGCCTCGGGTGGTGAGCTCGTTTATGGCATTCGGCCCGAACATATCCGGGCGGCGGCACAAGGGATCTCAGGTACGGTCACGCAGCTGGAAGCCACGGGTTCCGAGATTTTCGCCAGGGTGGATTGTTCGGGCGAAGACATCTCCTGCCTGTTCCGCGAGAGGCTGGCGCTGAAGCAGGGCGAGCCGGTCCGGATCGAGATCGATCGCGCCTGCGCGCATCTGTTCGACGCCAAGACCGGACGCCGGCTGAATCAGTGAGGGTCCTTTGTGCGTCCAAGTGGGGCGC